>NZ_JEMV01000029.1 GCF_000588875.1 Sphingobium sp. Ant17
ATGCTTGGGGCACGCACCCACCCCCAACCCCTCCCTTGGAAGGGAGGGGTTATAATGTCGGCATCCATCCGCACGACCTGCGCCTATTGCGGTGTCGGTTGCGGTATCTCCGCGACGCCGACCGGGCCGCGTGCCGTAACGATTGCGGGGGATGCGGCGCATCCGGCCAATGGCGGCAAGCTCTGTTCCAAGGGTACGCATCTGGGTGAGACGGTCGGGCTGGAAGGGCGGTTGCTCCATCCGATGATCGGCGACAAGCGAGCCAGCTGGGACAAGGCGCTCGACTTAGTGGCGAAGCGCTTTCGCGAGACGATCGCCAAGCACGGGCCGGACAGCGTCGCCTTCTACGTCTCCGGCCAGTTGCTGACCGAAGATTATTATGTCGCCAACAAGTTGATGAAGGGCTTTATCGGGTCGGCCAATATCGACACCAACAGCCGCCTGTGCATGTCGAGCGCGGTGGCGGGGCACATGCGCGCGTTCGGCGAGGATGTCGTGCCAGCCAGCTATGACGATCTGGATGAGGCGGACCTGATCGTGCTCGTTGGGTCCAACACCGCCTGGTGCCATCCGATCGTCTATCAGCGGATACAGGCGACGCGGGCCACGCGCGGCACGAAGTTGGTCGTGATCGATCCGCGCCGCACCGAAAGCTGCGAAGGGGCGGACCTGCATCTGCCGCTCAAGCCCGGCAGCGACGTGGCGCTGATGAACGGGTTGCTCGCCTGGATGGATCAGGCCGGATTGCTGGATGCGGACTTTCTGCGCGATAGCGTTGCTGCGCCCGATGGCTTCTGGGAGGCGATCCGTACTGGCCATGACCTGTGGACCACGGCGAAGGCGTGCGACCTGCCGCCCACCGAATTGCAGCAATTTTACGAGATGTTCGCCGCGACCCCGCGCACGGTTACGCTGTTCAGCCAGGGGATCAACCAGTCGATCCGGGGTACGGATCAGGTGAATGCGATCATCAACGTCCACCTCGCCACCGGCCGCATCGGCAAGCCCGGTGCCGCGCCATTTTCGATCACGGGCCAGCCCAATGCCATGGGCGGGCGCGAGGTTGGCGGGCTGGCGACGACGCTGGCGGCGCATATGGATTTCGCGCCCGACAATGTCGCGCGGGTCGGGCGTTTCTGGGCCGCGCCGAACGTGGCGACCAAGCCGGGGCTGAAGGCTGTCGACCTGTTCCGCGCGATCGACGAAGGACGGATCAAGGCGCTGTGGGTGATGGCCACCAATCCCGCTGTCTCGATGCCCGATGCGGGGCGTGTGCGCGCGGCGCTGGAAGCCTGCCCGTTCGTGGTCGTGTCGGACGTGATGGCGACCACCGATACCGCCGTCCATGCTCATGTGCGGTTGCCCGCCGCTGCCTGGGGCGAGAAGGACGGGACCGTCACCAATAGCGACCGCACGATCAGCCGCCAGCGGGCGCTGCTCCCGCTGCCCGGCGAAACGAAACCGGACTGGTGGATCGTCACGCAGGTTGCGCGGCGGATGGGGTGGCGCAATGCCTTCGCCTATGATCGGCCCGCCGACATCTGGCGCGAACATGCGCGACTGACCGCCTATCAGAATGATGGGGCGCGGCTACTCAATTTGCGTGCGCAGGCGACGATCGGCAATGAGGCCTATGAGGCGTTGGCGCCGTTCCGCTGGGGCGGCATGCCTTTTGCAGACGGGCGGTTTCCAACACCCGATGGCAAGGCGCGGCTGGTGCCGGTGACGCAGATGGCGTTGCAAGGACCGCTGCGCGACTGGCCGATGACATTGAACACCGGCCGCTATCGCGATCAATGGCATACGATGACGCGCACGGGCCTGTCGCCGAAACTGGCGCGGCATCGCGAGGAGCCTTTGGTCGAGTTGCATCCGCGCGACGCGACCGCTCTAGGTATTGCCGATGGCGATCTCGCGCGGGTGTCGACGGCGCAGGGCGAGAGCCTGTTCCGCGCGCGGATCAGCGGCGGGCAGCGCCCCGGTGAAGTGTTCACACCGATCCACTGGACCGACCAGCAATCGACCGGGGGCCGCACCGGCCTGTTGCCGCGCCCGCTGGTCGATCCCCATTCGGGGCAGCCGGGTTTCAAGTCCACCCCTGTCCGGGTCGAGAGGATCGCGACCGAGTGGAAAGGCTTTCTCATCCTGCGCGGGGCCGAGTCGGTGCGCGTGCCGTGCCTGTGGGCGACGCGGATCACCGTACCGGGTGGCGCGCTCTATGAAGTGGCGGGCAATGGCGATCCGGCGCGGCTGGAAGCCTGCCTGCCCAAAGGCGAAAGGGTCGAGGCGATCGACCAGACGCGTGGCACCCGCCGCGTGGCGATCATCCGCGAGGGGAAACTCGCGGGCGTGCTGATCATCACCCGCAGTGGCCTTTTACCGACGCGCGACTGGCTGATCGGGCAACTCGCGGTCGAGGCCGTGGGCGCGTCCGTGCTGGCTGCGCGAGGGCCGGGCAGCCAGCCCGACAAGGGCGCGGTGGTGTGCGTCTGCTTCGACATCGGCCTCAACCAGATCGTCGCGGCGATCCGTGACCAGCAGTTGGTCGATGTGTCCGCCATCGGCACGGCGATCGGCGCGGGGACCAATTGCGGGTCATGCCGTCCCGCACTCGCCAATATTCTCGTCCAGACTTCGCAGGAGACGTTGCATGCAGCCGAATGACCTGATCGCGCCGGGTGAGGTCTGGCTGGTGGGCGCGGGGCCGGGCGACCCGGATTTGCTGACGCGCAAGGCGGAAAAGCTGATCGGCGCGGCGGGCATCGTCTTCTACGATGCGCTGGTCGGGCCGGGCGTGTTGGACCTTATCCCCGCTGGGGTCGAGCGGGTGAGCGTGGGCAAACGATCCGGGCGGCACAGCAAACAGCAGGAGAGCATCAACGACCTGCTGCTGGCCGCAGCCCGCGCAGGCAAGCGTGTCGTGCGGCTGAAAGGGGGCGATCCGTCGATCTTCGGCCGGTCGGCGGAAGAGATGGCGCATCTGGGCGAAGGTGGCGTACGGGTACGGATCTGCCCCGGTATCACGACGGCCAGCGCGGCGGCGGCGAGCGGCCATGCTTCGCTTACCCTGCGCGGCAAGGCACGCGGGCTGACGCTGGTGACGGCGCATTGGAAGGCGGGGGAAGCGTTGAAGCTGGACTGGGACGCGCTGGCGCAACCGGGCGGGACGATCGGCATCTATATGGGCCGGGCGGCGGCAGGCGAGATTGCCCGCAACCTGATCGCGGCGGGGCGCGACCCGGAAACGCCGGTGATGGTGGCGGTCAATGTCTCGCTGCCGAACGAAAGGCTGATCCGGGGCAGGCTGTCCATGCTGGCCTTCCTGGTTCAGACGATCAGCGATGAAGACCCGACCCTGCTATTGATCGGCGAGGCGGTCGCCAGCGCGAAGTCTCAGGCCGATCTTCAGAGCCCGCCACGCTCTTGCGCGCTGGAGCGCGGCCTGGTCGCAGGGTCAGAGCAACCAGTGGCGCAAGCCTAAGGACAGCAGCCCAAGGGCCGCGATGCTCGCGGCCCAGATACCGATGAACCAGCCGATTTGGCTTAGCTGTTTACGCATCAATGATAGCCATCGCTGCCGACCTTGCCCCGGAACACCCAATAGGCCCAGGCGGTATAGGCGAGGATGATCGGGACCAGTACCGCGCCGCCCACCAGCATGAAGAGTTGGCTGCGATAGGGGGCGGCCGCTTCCCAGATGGTGACGCGTTCCGGGATGACATAGGGCCAGATCGAAATGCCAAGGCCGAGCAGGCACAGGCCAAACAGGGCGAGTGCCCAGAGGAAGGGTTGGGCATCCTTGCGCTGGGACAGGCTGCGGTAGAAGAGCGCGGTGACGATGACCGTCGCCAGCGGCACCTGCGCGGTAGCGAGAACGCCCGGCCAAGCGAGCCAGCGGCTTTGATAGCTGCCCTCCAGCGTCAGCGTGGCGAGGCTGACCGCGGCGATCAGGATCAGCAGTGCAATGCCCAGCCGCCCGGCATAGGTCACCGCCTGGCGCTGTAGGCCGCCCTCGGTCTTCCAGTTGAGCCAGCACGCACCGAGCAGCGCATAGCCGACCATCAGCCCAAAGCCGGTGAGTAGCGAGAAGGGTGAGAGCCATTCCCACCAGCCGCCCGAATAAGCGCGGCCTTCGACGCTGATCCCCTGCAGCAAGGCACCCAATGCAATCCCTTGCGCAAAAGTCGCGACGGCGGACCCGCCGGTGAAGGCGCGGTCCCACCAGGCGCGATGCGCCGGATCGCGCCAGCGAAACTCGAACGCGACGCCGCGCAGCACGAGGCCGAGCAGCATCGCGATCAGCGGGGCATAAAGGGCGGGCAGGATGATGGCATAGGCCAGCGGAAAGGCCGCAAGCAGGCCACCGCCGCCCAGCACCAGCCAGGTTTCATTGCCATCCCATACCGGCGCGATGCTGTTCATCGCGGTGTCGCGATCCTTGCCCACCTTGAACAGAGGGAAGAGCAGGCCGATGCCGAGGTCGAACCCGTCCATCACGACATAGGCGATGATCGCAAAGCCGATGATGGCGGCCCAGATGACGGTCAGGTCGATCATGCGTCGCCTCCTTCGATAGCGGGTGCAGGCGTGATGCCTGCGGTGCGGATCGGCGCGCCATCCAGCATGCTTTCATGCGCTTCGGGCGGCTTCTTCATCAGGTGCAGCAGATACCAGATGCCCATGCCGAAGACGCTGAAATAGACGATGACGAAGGCGAGCAGCGACGCGGCGACGGCGGGCGCATCCAGT
Source organism: Sphingobium sp. Ant17 (assembly GCF_000588875.1). GTDB lineage: Bacteria > Pseudomonadota > Alphaproteobacteria > Sphingomonadales > Sphingomonadaceae > Sphingobium. The sequence continues at coordinate 4,750 of NZ_JEMV01000029.1, forward strand.
GGCGAGGCGCTTTGCGCAGTGCGCAGCAGGCCATAGACGGTGAAGGGCTGCCGCCCGACCTCGGTCACGATCCACCCTGCCAGCACAGCGACGAATCCGGATGGCCCCATCACCAGCGCGGCGCGATGCAGCCATGGCCAGTCATGCAGTTTGCCGCGCCAGCGCGCGATCAGGCTCCACAGGCCCAGCCCCAGCATCGCAAAGCCGATGCCGACCATGACGCGAAATGCCCAGAAAACGATCCCGACCGGCGGCTGGTCCGCTTGCGGAACGGTGTCGAGGCCCTTCATCGGCGCATTGAGGTCATGCTTGAGGATCAGCGACGACGCCTTGGGAATGGACACAGCATAATCGACCCGCTTGTTGGCGCTGTCGGGGATGCCGAACAGGATGAGCGGCGCGCCATCCGGATGGCTGTCATAATGGCCTTCCATCGCCATCACCTTGGCTGGCTGATGCTCAAGCGTGTTGAGGCCGTGCATGTCGCCTGCGAAAATCTGGATCGGTGCGACGATCGCCGCCATCCACATCGCCATGGAGAACATGGTGCGTGCGCCGGGGTTGGTCCGGTCCTTGAGCAGATGCCAGGCACCGACGCCGCCGACCGCAAAGGCGGTGGTCAGATAGGCGGCCAATACCGTGTGGACCAGGCGATAGGGGAAGCTCGGGTTGAAGATGATCGCCAACCAGCTGGGGCCGGGCAGGAACTGGCCGTTCGCGCCGATCTCATAGCCGGTCGGCGTCTGCATCCAGCTATTGACCGACAGGATCCAGAAGGCGGAGATGAAGGTGCCGATGGCGACCGCGCAGGTGGCGGTGAAGTGCAACTTGCGCCCGACCTTGTTGATGCCGAACAGCATGACGCCCAGGAACCCGGCTTCCAGGAAGAAGGCGGTCAGCACTTCATAGGCCATGAGCGGCCCGATGACCGGCCCCGCCTTGTCGGAGAAGACCGACCAGTTGGTGCCGAACTGATAGGACATGACGATGCCCGACACGACGCCCATGGCAAAGACGACGGCGAAGATTTTGAGCCAGTAGCGGAAGAGATTGGCATAGACGCCCTTGCCGGTGGCGAGCCACAGCCCCTCCAGCACCATCAGGAAACTGGCGAGGCCGATCGAAAAGGCCGGGAAGAGGAAATGGAAGCTGATCGTGAAAGCGAATTGTGCGCGGGCGAGGATCAGGGCGTCTAAGGAGTCGAACATGGGGCATGTCCTTTCGCCCGATCTTATACCAGATGGGCAGGGATAAAGAGATAGGTCAGATTGTCAGAGGCCGGGCAGGAAGGCAGCGGCGCTGCGCCAGAGCATGTAGAGGGCAACGACGAAGATCAGGACCGCAAAGACGGTGGTCAGCCGCCCGGTCTTGGCTCCCAGCCGTTCAGCGAGCCGCGTGCCGCCGATGCCGCCGACGACCCCGCCCGCCACGAACACGGCGGCGAGCGGCCAGTCGATCAGCCCGGAAAAGGCATAGTTGGCGGCCGTGGTGAGGCCGAACGCCGTGACGGCGACGAGCGAGGTGCCCACCGCCATCAGCATCGGCATGCCGGTTGAAGCGACCAATCCCGGCACGATTAGGAAGCCGCCGCCGATGCCGAAAAAGCCGGAAAACAAGCCCGACCCAAGGCCATAGCCCACCACCTTGGGCGCTTTTTCGCGATTGCATTCCGCGCCCGGATTGCCCGCATCGCCGCGCCCCTTGAGCATCAGCACGCCGACCAGCAGCATGACCAGCGCGAACAGGGCCAGCAATTTTTCACCATCCACCATCTTGCCAAAGGTCGATCCGGCGAGCGCGCCGACGATGCCCGCCGCGGCATAGATGCCGCCGCAGCGCCATTTGACATGATGGGCACGAGCATGGCTGGCGAGGCCCGTCGCGGCATTGATGGCGACCGCGAGCGCGCTGGTGCCGATAGCGACATGGGGGTTGGGCACGCCGACCAGATAGACCATCAACGGCACGGCCAGAATGGACCCGCCACCGCCGACCAGGCCCAGCACGAAGCCGACCAGGCTGCCCGACAGGCCGCCGAGCAGATATTGGGTCAGGTCCATCATGACTGCGACCCGATGGGCTCGGGCTTTACCATCCACTCGCGCCCCTTGAGCATTCCATGCCAATAGACCGGCGGCAGGATCGTGTCCTTGAGCAGCCAGGACAGGCGCGACGGGCGGGTGCCGTCGATCAGCCAGTTGGGGAAGCTGGGCATTAATTTGCCGCCATAGCCGAATTCGGCCAGCACGATCTTGCCGGCCTCGACGGTCAGCGGGCAACTGCCATAGCCGTCATAGGCGGCGACCGGGGGATGGCCATCAAGCGCGGCCAGCGCGTTCACCGCGACGACAGGCGCCTGCTTGCGCGCGGCAGCGGCGGTCTTGGCATTGGACGCAGAACAGGCATCGCCCAGCGCGAAAATATCGGGGTAGCGTGGATGGCGCAAAGTCGCCTCGTCGACAGCGACGAAACCGGAGGGCGTGGCGAGCATACTGTTGCGGATGAAATCGGGCGCGACCTGCGGGGGGACGACATGGATCATGTCATAGCGTTCCGCCACGCGCCTGACGCCATCGCCGTCCGCTTGCTCGAAAATGGCGGTCTTGGCCGGGCCATCAATCTCCACCAGCTTCGACCCGAAGTTGAGGTGAATGCCGTAGCGATCGACATAGTCCATCAGCGCCGGAACATAGGCGGCGACCCCGAACAAGACTGGCCCGGCAGTGTGGAACTGCACATCGGTCTGCGCCAGCACCCCGGCCTTTTCCCAGCGGTGGCAGGACAGATACATCGCCTTTTGCGGCGCGCCCGCGCATTTGATCGGCATTGGCGGCTGGGTGAACAGCGCGCGTCCGCCTTTGAACGCCTTGGCCAGGCGATGGGTATAGGGGGCCAGATCGTAGCGATAATTGGACGTGACGCCATCATGGCCGAGCGCATCGACAAGGCCCGGTATGGCGTTCCAGTCGAGCTTGATGCCGGGGCAGACGATCAACACGCCATAGCCGATCCGCCGCCCGTCATCGAGCCGCACCTGTTTGTCATCGGGCAGGAAACTACTGGCCGATCCTTTGATCCAGGTGGCCCCGGTCGGAATCAGGTGCGCCTCGCTGCGCCGGGTAAAGCCGCTGTCGAACACGCCCGCGCCCACCATCGTCCAGCCGGGCTGATAATAATGATCGTCACTTGGTTCGATGATGGCGAGGCGGATGCCCCGGCGGCGCTTGAGGATGCTGGCGGCGGTAGCGATCCCGGCGCTGCCGCCGCCGATGATCAGGATATCATAAGGGGCGGCGTCATGTCCGGTGACCAGCGCGTCCGCCATCGCCGCCAGCTTTTCGGCGCGCGCGCCTGACCGGCAATAGCCCAGCACCGGGCCGGGGAGCGTATCGAGCGCGTGGCGCATCGCCTGGGCATCGGCGTCGGTCATCGCGCCGGGGGTCACCGGGATATGCGCGAAGGCGAGGCCAGCGGCTCTGGCGACGGCACCGATGTCCGCAGCGGTCGGTTGGCCATCCTCCTCGCCATCGGGGCGGTTGCAGATGATCGCGCGAAAGCCCTCGCGCGCGGCCTGTTCGACATCGTGCGGCGTCAGTTGCGGGGCAGTGCCGAAGGTTGGGGAAAGCCGCTTGATATCCATGATGAACCTCCTTGGTCCGGCGTGCCGGTTATGGTCTTGACGTGACGCGGTGCAGCGCCATGCCGCCCAGCATGGCCAGCACGAACGGAGCGACCGCCGCCGGGGCAAGCGCCAGGCTGGCGAGGGCGGGGCCGGGGCACAGGCCGCCTATGCCCCAGCCGATGCCGAACAGGATCGCGCCGAGCGCGAGCTTGCCGTCGATCCTGCGGGTTTCGGGCAGGTTGAACTGCTGATCGGCGATGGGGCGCTCGATCCGCTTCTGCACCAGCCAGGCAAGCGCCATCGGGATCATCGCGCCGCCCATGACGAAGGCCAGCGTCGGATCCCATGGTCCCAACAGGTCGAGGAAGGCGCGCACCCGCATCGGATCGGCCATGCCCGACAGGGCAAGGCCCGCGCCGAACAGCGAACCGGACAATAGAGCCAGGATGATCCGCATCACAAAAGTCCCGCCAAACGCAGGATCGCCACGGTGGCAAAACCGCTGCCCATGAACAAAGCGGTGGCGGTGAGCGAGCGGCGCGACAGGCGCGACACGCCACATACGCCATGGCCGCTGGTGCAGCCTGACCCCAGGCGCGTGCCATAGCCGACGATCAGGCCCGCGACGATCAGCAGGCCGGGCGCGGGATAGCTGGCCGGGACGCCGCCCGACAGCAGCGCCACGACCAGCGCACCCAATGGCAGGCCAAGGATGAAGGCGATGGCGACGCTGCGCGGCGCACCGCCCTGCGTGAAGCCCACGGCCCTTGCCGCAAGGCCGCTGACGCCCGCGATCCGGCCGAGGCCGAGCAGCATGATCGCCGCCGCCACGCCGATCATCAGCCCGCCGATGAGGCCCGCCACCGGCTGAGCATCGGGAAAGCCCGGGATCATAGCTGGTTCACCGGGATCTTGAGATAGGCAACGCCATTATCCTCTGCGACCGGCAGATGGCCCGCGCGCATATTGACCTGAACCGAGGGCAGGATCAGGCGCGGCATGGCCAGCGTGGCGTCGCGCGCCTCACGCATGGCGACGAATTCGTCTTCGGTTATGCCGTCATGGGCGTGGATATTGGCCCGGCGCTCTTCCGCCACGGTCGTTTCCCAGACATAATGGTCGCGGCCTTCGGGCAAATAGTCGTGACACAGGAAGAGCCGGGTTTCGGGCGGCAGTTCCAGCAACCGGCGCATCGACCGGAACAAGGTGCGCGCGTCGCCGCCGGGGAAATCGGCGCGGGCGGTGCCATAATCGGGCATGAACATGGTATCGCCCACGAACACCGCATCGCCGATCACATAGGCGACGCAGGCCGGAGTATGGCCCGGCACATGCAGCACCGTGACCGACAGGCTGCCGATCGCGAAACTGTCGCCATCGGCCCACAAATGGTCGAAGTCCGATCCGTCACGCGGGAATTCCGCGCCGACGTTGAACAGCTTGCCGAACATATGCTGCACTTCGCAGATATGCGCGCCGATCGCGATCTTCCCGCCCAGCTTCTGCTGGAGATAGGGGGCGGCCGAGAGATGATCGGCATGGGCATGGGTTTCCAGATGCCAATCGACGGTCAGTCCTTCGGCCTCGACATAGGCGATCACCGGATCGGCGGACTCGACATTCGTGCGGCCGGAGGCGGGGTCATAGGTCATCACGCTGTCGATCACGGCGGCGCGGCGCGTCTGCGCATCATGCACGACATAGGTCACGGTGAAGGTCGGCGGATCGAAGAAAGCCTTGATCACGGGCACGCCGTCACGAGCGGCGAGGATTTGCGCCTGGGCCTTGGTCAATATGGGGTCGGACATGCGACTCTCCTTAAGTTTCATATTTACATGAACCATGTATATGTATAATCGGAGGTCGTCAAGGGGTTGCCTCGACCGCGCCAGGATTGCAGGAACGCAGCGATGAACGAAGCTATGATAGATGGTCGCCCCCCGGTCCGTATCGGCGACATGGCCCCCGATTTCCGCGCCCGATCGACCAAGGGCGATTTTCAACTGTCGGCCCTGCGTGGCCAATGGGTGATCTTCTTTTCGCACCCCGCCGATTTCACGCCGGTATGCAGCACAGAGTTTGCCGCGCTGGCACGGCGGCAGGCGGATTTCGATGCGCTCGATTGCAAGCTGGTCGGCTTGTCGGTGGACAGCCTTTACGCCCATATCGCCTGGGTTCGCGCGCTGCGCGACTTGTTCGGTGTGGCGATCGACTTTCCGATCATCGAAGACCCCAGCATGGCGATCGGGCGCGCTTATGGCATGATCGATGACGCCGCCGTCGATAGCATGGCGATGCGCTCGACCTTCTTCATCGATCCCCAAGGCGTTATTCGCGCAACCACCTGCTATCCGCATAATGTCGGTCGCTCGGTGGACGAGATGCTGCGCTTGTTGCGCGCGCTACAGCGTGTGGATGGGGCAAGCAGCCTGACGCCTGAGGGCTGGACGGAAGGTCAGCCGCTGCTGCTGCCCGCCGCCGACGGGACCGATGCGGCGCCCGACTGGTTCTGTCGGTTCGAGCCATCCGCATGAGCGCCCTCTATGGCGATCGCGATGCCGCGGCGACGGCGGCTGAAAAGATCAAGGTGTTCGCCCAGCCGCAACGGTTGATGATCCTGTCCTGCCTGTTGCGCGGCGAACGCAATGTGGGCGAGATCGCCGAGATCACCGGCATCGGCCAGCCAGCGCTCAGCCAGCAATTGGCCGAATTGCGCCGCGCCGACCTGGTCCAGAATCGCAAGGAAGCCAAGCAGGTGTGGTATAGGCTCGCCGACGATGGCGTCGCCCTGTGCGTGCGCACGATCGAGGCGATGTTCGGAGGCGTCGGCACCGCCGAGGCGCTGGTCCCTGTGCCGTTGCAAGTGCTGGAACCGAGCACCCCCACCCAGGGTGTCGCAGGATTCGCGCGGATTCTATAGCGGCTGCGGCGCGCGATAGGTCGTGACCAGCGGCCCCAGCGCATCGGCCAAGGGGCCAAGCCAGGGTTCGAACCGCCGCCAATGATCGACGCCATCGGCATAGATGGGCTGGCGCACCTGTTCGGAACTGGCGGTCCGCACCGCGCGGTCGCTGCGCCAGAAGTCCAGGCATTGTGCTTCGAACGGCAGGCACAGATAGGCCAGCAGCCGATCGACCTCACCCGGCATATCGGCAACCATCTGTTCGTAGATCAGGCGATGCACGCGCCCCGGCGCGGCCGCGTCATAAGCCGCCATCAGCGCCACATAGTCGCGATAATAGCGGCCGATGTCGGTCAGATCATAAGTGAAGGCCTGGCCCCGCGCGAAATGCTGCTTCCAGCCCGACAGGCAGCACCCCATCGGATGGCGGCGCGCGTCGATGATCTTCGCGTTGGGCAGGATGAGGTGGATCAGGCCGACATGCTGCCAATTATTGGGCATTTTGTCGATGAAATGCGGCTTGGCGCTATGGCGATGGACGCGCGTGCCGTCGATATACTCCTCACCCAGGCGCAGCCGGTCGGCAGGCGTCAGCGCGGCGACCATGGCGGCGAAGTCGGGAAATTCGCCGTCATCCACCCGCGATTGCAGGCGGCTGGCGATGACCATCATGTCGGGCAGTTCCATCGTGCCTTCGACTTGGCTGTGGCAGGAGAGGATCTGCTCGATCAGCGTGGAGCCGGAACGGGGCAGGCCGACGATGAAGATCGGGTCGGGTGCGGGGCAACCGCCTGCGCCGCGTGCGGCGATGAAGGACGCGGTGAAGGTCTGGGCCGTGGCGCGCACTTCGGCGGAAAATTCGTCGGCATCATGGCGCACCATCGTGCGGCGCAGGCGATTGCCCGCGTCATAATGGCGGAAGGCGGCGGCATAATCGGCCGCATCTTCGAACGCCTTGCCGAGCGAGAAATGGAGGTGGAACAAGTCCTCCTGCCCGTCCGCCACGTCGGGTTTCAAGGATGCAAGCGCCTGTTCCATCGCTGCAATGTCCTGCGCATCGAACTTGACGGTCTTGAGGTTGGCGAGGCTCCACCAGGCTTCGCCCATGGTCGGGCGATAGCGAACCGCCTTGCGATAGGCGTGGACGGCATCGGCCTGTTTGCCCAGCGTCTTCAAGGCATGGCCGAGATTCTGCCACACCTGCGGCTGGTCGGGCTGCTCCGCGAGCAGGCGTTCGTAAATGGCCCGCGCGCCATCCTGATCGCCCAGCCGCACAAGGACCGACGCCTTGATCAGGGCATAGCCGGGATTTTTGAGTGGGGACGCACCCAATATCTCGGCATGCGCGAGCGCTTCGGGCAAGCGGTTATTCTGGAGCAGCAGCCGGATCAGGAAGTCGCGCGCTAGGTCGAAGCCGGGGGCCAGCGTGACGGCGCGCTCTACCAGCGCCAGCGCCCGGCTCATGTCGCCGCGCCGCCAGCAGACTTCGCCCAGCAGGCGACTGGCGGCGGCGTCATCGGGCAGGCGGTCGAGCCTGGACGTCAGGATCGCTTCGGCTTCGTCCAACCGGGCTTCGTTCATCGCGATCGCGGCTTCCAACAGATCGCGATCGCGCGACGAAGCGTGGATGCCCGACAGGTCGGCGCGCCAGGCATCCGTCTCGCGGCCCACCGTGCGCAACAGCCGGGCCAGCAGGAACCAGCCGCCCGCGACCGATGGCTGTTGCCGGGTCAGCGCTTCCAGCGCGGCGATGGCCTGGACGGTGTCGCCCGCCGCATCGGCGGCCTGGGCCAATTCCCATAGCACGGCCGGGATGCGCGGATACAGGCGACCAAGGGCGGCGAGGCGGGGCAGGGCGTCTTCGGGGCGGTCCAGCCGCCGCAACGCCTGGCAGGCGAGCAGTTCCGCCTGCGGCAGGCCGCCGGTTCGGGCGAGGAGGGCTTGCGCCTGCGTCAGCGCGAGATCGGGACGCGTCTCGACCAAATCAGCAAGCTGTGTCAGCGCGGATTCGATGGTGCCCGTTGCGGCAGCGGCAGACCCGTTTCCCATAGCACCCCGAAAATTGTGCGATTGCACAAAATGCTATGCCGATTGCAACGCGCCGTCGAGTGGGTGCGTCATAAAAGTTCAAAAAAGACGATTTCACCCGCTTGACAGCGCCCGTCTGGATGGCAGTATCCAATTTAGGACAGTCGTTCGAATTGCTGCGTGAGCGAACTGTTTCATAAAATAAGGCTTGTTCGGCGCGGTCGATAGTCGGCCGCGACCCTGAAAGATGCGTCTTTCGGGCAGGGGKTTTTTTGCGTGTCTTCGGCGCGGCGAAGGCGTGCGTGCGTGATGCTTAATCAAGGTTGAGACCCGGTTGCCGGGCGCTGGAATGGGAGAGGCGGGGACGCAACGCATATAAGGGGGGACTATCATGGCCATCATATTGGGCTCGCGACGGGTGCGCATGCTGTGCGCGCTTGGGGCGACCACATGCCTGACGCAATTGGCGCTTGCCGCGCCAGCCTTTGCCCAGATGGAAGCACCGGCACAAGCCGCTGGCGCCGATGCCGCCGATCCATCATCGGGTCTGAGCGAAATCGTCGTGACCGCGACACGCAGCGCGCAGAGCATCCAGAAAGTGCCGATTTCCATGCTGGCGCTGGGTGCCGAGACGCTGGCGGAGCGCCAGGTGAAGGGCTTGAGCGATTTCGCCGCCCTGTTGCCCTCCGTATCCTTCGAAGGCATCGGGCCGGGCCGCAATACCGCGTTTTTCCGCGGCATCGTGCCTGCGGGCGGTGCCTATGCGTCGGTCGGCTATTATCTCGATGATATCCCGATAACTGGCACGCAAGTGCCCGATATTCATGCCTATGATCTGGAACGGGTCGAGGCGCTGGCGGGGCCGCAGGGCACGCTTTATGGCGCGGGGTCACTGGCGGGCACCATACGCCTGATCACCAACAAGCCCAAGCTCGACAAATTCGAATTCGGCTATGACGTCGAAGCCAATAAATATGGCAAGGGCGATTTTGGCGGGCAGCTGGAATCCTACATCAACGTGCCGCTGAGCGATACGATGGCGGTGCGCGCCATGGGCTATTATCGCCGCGATGGCGGCTATATCGACAATACACCCAATAACGGCCTGCTCAATAATGGCGCGCCGGCGGTCTATACGCTGGGCGACAATAATCCGGCGACCTTCTTCAATCTCGACAATTCAGACATCGCCAAGGATGATTATAACACGATCAAGGAATTTGGCGGTCGCCTGCAACTGCTGTGGGAGCCGGTCGATGGCTGGGCGATCACGCCGGAAATCACGGCGCAAAAGCAGGTCGCCAATGGCTATTTCGGTTTCGACCCGCGCGTCGGCGACCTGGAAGTCCATGATTATGACAAGACCCGCAACGATGACCGCTGGTATCAGGCGGCGCTGAGCATCCATGGTCATATCGGCGACTGGGACATTGTTTCAGCGACGGGCTATTTCAAACGCCGGACCCGGACGCTCAACGATTATACCTATTATACCGTCACCTATGATGGCTTTGGCGCAGGCTATGAGAGCTATCTGCAGTTTTTTCGACAATTGCACCGGGTCGGGCGCGGCGCAGCAATGTTCGCTGATCGACCGACGCAATATTATCATGCGGACACGCACCGCAACAAGTTCACGCAGGAATTGCGGATAACGACACCCAAGGAATGGCCGATCGATGTGACGATCGGCGCCTTCTACCAGCGGCAGAAGAACGAGACCAACACCTCTTACGCGATCCGCGGACTGGATACGATCACCGGCTACACCCAAACCGGTGGCGGCGATGTGCCGGGTGGGCTGATCGGTGTGCCGGGCATGTACGGGATCGATTATGACGAAGACGGCAATCCCTTCTTCGATACGAGCAATGTTATCAATGCCAATGGCAATCCATTGGGCACGATGATTTTGGGCACGCAGGCGGTCAAGGGGGACGCCTTCTATTTCGTTGAGCAAAACCAGGTCTATAATGATACGGCGATCTTCGCCGAGGGGCATTACAACATCACCCCGACGCTCAAGATCACCGGTGGCATCCGCTATTTCTGGACCGATTATGCGGTCAAGGGCTTTGCGGGCGTGGCGGGGTCGGCGGCGAATACCATCACCTCCATCTATGTTCCAACAGGCGAAATGGGCTGCCCGACGCCGCTCCCGGCAGAGCGCCTGCAATGCCTCAACACCAATTTCCGCGCGGACGACCAGACCGGGCGCTACAAAGAGGATGGCGAGACGCATAAGGTGGCGCTCGACTGGCAATTTCAGCCGGACAAGATGGTCTATGCCAATTACTCGACGGGCTTCCGCCCCGGCGGCTTCAACCGGCCCTTGCGTATTCGTAACTTCGGTCCGGTGGACGTCGCCCCGTTCAAGTCCGAAACGCTCACCAATTTCGAACTGGGCGTCAAGACAACGTGGAACAACATGTTCCGTTTCAATGCCGCCGTCTATTATGAAAAATGGAATAATATCCAATATGGCGTCGTCGTGTCCGGTGCGCAGGGGGCCGGCATGACCGGCAATGCGGGCAAGGCGGTGGTCAAGGGCGTCGAATATGATGCGGATCTGAAGCTTGGCAAGGTAACGATCTCGACCTCCGGTGCCTATAATGATGGCAAGCTGAAGGGCAATTTTTGCAATTTCGCGCTGGATCGCGACACGGCAAGCATATCCCAATTATCGACCTGCACATTGGGCGAGTTCGTGCCGGACTCCGATCCTCCCACGCCCCAGGTCGCCGCTGCCGATGGCACGCGCCTGCCGCGTCAGCCCAAATTCAAGGGCACGACGTCAATCCGCTACGACACCTATATGGGCGATTATGCCGCCTATATTCAGGGCGCAGCGCTCTATCAGACCGGCGCGACGCAGGATCTGAACGTCGCCAGCAATGCGCTGCTCGGCAATACCAAGGGCTTTGTCAGCTTCGATTTTTCAGGGGGCATCAAGAAGGATAGCTGGAGCCTGACCCTGTTCATCCAGAATGCCTTCGACAAGCGCGGGGAACTGACGAAGAACACCTTCTGCTCGATCGACTTCTGTTCCGGCTCGGCGCGGACCTTTACGATCAAGCCGCAATTTTTCGGCATGCGCTTCGGGCAGAAATTCTGACGGGCCTTATCATCGCATGACAATGCCGCCGGGTCAGCGATCCGGCGGCAGTATTTTTGGCGGAATGTCTTAGCGCTTCTGGCCGGGATAGAGCAGGCGCATGGCGCTGGGCGCGCCGCATTGCTTGATCGCGACTTCGACATAGCGGGCGCGCTCGGCCTTGAGCGAGGCGGAAGAGAGGGCGAATTTCCGCTCACGCGCGACCTCTTGCGCCGAGAATGGCTTGGCCCCGGCGGGCACGCTGGGACCGCCGAGGCCAAACACCATGAAATTGACGAGGTCGGCCAGCTGCTGATTATCGGTAATGCGGCTGTGCGCAATGTTGGGCAGGCGGATGAGGTAGGCGCGCGATTGCGGCGTACAGAGGAACCAGCCGACCCGGCCGCGCAGTTCGGGCAGTTGCGCCGGGGCCGCGCTGCCCTGAATCCCATGGCAACCGCCGCAATGTTCGGCATAGTCGGAGCGCGCCAGATCCGGGTCGTGATCGCGTCGGGCAACGGCCCCATCGGCGGCAGCGCGGCGCGGCCGATGCCGACCACACCGAGCAGCAAAAGCGATCCCGTCAAAAGCCTGCGCAAATCCTAGCCCTCAGCTGGCCGCGCCCACCATCACCGCCGTCGAACAATGATATTCCATGCTGCTGGTGCCAAAGCACCAGATGACGTCATTGTTGAGCTGCGGCATGTAAAGCTGGGTTTCGCGGTCGGTATTGTCGCAGCCGCACTGGCCGCAGGCGGGTTTGCCGCAACAGTCGCGATAAGCGATCAGATAGGCTTGCCATCGTCCGGGTTGATGCAGGTGCCGACCCAGGACACGGGCGACGGTTCAGCGCCGGGCGGGCAGCTATGCAGCCCGCCGCCGCAACAGGTGCAGAGCGCGCCATCGATGGCGCAATAACGCCAATAGTCGCACTTCGTATCGTCCTTGGTCTGCGCGTTGCGGGCAAAGCCGGTCTTGGCTTCGGGCGACCGATCGGGCTTGGCTGCCTCCGCGCGGCTGACGGGCAAGAGCGGGAAAACGGGCGCGGCCACCAGCGCCGCCCCCAGGCGCGAGAGCATGGAGCGGCGCGAGCTGCCCCCGGCGAGCCGCCGCAGCAGTTTTTCGCCCATGGCGTCGGCGTTGAACCTCTTCATGTCACTGCCCCCTTTGGCCGTTCAGGCGCCTGTGCCTTCAACGATCCGATATAATCCTGCACCGTCTTGATCCCCATTTCATGCGCGACGACCAGGCTTTCCAGATGCTCGCGGCTATTGACCAGCCCCTTGGACAGGATCGTGCCCTCGGCATCGAGCAGCACCGCAAAGGGGAGCTTGGCGACGCCGAACGCCTGACCGACATCGGGGCCGTTGACGAACATATAGGATTCCAGCCCGTGCTGCGCGATCATGGCGCGCTGCACGGCGGCATCGTCATCGCCGACGAAGGTCAGCGTGACACGCTCGTCGCGGGCAAAGGATTTGGCCATCGGAATGACGGCCTTGCAAAGCGGGCATTGCGCCGACACGAACATCAGCAGCCGCAACGGCACGTCATGGGCATGACCGCCGACCGTCACCGGCACGCCGTCGATCGACCGCGCCTCGATCTTGATCGTGGCGTCGCCCACCGCCGGGCCGCCGCTGGTGGTCAGCGCACCTGCGGGGGCTACGCGAATATGCAGCACGCCCACCTGCCGCGCGAGGGCGAGCAGCGCCACGCCAAGCCCCAGGATCACGACCCAGGACAGGATTTGCGAGATGATGAGCGATGTCAGCATGGATGCTTATCTCCGGTAGGCGGCGGGCGACGCGATCAAAGCCCCGATGGCGGTATAGAGTGGATAGGCAAGTGCGATGGCGAGACCGCCCGCAATGGCGGTGCCGATGTCGATGGCGGACAGGGTCGGCGCAGGCCACAGGCGCGGCGCGAGCAGGAACGCCAGCACGAGATTGCGCGCGACCAGCGGCCAGCCGATCGAATGGCGCAGTTGCGACCGCCCGCACCCGCAATCGATATGGCTGCGCCCCCGCGTGATGTTGATCGCCATCGCCAGCGCGAACAGAGCGAGCAAGGCCATGGCGAGCACGACGGGGAGGGAGGTGAAGCCCAGGACCAGCGCACACCCGATCAGCAGTTCCGCAACCGGCAGCAGCAGCGCGGCGGGTGCGACCAAAGCCGGGGGCAGCAGCCGATAATTGGCGATCACGCCCGGTAGCATCGCGCGGTGCCGCAGCTTTTCAACGCCGGACAGCAGCAGGATCAGGCCAATGCCGATCGACGCCGCAAGGCCGATGATCGCGAGGCCCAGTTCCATGGTCAGGATGGGTCCGCGACCGTGATGGTGCTGCCACCGGCCCGTTCGATCTTATGCTTTTCTTCCCCGGTCGCAAGGTCGATGACGATGGCGCTGGCCTCCTCGCCATTCATGAACAGCAGCGGCTGGTCGGTCTGCGACACCTCGATATTGTTCATCGGCTCCTTGAGCGCGCGGCGCTTGACGACCTTTTGCGTGGCGAGATCGACCTCCCACACTTCGGTGCCCGATGCCTTGTGCGTCCAATATTCCCCCATATGCATCAGCACGAACAAATGGCCCGACGGCCGATGCAGCGCCATCGGCTGCCTTCCACCCGGATACCAGTTGAGTTCCAGCGGCTTGGTTTCGCCGGGGCGAATGCCCGCTGCCGCCTGGATCGAAAAGGGCGCAGCAATGGTCGGGGTCGCGCCCAGCTTCGCCTGGAAGATCTGGCCGGTATAAGTGAGGAAGGTCGTTTCCTTCTTGCGCTTGTCATAGGTGAAATTGTCGAAGATCGGATCGTCCGTGGCCGAAAAGAACGGCGCGCTATGGGTGATATCCGCCTTGGTCCCCTTGATCGCCACCGTGGCGAGCGACCCGTCCGAACAGAGCGCGGAAAAGCCGACGCCGGGATTGGGCATCAGGCTGGCGCAACCCGGCAGTTCGATCGCCGTCACGAATTTGCGCTTTGCCAGGTCGACGATATTGACCCCGGAGGCAGGGCTGAAATCATAGATATAGGCCGTCTTGCCATCGTCGCTGATGATGAAATTATTCTTGCGCGAGCCGATCAGGATGCGGCCGGGCAGGGGGATTTCGGTGACGAGGTTCAGCGTCTGGCTGTCATAGACCGACACCATATCCTGCCGCGTGCCGCGATCCCCCTTCGACCAGATGGTTTCGGAGACATAATAATATTTGCCGAATGGATCGATCGCGAAGTCGGCCAGGCGTCGGGTTTCGACCATGCCCTTCATCTTGCCGGTTTCCCCGTCGAAGATGCTCGTGCCTGCCATGTCCCATCCGCCATCGACGAAGAACCAGGTCGGCTTGGGCGGCGGGATGGTCATCACGTCGGACGTTTCCGCTTCCGGCACGGCGTCGGTCTCGGCGGCGGGCGCTGCCTGTGCGGCGGTCGCGAACAGCGTCCAACATAGCGCGGTGGCAGCGAATATTGCCCTGGTGGCGGTCCTCGACATCTGGCCTGATCCCCCTGTGTGCGGCGAGCGGACCTGCGGACTCATGCTGTCCAAGCCCCCCAGCGCTGGATCAAAGTCTGGACAGATGTCCGGGATCGGTCAAGCGCTTAACGGGGTCATTGGCGAATTTATTTCTGCACCGCAACAAAGCGCGCGCACCACCGAGATCACGCCGGTTCGGCGACCAATCCTGCAATATCGCGCGATGTCACCGTCTTGGCGAGGTGTATGAATGACGTAGCGGCAAGCGCGGTGAAAGCAGGCATCTTGCCCGCCCAGGGCTTATTATGCCCCAGGAACGGCGTCGATCCTTCCATCGACGCGCTGATGAACAGGGCCACGCTATGCACGTCGTCGGGGGACAGAGCGGGATTGAGTTGGGCGACATATTCGCCGATCGCGCCATGTACGCGCTGATAAAAGGCGCGGACGCGATCGGCGACGAATTCGCTATGATTGGCCAGCGCCCATAATTCGGTGAACAAATGGGTGGTACGCTTGGTCTGAATATCGTCGAGGCACAGGAGGATGATTCGTTTTAGCCGCTCTTCGGCGGTCAGGCCTGGCTTGCGCACTGTCTGGTCGAGTGCCGCGCCATAGGAGTCGACCAGATCGTCGAGCATGACCTGGATCAGCATTTCCTTGCGCGGGAAATGATAGCTGACATTGCCGACCTTCATGTCGCACCGGGCGGCGATCCGGCGCAAGGTGAAGGCGTCTGCCCCCTCGTCGATCAGCACGTCGAGCGCGGCCTTGAGGATTTGATCGACCGTTTCTGTGCCACGGACATAGATGCCGGGCCGGGGGGGAGCGAGTATCATATCTGTGTCTGCCTTCCCCCGTCTTACCATCGCTTTGAAAACGCCGCCACCTTTTGCCGCCATGCCGACGCAAATGGCTGAAAGATGCTGGAAAAAACAGTGCCTTTAGAGGCAGGGACGGAACCGTCGCCGCTCGCATCGGTTCGCAAAGATCAGATGATTGAGAAGACCAACGGATCGCCCAGATTATGAATGATAGCGCTGCCACGACGGACTGCGGACAGGACATGCACTTCCTGTCGGGCGGCGGGATGACGGGCGCGCTTGTCCGCGCAACTGACTGGTCGGCGACGCCGCTCGGCGCGCCCCAAAGCTGGCCCCAGCCTTTGAAGACGCTGGTCGCGCTCATGCTGTCGGCCGATCAACCGATGTTCATCGGCTGGGGCGATGATCATATTCTGCTCTACAATGATCGCTATGCGCCGATGCTGGCCGACCGGCATCCGGCTGCGCTTGGACGCCCCTTTCTCGACGTTTGGCCTGAGATTCGCAGCAACATTGCGCCGCTCTTCGCCAAGGTGTCAGCGGGTGAACCCGTTCATATGGACGATATCGAACTCATGCTCGATCGTCCGGGTCGGCCAAGGGAAGCGCATTTCGCCTTTTCCTACACGCCGGTGCGCGATGCGGCCGGCGCGGTCATCGGCTTGTTCTGCGCCTGCGTTGAAACGACCGAACAGATTTTGGCGGAACGCGCCCGGCGCGAAGCCGAAGCATCGGAGCGCAACCGGCTATGGGTACTGTCCGAAGATATGCTGGCCCGCGCCGATTTCGCAGGGCGCATGGCGGCTGTCAATCCAGCCTGGACCCGTGTGCTGGGCTGGCCCGAGGCGCATCTGCTGGCTACGCCCTATGTCGATTTCATGCATCCCGATGATGTGGGCGTGACGCTCGACGCCATCGAGGCCATGAATAAGACGGGCCATCCAACGCGCTTTCAAAACCGGATCGCGACCATGGAGGGGGCCTGGACGCCGATCGGCTGGACCGTATCGCCCGAACCAGACGGTATGAATTTTATTGCGATCGGCCGTGACCTGAGCGACGACAAGCGCGCGAAAACGAACTGCTGCAAACGCAGGAGGCCTTGCGTCAGTCGCAAAAGCTGGAATCCATGGGCCAGTTGACGGGTGGCGTCGCCCACGACTTCAATAATCTGCTCACGCCGATCATCGGGTCGCTCGACCTTTTGATGCGCCGGGGCCTTGGCAATGATCGGGAACGGCGCCTGATCGACGGCGCGCTGCAGTCGGCCGAGCGCGCCAAGACGCTGGTACAGCGGCTGCTGGCCTTTGCTAGGCGGCAACCGCTGCAGCCAAGGGCGGTTGCGCTTGATGATCTGGTCGAAGGTATGGCCGGGCTGGTGAGCAGCACGATCGGCCCGAAAATCTATCTGCGGATCGCCATCGCCGACAGTCTGCCGCCTGCCAAAGCCGATGCGAACCAGTTGGAGATGGCGATCCTGAACCTTAGCGTGAACGCCCGCGATGCCATGCCTGCTGGCGGCGATCTGACGATTTCGGCGAGCTGTACCAGCGTGCGGGGCCAACATCCCGCCGGTCTGCGTCTGGGCCATTATATCCGGCTGTCGGTTGCGGACACAGGCGTCGGCATGGACGAAGCAACGCAGGCGCGGGCGATCGAACCCTTCTTCTCGACCAAGGGCATAGGCAAGGGCACCGGCCTTGGCCTGTCCATGGCGCATGGCCTGGCGGCGCAACTGGGTGGCGGGCTGACCATCAGGAGTGCGCTCGGCAAGGGGACCACGGTCGATCTGTGGTTGCCGATCAGCCCGGATATGGTCGGGGACGACGACAAGGTGCTGATGCTGCCCCGTGCGCCGATGGCGCGCGGCACGGCGTTGCTGGTCGATGACGAGGATCTGGTGCGGATGAGCACTGCGACATGCTGAATGATCTGGGTTATGACGTGGTCGAAGCCGGATCGGCCGAAGAAGCCTTGCAACTGATCGAAGGCGGCGTGGTGCCCGCCATATTGGTGACCGACCATCTGATGCCGGGCATGAATGGGGAGGAACTGGCGCGCAGCCTACGGACCCGCCTACCCGAAATACCCGTGCTGATCGTGTCGGGCTATGCCGAGGCGGAGGGGATCGCGCCCGATCTGCCGCGCCTCACCAAACCATTCCGCAACGCGGAACTGGCCGACCGGCTCGAACGCATTCACCCACTGCAACCCTGATCGTTAAACCTGCATCTTATGGGATTATTTCCCCGCTGCATTTTCGCTGTGGTAGGGGTGCAGGCGCGTAGAGTGATCGGGGAATGTAATTGGTTCAAGAGATACCCAAGGCGCATGAATGGCAACCCGAACAGTTGCGTCGTGCCAATATTGCCGCCGGGGTCGCTCTGTGGGCCTGGAATGTCGACACCGACGCCTTCACGATGGACGATCTGGGCTTCAATTTATGGGGGGTACCGCAGGGCGAAAAGGTGACGTTCGAAAAGCTGTCGGCGCGCATCCATCCTGCAGACCGGGACCGGGTCCGCTCCGCCTTCAACGCGACACGCGCGATTCTTGGCTCCTATGAGATAGATTTCCGCATATTGATTGGCGACGAAGTGCGGTGGATCGCCGCGCGCGGGCAGGGGGAGGATGACGGCATCGTCGGGCGGACGATGTTCGGCATCTTCCTGGACGTGACCGGCCGCAAGCAGGCCGAAGAGGGGCATGAACTGCTGGCTGGCGAAATGAGCCACCGGGTCAAGAATCTTCTCGCCATAGCGTCCGGCCTGACCGCCATTTCGTCGCGCGCCGCCGCCAGCACGGAGGATATGGCGCGCGAACTGACCGAGCGGTTGACAGCGCTCGGCCGTGCCCATGATCTGGTGCGGCCGCTACCCAATGGACAGGGGGATGCCGCACTGCTGGGCGATCTTCTGTCCGTCCTGCTGGCCCCCTATGATGATATGGGCGCGTTCAAGGGCCGCATCCGGGTGGCCGTCGAGCGGATGGGCGTCGGCGAAAATGCCGCGACGGGACTGGCCCTCGTTCTTCACGAACTGGCCACCAATTCGATGAAATATGGGGCCTTGTCCTCTCAGTCCGGCACGCTGGACGTTTCCAGCATGAACGAAGGCGAGGATGTCATCCTGACCTGGCTGGAACATGGCGGACCCGAAGTGCGTGAGCCGGATGGCGAAGGCGGCTTTGGCAGCAAATTGGTCCAGCGCAGCGTGAGCGGAAATTTGGGCGGCACCATCGATTATGAATGGCCGCAATCCGGCCTGATCGTCACCCTGCGCGTCAATCGGGCGCGGCTAACGACCTGACGGATTATAATCCCAATGCGTCGGTGTCCGCGCTGGCGGCGGCCAGGTCGGCATGGGCGATCAACTGGCGATAGGCCGCATCCAGTTTGCGTAATGCCGCGTCGGCGGCCGCTTCCTCGCGGATATTGACCAGGAAAAAGTCGCTCGCGCCCATTTCGAACCGGCGGCGTTCGGCCTGCGCCATGTCCTGCGCACGCGCCTGTTCATCGCCCGCCAGCACCAATAGCCGCTCGGTCGCATCGACGGCGACGCCGATCGTGTCGATTTCCGCGATGATCTGTTCTCTCAGCCCCTGGCCGCGCAGCATCGCCGCCTCGATTTCCGCCTGGGTCTGGAGGATGCGGCCCTGCGCCGCGCGCCGCTGGAGCGGCACGGTGAAGGTCAGTCCTATACGCGTATCCGTGCCGTCGCGCGACCGACCACCTTCGCCGATCGGCCCGATGTCGCGCGACGCTTCGGCGTTGAGGTCGAGGCGCGGCAGCAGCGCATTCTGGTCCAGCGCAAGCCGATCGCGCGCCACCTGCATCCGCACGTCGATCGTGCGCAGGTCCGGCCGCATCGACAGCGCCGATTTGGGATCCACCGGCAGGGGCAGGGGTTCGGGCAGGTCGGACGGCAGTTGCGCAGGCGACGGTATGACGGGTCGCCCATCGACGTCGCGCCAATAGAGGGACAGGTTGTTGGCGGCAATCGCGAGCGCTTGTTCCGCCTGCACCACCAATGTCTGCCGCCGCAGGATATTCTGCTGGTTTTCGGTCAGGATGATGCGCGGACGCAGCCCCAGCGTGACCTGTCGGTCCAGACCCTTTTGCCGATCCTGCGCCAGCGCCAGCAGGTTGCGCACGATGTCCAGCCGCTCGCCCGCGACAACCCATTGATTATAGGCGTCCAGCGCCCGCCGCTGCACGCCGATCGCAATGAACAGACGATCGGCATCGGCCAGCGCGATGTCGGCTTCAGCCTGCGTCCGGTTGAACCGCCGATCGTCGATGGCCCGGTCGCGCAGCAGCGCCAGCACGACGCCTGCCTTTATCTCGCCGAACTGGTTGGTGTAGCTTTTGTCCTCATAAATGGGGAAGCGTCCGTCGGATATGCGATAGCCACCATAGACATTGCCACCCCATTGTTCGAGCGGTTGCGTCAGCTTCGATTCGGCATAGCGGCTATCATAATAGCCGGTCAGGCGGGTGTCGGCGGCGGCCGAGAAGACCGTGTCGAATGCGCCTTCGGCCGACAGGCGCTTGCCCTGCGCGCCGCGCACACGCGCCAGCGCTTCGAGCACCTGCGGCGCGTGCTGCCGCGAGGACGCCAGCACATCCTCCAAGCGCAGCGGGCCGGACTGCGGCGCGACGACGGCGCGCGTGGGCAACGGTGCGATATCCTGCGCGAAGGCAGGCGCAGCCGACGCCATCAGCACGACAAGGGCGAACAGACGCTTACTTGGCATTGGCATTGGCATTGGCGTCGGTCGCATTCGTCGCCGAAGCGTCAGGCACATTGCCGGGCCGCTGGAACTGCAGCGGGAAGTCGTTGAGCTGACGCCACAGTTCAAAGCCGATACTGACGGTATCCATCAATACCCAGCCGCGCACCTTGGCACCCAAGCGGACATAGGGTTCCTGCGGCCATGGCGGCCGGTCCGCAGCGGGTTCGATGATCACGCGGAACAGGCCATTGGCTGATGCCGACACGTCGATGGCGCGCACCTTGCCATCGAACATGCCCTGCGCGACGGAGGGCCAACCGCTGAACTGGATGGCGGGCCAGCCTTCAAATTCCAGCCGAACCCGACGGCCAAGGTGGATCAGCGGCACGTCGCGGCCATCGACATAGAGTTCGACGACACGCTGGGACTCTTCGGGGGCAAAGGTAGCGACGATGTCGCCGGCGCTGACCATGGTCGCATTATCGCCGCCCTGGATCCGCAAAACGCGCCCGTCGCGCGGCGCGCGGATCGTCTGCACCGACTGGCGATTGAGGCTGACGTCCACGCGGGTGAGGTCCGCTTTGGCCTGTGCGACCTTCGCGGCATAGTCGCTGACCTTGATCTGCGCGAGTTCATAGTCGCGCCGGGGCGCCAGTCCTTCGCGATACAGGGTTTCCATGCGCGCGACATCCAGTTGCGCGACGCGCATCGCTTGCTGGGCCGCAACGATTTCGACATCGGCCTGCGCCCGTTCCGCGCGCAGGCGGTCGAGCAGATTGGGATCATTGTCGCTGATCCGCGCGATCGGATCGCCGCGCTTCACCAAACTGCCGTCGGTGACATACCATTGTTCGATCCGGCCGGGCACGAGCGCGGTGATATTCTGCACCCGGTCGCGCGGATCGAGCGCGATGACGGCACCGGTTCCCGGCGCGGTCTGCACCCAGGGCACGAAGATCATGAATAGGATGCAGCCAACAATCGTAACCATCAGCATCCACGCCAGCACGCGGGTCACGCGCGGCGGGCGGATGCTTGCCAGGGTTTTGAAGTGGGAGAGGTGATTAGCGCGAAACGGCATCGCCAGCCTCCTTGCCAGCGCCATTGCGCAGCGCATCCAAACTGTCTCGGTCGCCGACCAGCCGTTGTTCCTTGCGGCCCAGCCACAGCCAGCCGTCCAGCGTGATGTCGTGCGGGCGGCTGGAGAAATAGAGAATGGTCACCGGTTTGCCTTTCAGCATGGCGAAGGCAGCTTCGAGATGATCGACCGGCACCATGTCGTAAAGGGCGGACAAGACGAGGATACGTGGCTGGGCGAGCAGGGCGCTCGCCAGCTTCAACTGCATGATTTCGACCAGCGCCAAAGGCCAGCCCGTCGAGGAAAGGCGCGTATCCATGCCATCGGGGAGAGACGCGATCCGTGTGTCGAGGCCCACCGCGCGCAGCGCATCCATAATGCCTGCGGAGTCGTCCTGAGCCCGCGAGAGGGAGAGATAATCGCGGATCGAACTTTCCACGATCGTCGGACGATTAAGGACGATCACGTCGCTGCGAAGTTGATACATATCGAGCGAGGTTATGTCCGCGCCACCCAAGGTGATGATGCCACTGGTCGGCCTGATATGCCGTTTCAACAGCGTTGCCAGCAGGCGGTCCATATCGGGATCGGCCGCACCGATCAGGCGGCTGCCACCGGGAATGACGATGTCGATTTCCGCCTCGTCCCGGCCGATCGGCGCGCGGACGGAATGCAGCACGAGCGCGCCATGGGCTGGCCTCGCCGCACCCGGCTTGAGTTCGGGCACCTGTTCCTGCGGAATGGCAAGGATCAACGAGAGTTCCTCGACCCCGGCGACAAGGTCGTAAAAGCCATCAAGATACGGCCCCAACTGCGCGGCTCCATAGAAGATGCTCGACAGGATCAGTTCGGCCGCGACCAACTGGCCGATCGACAATTGCCCCTGAATGACCAGCCAGCCACCCAAAGCCAGCAGTCCGGCACTGGCCGCCGCATAGAGGATCAGCAGCGCGACGCTCTGCGGAAAGGCATAGCGGAAATGCGCCTTATGCTCTTTCACATAGGCTGCGGTCGCCTCCTCCGATCGGTCCATGGCGAAATGGAGATGGCGGCTCGATTTATAATAGCCGTTCGATCCGCCCACGCTTTCGAGCCAATGGGCGGCCTCATATTTCCGATAGCTAAGCGCCACGGACGTCCGCATCGCGCCGCGATACCATAAGCGCCAGATCAGCCAGACCGCAAAGATGAAGCCGACGTTGAACGCCAGGAAGAAGGGTGATAGAATGCCGTCACCACAAAACCGACACTCGCCTGGAGGAGGATGGAGAATCCGCCGATCAGCAGGGACGGGATCGCTTTTTGGACCGTCATCAATTCGAAAAAGCGATTGAACAGGTCGCCGCGTCGTTCGTCCTGGAAAAAGGGATTTTGCGCATAGACCGCGCGCAACGTGATGTCCGCTACCAGCCGGGCGAAAAACCGGCGACGGAACATTTCCATCAGATGCATGCGCAGGGCACCGAGCATCGCTGATATCATCAGCAATCCGAACAGGATCGCCGCGAGCGTGAACAAGGGAGCGGGCAGCGCCGTATTCGCGACCGAATTGATCAGCATCTGCACCGATATCGGCGTTGCCAGCGACAACAGGCCAATGCCGACGCCATAAACGAGCGTCAGTCTGATGAAGGCTTTGTCAGGACCGATGATCGGTCCTGCCCAAGCGAAGAAGTCGCGCAATCGCACATCGACCGGAGCCGCCATATTCGAATGTCCCACCGCGTAACGCTGTTATCCAAAAGTCCGATGACGCCGAACGGCTCCGCACACTGACTGCGAGCACAATAAAACCATCCATGGCGATACCGTGGATGGCTGTGCTCCGCTCCTAATGACGATTCGTATCTTTGTCATCCTGCCTCGTCGTGGTGGGAGGATGCGATCCGGCCCACCACGCTGAGCGCTTGGCAACTAACTAGCGGGGCTCCGTCTCGGATCAAATCGCTAGTTGCGAAAATTACGATGGAATGATCCTGCCGAAACATCGGTTTACTATACAGCAATAGTCCTCGCTGTCAGAACGGCACTTCTTCGCCCTGAAAATCGAACAGATTTCCACTGTCGGGCACCTTCAACCCTTCGATAACGTCCAGCAATTGCAATGCGGCGCGCTCTGGATCGGAGAGCTGGCCTTTGGGAACATTGCCCTGGAACGGGCGCGACGATGCGGTGTCGACCGTACCGGGGTGCAAGGTGACGACGATTGCGCGATCATTGCGGCGGCGCTCCTCGATCGCAAGGTTGCGCACCAGCATGTTGAGCGCGGCTTTCGATGCGCGATAGCCGTGCCACCCGCCGAGGCGATTATCGCTGATCGATCCCACCCGCGCCGACAGGGCGGCAAAAACGGTGCGCCCGACCTTCGGCATGATCGGCAGGAAATGTTTCGCCACGATCGTCGGGCCGATGGCGTTGACGGCATAAAGCTGCGCCAGCCAGTCCGGGTCGAGATCGGACAGCGCCTTTTCGGGCTGCTGGTCGCCCCGATGGAGCAGGCCGGTCGCGACGATGACGAGGCTGGGCGCAGGGCCTTGGGCGACATGCGCGGCCGCCGCCGCGATGCTGGCCTCATCGCCCAGGTCCAGATGATAGTCGCCATGCCGGGATCGCGCGAACCCATGCACGACATCGAACAGGCCTTCATCGATCAGCGCGGCTTCCAGCGCGCCGCCGATGCCGCCCGACGCGCCGATGATGACGGCTGCGCTTTTGCCGCCCCCGCTCATGACCGGGTAAAGCGCCAGCGATCGGCGTCGCTCTCATCGGCGTCGAAGCGATAGCCGTCGCTGTCGAAGCCGCGCATCGCATCTACGTCCGTGACATGATGTTCGCACAACCAGCGCGCCATCATGCCGCGCGCCCGCTTCGCATTGAAACTGATGAACCGGGGGCCATTGGGACCGGGTTCGCGAAAATCGACCTCGATCACCCGCACACCCGGCAGCTTGTCCTTCACCGCCGCAAAATATTCCTGGCTGGCAAGGTTGAGGATGACGCCCGATCCTTCCTCGGCAAGCTGGGTCAGCAGCAATTGCGCGATACGATCGCCCCACCAGTCGGTCAGCGATTTGTGACGCGGTGCCCAGCGCGTGCCCATTTCCAGCCGATAGGGCCGGATCGCGTCGAGCGGGCGCAGCAGGCCATAGAGACCCGACAACAGGCGCAGATGATCCTGCGCGAAGGCAACACCCACCTCATCCAGCGTGTCCACGTCAAAGCCGGTATAGACGTCGCCCGCAAAGGCGAACAGCGCCGGTCGTTCCGGCAGATCGGCGAAGTCGCGGAAACGGTCGGCATTGAGTTTGGCGAGGCGCGGGGAGATATGCATCAGTTCCGACAGCCGCTTTTGCGTCAGATTGGCGGCCGACCGCGCGAGGCTTTGCGCTTCCTCGGCAAAATGCGGCATTGACGCCTCGATCGGCGGGAGCGCGCGCTCGAAATCGAGCGTCTTGGCGGGGGAGAGAAGGGCGATCATCGTTGGCGGCGGTAGCGTCCGCTGCCGCATGCGTCAAACCACTGCGCGCCCGTCTTGCGCAAAGCAGGCCGTTCTCTGGACCTTTGCGCTTCGCCACACTATATACCGATCGGTATGGAACAGGTTGCAACCACGTCTCGCGGTCGCCCGCGTGAATTTGACCCGGCGCAGGCCTTGGCCGCCGCGCTGCAGGTCTTCTGGCGGCGCGGCTATGAAGGGGCGTCGATCTCGGAACTGACCGAGGCGATGGGGATCACCCGTCCCAGCCTCTATGCCTGTTTCGGCAATAAGGAAGGCCTGTTCCGGCAAGCGCTCGACCTCTATGAGACCGAGAAGCTCTGCTATGTGAAGACGGCGCTGGAAGCCCCTACGGCGCGCGGCGTGGCCGAGCGGCTGCTGCGCGGTTCGCTCGCCATGCAATGTAGCGATACCGAGCCGCAGGGCTGCCTGGGTGTCATCAGCACGGTCGCCGGCGTAACCGAAGCGGACTGCATCCGCGATGAAGTCCTCAAGCGTCGCGCTTCGTCGAACGCCGCCTTGCTCGCGCGTTTCGTGCAAGCCAAGGAAGAAGGCGACCTGCCAGATGGCGTCGAGCCGGATGCATTATCCTGTTATCTTTCAACCTTGATGCAGGGCATGGCGGTTCAGGCTTCCGGCGGCGCATCGCGCGAAACGCTGGAAAGGCTGGTGCAAACCACCCTTGCCATGTGGCCGGGCCGGTAAGGCATCCATCCCCGACAGCCTGTTTCATTCACCCGTGATAAATAATTACCGATCGGTATGTTATTCCGATTGACGCGGCGCAACATGCCATTATATACCGCTAAGTATGAAATGAACCACTGAGCCGACAGGCTTCAGGGAGGGAATTATGCGCTGTCCCATCATCAGAGGCGGTCCCTGACCGACTTATAGCGGTAGCCCAATAGGGCACCGTACCCCCACCGATAATCCAATTCAAAAGCCCCACGCGCATGCGTGTGGGTTTCAGCCCTTGCTCATCTGCCGGACGCTCGATTGGCGTCCGGTCGGTGCGATCGGCTGCGCTCTTTTCATCACTGGTGCCGTCCAGGGAGGACGTAACACATGGCTTTTATAGATTTCGCCCAGCCCATGGCTGGAGCGCCCCTATCCGCATGCCTGTCGAATACGGACACGGCCGAACCAGCCGCGCTCGACCCGCTGGAATGGCAGGTCGTGGCACTGGCCCAATCCGACCGGCTCTCCACCCTGCGCCTGCCCGGCAGCTGGGACAAATGGAGCGCCCTCATTTTCGGCCCGCGCCCAAGCCCCGTGCTGGCCAGCGAACGGCTGGAGGCGCTGCGTCGCCTGTCGGTCGAGGCCTGGCATCGCGGCTATGCCGTCACCCCTTCCGCCCTTGCCGATGCGCAGGAGGCCGGTTTCACCGCCGACCAGCTCGAACTGCTGCTCGCCACCATCAGCGCGGGCCGCAGCGCCCGTGGACGAAAGGTTCGCCCATGAACATGCTCGCCCCCATCCATGCCGACACGGCCAGCGACGTTTCGCCGCCCAAGTAGCGGCGCCTGTCCCGGCGCAGCGGCGCGATGGCCACGATCGCGCTGGTTCTCGTCGCCGGTGCAGCCTGGAAATGGCTGGACCAACCCGACGCGCAGGCCGCCGCCACGCCGATCGCCACCGTCGGTATCTCTGCGCCGCTCGCGCGCGAAGTGACGCAGTGGGACGAATATGTCGGCCGCTTCGCTCCCAGCCAGACAGTCGAAATACGGCCGCGCGTGGCGGGCGCCGTCACGGCGATTCACTTCCGCGACGGGGATATCGTGCGCAAGGGCCAGTTGCTCTTCACGATCGACCAACGTCCGTTCCGCGCCGCGCTGGCCGAAGCGCAAGCCAATGTAGCCGCCGCCCGTAGCACCTTGGCGCTCGCCCGTTCGGACTATGCCCGTGTCCAGCGGCTGACCGGCGACGAAGCGATTTCCGCGAGCGAAGTCGACGCCCTGCGCGCCCGTCTTCAGTCCGCACAGGCCGCACTGGCCGCTGCTGAGGCGCGCGCCCGCCAGCGTTCGCTCGACATGGAATTTACCCAGGTCCGCGCCCCGATCGGCGGCCGCGTGTCCGACCGGCGCATCGACATCGGCAATCTGGTGGCCGGTGGCGACGGCGCCAGCGCGACTTTGCTGACGACGATCAATGCGCTCGATCCGATCTACTTCACCTTCGACGCATCCGAGGCGCTGTTCCTCAAGGCACAGCGTGACCGGGCGGATGGCGATGGCGCGACCGCCGTCGAAGTCCGCCTGCAGGATGAAACCGACTATAAGTGGAAGGGGAAGTTGGACTTCACCGACAACGGCCTCGACCCGCGTTCGGGCACGATCCGGGTCCGCGCGACCTTTGCCAATCCGGGCATGTTCCTCGCCCCCGGCCTGTTCGGCAATATGCGGCTTGCCAGCGGCGGCACGACCCGTGCCTTGCTGGTGCCCGACGCGGCAATCCAGTCCGATCAGGCGCGCAAGACCGTGATGGTCGTGGGCAAGGATGACAGCGTCGCCGTAAAGCCGGTCGAACTCGGCCCTGTGGTGGATGGCCTGCGGATCATCCGGTCCGGCCTGACGCCGCAGGACCGCGTCATCGTCGGCAATGTCCAGGCGGCGATGCCCGGCACCAAGGTCGCGGTACGCGCCGCACCCATCAAGCCGCAGCCGACGCCAGTGACGCCCGTCGATCCGGCCGCCGCACCCGCGGCTGCCCAGGCGACCTTTGCGCGCTAAACCCATTTCCCAAGGATAACGCCCATGCGTTTCTCCCGCTTCTTCATCGACCGGCCGATCTTTGCGGCCGTGATCGCCGTGATCATCACGGTGGTCGGCGCGCTGGCCTTCATCGGGCTGCCCGTCGCTCAATATCCCGACATCGTGCCGCCGACCGTCACGGTCAGCGCGCAATATCCCGGCGCATCGGCCGAAACGGTGGCCCAGACCATCGCCGCGCCGATCGAACAGGAAATCAACGGCGTCGACGACATGCTCTATGTCAGCAGCCAGTCGACCGGTGACGGCAAAGTCACGATCACCGTTACCTTCAAGATCGGCACCGATCTGGATGCCGCGCAGGTGCTGGTGCAGAACCGCGTTGCGGTCGCTGTCCCGCGCCTGCCCGAAGAGGTGCAGCGCTTAGGCGTCGTCACGCGCAAAACATCGCCCGACTTCCTGATGGTCGTCAATCTCCAGTCGCCCGACGGATCGCTCGACCGCAATTACCTCTCCAACTACGCCCTGACGCAGGTGCGGGATCGCCTCGCGCGGCTCGACGGCGTGGGCGACGTGCAATTGTTCGGCGCGCGCGACTATGCGATGCGCGTGTGGATCGATCCCGGTCGCGCCGCCGCGCTCAACCTGACGGCGGGCGAGATCGTCGCCGCCCTGCGCGCGCAAAATGTGCAGGTGTCGGCGGGGGCCATCGGCCAGCCGCCCTATGACAGCGGCGAAGCCTTTCAGCTGGGCGTCGAAATGCAGGGCCGCCTGAGCGAGCCGCAGCAATTTGCCGACATCGTCATCCGCACGGATGCCGATGGCCATCAGGTCCGCGTCGCCGACGTCGCCCGTGTCGAATTGGGCGCGCAGGATTATGGCATCAACACCTATTTGTCCGGCAAGCCGACGGTCGTCATCGCGGTCATGCAGCGCCCCGGCTCCAACGCGCTCGACGCGGCGGAGAAGGTCAAGGCGGAAATGGACAGTCTGTCCCAGCGCTTTCCCAAGGGGCTGGAATATAGCGTCATCTACAATCCGACCGAATTTATCAGCCAGTCGATCGACGCGGTGTATGATACGCTGTTCGAGGCGGTGATCCTGGTCGTCCTCGTCATCCTCATCTTCCTCCAGAATTGGCGCGCGGCGGTCATCCCGATCATCGCCATCCCGGTCTCGCTGATCGGCACCGCGACGATGCTGGCGGCAGTCGGCTATTCGCTCAACAATCTCTCGCTCTTTGGCCTTGTCCTGGCGATCGGCATCGTCGTCGATGACGCCATCGTTGTGGTCGAAAATGTCGAACGCAATATTGAGGAAGGCATGTCTCCGCTGGAGGCGGCACGCTTCTCGATGGACGAAGTGGCGGGCGCGCTGGTCGCGATCGTTCTGGTGCTGTGCGCGGTGTTCGTGCCGACGCTGTTCATCACCGGAATCTCTGGCGCTTTCTACCAGCAGTTCGCCGTCACCATCTCGACCGCGACGGTGATTTCGCTGCTGCTTTCGCTCACCCTCTCGCCCGCCGCCGCAGCCCTGTTGCTCAAGCCCAAACATGGGCATGACGCACCAGCAGCGGACGCCCCGCGCTGGAAGCGGTGGCCGCAAAAGGCCGCCGACGCCTTCAATCGCGGCTTTGAACGGATGAGCGACCGCTATGCCAGCCTCACCCGCTTCCTGGTCGCCCGGCCCAAGAAGATGCTGCTCACCTATGCAGGCCTGATCGCGGCGACCATCGCGCTCTTTTGGGTCACCCCCAGCGGCTTCATCCCCGCGCAGGATCAGGCTATTTCCTGGCCGTGGTCCAGCTTCCGCCCGGCGCGTCGCTCGAGCGCACCGACAAGGTGACGCGCGAGGTCGCGGAGAAAATCCTGCCGATCAAGGGGTTGCGCGGCGCGGTGATGTTCGCTGGCTTCCATGGTCCATCGCAGACCGCCGCGCCCAATTCCGCGGCGATCTACTTCCCCTTCACCAGCTTTGCCGAACGCAAGGAAGTGGGCGCCACCTATGCCGGGATCATGGAGCAGGCCGGAAAGGCGATCGGCGACTATGACAAGGCGCGCATCATTCTCGTGCCGCCGCCCGTCATCCAGGGCATCGGCTCGGCCGGTGGCTATCGCACGATGATCGAGGATCGCGAGGGGCGCGGCTATGACGCGCTGAACAAGGTCGCGACCGACTATATCGGCAAGGCCAATACGACCCCCGGCCTCGCCCAAGTCTATACCCTGTTCGACGTCGCCACCCCGCGCATCTTCGCCGATGTGGACCGGCGCAAGGCCGACTTGCTGGGCGTGCCGCCGGAACGGGTATTCGAAGCGATGCAGGTTTATCTGGGTTCTGCCTTCGTCAACGACTTCAACTTGCTGGGCCGCACCTATCGCGTCACGGCACAGGCGGATCAGGCGTTTCGCGGATCGACGGCAGACATCGCCAATCTCAAGACCCGGTCCAATTCGGGTGCCATGGTGCCGCTCGGTTCCCTGTCCACCTTCCAGGATAAGACCGGCCCCTATCGCGTCGTCCGCTATAATCTGCTGCCTGCGGTAGAGGTCGATGGCGATACCGCGCCGGGCTATTCCTCCGGCCAGTCGCTGAGCACCATCGAAAAGCTGGGTGAAACGGCGCTCCCCGCCGGCTATGCGCAGGAATGGACGGGCATCGCCTATCAGCAGGCGACGGCGGGCAATACGGCGGGCCTGGTGTTCGGGATGGCGGTCTTCTTCGTCTTCCTGGTGCTGGCCGCGCAATATGAAAGCCTGACGCTGCCATTGGCGATCATCCTGATTGTGCCGATGTGCCTGTTGGCCGCGATGCTGGGCGTCAACCTGCGGGGGATGGACAATAATATCCTGACCCAAATCGGCCTGGTCGTGCTGATCGCGCTGGCTGCCAAGAACGCTATTCTGGTGGTCGAGTTCGCGAAGCAGGCCGAGGAACAGCAGGGCCTCTCGCCCGTCGAGGCGGCGGTGCAGGCCGCGCGCACCCGGCTGCGGCCGATCCTGATGACCAGCTTCGCCTTCATCCTGGGCGCAGTGCCGCTGGTGATCGCGCAAGGGGCCGGTGCCGAGCTTCGCCAGGCCTTGGGCACGGCGGTCTTCTTCGGCATGGCCGGGGTCACGGCCTTCGGTCTGCTCTTCACCCCCACTTTCTATGTCGTCTGCCGCGCGCTTGGCGACCGCTTCACCCGTCGCGGGCGGAACGGCCAAGCTCCCGCGCTGCAACCGGCCGAATAGGATATCCTACCATGACCAAATCCCTGTTCGCTGCCCTGTTGGCAGCTACTGCCCTCACGGCCTGCGCCGCTGGTCCCGACTATCGGCCGCCGGTCACGCCCCCCACCGCCGCCGCGCCGTTTATCGGCACGGCAACCCCCGCCGTCAGCGCGGCGGAGGCGCAGGGCGACTGGTGGCGGCTCTATGAAGACCCGCTGCTCGATCGACTGGTCGGCGACGCGCTGAGCGCCAACACTGACATCCGCGTCGCCGTGGCGCGGCTGGAGCGGGCGCGCTCCACCCTGCGCGGCGCGCGCTCGGATCGGCTGCCTTCGACGGGCCTCGACGGCACCGTCACCTATGGCCGGACGGCAGCGGCGCAGAGCTTCCCCGGCATCGACCGGGAGAATCGCACCGTCGATGCGGGGTTCAGCGTCGGCTATGAGGTCGATCTGTTCGGCCGGGTAAAGCGCTCGATCGAGACGGCGCGCGGCGACCTGGGCGCGGCCGAGGCGGATGCCGACGCCGTCCGCGTGGCGGTCGTCGCTGATACGGTGCGCGCCTATGTCGATGCCACCTCTTCGGCCGAGCGGTTGGCCGTGGCGCAGCGCACGGTCGACCTGCTCGATCGCTCGATCCGCATTACCGGCGCGCGTTTCGACGCAGGCCGCTCGGATCGGCTCGATGTGATCCGGGTGACAGCCTTGCGCGACCAGCAAAAGGCGCTGGTGCCGAGCCTTGCCGCCGACCGGGATGCTGCCCTGTTCCGCCTCGCAACGCTGACCGGGCGCACGCCGCAGGATTTGCCCGCCGATATCCGCGCCAGCGTCACCACGCCGCATTTGGCCCAGCCGATTCCGGTGGGCGACGGTCGCGCATTGCTGGCCCGGCGGCCCGATGTCCGCGCCGCCGAACGCCGCCTCGCCGCCGACACGGCGCGGATCGGGGTGGCGACGGCGGACCTCTATCCGCGCATTTCGCTGGGTGGCGCGATCGGCACGACCGCCATCGGCGGCGGCGACATATTGGGCGGCGGCCCGCTGCGCTGGGTGCTGGGACCGCTCATCAACTGGGCCTTCCCCAATCAGGAAGCGATCCGCGCCCGCATCGGGGCGGCGCGCGCCGACAGCGCCGCAACGCTCGCGACCTTCGACGGCACGGTGCTGCGCGCGCTGGAGGAAACCGAAACCGCACTGTCCATCTATGCCCATGCGATGGAACGCCGCGACACGTTGCAGGCCGCACGCAACGCCGCCGATCGCGCCGCCCGCATCAGCCTCGCGCGCCAGCGGGAAGGGCAGATCGATTTCCTGACCGTCCTCGACGCGCAGCGCACGCTCGCGGCTGCCGAAGCGGACCTCGCCTTGGCCGACCGCTCGGTCGCCTTCGCCCAGGTCGATCTGTTCCGTGCCTTGGGCGGCGGCTGGCAACCGCAGACGGTTGGGTAGATTGGCGTCGGCTCGCCGGGCCGAACCCGAAACTCCGTAATTAGCAGGGAACGTCTTCGCGGGACGGGTGGTTACCCTTGTGTCCCGCCCAACCGGAGATTGCCCTTGCCCTTACCCACGCCCTGCATCCTTTCAGCCCATTCCGACCCACATGCGGAGGTTGATCGAATCGATGCAGGAGCGCTGACCGCAGGCGCAGCGGCGGGGTTTGGTGCTCTGTTGTGGCCGATGGCGCAGGGCTGTTTTGGCACAATCGATGACCTGCCTAATGGGCTCCCGCAACAGTGCGCCGACGCTGGTTTAGCGCTGCTGCTCGACATCGACATCGCCCGTTTTCCGATCGATCATCCTTTGGTGGTGGAGCAACCCGCACTGTTCGCGCTGCGCCGGATCGCCGACCGCGAAGGACCGGTCGATCCGCGCGTGGCGATGCCGGCGTCGGGCGAAGCGCGCGCGCGCTTGCGGACCGAAGGGGCTATCGAAGCGCTCATGCCGACGATCGCAGATCGATTGATCGCGCTGCTTGATGGCGGCGTGCAGGGGTTTCGATTCCTGCAGTCTGATCGCATCGCGCCCGCCTTTTTAACTGCGTTGATCGCGCGGCTACGCGCACGCAAGAGCGATGCGCTGGCGATTGCCCATGCGCCGGAACTGCCGCGCGCGACTGCGCAGGCGCTACGGGGCACAGGTCTTGATGGCCTGGTTTCCGCGTTTGGCGGCTGGGACTTGCGGTCCACCAATCTGGTCGAAGAGCGGCACGATGTTGGCGCGATCGCAGCGTTGCTCGCCGAGCCAAAGGCTGCGCAGCTGACCCACGACCATATGACGCGCAGCCTCATCGCGGCGGCCGCCATGTCGGATGGCCTGATCCTGCCGCTGGACGTGATGGTCCGCTATCCCGACCTTGCGAAGCGAGCGGTAGATGTCGTGCGGCAGGCTGCGCCCTTTGCGGGCGAGATGCGGCGGTTGAACGGCGCGGGCAGACCTGTGACCGTGTTTCTCCGCGCCGACACCGGCGATATCCGCGACTGTAGCGCAGCGATGCTGGTGCTGATCAACACCACCGACCGGGCGCAGCCTGCGCCTGCATCGACGGCGCTGCTGTCGACCGCGGGTGCCGCGTTCGCGCCGTTCGGCGACGATATGGTGGCCGAGCTTCAACCTGGGGAGGTACGCATAATGACCGCAGATCGCGCAAAGCCCATTCTTATGGGACCGGTGTCCGGCGGCGCGATCGCCGCGGCGCAAATGCCACGCTTGGTTGTCGAAGATGTTTCGCCGACCGTCGCGGGCGGCTTTCCGGTCAAGCGGGTCGTTGGCGAGGCAGTGAATGTCGAAGCGACCGTCTTTGCTGACGGGCACGAACAACTGGCGGTCGAACTGCTGTGGCGGCCCGCCGATGCTAGCGACTGGACGGCCGTGGCGATGGAGGAATTGCCGAACCTGCGCTGGCAGGCCAGCTTTGCGATGACGCGCATGGGGCGGCATGAGTTCGTCATCGAAGCGTGGCTCGATCGGTTCGGCGGCTTTACCCGCGATTTTCGCAAGAAACTCGACGCAGGCGTAGCGACGGCGGTCGATCGTGCCGAAGGGCGGCTCCTGGTCGAGCAAGCCCGTGACCGATCGAAAGGCATGGCAAAGAAAGACTTGGCGAAATTCGCCACGCAGTTGAAGCGTGATGACGACGCTGCCTTGCTGCTGTCCGACGAACTGGCGGCCGCGATGGCGCAAGCCGATGATCGCCCGCACCGGCTGCGCTCTCCCGTCCAGCCGGTCGATGCCGAGCGGCTGACCGCGCGCTTTTCGAGTTGGTACGAACTGTTCCCACGCTCGCAATCGACTGTGCCGGGGCAGCATGGCACGTTCGACGATGTGATCCCGCGCTTGCCCGCGATCCGCGACATGGGCTTCGACACGCTCTATTTTCCGCCCATCCACCCGATCGGCACCGCCAATCGCAAGGGGCCGAACAATACGCTGACACCCGCGCCGGGCGATCCGGGCAGCCCCTATGCGATCGGCGCGCCCGAAGGCGGGCATGACGCCATCCATCCCGAATTGGGGAGTCTTGAGGATTTCTTGCGGCTGGTCGATGCGGCGCGCGATCACGGCCTGGAAATCGCACTCGACTTCGCGATTCAATGTTCGCCCGATCATCCTGGCTCAAGGAGCATCCGGCTGGTTCGCCTGGCGGCCTGACGGGTCGATGAAATATGCCGAAAATCCGCCAAAGAAATATCAGGATATCGTCAACGTCGAATTCTACGCCAAGGACGCGGTGCCGGGGCTATGGACCGCGCTGCGCGACGTGGTCCTGTTGTGGATCGAACGCGGGGTAAAGACCTTCCGCGTCGACAATCCGCACACCAAGACATTGCCGTTTTGGGAGTGGATGATCGGCGATGTCCGCGCGCGGCATCCCGACGCGATCTTCCTCGCCGAGGCCTTTACCAAGCCCGCTATGATGTACCGGCTGGCCAAGGTGGGCTTTTCGCAAAGCTACACCTATTTCACCTGGCGCGACGAGAAGGCCGAACTGACCGATTACATCACCGAGTTGACGACCACCGCGCCCAAGGAATTTTACCGGCCGCATTTCTTCGTCAACACGCCCGACATCAACCCGCTGTTCCTGCAGACTTCGGGCCGTCCGGGCTTCCGCATCCGTGCGGTGCTGGCGGCGACCTTATCGGGGCTGTTCGGCGTCTATTCGGGCTTCGAACTGTGCGAGGCCGCGCCCGTGCCGGGCAAGGAAGAATATCTCGATTCCGAGAAATATGAGATTCGCCAGCGCGACTGGACCGCGCCGGGCAATATCATCGCCGACATCACGATGCTTAACCGCCTGCGCCGCGCTTACCCCGCGTTGCAGACGCATCTGAACACGCGCTTTTACGCCGTGCAGAACGACCGGATCATCTATTACGCCAAGCCTGCGCCCGATGGGGCCGACATGATCCTGGTGATGGTCAGCCTCGACCCGCACCATGCGCAGGAAGCCGCCTTTGAAGTACCGCTCTGGGAGTTCGGCCTGTCCGACACCGCCAGCATCGCGGTCGAGGATCTCGCCGAGGGCCATCGTTTCGACTGGCATGGCAAGACCCAGCATATCCGCCTCGAACCCGACCTACCTTATCGCATTTGGCGCATCGCGCCGGGAGAACCCGTATGACCGCGCTCGACCAGGATCCCCTCTGGTACAAGGACGCCGTCATCTATCAGGTGCACGTCAAGTCCTTCTTCGATTCCAATAATGATGGCATCGGCGATTTCGCCGGGCTGATGGCGAAGCTGGATTATATCGCTGAACTCGGCGTCACCGCGATCTGGCTGCTGCCCTTCTACCCCAGCCCGCGCCGCGACGATGGCTATGACATCGGCGAATATCGCGAGGTCAGCCCCGATTACGGGACGATGGACGACGCCCGCGCGTTTATCGAGGCGGCGCATGCGCGCGGGATGCGCGTGATCACCGAATTGGTGATCAACCACACCTCGGACCAGCACCCCTGGTTTCAGGCAGCGCGCAAGGCACCTGCGGGTAGCCCGGAGCGCGATTTCTATGTCTGGTCGGACAGCGACAAACTCTATTCGGGCACACGCATCATCTTTTGCGACACCGAAAAGTCGAACTGGACCTGGGACGACGAGGCGCAGGCCTATTTCTGGCATCGCTTCTATTCGCACCAGCCCGACCTCAATTTCGACAATCCCAAAGTGCTCGAAGAAGTGCTGTCGGTGATGCATTTCTGGCTCGACGCCGGGGTCGACGGGCTGCGGCTCGACGCCATCCCCTATCTGATCGAGCGCGACGGCACGTCGAACGAGAATCTGCCCGAAACACATGAAGTGCTGAAGAAAATCCGCGCCGATCTCGACGCGCATTATCCTGACCGGATGCTGCTGGCCGAGGCCAATATGTGGCCCGAAGATACCCAGCAATATTTCGGCGACACCAACGATCAGGGCTATGGCGACGAATGCCATATGTCGTTCCACTTTCCGCTGATGCCGCGCATGTACATGGCAGTGGCGCAGGAGGATCGCTTCCCGATCACCGACATCATGCGCCAGACGCCCGACATTCCCGACAACTGCCAATGGGCGATCTTCCTGCGCAACCATGACGAACTGACGCTTGAAATGGTGACCGATCAGGAGCGGGATTACCTGTGGAACACCTATGCCGCCGACAAGCGCGCGCGGATCAACCTCGGCATCCGTCGCCGCCTCGCGCCGCTGATGGAACGCGATCGTCGCCGGATCGAGCTGATGAACGCGCTGCTGCTGACGATGCCGGGCACACCGGTGCTCTATTATGGTGACGAGATCGGGATGGGCGACAATGTCTATCTCGGCGATCGCGACGGGGTGCGCACGCCGATGCAATGGTCGTCGGATCGCAATGGCGGCTTCTCGCGCGCCGATCCCGCCAGCCTGACGCTGCCCGCGATCATGGACCCGCTCTATGGGTTCCAGGCCGTGAGTGTCGAGGCGCAGGAGCGCGACCAGCATTCGATGCTCAACTGGGTCAAGCGGATGCTGGCGGTGCGCCGCGAGCATCAGGCGTTCGGGCGCGGCACGCAGCGTTTCCTGCGCCCCGCCAACCGCAAGATCCTGGCCTATCTGCGCGAATTGGACGGCGAAGTGGTGTTGTGCGTCGCTAACCTGGGCCGCACGGCGCAGGCGGTCGAACTCGACCTGCATGAATTCGTCGGCCGCACTCCGGTCGAAATGTCGGGTGGCGCAACCTTCCCGGCGATCGGCCAACTGCCCTATCTGCTGACGCTGCCTCCCTATGGCTTCCTGTGGTTCAAACTGGCCAATGACGAGGCGGCACCCGACTGGTCGAGCGCGGCCCCGGCCGCCGACGTCGAACGCTATACCTTCGTACTGCGCCCGGACCTTGCAGGCGTGACGCAGGGCCGCAACGCGCAGGTGCTGGAGGGCGAAATCCTGCCAGCCTATGTCCCGCATCGCCGCTGGTTCGGCGAGAAGGACGAGACGATCGGGCAGGTGCGCGTCGCGCGGACGATCGCGATGCCGCAGGCGAGCGATCTGGTGCTGACCATCATCGAGGTCACCACGGACGCAGGTACGCAGACCTATACGCTGCCGCTGGGTATCGCCTGGGAAGGCGAGCAATATGGCCCATTTGCCTCGAACCTGGCGATCGGCCGGGTGCGGCGCGAACGGCGCGTGGGGTTGTTGACCGATGGCTTCGCGGTCGCCGAATTTGCCGAAGCGGTGATCGGCGCGCTCAAGCGCGGCGATGCCGTGGCGGTCGATGGCGGGACGCTGCGCTTCACCGCCACGGACGCGCTCGACATCGAGCCTGATGCCGTGCCCGAATGGATCGGCGCCGAACAATCGAACAGCACGATGGTGCTTGGCGAACGCGCGGTCCTGAAATTGTTGCGCAAGGTGCAGCCGGGCGTCCATCCCGATGCCGAGATGGTGCGCTATCTCGCCGCCAAGGGCTTTGAGAATGTGCCCGCGATCCTGGGTGAGGTTTGGCTCGATGAGGGCGACACTTCTACCCTGCTGATGCTGGTCCAGCGCTTCGTCTATAATCAGGGCGATGGCTGGGCATGGACGCTGAGCATGCTCGACCGGCTGGCGACCGATGCCGACTGGAGTTCGTCGAACTACGAGAATTTCGCGTGCAATATCGGGTGCCGTGTCGCGGAAATGCACGGTGTATTGGCAGCGCCGAGCGACGACGCGGCCTTCGCGCCTGAAGCGATGACGCTGGCCGATGCCGATCGGCTGTCGGGTCGGATCGAGGGACAGGTCGATAAGGCGCTGGGGTCGCTTGGAACGGCGACGCTCAGTGAGGCTGAGGCCGAAGCTGCCGCCTATCTGCGCGACAATCGGTCGGCGCTGATGGACCGCATCAAGGCAGTCGCGCGACAGGCCGAGGGTCGCACCCGCACCCGTATCCATGGCGATCTGCATCTGGGCCAGATGCTGGTGACCGGCAGCGACGTGATGCTGATCGACTTTGAAGGCGAACCCGTGCGCTCGCTCGATGAGCGCCGCGCCAAGGATTTGCCGGAGCGCGACATCGCCGGCGTCCTGCGGTCGTTCGATTATGCCGCCGCCGTCGCCGAGCGCGCCCGCCCAGCCATGACCGACACCGACGAAGCCCGCACCGATGCGCGCTACGAGGATTTCCGTCGCAGCGCCTGCCAGGCGTTCATCGACGGCTATCAGGGCGTGTCGCAGGCGATCGACACACCGCTGCTCGACCTGATGATCCTCGAAAAGGCCGCCTATGAAGTCGCCTATGAGGCGGCCAATCGGCCCGCCTGGATCGGCGTGCCGATCGCCGGTCTGGCGCGCGCCGCCCAAAGCCTGCTGCAGGAGACATCGGCATGAACGCGCGCCATGAATTGCTGGGGGCGACAGCCGCCTTGCTCGAAAGTCGATTGGACGACCCGTTCGCGATGCTGGGCGCGCATGATGGCGAAGTACGGACATTCCAGCCCGGTGCCCAAGCGGTGACGCTGATCGCGCGCGATGACAGCCGCGCGATCGGCGCGCTCGACGAGCTTGCCCCCGGCTTGTTCGTTGGTCGGCTGGACAAAGATGTCCCCTATGCGCTGCGCATCGCCTGGCCGGGCGGCGCGGTGCAGGAAACCGAAGACCCTTATGGCTTTGGACTGGTGCTGGGCGATCTCGATTTGCATCTGTTCAACGAGGGACGGCATCTTGACCTCGCGCGCGTCATGGGCGCGCATCCCAAAATGATCGACGGCATCGACGGCGTTGCCTTTTCGGTCTGGGCACCCAATGCCCGCCGGGCATCGGTGGTGGGCGACTTCAACGGCTGGGACGGACGACGGCACCCCATGCGGCTGCGCCTGGGGGCTGGCGTATGGGAATTGTTCGTGCCACGCATCGGTGCTGGCACCCATTATAAGTTCGAGATCGCCGGAGCCGATGGCAGCATCGTGCAAAAGGCCGACCCGTTGGCGCGCCAGACCGAAATGCCACCCGCGACCGGATCGATCGTCGCGCCAGCGCCGGACTATGTCTGGTCCGATGCCGACTGGCTCGCCGAGCGCGCCGCGCGCCATGCGCCCGATGCGCCGATCTCGATCTACGAGGTGCATCCCGCCTCCTGGCTGCGGCCGGGTGACGATCCCACAGGCACGCTCGACTGGCAGGCGCTGGGCGATCGGCTGATCCCCTATGTTGTCGATATGGGCTTTACCCATGTCGAATTGCTGCCGATCATGGAACATCCCTTCGGCGGGTCATGGGGCTATCAGCCGCTGTCGCAATTCGCGCCCTCGGCGCGCTTCGGGCGGCCCGACCAGTTTGCAGGCTTCGTGGATGCCTGCCATCGCTCCGGCATCGGCGTGATCCTCGATTGGGTGCCCGCGCATTTCCCGACCGATGCGCATGGCCTCGCGCATTTCGACGGGACGCCGCTCTATGAACATGCCGATCCGCGCGAGGGGTTCCATCAGGATTGGAACACGCTGATCTATAATCTGGGTCGGCGCGAAGTGTCGGGCTTCCTGCTCGCTTCGGCCTTCTGGTGGCTCGAAACCTTCCATGTCGATGGGCTGCGCGTCGATGCGGTCGCGTCGATGCTGTACCGCGATTACAGCCGTGACGCTGGCGAATGGGTGCCCAACATCCATGGTGGGCGGGAGAATCTCGAATCGGTCGAATTCCTCAAGCGGATGAACAGCGTCGTTGCCGAACGCTTCCCCGGCGTGATGACGATCGCCGAGGAATCGACCGCGTGGCCCGGCGTGTCGGCCCCAGTGCCGCAGGGCGGCTTGGGCTTTTCCTATAAATGGAACATGGGCTGGATGCACGATACGCTCCAATATGTGGAGCGCGACCCACTCTATCGCCGCTGGCATCATGGCGAACTGACCTTCGGGATGGTCTATGCCTATTCCGAAAAATTCGTGTTGCCGATCAGCCATGACGAGGTCGTCCATGGCAAGGGATCGCTGATCGGCAAGATGCCCGGCGATCGCTGGCGGCAATTCGCCAATCTCCGCGCCTATTTCAGCTTCATGTGGACGCATCCGGGCAAGAAACTGCTCTTCATGGGCTGCGAGATCGCACAGGATATCGAATGGAACCATGACACCCAGGTCTCATGGGATCTGCTCGACCAGCCCGAGCATGCTTCGATGCAGCGGCTGCTGCGCGACCTGAACCACCTCTATACGAAGGAACCGGCCCTGCATGCGCGGGATGCCGATCCGTCGGGCTTCCAGTGGATTGTCGGGGCCGATGCCGAACGCAGCATCCTCGTCTATGCCCGCCATGGCGCGCCGGGCGCCGCGCCGGTGGTGGTGGTCATCAACATGAGCCCCGATCCGCAGCATGACTATTGCATCGGCCTGCCGCGCGCGGGGCAGTGGCGCGAAATACTCAATAGCGATGCCGACATGTATGGCGGCGGGAACATCGGCAATGGCGGAATGGTTCATGCCTCCGCCGATCCGGCCGATGGCCAGCCCGCCAGCGCTGTCATCGTCGTCCCGCCGCTTGCCGGTTTGGTGCTCCGTTTCGAAGGAACCGACAGTTGAACTCACTTCCCGACCGGCTCGAATCCGGGTCAGCCTATCCTCTTGGTGCATCGTTTGACGGCTTGGGCGTCAACTTTGCGGTATTCTCGGCCCATGCCGAGAAAATCGAACTCTGTGTCTTCGATGAAACCGGGCGGCGGGAACTGCGCCGCTACGAACTGCCCGAATGGACCGATGAAGTCTGGCACGGCTACCTGCCCGATGCGGGGCCTGGGCTGCTCTATGGCTATCGCGCGCATGGCCGTTATGCGCCGGAAGAGGGGCACAGGTTCAATGCGAACAAGCTACTGCTTGATCCCTACGCGCGCAAATTGTCGGGGCCGGTGCGCTGGACCGACGCGCTGCACGGCTATCAGGTGCGCTCGAAGCGCGAGGATCTGAGCTTCGACCGCCGCGACAGCGCGCTCGCCATGCCCAAGGCGGTGGTGGTCGATGATCATTTCGACTGGTCGCGCGATGTGAAGCCCAACACGCCCTGGTCCGAAACGGTGATTTACGAAGCGCACGTCAAGGGCCTGACCAAGCTGTTCGACCTGGTGCCACCGCGCGAGCGGGGCACCTATGCGGCGCTCGGCCATCCCAAGGTGATCGAGCATTTGAAGCGCATCGGCGTGACCGCGCTCGAACTGATGCCGATCCATGCCTTCACCCAGGATCGCTTCCTGCAGGAAAAGGGGCTGCGCAACTATTGGGGCTATAATACGCTCGGCTTCTTCGCGCCTGAACAAAGCTATTTCGCGACGGATACGCAGGACGAACTGCGCCGCGCGGTCCGCCGCCTCCATGCCGCGGGGATCGAGGTGATCCTCGATGTCGTCTATAACCACACCTGCGAAGGCTCCGAGCGCGGGCCGACTTTGTCGTGGCGTGGGCTCGACAATGCGACCTATTACCGGCTGCTGCCCGATAATCTGCGCTATTCGATCAACGACACCGGCACCGGCAACACGCTGAACCTGTCCAAGGCGCGGGTGATCCAGATGGTGGCCGACAGCCTGCGCTATTGGGCGACCAGTTTCGGGATCGACGGCTTCCGTTTCGATCTGGGGCTGACGCTGGGGCGGGAGGATCATGGTTTCGATCCAGGCGCGGCCTTCTTCGACGTGCTGCGACAGGATCCGGTGCTGGGACGGCTGAAGCTGATGACCGAGCCGTGGGACATCGGCCCCGGCGGCTATCAACTCGGAAACTTCCCGCCCTCCTTCGCGGAATGGAACGACAAATATCGCGATACCGTGCGCAAATTCTGGCGCGGCGACCCGTCGCAACGGGGCGATCTGGCAGCGCGGCTGGCGGGGTCGGGCGACCTGTTCGACCGGCGCGCCCGGCGTCCCTGGGCCAGCATCAACCTGATCGGCGCGCATGATGGCTTCACCCTGGCCGACACCGTCGCCTATGAACAGCGCCACAATGAAGCCAATGGCGAGGATAATCGCGACGGCCATTCGGAAAATTATTCGCGCAACTGGGGCGCGGAGGGGCCAACCGACGATCCCGACATCAACCATGCCCGGGCGCGGGTTATGCGCTCGATGCTGACGACGCTGCTCACTTCGCTCGGCACGCCGATGCTGGTGGCGGGCGACGAGTTCGGCCGGACTCAGAACGGCAATAACAACGCCTATTGCCAGGATAATGAGATTAGCTGGCTCGATTGGGACCAGGCGCGCTCGCCCGAAGGTGAGGCGCTGATCGATTTCACCGCGCGGCTGGCCGCGCTGCGTCGGCGCTATCCGATGCTGCGCGCGGGCAATTTCCTCTATGGCGATGGATCGCCGGGGCAGGGCATTGACGATCTGGCCTGGTGGGATGAACGCGGCGAGCAACTTTCGCCGGAAGATTGGGACAATCCCGACGGCCGCGCGCTCGTGATGCGCCGGTCGATCCGGCTGGACAGCGGCGAAATCGAGTCGGTTACATTGCTGCTTAACGCCTCACCCGAACCGATCCTGTTCAAGCTGCCGCCCCCCGATGGGCAGCGCATGGTGATGATCGACAGCGCCAAGCCCGAACAGGAGCCGTCCGAAGTCATGGATGGCGAATATGAGGTCGGCCCGCAGGGGGCCGCGCTGCTGACATGGAAGATGGCCGCCGAATGACCCATTGGGGACCAGTCCTACTG
Organism: Sphingobium sp. Ant17; assembly: GCF_000588875.1. Classification (GTDB taxonomy): domain Bacteria; phylum Pseudomonadota; class Alphaproteobacteria; order Sphingomonadales; family Sphingomonadaceae; genus Sphingobium. The sequence goes on from NZ_JEMV01000029.1 coordinate 48,062, forward strand.
ACGCCCGAGCGCACACGCTTCCGCCTTTGGGCACCCGATCGCGATGCGGTGACGCTGGAGATCGACGGGGCCGCGCCGGTGGCGATGGCGCGTGAGGCCGATGGCTGGTTCGCGGTCGAGGCGGCGGCGGGGGCGGGGACGCGCTATCGCTTCCGGCTCGACGCCGATCTGGCGGTGCCAGACCCTGCCTCGCGCGGCCAGTCGGGGGGCGTCCATGGCTGGAGCGTCGTTGTCGATCCCGGCACCTATCGTTGGCAGACCGACGATTGGCGCGGTCGACCGTGGGAAGAGGCGGTCATATGGGAAGTGCATGTGGGAACGCTCGGCGGCTTTGCGGGCGTGGCGGAAACGCTGCCCGCGCTCGCTGACCTTGGCATCACCGCGATCGAACTGATGCCGGCCAATGCCTTCGGCGGCACCCGCAATTGGGGTTATGACGGCGTATTACCGTTCGCGCCTGCGGAAAGCTATGGCACGCCCGATGACCTCAAAGCGCTGATCGATCGCGCCCATGGCCTGGGGCTGATGGTGTTCCTCGACGTGGTCTATAATCATTTCGGGCCGGACGGAAATTATCTGGGGGCTTACGCGGCGGGCTTTTTCGACGCCGAGGTGCATACGCCATGGGGCGGGGCGGTCGCGGTCGAAACGCCTGCGGTTCATGCCTTCTTCCGCGAAAATGCGTCGATGTGGCTGAACGACTATCGCTTCGACGGGCTGCGGTTCGACGCAGTACATGCGATCGGCAATGCGGATTTTCTGGACGAGTTGGCAGGCGAATTACGCGCGGTGACCGGCCCAGACCGGCATGTCCATCTGGTGCTGGAGAATGAACATAACGATGCCGACCGCCTGACCCCCGCGCGCTACGACGCGCAATGGAATGATGATTTCCACAATGTCCTGCATGTGTTGCTGACCGGCGAGACCAGCGGCTATTATGCCGACTTCGCCGAGCGTCCCGCCGAGCGGCTGGCGCGCTGCTTGGGCGAGGGCTTCATCTATCAGGGCGAAGGATCGCCCAACCATGACGGCAAGCCCCGGGGGACGCCGAGCGCGCACCTGCCGCCGACGGCCTTCGTGTCGTTCCTGCAAAATCACGACCAGATCGGCAACCGCGCCATGGGTGAGCGGCTGACGCTGCTGGCCGATCCCGCCAAGCTGCGCGCGGCGACCGCGCTGCTGCTGCTGTCGCCGCAAATACCCTTGCTGTTCATGGGCGATGAGCATGGCAGCCAATCGCCTTTCCTGTTCTTCACCGATTTCCATGATGACCTGGCCGATGCCGTGCGTGAAGGGCGTCGTCGCGAGTTCGCCCAGTTTGCGGCCTTCGCCGATCCGGCGGCGCGCGCGCGGATACCCGATCCCAATGCCGAAGCCACGTTCGCGCAATCGCGCGCCATGCCGGGGCCATCGGCGGACGCGTGGCGGGCGCTCTATGCGCAATTGCTGGCGCTGCGGCGCGATGTGATCGTGCCGCGCCTCAAGGGCGCGCAGGCGATCGGGGCCGAGGCGGTCGCGAGGGCGCGGTGACCGCCCGCTGGCGCATGGGCGACGGGGCCACGCTGACCCTCGCCATCAATCTGGCGGATCAGCCAGCGGCCTTTCCAGAGATGGCCGATCCGCTGTTCGCGCTGGGCGAAGCCGGATCACCAGGCAGCTTTGGCGCGTGGATCGACCGATGAGCCTGCTCCATGATCTGGCGCAAGCCGCTGGCCTGCAGATCGACTGGGAAGATGCCATGGGCGCGCCGCAGCGCGTGTCGGATGCGTCGCTGATCGCGATCCTCGCGGCGCTCGGCTACCCCGCCGGCAGCGACGCCGCGATGGCCGACAGCCTGGCGCGGATCGCGCAGGACCACGACAGCGCCTGCGGCTTCGTATCTGCGGTAGTGGGCGAACCGTTGCTGCTTCCGACTGCCTGTGGCGAAGCGGGGCCTGCCACACTGATCCTTGAAGACGGCACCCGCCGGGACATCATGGTCGAGGCCACCAATGCGGGCCTGCGCGTCCCCGCGATCGATATAATAGGCTATCACCGCCTGATCCTTGGCGCGCGGGACATCCGCGTTGCCATCGCCCCGCCGCGCTGTTTCTCGATCGAGGACGCCGTCGGCGACCGCCGCCTCTGGGGACCGGCGGTGCAGATCGCAGCGCTGCGCGACGATAGCGACAGCGCCTTTGGTGATTTCGGCACTTTGGCTCGAACCGCGCGCGCCTTTGCCGCGCGCGGCGCCGACGCGATCGCCATTAGTCCCGTGCATGCGCTGTTCCCCGCCGACGCCAGCCGGTTCAGCCCCTATGCGCCTTCGACCCGGCTGTTCCTGAATGTCCTCTACGCGGATCCGGCCCTGGTCGGTGCCGAGGCTGCAGCGTCGGAAACCGGTGACCTGATCGACTGGAAGAACGCCATCCCCGACCGGCTGCGGATGCTACGCCAGGCCTATGACCGCCGATCCGAAGCGGTGCGCGCCGATGTGGCGGCTTATGCGGCGAAGGGTGGCGAAGACCTCGAACGCCATGCCCGCTTCGACGCACTCCACGCCCATTTCTTCGCGGAAACGGGCGCGCAGGCTGGCGCGACTGGCCCGCCGACTATCACGATCCCCATGGCGCGGCGGTCACCCGCTTTTCTGCCGAACATGCCGATGCGGTCGGCTTCTATTTGTTCCTCCAATGGCTCGCAAAGCGCAGCCTGGACGAAGCCCAGCGCGCCGCGATCGACAGCGGCATGGCGCTGGGGCTGATCGCCGATCTGGCGGTCGGCATGGATTCGGGCGGCAGCCACGCCTGGAGCCGTCCCGACGATCTGCTCACCGGCCTGTCGATCGGCGCGCCACCCGATTTGCTGGGACCGGACGGGCAAAGCTGGGGCATCACCGGCTTTTCGCCGCTGGCATTGCAGCGAACCGGCTTTGAACCCTTCATCGCGACGCTGCGCGCGGCGCTCGATCATGCCGGTGGCATCCGCATCGACCATGCGCTGGGGTTGCGGCGCTTATGGGTCGTGCCCGAAGGCGCATCACCGACCGAAGGCGCTTATCTGGCCATGCCCGTCGATGACCTGTTCCGCCTGATCGCGCTCGAATCACATCGCGCGCGCGCCGTGGTGATCGGCGAGGATTTGGGCACCGTGCCTGAAGGCTTCCGCCCGGCAATGGACGCCATGGCCATGCTCGGCATGCGCGTCCTGTGGTTTGAACGGAACGCGGAGGGCGGTTTCCTGCCCGCCAAAGATTATGCCACCGATGCAGCCGCCATGACGGGCACGCATGATTTGGCCACCGTCGCAGGCTGGTGGCGCGGCCGTGATATCGAATGGCAGTGGCAGCTCGGCCGCACCTCGCGCGCCGCCAATGAGGCCGCTGATCAGGCCGCGCGCGCCGACGAACGCACCAGCTTGTGGGCCGCCCTGGTTGCAGCAGGCGTGGCCGAAGGGCGACAACCCGCCCCCGACGATCCCGGCCGCGTCATCGACGCCGCGCTCGCCTTCATCGGGCGCACACCATCGGTGCTGGCGATCGTACCGATGGAGGACGTCATCGGCGCGGTCGAACAGCCCAATTTGCCCGGCACGATTGACGAACATCCCAATTGGCGTCGCCGCATGCCCGCAGCGACCGGCACGTTACTTGCCCGTCCCGATATTGCCGCGCGCCTCGCCGCCTTCGACACGGAAAGACGATCATGACCCCGCGCGCTACTTACCGCTTCCAATTCCACAAGGCCTTCACCTTCGCCGATGCCGAGGCGCTGGTCCCCTATCTCGCCGATCTCGGCATCAGCCATCTTTACGCCTCGCCGATCACCACCGCGCGGGCGGGATCGACGCATGGTTATGACGTGGTCGATCCGACGACGATCAATCCCGAACTGGGCGGCGAACCGGCCTTTCGCAGTCTGGTCGCGGCGTTGCGCGCGCATGAACTGGGGATCATCATCGACATCGTGCCCAATCATATGGGCGTCGCGGGTGGCGGCAATCCGTGGTGGAACGACGTGCTGGCGCGCGGCCCGGCGAGCGACCATGCGCGGGTGTTCGACATCGACTGGCGGCGCAAGCTGGTGCTGCCGATCCTCGGTGATCCGCTGCCGACCGCGCTGGCGCAGGGCGACATCACGCTGGAGCGCGACGGCGACCTATGGTTCGTGTCGGCCTATGGCGAGCATCGCTTCCCGATCCGCCCGGAAGATCAGGACGGACTGGATGCCTCAGCCGACATCGCCGCGCTGCTCGATCGCCAGCATTATCGACTGGCCTCATGGCGCACCGCCAATGATGATCTCAACTGGCGGCGCTTCTTCACGATCAACGAGCTGGCCGGGGTGCGGATCGAAGACCCCCACGTCTTCGAGGCGGCTCATGCGCTCTATTTCCAGCTTTATGCCGAGGGACTGATCGATGGTGTGCGGGTCGATCATGTCGACGGGTTGACCGATCCGGCGGGCTATTGCCGCCAGTTGCGCACCCGGCTCGATGCGATCGAGCGCCCAAACGACGCCCCCACCGGACCCGCCTATATCGTTGTCGAGAAGATATTGGGGCCGGGCGAACCGCTCGCGACGGATTGGGGCATCGACGGCACCAGCGGCTATGATTTCATGGAGGAAGTCGCCGCCCTGCTGCACGCGCCCGAAGGCGAAGCGCCGCTTGGTGCCTTATGGGAAAGCATCAGCAACCGCAGCGCGCTGTTCGCGCCGGAAGAATTGCAAGCGCGGCAGGACATGCTGTCCTGGCAATTTGAGGGCCAGTTGTCGGCCTGTGTCGCAGCGTTCGCGCCGCTGGCCGAGCCTTTGGGCCTTACGACGGGCATGGTGCGCCGCGCGATCGAGCGGCTGCTGTGGGTGTTCCCGGTCTATCGCACCTATGGCACTGGCGATGCCGCGCCGGCAATCGACGAAACGATCCGTGCCGAGGCGCGCCGCCGGGTCGCGCGGTTCGTGCCGCCAGGCGAAGGACCGGTCATCGACGCAATGCTCGACTGGCTGGCGGGCACCGGGCCGGGCGATGGGACGCAGGTTGCCGATGCGGTGCGCCGCTTCCAGCAATTGTCCGCACCCATCGCGGCCAAGGCGGTCGAGGACACGGCTTTCTATCGCTATGGTCGGCTGCTCTCGCGCAACGATGTCGGCTTCGACGCCGCTTGCTTCGCAATGCCGGTCGCGCAGTTCCACACCGTCGCCGCCGCACGGGGCAGGGACTTCCCCGGCGCAATGCTGGCGACCGCGACCCACGACCACAAGCGCGGCGAAGATGTCCGCGCGCGCCTCGCGGTGCTGAGCGAAATCCCCGATGTCTGGCGCGATCATGTCGCGACGTGGGAGCAGATAGTGCCGGAAGAAGGCGTCGATCCCGCCGATCGCTACATGCTCTACCAGACGCTGTTCGGGGCCTGGCCCGAAGACCTGGACGCCACCGACACCGCAGGCCTCGCCGCGTTTGCCGAGCGCGTGAACGCCTGGCAGGACAAGGCACTGCGCGAGGCCAAGCTGCGCTCGTCCTGGGAAGCACCCGACCAGGCCTATGAGGCCAGCGCGCGCGCGCTGGTCGAACGCCTGCTCGATCCCGCCCAATCGCCTGCGTTCCTTGCCGACATGGCGGCACTGGTGGCGTTCGCGATGCCCGCCGCTCAGGCCAATACGCTTGTGCAGACGGCTTTGCGCTACACCGTGCCGGGCGTCCCCGATCTCTATCAGGGCACCGAATTACTCGACCTCAGCCTGGTCGATCCCGACAATCGCCGCCCGGTCGATTATGATCGTCGGCGGACGATGATCGAGAGGGACGCAAGCGCCAAGTTCGCCCTCATCCGCGATCTGCTGGCGCTCCGCCGCGCGGACCCAGCGCTGTTTGCGCAGGGCAATTACACACCTGTCTCAGCTACTGGCGCGCGCGCGGGCAATATCCTCGCGTTCGAACGGCGTCATGGCAGCTCCCGGCTGATCTGCGCCGTGGCACTGCGTTGCGCCGCCCCATTGGTCGGCACCACCGCGATCGTACCGCCGTCGTCCTGGTGGGGGGACACCCGTTTGCAGATAGGTGAGACCATGGTCGACGCTGCGGATCTGTTCGCGCACGAACCCGTTTATGTCCGTGTCATCGACGCGCAGGACAAGGACCAGGCATGAAGATGAGGAGCATCCGATGAACGACGATCATATCACGCGTGTTCGCAACCACGCCTTTGCCCTGTGGGAAGAGGAGGGGAGGCCAGACGGCAAGCATGAGGAGCATTGGCAGCGCGCCTTGGCGGCCGTCGATGCCGAATCGCAGCCTGCGTCGAAGAAAGCGCCTGCCAAAAGCCGTACCCGCACCACGTCTGCGGACGCCGGGGCGACGCGAGCGCCCCGCAAGACGGCCAGCCCGCGCGACAAATCCCCCGCCAAGCTGGCAAAGCCCCGCACAGCACCGAAATCCTGATCGCTGCGGCGAGCCTTCTTGCTCGCTTAACTTCAGGGTTCGATCAACAGCATCGTCACTGATTTGGCGGGCAGTTCGATCGCGACAGCCCCATTTTCGATCTGCGCGGAAACCTGTCGTGGCGTAACCATATCCGGCGCATCGAAGCTGTTGATCGCGTTCACCGCGCCTGCGGTCAATTGCTGCCCCTTTGCCGTGCCGGGGGTCACGCCCGCGAGCCGGATGCGGACCGGCATCGGGCGGTTCGGATCGACATTGACGAGCGAGAGCCACAGCTTGCCCGTCATATCGCGCACCGCCACCGCGTCGAGTTGCGGCATGCTGATCTCGCCAAACCGATAGGTGCCCGCGTCGAGCGATGTCGGGACGAGGGTCGCGTCCTGGAATGGCAGGTACATTTTGTGGATATGATAGGTGGGCGTCAGGACCATGCGGTCCTTGTCGGTCAGGATCATCGCCTGGAGCACATTGACCATCTGCGCGATATTGGCCCCGCGCACGCGATCGGCATGCCGGGCGAAGATGTTGAAGTTCAACGCCGCCACCATCGCGTCGCGCAGGGAGTTCTGCTGTTGCAGATAGCCTTCGGGACTGTCGGGCAGCTTGGCATACCAAGTGCCCCATTCATCGACGATCAGTGGGACTTTCTTTTCGGGATCATACCGATCCATGATCGCGCCGTGCATCTCGATCAGGTCGTTCATGCGCAGCGTCGACTGCAATATCTCGGCATATTCCTTCTCGCCGAAATTGACGCTGTCATAGGCGGCGGGGAATTTGATGACGGTATAGGAATGGAGCGACAAACCCTCGATATTCCAGGCCCAATCCCGCTCCTTCCACGCCTTCATCACCGCTTCGGTATAGCGGGTGTCCTTGTCGTCCGGGCCAACGGCCACCCGGCGCATCGCCTGGGGATTGTCTGTGCCCTGTTGCGCCGGATTATAGTTGCGGGAGAAGCGAGAGAAGCGCTTGAGTTCATCGACATAGGTTTCTGCGCGCATCGACCCGCCGCAGCCCCAATTTTCATTGCCGATGCCAAGATAGCGAATCTTCCACGGTTCCTTACGGCCGTTGGCGGCGCGCATCTGGCCTGCCGTATTGCGCGTGTCGGCGGTCATATAGGCAACCCACTCGGCCGCTTCCTGATAGGTGCCCGACCCCAGATTGATCGACACATAGGCCTCTGACCCGATCTGATCGATGAAATCGAAATATTCATGGGTGCCAAAGGCGTTATTCTCGATCGATCCGCCCCAATTGGCATTGACTGTAACTGGGCGCTTCTTGGGGTCGCCGATGCCGTCGCGCCAATGATATTCGTCGGCAAAGCAACCGCCGGGCCAGCGGACATTGGGCACCTTTATGGCGCGCAGCGCCTCGACCACATCCGTGCGGATGCCCCGGACGTTGGGGATGGAGGAATTTTTACCAACCCACACACCACCATAGATACCCGTGCCCAGATGCTCGGCAAACTGGCCAAAGATGTCGCGGTCGATCTTCGGCCCGCGCTGGTCGGCTTGCACCGTCACGGAGGCGGGGCTTTGCTGCGCCATCGCGGCCCATGGCAGCAACGCGACTGAAGCCGCCAAAGCCGTCAGAAATGTCAGACCTGTCCGCTGCATCCTCGCCCCCAAATTTTGAAGTTTCGCTCCCTGTATTGCAAAACATAAATACTCATACAAGTGCGCTTTGCACGAGCTAGGACGCTGCGAAAGCGATCTCGCGCCCGGCGGCCCAATCTGTTGTTCTCAAGACGGGCTATTGGGCCTACCAGAAAGCATAGCGCCAAAGCCCCGACAGCTTCGGACAAGATGGCGAAACCGCCGCAATCGTAATGGACATGGGAACATCGTGGACGATATTCTGGACGATCTTGGCTGGCGGCCATTCTTCAAGGCCCAGATTTCCGACGATGACGATCGCGCATGTCATCCGGTTCGGGTCATGGCCGTTCATCGGGGCAAGACCGTGGTCGCAGGGGCAGGGGCCATCGATCATGTCGTCCCCGTAATCGGCGAATCCGGCACGGCCGAGGATCATCCCACCGTGGGCGACTGGCTGCTGGTCGAACCGGAGACGGCGCAGATCCGACGCATTCTGCAGCGCGAAAATCTGTTCAAAAGGCGCGCACCGGGGCCGGATCAGAAGACCCAGTTGATCGCCGCCAATGTCGATACGCTCTTCATCGTGGCGTCCTGCAACCAGGATTTCAGCGTCGCCCGGCTCGAACGCTATCTGATCCTGGCGCGCGAGGTCGGCGTCGAACCCATCGTGGTCCTGACCAAGACGGACCTCACGGACAGGCTGGATATGTTCGTAGCGGAAGCGCGTGATTTGCAGCCGGGCCTCGTGGTCGAAGCCGTCGATGCGCGCGATCGGGACAGCGTCGCCCGGCTGGCCGCCTGGTGTGGCAAGGGGCAGACGGTCGCTCTGCTCGGTTCCTCGGGAGTCGGCAAATCGACCCTCGTCAATACGCTGCGAGGATCCACCAGTATCGCCACGCAGGCGATACGACAGGCCGACGATACGGGCCGTCACACGACGACGGTGCGGGAAATGCATCGGCTGGACCAGGGCGGCTGGCTGCTCGACACGCCCGGCATGCGGGAATTGCAGCTGACCCAGGCGGCATCGGGCCTCGCTGATGTTTTCGATGATATCGTCACGGCTGCGCAGGATTGCCGTTTCAACAATTGCGCGCATCTGACCGAACCGAATTGTGCCGTGCAGGCCGCCATCGCCGATGGCAGAATCACGGCCACACGCCTCGATCGCTGGCGCAAACTGGTGGCGGAGGAGGCCTATAACAGCGCCGACCCCGCCGAACGCCGCGCGCTCGATCGCATTTCCGGGACGGTCGCCGGCAAACGCCAATAGCGCTCACCGGCATCCCGCCATGGCTTAAGGGATCAGCTTGTCCGCGCGCAGCCGCTCGAACAGGGCGACAAACGCATCGTCGGACGGCTGATAGGCCAGAAAGCCCATCCGGCGGCTCTTGGACATGTCGGTAACCACTTCGATCGGCCGACCAAGGTCGGCATCGGTGTGCCACGGCGACGCCAGCCGATTAAGATCCGGCTCCACCAGCCCCTCCCGCTCGGCAATGGCGCGCCATAAGGGTGCGTCCTGCGCCATCTGCTGTTCCAGCGGCTGGACGCTGCCGTCGAACGGCGCGGGGTCGAGCCCGAACCAGGCTGCGATCTGCCCCCACATCCAGCTCCAGCGAAAGACGTCGCCATTGACGATGTTGAACGCCTGATTGGCGGCAGCGGGTGTTTCCGTCGCCCACAGCAGATGCTGCGCCAACATGCCGGCATCCGTCATGTCCGTCAGGCCATCCCATTGGGTGGCGGACCCTGGAAAGCGGAACGGCCGCCCCATCTCGCGGCAGAGCGTTGCATAGACGGCCAGCGTCGTGCCCATGTTCATCGCGTTGCCAACCGCCTTGCCGATGACCGTATGCGGCCGATGCACGCTCCAGCGGAAACCATCGCGGGCGGCGGCGGCAAACACCTCATCCTCTTGCGCATAATAGAAATTCTCGACGTCCAGCCGCCCCTGTTCCTCGCGGAACGGCGTCTGTGGCAATGCGCCTTTGCCATAGGCTTCGAACGGCCCGAGATAATGTTTGAGGCCCGTGACCAGGGCGACATGGCGCGCGGGCGTGGCCGTCTCGCGCAGCCCATTGAGCAGGTTGCGGATCATCGCACCATTGACGCGGATATTCTCCGCCTCGCTCTCCTGTCGCAGCCATGTCGTGATGAACACGGCGGACGGATTGAGGCCAGCGAGTGCCGTTGCGGTCGCCTCCGCATCCTGGAGGTCGGCAATGACCGGCTCGACGCCGGGCTGCTGGGTGGGACGCCGCGCCAAACCCTTGACGGTCCAGCCTTCCTTGACGAGCAAGGCTGCCGTCGCACTACCGACGATGCCGCTTGCTCCAACTACTAAGGCTGTACCGTGCATTGTTCAAACTCCTGCTTGTTCCGCGTCCAACTAGGTACTCAGGGGGGGCGATACCAGTGATCGGGATCGATCTACCCCATGACAGGATGTTCACGTTGCTACGAAAAGCCCCGCTTGTGCGACGGGCCGCTTCCCCCTAAATCGCCTCCATGACCTCGACCAACGACATTCGCCGCTCTTTCCTCGACTATTTCGGGGCCAACGGCCACACCATCGTCCCGTCCGCGCCTTTGGTGCCGCACAATGATCCCACTTTGATGTTCGTCAATGCGGGCATGGTGCCGTTCAAGAATGTCTTCACCGGCCTTGAAACCCGTCCCTACAAGACCGCGACGTCCAGCCAGAAGTCGGTGCGCGCGGGCGGCAAGCATAATGACCTCGACAATGTCGGCTATACCGCGCGCCATCACACCTTCTTTGAAATGCTGGGCAATTTCAGTTTCGGCGATTATTTCAAGGAGCAGGCGATCACCCATGCCTGGACTTTGCTGACCAAGGAATGGGGGCTTCCGGCGGACAAGCTGACCGTCACCGTCTATCATACCGATGATGAGGCGTTTGCCCTGTGGAAGAAGATTGCGGGCCTGCCCGATCACCGCATCATCCGCATCCCGACCAAGGATAATTTCTGGGCAATGGGCGACAGCGGCCCTTGCGGTCCCTGTTCGGAAATCTTCTACGACCATGGCGACCATATCTGGGGCGGCCCGCCCGGCAGCCCGGAGGAGGATGGCGATCGCTTCGTCGAGATCTGGAACCTCGTGTTCATGCAATATGAGCAGGAAGCCAATGAGATCGTCAGCGAATTGCCCAGGCCGTCGATCGACACCGGCATGGGTCTGGAACGCATCGCCGCCGTCATGCAGGGCGTGCATAATAATTACGACATCGACACGTTCAAGGCGCTGATCGAGGCGTCCGGCACGATCACCCGCACCGCCACCGACGGCGATCATCAGGCCAGCCACCGCGTCATCGCCGATCATCTCCGCTCCACCAGCTTCCTGATCGCCGATGGTGTGCTGCCCGCCAATGAAGGGCGCGGCTATGTGCTGCGCCGGATCATGCGCCGCGCGATGCGCCACGCGCATATCATCGGCGCGAAAGACCCGCTAATGTATCGCCTGGTCGGCAGCCTCGTGTCCGAAATGGGCGCGGCCTATCCCGAACTGGTCCGCGCGCAGCCGCTGATCGAGGAAACCTTGCTGCGCGAAGAAACCCGCTTCCGCAAGACGTTGGAAAACGGCCTGCGCCTGCTCGACGAAGCGACTGTGGATCTCGCCGAAGGTGGCACCTTGCCCGGCGAAAACCGCGTTCAAACTCTATGACACATTCGGCTTCCCTTATGACCTGACCGAAGACGCACTGCGCTCGCGCGGCCTTGGCGTCGATCGCGCCGGTTTCGACAGCGCGATGGCGGAACAGAAAGCCGCCGCGCGCGCCGCCTGGAAGGGATCGGGCGACAAGGCGTCGGACGAAATCTGGTTCGATATCGCTGAAAAGGCGGGCAATACCGAGTTTATCGGCTACAGCTCGACCGTGGGCGAGGGCGAGGTGCAGGCCATCGTCAAGGACGGTGTGAACTTCGACTCGGCGACCGCTGGCGAGAGCGTCATCATCATCACCAACCAGACTCCTTTCTACGGCGAAAGCGGCGGCCAGATGGGCGATACCGGCCGCATCACCACGCAGGGCGGCTTGATCGCCAATGTCGAGGATACCGCCAAGCCGCTCGGCCGCCTCCACGCCCATCGCGCGACGATCGAGGCGGGCAGCATCAAGGTCGGCGATACCGTGCAACTGACGGTCGATGTCGATCATCGCGACCGCGTGCGCGCCAACCATAGCGCCACCCATTTGCTCCATGCGGCGCTGCGCCACCGGCTCGGCGGTCATGTCACGCAAAAGGGTAGCCTGGTCGCGCCCGACCGGCTGCGTTTCGATTTCTCGCATCCCGAATCGCTCACCCATGCGCAGATCGCGCAGGTCGAGGCGGACGTGAATGCGCAGATCCGCCATAATGAGGAAGTCACCACCCGTTTGATGACCCCCGACGATGCGATCGGCGCTGGCGCGATGGCCCTGTTCGGCGAGAAATATGGCGACGAAGTCCGCGTCCTTTCCATGGGACGGGGCGATGACGCCCAATATTCGGTCGAACTGTGCGGTGGCACCCATGTCCGCGCGACCGGCGACATCGCTTTGTTCAAGATCGTGTCGGAAAGCGCCGTGTCGAGCGGCGTGCGCCGGATCGAGGCGCTGACCGGCGAGGCCGCGCGCCTTTGGCTGGTCGAGCGCGACGACAAATTGCGCCAGTCTGCCGCCGCGCTCAAGACCACGCCCGAAGACGTGCCAGCCCGCATCGCCGCGCTGGTCGACCAGAGCCGCCGTCTGGAGCGCGAACTCGCCGAAGCCAAGAAGGCCTTGGCGCTCGGCGGTGGCGGGGCGGCGCAGGCCGCCGGTCCCGAAAAGGTGGGGGCTGTGAACTTCCTCGGCCAGGTCATCGACGGCCTCGACCCCAAGGAATTGCGCGGCATCGTGGATGGCAACAAGCAGACGTTGGGCAGCGGCGTGTCCGCCATCCTCGCCGTGGTCGATGGTCGCGCGACCATCGCCGTGGGCGTCACCGACGATCTCACCGGCACGCTTAGCGCGGTCGATCTCGTCCGCATCGGCGTGGAAGCGCTCGGCGGCAAGGGAGGCGGCGGTCGTCCCGACATGGCGCAGGGCGGCGGCCCCGATGGCGACAGGGCCCAAGCCGCGCTCGATGCGGTCAAGGCGGCGCTGGCGAAGGTGGCAGCTTAAGTGAGTCGCGGATAGCAGGGGCGCTGTTCAGATGGCAGCGCCCCTAATGCCTAATCCGCCAGCCGCAGCGCGACCTCGTTCATGAAACGCGCGTCATCGCCCTTGGCCAGCCATTCCGCCTCGGCCCCGATCGCGCCCAGCATCGCGGCGAGCGCGTCCATCTCGCTCTTGGCGTAATTGCCCAGCACATAGCCATGGACCTTGTCCTTATGGCCCGGATGGCCGATGCCGATCCGCACCCGGCGAAATTCCGCGCCGATATGCGCGTCGGTGGATCGCAGGCCATTATGCCCGGCATTGCCGCCACCACGCTTCACCTTCACCTTCATCGGCACCAGGTCGAGTTCGTCGTGAAAGACGGTGACGTCCTGCGGCGTCAGTTTGTAGAAGCGCATCGCCTCGCCAACGGATCGGCCGCTTTCGTTCATGAAGGTCGCGGGTTTGAGCAGCAGGATCTTCTCCGTGCCGATCCGCCCTTCCTGCACCCAGCCCTGAAACTGCTTCTTGGGCGGCGAAAAGCGATGCAGGTCGGCGATCAGGTCCACGACCATGAAGCCGACATTATGCCGGTGCATCGCATATTGCGTGCCCGGATTGCCGAGCCCGACCCAGATTTGCATCTTCATCCTCCAGAAAAGCAAAACCCCGTCCGTCCGAGCCTGTCGATCGGCCACTTCTCTTGTTCAACAAGGAAGTGGCTTCGACAAGCTCAGCCCGAACGGGGTTGAGCAAAACCGTCTGAACGACGGCGGCAGGCTTATTCGGCCGTGGCTTCCGCCTCGTCCTCGCCTTCGCCACCCTCGGCGCTCTTGAGCGCAGACGGGGCCACGATCGTCGCGATGGTGAAGTCGCGATCATCGATCGCCGCCTTCGCGCCCTTGGGCAGCTTGACCGCGCTGATGTGGATCGAATCGCCGACTTCGAAGCCGGTCAGGTCGACCACGACATCTTCGGGAATGTCGGCGGCATCGACGATCAGTTCGACGTCATGACGAACGATGTTCAGCACGCCGCCCTTTTTGAGGCCCGGCGAGGCAGCTTCATTCTCGAAGCGCACCGGCACCGCGACGGTGACGCTGGCATGTTCCGAAACGCGCAGGAAGTCGGCGTGCAGCGGACGGTCGGAGACGGGGTGGAAGGCCACGTCCTTGGCGAGCGTGCGGATGGACTTGCCACCGACTTCCACCATGACGACCGAGTTGAAGAAATGACCGGTGCCCAGCAGCTTGTTGAGGAGCTTTTCCTCGACGTGGATCGACTGGGGTTCTTCGTTCATTCCATAGATGACGGCGGGTACGCGGCCCTCACGGCGGAGGGCGCGGGAGGCTCCCTTGCCTGCCCGATCGCGTGCCTCGGCCGACAGCGTAAGCTGCTCGCTCATTGCGTGTCTCCAAAAGCTGGTTTGAGTTACATTTTCCCGCCACGCCTCCAGGGATGACCATCGCGGGAGCGCGCCCTTTAGCAGAAAAGGGCGAGAATGCAAGGTAGCACCGCCGCCCCTTCCTCCCGTTCGTCCTACTGCACCCGCGTAACCGTAAAGCCCTTGGCCTTGAGCAACTCGATCAGATTCTCCCGCCCCGTCAGATGCCCCGCGCCCACCGCGATGAAGGGCCGCCCCGTCATCGGCGCGATCGCCTTTGCCCAATCGCGGTTGCGCGCGACGAGGACCGCTTCCTCGACCACCGGATCGGGCTGCTCGCCATTCTCATCCTCCTTGGCGATCGCCTCCATATCGCCTTTGCGCCAGGCCGTCAGGATGCGCTCGAACAGAGCCTTCATATCCTTCGTCTCGCGCACCGTCTGCACCAGCAGCTTCGCCTGCGCCGCATCGGGCAACGTGTCGAACGCGGCGAACTGCCGTTCCACCGTCTCCAGCCCGCCAATCGGCTTGCCCGCCTTTTTGAACGCGGCGATCAGCACCGGCTCCACGCCATCATCCTGGCTCACCTTGAGCGCCTGCTGGCTCGCCGCCGACAACAGCATAGCCGCCGCCCAGCTTTCATAGCCCGACAGCATCTGCGTGCTGGTGCCACCATCCTCCACCGCCTTGATGAGCGCGGCCCGATCCGCTTCCGGCACCCGCTGTTCGAGGGGCGGCAGGCCAGGGCTGCGGCCCATCGTCTCGAATAGCGTCAGCGTTTTCTGCTCATCCTGCAAATCCGCCGCTTCCAGCACCAGCCGATCCGCCTGCGCCATCGCCTCGCTGATCGTCGGCGTCTCCCACGCCACCCCTTTGGGCAGCACATGGATCGTGCCGAACAGCCACCCTTTCATGGGGCCACGCGACACCTGCCACAGCGCCGGGCCACCTTGCGCACCCTCCAGCTTGGGGCTGCTATCCTGCCCGCAGGCCGCAACCAGCGTCAGCGCGCACAGCGCCAGGAAATGGGTGAACCGCCGCATCGTCGCTTACTCCTTGATCCGCCGGGCGGTGATGCCCAGCGTCTTCAACTGGTCCTGCACGCTGCCCTTGCCCGCCAAATGCCCCGCGCCGACCGCGACGAACACCGTCCCCGGCGTCGCCATCCGCGCCTTGATCCATTGCGCCCAGGTCGCGTTGCGCCCGATCAGCAGCACCTGCGCCAGTTCAGGCGTCGCCACCAGCGACTCGTTCATCGACTTGCCCAATTTCTTCGGATCGCCCGCCTGCCAATGGCGCAGCAAGGCGGCAAACTCCGTCTCCATCTCCGGCAATCCATCGACGGTCGCGTTCAGGAAAGCGACCTGCTGCTCCATCGGCAGCGTCGCGAAGAAATCGATCTGCTGCTCGACCGTTTCCAGCGCCTCGACCCGCTTGCCCGCCTTCACCGCCGCCGAGCGCAAAATCTTCTCCGCGCCCAGATCCGCTTGATAGCCCATCTTCGCCAGCGGCGCGACGGCCAGCGCCATGCCCGCCATCCACGGGTTCATCCGGTCGAACGCCGGGACGGGCAGGGCATTAGCCGCCATCGCCGCGCGATATTTCTCCCGCGCCTCCGGGGTCAGCCGGTCGGACAGCGCCACGCCATCGCTGGCCAGCGCCTTGGCCATCATCACGCCACCCATCACATTGGGATCGTCCGGCTCGATGATTTCCAGCACCAGCTCGTCCGATCCGTCGAACGCGGCCTTCACGCCGCCCCGGAACCAGTCGACCCCCGGCTTCATCACATGCACCGTGCCGAACAGATAGAGCGTGGTGTCCGCATCCTGCACCCGCCACATGGCGGGCGTTGCAACGTTTGTCGCGGGCGGGGCAGGGCGGGCGGCCACCGGGCCACTGGTCAGCAACAGCGCGGCGGCAAGGCCATGGGCCAGATAAGCAAGCATCTTCATAGCCCCAACCATGCGGGGCGCAGGCCCTAAGGGCAAGCCACTTAACCCTGTTTCGCTCCGTCCTGCCCTTGACCCTATCGGCCCCATGCGCCAAGGCGCGAGCCAGTAAAACCGACCATTTCGCGAAGGACTATTCGTGGCCGAAGGCAAAGCGCTTTCCTTCCAGGACCTCATCCTGACCCTCCATGCCTATTGGGGGAAACAGGGCTGCGTCATCCTCCAGCCCTATGACATGGAAGTCGGCGCGGGCACCTTCCATCCCGCCACCACGCTGCGCGCGCTTGGGCCGCAGCCATGGAACGCCGCCTATGTCCAGCCCAGCCGCCGGCCCACGGACGGCCGCTATGGCGAAAACCCCAATCGGCTGCAGCATTATTACCAATATCAGGTGATCATGAAGCCCAGCCCCGCCAATCTGCAGGAACTCTATCTCGGCAGCCTCGTGGAAATCGGCATCGATCCCCTGGTCCATGACATCCGCTTCGTCGAGGATGACTGGGAAAGCCCGACGCTGGGCGCCTGGGGCCTTGGCTGGGAAGTCTGGTGCGACGGCATGGAAGTCACGCAATTCACCTATTTCCAGCAGATGGGCGGATACGACTGCAAGCCGGTCGCGGGCGAACTGACCTACGGCCTCGAACGGCTGGCCATGTATATTCAGGGCGTCGACAGCGTCTATGACCTGAAATTCAACGATGCCGGCGTCACCTATGGCGACGTGTTCCTGGCCAATGAACAACAGATGTCGAAATGGAATTTCGAGGTCGCCGACACCGAAAAACTGTTCCGCTGGTTCAAGGATTGCCAGTCGGAATGGCGCAGCTGCATCGACAATGGCGTGCCGCTCGCCGCCTATGACCAGGCGATCAAGGCCAGCCACGTCTTCAACCTGCTCCAGGCGCGCGGCGTGATCTCGGTACAGGAACGCGCAAGCTATATGGGCCAGGTCCGCGACATGGCGAAGGGCAGCTGCGAGGCGTGGATGCAATCCAACGGATGGGCCGCGTGATCGGGATAGCTATGAACCCGTTCGCCCTGAGCCTGTCGAAGGGCTCCACTGAGCCGAAGGCGAAGTGCCTTCACTGCGTTCAGGCAAGGGCTTCGACAAGCTCAGCCCGAACGGATTGGGATGTAATATGATGACCGACTTCCTCCTCGAACTGCGCTGCGAGGAAATTCCCGCGCGCATGCAGCTCAAGGCCAGCGACGATCTCGCCCGCCTCTTTACCGAGGAACTGGCGAAGTCCGGCCTGACGCCGGGCAGCATCGACAGCTTCGTCACGCCGCGCCGCCTGGCGCTCATCGCCCGCGACCTGCCGCTCGAAACCGCTGCCGTCAGCGAAGAGCATAAAGGCCCGCGCACCAGCGCGCCGCCCCAGGCGCTCGAAGGCTTCCTGCGCAAGACCGGCCTGACGCAGGACCAGCTCGAAGACCGGGGCGGCATCTGGTTCGCCGTCGTCAACAAGCCCGGCCGCGCTACCGCAGAGGTATTGGCGCAAGCCATCCCCGCCATCATCCGCGCCTTCCCCTGGCCCAAATCCATGCGCTGGGGTGCCGCGTCGCAGACGACCGAAAGCCTGCGCTGGGTGCGCCCGTTGCAGGGCATCGTCGCGATCCTGGGCGAGCAACTGATCGACTGCGAAATCGATGGCATTCGCAGCGGCTATGCCACGCTCGGCCATCGCTTCCATCACCCGGCCGAAATCACCATCGGCGGGGCGGGCGACTATGCGCAAAAGCTGCGCGCCTGCCATGTCATC
The DNA here is from genome assembly GCF_000588875.1 of Sphingobium sp. Ant17. Classification (GTDB taxonomy): domain Bacteria; phylum Pseudomonadota; class Alphaproteobacteria; order Sphingomonadales; family Sphingomonadaceae; genus Sphingobium. Next base: position 66,334 of record NZ_JEMV01000029.1, read on the forward strand.
GTCAGCCATCACGAACGCCAGGCGATCATCGCGGACAAGGCCGCGCAGGCCGCCGCCGCGCATGGCTACACGGTGATCGAGGACAAGGGGCTGGTCGCGGAAAATGCGGGCCTGACCGAATGGCCGGTGCCGTTGCTCGGCGATTTCGACCCCGTCTTTCTTGAGGTGCCGCCTGAAGTCATTCAGCTAACCCTGCGTATCAACCAGAAATATTTCGTGCTGCGCGACAGCACGGGCAAACTCGCCCCCGCCTTCATCTGCACCGCCAATATCGACGCCAAGGATGGCGGTGCCGCCATCATCGCGGGCAACCGCAAGGTGCTGGCCGCGCGGCTTAGCGACGCCCGCTTCTTCTGGGAACAGGACCGCAAGACGCGGCTGGAAGACCACGCGAAGAAACTCGAACGCATCACCTTCCATGAGAAACTGGGGACGGTGGCCGACAAGGTCGAGCGCGTCGCGAAACTGGCCCGATGGCTGGTGGAAGAGGGCATCGTCACCTCTGGAACCCTCTCCCTTGAGGGAGAGGGCAGGGTGAGGGTGCTCGAGCTAATGG
>NZ_JEMV01000030.1 GCF_000588875.1 Sphingobium sp. Ant17
CACCAGCTTCACGCCGCGCAGACCGCGACGGGCAAGGTGCGTAGAAAGTCGGTCCAGAAGACTCAGCTTCGGAATGACCGATCGCCATGCCGAGCACTTCGCGCCGGCCATCGCTGTTAACGCCAACGGCAATGATGACCGCGACAGAGACAATGCGACCGGCTCGCCGCACTTTGATGTAGGTCGCGTCCATCCAGAGATAGGGCCAGTCGCCTTCGATCGGACGATCGAGAAAGGCCTTCACCCGCTCGTCGATCTCCACGCACAGTCGGCTGACCTGGCTCTTTGAGATACCACTCATGCCCATGGCTTTGACCAGATCGTCCACCGACCGGGTCGAGATCCCCTGGATATAAGCTTCCTGGATGACGGCCGTCAGTGCCTTCTCTGCCATACGGCGGGGCTCCAGAAACCCTGGAAAATATGTTCCCTTGCGCAGCTKGGGGATCCGCAGCTCGACCGTGCCTGCCCGCGTCTCCCAGTCCCCGATCCCGATAGCCGTTGCGCTGCGCGAGGCGCTCGGGATCCTTATCGCCATAGGCCGCGCCCGTAAGGTCGCCCACTTCCAGCTCCATCAGCCGCTGCGCGGCAAAGCCGATCATATCGCGTAGAAAATCGCCGTCGGCTGTCTTCCCAACCAGGGCGTGCAGGTCCATCTTGTCATTGGTCATCGGTGGTCTCCGTAAGTTGAGTCTCGCAACCCAAACTTATCCGAAGTTCGCCGGTGACCACCCGCGAAACTGACCGGCCGCTACAGCGCTTTATCGATGAGCGCGCGTCCGGTCAGCTTCGCTACCCTCAAAACCTACACCACGCGCCGGAACACGACCGACCACACCTAGAAGATGCCAGCGGAGCGGGTCTGCAAGAAGGATCGAGCTTATGCGTGAGGTAGCAGCCATCGAAACAGGCTAATGGCATCTTCAGCGATTGGGAATGACCGCAAGAGGGGCGACCACCGCCTGACGGAAAACCCCTCGACCAGCGTTGTCGGACACTTTCTCAATCCGACAGTGATTCTCGGACATGTGATTGGCGTCAGGCGGATTGTGCCGCAACACCACAATATCCTCAAAAACACGCCTTATCGCAGCCATGATCTTCAACATGATATTCATGCTATGACGATCATTCGACACGCGATCTTTCCTGGAGACACAGCGGCGGTGCTGAGCATCTGGCGTGAGTTTATCGCCAATTCCCCGGTCAATCTCGATTATCAAAACAACGATGCCGAGTTCGCCAACCTGCCCGGTAAGTATGCACCGCCGAAAGGATGCATTCTGCTTGCGGATCGGGAAGGCGAAATTGAGGGCTGCGTTGCGATGCGCCAAGTCACTCCCGAAATATGTGAGATGAAGCGCCTATATGTTCGTCCCCATGCTCAAGGACGCCATCTTGGTCGCGCCCTCGCCGAACGCCTGATCCAAGAAGCTCGCGCTGTTGGCTACAGAGAAATGAGGCTCGATGTGCAGGCGAAGTTCGTCCCCGCGCGCAAGCTGTATGAGGCTCTCGGTTTCGTCGCGGCTGAGCCGATATCCTTCAATCCGGTTCCCGGCGCGTCGTTTCTCGGTCTCTACCTCTAGCCGATACGATAATTGATCTCGGTTTGGTGGCCGTAAATCAGGTGTTGCCGTCAATGTCGGCTTCGGAGCAAAGCGAGAGGCCGGTCAAATGACCGGCTATGGTCGGCGGTATACCGGCAACTTTACCCGGTTGCCGGTTCGCTGCCGAATATGAACGAACGGCGGATTTCAGGAAGGTGACGGCAGTGCTGGAAAGCCGACCGCTCAAGATTGCGACATCATTACCCTAACCGTGCAACTTACCGGCTCCTCAGCCTTAACGGCTTCCTTATGACATACGGCGAGTCTGTCGCGGTTCTCACGAGCCAGGTCGGCGGCGTCCACAATCACCCGCCAGCCTTCGGGGTTACCGGCACGCATGAGGCGGATACCGGCATCCCATAGAGATGGCTCGCCCAGCGTGCGACGGGCAACCCGTTCCGGCCAGAGCCAGCTTTGCGGGCCGATGCTGGCCGCCCAGCCGGGATAGATCATCCACAGAAGCGACACGGCAAGTGCAGCGCCACCGCCGCAATAGAACATCTGCCAGCGCTGTCCCAGCTTGGTCCTAATGATGCCGACCGCACGCATCTGATCCGCATGGGCTTGATGATGCAATTCCAGCGATTTTTTGATGGTCGCCTTATCCGTCGCTCGTGCGGCATCCGCCGCCACGTCAATCCGCTCCGCCATGCTCTCTGGCGTCAACTGCATGGCGGGCGCGTCCATGATCTTCTGCGTATATCCTGCCAGCGTCGCGAGATAGCCGTTCATCTTGGCAAGCGTTGGGCCGTAGTCGGGAAATTCGAGGCTCTGCTTCTCGATGGCGATATGCTCAAGCGCGCGGGCCATCACCGCCATGCGCCCTTCAAGCCGTTCCTCCATAGCGGCGACGCGCTCCGAGAGATGCGCGAACGCCTCGGCGGCGGCATTGGGCCGGGGTTCCGGTTCGTTCAAAAGGCTCTGCTCGTCGTCCATATCGTGGTCTCCTTGGGTTAGCGGCTCATGCCGCGACTGATGTCGCGTCCGTGATCGAAGGGGATGGAGGATGCGAGGTCGTAGGACAGGCTGCGGCCCGCCTGCTGGCCAATCTCAAGCCCAAGCTCCCGGCTGCGAAGGCCCAGCACAGATTCAAGCTGGGCGTCGCGCTCAAGGCTTTTCGCCATGCCCGCCATCTGCTGCGCCGCACTTTTCGCGCCCCTGAAATTGCCGTCGCGCACAAGCTCGGCATGATGGCGCTGCAACTGCTGCCACCCTTCCACGAACCTGTCGGCCCGCTGGAAGGGGTCCATGCGGATTTCGGTCTCCAATTGCATCGCCCGCACGGCGGCCTGACCACGTCCCTCTGCGGCCTCGCGCACTAGCTCCGGGCTGCTGCGGAACGCGCTGTTTAGGTCGGACGAACCTTCGGGGCGGATCGCGTCCAGAGCATCGCGCGCCCTGTCGAACGCCTCGCGCTGGTGGGGCATGGTGTCCAGACCTTGCGCGCGAGTCGCCTGGATCGCGTCGAACGCCTTGGCGTAGCGCTCCACCGCGCCGCGCACGCCGCCAGCCCGCATCGGCTGCATATCATATTCGGGCTGGTGCTGAACGGCCCGCTCCTGCGCGGCCGGTTCAGCCTTGGGCTGGAAGCCCGCAAATATGTCGCGTTCTTGCTGCGGCGGAAGGTTCGGCCGGAAACTGTCGAAGATACCCCGCGCTTTCTCGACCATGGGCCTGACGATTTCCGCGATCCGCTCGCCGAACGTGATGCCGCGCCGTTCGGCGAACTCCTTTACAGGGTCCGCCTTTTGGTAATCGGTGGCCATGTCCTTGCCGCGCTCGCGCGAAAGCGTGCGAACAAGCCGGGACTGATCGCGAAAATCGTCGCGGCCGTAATGAAGCGCCATGCCCTCCCGGTGGCGGGACATGGCGACATAAGCCCCGTGGCGATCCATCCCCGGCGTCGCCAACACATGCGCCCTGTCCACGGTCATGCCCTGCGCCTTGTGGATGGTGGCGGCATAGCCATGGTCGAGGTCGCGATAGTCTTTCGTGTCGAACGATACGACACGCCCATCATCGGTGCGGACGGACATATGGCCTTCACTCACATGTTCGATGGTGCCCAACGTGCCGTTCTTCACCTCCAGGCTGCGCTCGTTGCGCAAGAACATGATACGATCGCCAGAGGCGAATGGACGTTCGCCGCGCTCGGTCTTCACCTGGCGCTCGTCGCCCAATTCGCCCGCATTGCGCATCGCCGCGCGCGCTGCCTCGTTGAGGTCGCGCACCTCTGCATTGGTATGGGTGAGGATGATGCGGCTGGCGTCGGGCTTGGCCTGCCGTTCGCGATCCCAACGCTCGGCCAGATCGCGCCGCGCATCCTCGCGCGTATCGGCCTGATGCACCATGCCCTTGTCGGCATAGGCAGCAACGGCCTCGCCGGTCCTGCCCGTGGCCAGATGGCGGGTAGCAACCTGTTGCCACTCTTCATGCTGGCGGCGAACCTGCGTGATCTCGACGCCGCCATGGCGCTCATGGATCGCGCGAAACGCCGCGCCCGCTTCGATCGACTGCAATTGCTGCGGATCGCCGACCAGCACGACCTTCGCGCCAACGTCGGCGGCATGGGACAGCACGCGCTCCATCTGGCGCGTGCCGACCATGCCCGCCTCATCAATCACGAGCACATCGCGGGCGGTTAGAAGATCGCGGCCTTGTGCCCAGCTATGTTCAATACTGGCGATGGTGCGCGACGCGATGCCGGAACCATTCTCCAGCCCCTCGGCGGCAATGCCCGCAAGCGCCGCGCCGCGCACGTTGAGGCCAGCGCTTTCCCACACGTCGCGGGCTACCCCCAGCATGGCGCTTTTGCCGGTCCCGGCATAACCCAGCACCAGTGACAATCCGCGCCCTCCCGTTATATGGCGCAGCGCGGCTTCCTGCTCTGCTCCCAGAGCAAGGCCACGACTCTCGGCGGCGCGACTGGCGTAGGTCGCCGCCGCCGAGCGACCATCGCTCCGGTCCATCGCAAGCCTGTCTGCTGCGCGGCTCATCCGCTGTTCGGTCTCAATCATCTCCCGCGACGTGAACCGCTCGTCGCCGCGCCCGTCCTTGCCCAGCGCGATCAGCTCCGGCGAATTATGCACCGCGCGCATGGCAGCGTTGAACTGCTCCTGCCCGTCGCTGTGCCGGTGGATGAACATCGCCATGTCGCGGTTGGTGAATGTCGCCTGTTGGTGAGTAATGGCGTTAAGGGCAATTCCAGGATCGGCGATGATGCGTTCGCCATTCTCCCGTGCGATCTCACGGTGCATCTCGGCGCGGTCGGCTTCCAGTCCCTGGCCATCCATCCGATGCGCGGGGCCGCCGATCTTGCTTTGCGGTTCTAGGTCGATGCCCTGATCGGCAAGGCTGCGGCGATCGATACGCGCGTCTATGTCGAGTTCGGCCAGCCGCGCGTTGACGTGGGTCTCCCAGCGTTCGCGCCAGCGCTCGACATTCTCATGATCGTTCCACTCGCGCACCTTCGCCCCGAAGCCAGCCGTGCCGTCTTCGCGCTGCACGACCTCCCGCATGGTGAGCATGACATGAGCGTGCGGCTTAGGCTGGCCGGCCGCGCCTATGTCCCAATGCACGTTGAGGTCGGCGATCATGCCGCGATCAACAAACTCGGCAGACACGAAATCGCGAGCCAGTTCGATGCCCTGCGCCTTGGTCATTTCGCGCGGAATGGCAAACTCGACCTCGCGGGCAAGCTGGGCGTCCTTGCGCTTCTCGAATGCCTCGACATCATTCCAGAGGCGTTCGCGGTCGCACCATTGTTCGGGCGCACCTTCGGGCAACATGATTTCGCTATGCTCGACGCCGGAGCGGGCGCGGAAATCTTGGGGCCGGTCTAGGCGCTCGTCGTGCAGGCGGTCGCCCGCACGATAGGCGGCGGCGGAGACGGCGGAGCGACCCGCCGCGCGACTGATGACCTGAACGGAAAAATGGAAGATCGCCATGACGATCGTCCATCTACTACGCTCCAGCGCACGTCGGAACGACGTATAAGCGCGCCCTTCTCGAAAATTTCTCGGACGGGACTAGGCGGTGTCAGGCTGTCCCGGCGACTCTACTGCGCTTGCGGAGGGTTCTTCTTATCATAGCGCCATCGTCACTCAATGGAGACCTTACGATGCGCAAACCCCGCGATTTTGATTCGGAACTAAAGCCTTGGCCGACAAGGCCAAGGCGCTCAAGGAGCGGCGCGTGCGCCAGCTTGGCGAGCTGGTGACGGCGACCGGGGCGGATACGCTCGACGCTGATATGCTGGCCGGGGCGCTTCTCCATGCCGTCACGGTGAAGGACGCCGCGACAAAGGAGGGCTGGCGCAAGGCGGGCGCAGGCTTCTTTCTCGGCAAAGGTGGCAAGCCTGCGGGCGGACCTTCTGGCCAGCAAAGCGGCACTCTCCCGCTCGACGGCGGCGCGGCATCGGCTTGAAGCTCAGAAGGCGCGAACCGACATGCAGGATTGGGCCGTCGCACGCCGTGAACGCACGCGGCATTTGATCGAATTGGGCGGCCTCGTCGTCAAGGCCGGGCTAGTCGATCTGACCGACGATGACCGCGCCACGCTTTACGGCGCGTTCCTCACAGTTGCCGACCGGCTGCGCGGAGAGGAATGCGCCAACGCACTTGCCATCTGGAAGCGCAAGGGGAAGCGCGGGTTCACCGCAGAGGACGCCCGAGCAAACGCAGAAATAAATCGCTGAGGCGGGGCCGTCCCGACGATTGTGCAGTGGCATAAAACTGAACTATTCCACTGCATGGCTGCCGATGACTGCCGGAATGCACGCAAGCTTCCCGGTTGCGGGCACATCGACAATGATTTCCTGCCAGTGATGGTCGAAGCTGCCTAGCCAGCGTAGGATACGCGCCTGCATATCCAGCCGTTGCGTTCACTCGCGCATGGCGACCGACGGCTATCGGGAGGCACGCTTCTGGGCCTTATTGATCAACGTGCGCCGCTCGGTCTCCTCTGCGTCGCGCGCCATTTGTTCCCAACGTTCAGCAGAATGCTCATGCTGCCGTCGCCGGTTGGGGAGGTCCGCCTTCGAAGCCGCGAGGCGCTCGCTGGCGGCGTTCTGGTGGTAGAAATCGGCGGCGCTCATGTTTCCACCTCGCAAGTTGATGATCCATTACCCGCGGCTGATGGCGAGGCGTCACAGTCCCCTCTCGCCGCTCTGCGCAACATGGTTGATTGCCAATCATAGCCGTTGTCATGCCACAGGTAAAACCAGGGTCGCACCATCGCAATCGACCGCTCCCTGATGGCAGCATCCGTCATGGCAAGCGACTATGCGGCGGATAAAGCATCTCTGCCGCATACTCTGGCGCATCGGTCACATGCGAGGCCAGCGCGCTGCCCTAGTCACCTGAATCCGAAGTTCGACTCATTGCTTTTTGGCAGAATCGTTTGACGGAGGCGAGGATATCGTCGGCGGATTTGACCCACTTGTAGGGCTTGGGGTTTTCGTTGTGCGCGGCAATGAAGGCGGCAATATCAGCTTCGAGTTCCGCCGTTGATCTGTGGACAGCGCGTTGCAATTGCTTGCGCGTCAGCTCGGCGAACCAGCGCTCGACCTGATTGATCCAAGATGCCGACGTTGGCGTAAAGTGCACATGCCAGTGCGGACGACGTGCGAGCCAAGCCTTGATCCGAGGCGTCTTGTGGGTCGCATAGTTGTCCATCACAAGATGGACCTCGGGACCTTCAGGCATCGCCGCGTCGATCTGCTTGAGAAAGTCGAGGAACTCGGTCGCGCGATGCCGCTTGTAGCATTTTCCGATCACGGCCCCGGTGGCGATGTCGAGCGCGGCGAACAGCGATGTCGTGCCGTTGCGAACATAGGTATGAGTGCGCCGCTCGGGCATGCCGGGCGCCATGGGCAGGACTGGTTGCTCGCGATCAAGGGCCTGGATCTGCGATTTCTCGTCCACGCACAGCACGACCGCGCGGTTCGGAGGCGACAGGTAAAGGCCCACAATGTCTTGCACCTTGTCGACGAACAGGGGATCGCTCGACAGCTTGAAGGTCTCCGACCGGTGGGGCTGAAGACCGAATGCACCCCAAATCCGGCGGATCGTGGTATGCGATAGTCCGACCTCGGCCGCCATCGAACGGATCGACCAATGCGTGGCGTCCTTGGGCGTGGTGTTCAGCGTCCGCTCGATCACCTGGGCCACTTGCGCATCGCTCACCGTCCGCGGTCGGCCTGCCCGATATTCGTCGGTCAGCCCTTCAATCCCGCTTGCGCAAAACGACGACGCCATTTGCCAACCGTGTGCTCGTGAACCCCGAGCCTTTCGGCAACCTCCTTACTCTGCAAACCGTCCGCGCACAGCAACACCATCCGGCAGCGGTCCGATAACGAGCGCGGCGCCTTGTGACGCCGAACCTGCGATTCCAGAAACGTGCGATCTGTCGCACTCAACTCGACAACATCTGCCTGACGACCAACCACCGCATGCCTCCTGCCAATGCAGCGGCATATACAATGAAGCTTATTTCAGTTCCAGGTGACTAGATCGAAAGCTCAAAACTGTCCGGCAACGCTTCAATCAGTTGGTAAGCCTCGACCGGTAAAAAGGAGGCATGCCCAGCCGAATAAATCGCCGCGTAGCTTCGCGAGAGAGCGTATTCCTTCGGGGAATGGCGACCGGCTTCACTGCCGCCGAGCCGTCGGTGCATCGCGTGCGGAACATATCTGCAAGAGGCGCTTGCATCGATGGCGCTGGACATTTGAAGGTTGGACAGACGCTGTTACTCGACATCGGGCGCCTGGAAGAAATCGCGGCCACGACCGTTTGGGTCAGGGATGAATTGGCAGGATTGCGGTTCGCCAAGGACATCGATCCGCTGGAAGCGAAAACGCGAGGCCAGGCCAGTCCACCGCGCGGCAAATTCAGCCAAGGGTGATGCCAATGTGCTGCTCGGTTCCCCGTGGTGACGTCCTCGGAACCAGGGAAGGCCAGGCGGGAAGGATGTAGACGAACAATTCGCCGAGCCGTCCGAACAAAGCGTCGCTTTCTGCTTCCATCGGCCCCTATTCCGATGGAAGGAATGGCACGGTTGTGTAACAATTGCATCGCATAGCGGTGAAAGAACACATAGGAGAGGGATGGAAGGTCAGCCGGTGAAATCGGCCATTTTGCTACCTTATTGAGGTATGCCTGTGACATTGCCGCCGCCCAACGCTGGACTGCCCTTCGGACAATGGCTCGCTGAGATTGCTGAGGTAAATGGCGACTTACAGGGGCTGATCATGTTTTCCAGGGCCGATCCGCTGTTCCCACGCGATGGCGAACCCGACGCCGTGCGCTCCCGCCTCCAATCGGTCTGGGCCGATCAGGACTTGCTGCCTGTTGTCGATGAAGCCGAGCGACTATGGCGTTCGACGCGTCAAGGCGACAGTAGCGGGGTTACTCCGTCCGGCAAACTGCGGAAATAGCGCTGGTCGCTCTCTGATAACAACGCTTCGTTAATCACTTTTTCATGATTATACGCAAAACCATTAATGCGTCCTTACGGTCCCCACCAGGGCGTGCTTCGATCAGACCCCGGCGCTCCCCCTTCTGTGGCGTCGGGGTCAACCGATGTGGAATTGATGGCCGAATATCTTGTTTCCTGCGTTCAGCGCGATCTAACAAAACTGAATCACCCTTTGCACCGCCTCGGTGGTCGAGATCACGAAACCATGCAACGGTGGAACCGAGATGTCTCGATGGTCATCGACCTGATCCGAAAGGGGGATGACAGCTTCTGGCTACAGATCGGCGCCAATCTCGTCCGGATTGAAGTGGCTGAGAAACCGCGAAGGCTTGTGTTGAGTGATGGGTTTGCGATAGATGCCCTGCTGAATCTCCCCGGCTGCTTATAGACCCAATAAGTGCCCGTGTTGACAGGATCGGCGAGATCCTGCGAAGCCTTTCTTTGCGGGGTCAGTCACAAAGCAAGGCTTCGCAGCCCGGCATAGAGCGGGGGCATTAGCGCCGGGACAGCGCCCCTAGAAGACGGCAGATGAACCGTTTATGAAAGGTGGCGAACCGATTCCGGCACCACGATAATTCGATACTGCCCAGCTTTCCTCGATCATGACACCGCTATATGCGTGAGAGATGCCGAAGCTGTGCGAAACACTACCAGTGCCATGGGATGCTTCGGCCATAGTTGGCGTAAGGCGATCACGGGAAGGGGAGTATACGCCCGAACTGGTCGGCCTGTCGCTCAACCAGGCATTGGATCATGTTATGAACCCCAGCCACCCCATGCGGATAAAGTTTTGTATATGGGTGCGATGGGGCGCTCGGGACCTCCAGATCGAACGCCGCGCTATCATGAAACTGGCATCGGCTCCCGATCGCCCTCAGATACTGGCGATAGATATCGGCGGTGCTCACGTTCCAGCCGCACAAGTCGGTGATCCAGACCAAAATCCCCTCTAGCATGATGCATGCGATATTGCTCGCTATGGGCCTATCGTTCATTCCCGGTCATTCAATATTCATGCACGGCAGCTAAAGGAGGTCCGGCGAGGCCCCACAACTTGAGGACTGCATCCGGTGGGGCCTCGTTCCTTGCAGCGCCGAAGGGAGCAAACGCCCCACACTGAGGAGTCATCATGCATCGCTGATAATTCGCGGCATCGCCCGCAGTGTGATGCCTGACGAGCAGCCTCGCCTCGCCTTTTCCGTGATATGTCGCTCAGGTCGTCAGATCCTTTGCCAACGCTCCGGCGCGCAACCATTGCTCGAACGTCATGGGTTGCCGATCCAGAGCACGGATCACATAAAGCATCCTGCGACGGACGACGACGGTCAGCGTTCTCATGCGTCTGGCTATCTGCCGGTGACTGAGGCCATCGACGCGATTGAGAAGGAAGGTTTCGAGAACCGGCGCGGGTAGCGTCTGGAGAAAGGCGATGTTGACGATCAGGTCATCATCACGCCCGCTATCCCAGGCCAGCGGTTCGCTATGGCCCAAAGCGCGCAAGCGCTCCTGGCACGAGGCGCGATAACGGCGGCGCAGGTCGCTTTCGGCAGGCGCGATGTCCGTATTTCTCCAACGCTTCGACACGCCGCCATCCAGCATCGCGGCGATCATGCCCAGCGCTTCGGCCACGCATGCCTGAACAGCGCCGTTGCTGACGGACAAGCGGCAAGCGATTTCGGCGTAGGAGAGGTCGTCCACGCGGTGCATCAGGAAGATCACGCGCGTGACGACCGGCAGTCGCGCCACGGCGGCGTCATAGGCTGCGCGCAATTGGTGGGATGGCTCACCCATGCGCAGTCTCCCCGATGGCGGTAGCTCTTGCATCCAGCCATGCGTTACATCTGGTTTCCACCAGATGGTTCAGCGCTGCGGCACGCTCCATCGCCCAAACCAGTTCCTCCGGGTTGATACGGAAGTTCCGGCCGTAACGAACCTCGACATAAGCGCGACGAATGCAGCCGAACACACGGCGCTCGAACAGGGTTTCGCGTGGCCATGCCTTGGCAAGTTCCCTATCCAGTTCTTCGGCCACTTCGCGCAATTCGTCGAGCGCGTGGGTGCGTAGCCCGTGCAGGGTGAGCGACCAGGCCACACACTGATAAAGATGCTCGCAGGCCTGATGCAGCAGCAGCGCTGCCATCGGCATATTGTCCCGCCCTTGATAGAAGGCTGCACCCAACAGGAAGTCTGTCGCACGGCCATGCCAACGGGTAAATTCCGCTTTCCCACGTTCATGATGGCGGGCGGGGGGCAATGTGCGCGGCGACTCCAGCCGGGCGCTGCTTGCCTCATAAAGCGCGATGCCCTCGGTCGCGATCGTGACAAACCAGGGCACGCCATGAACGAGCGCGTGGTTCACATGGCTCAGGCCGTGTACGCAGAGCCGTACCGGATGCGAGATCTCGCCCAATTCCCACGCCCGGCGGAGCCGATCCCGCGCCGCCGTCCAATCGTCTCGGCGGGCGGCGAGTTTGTTGTGGTTGACGATCGCGAGCAACCGGATCGGCGCGGCGGGAGGAGCGAATGCCCAATGCTGCGCCGCATGATGGCCATAAAGGATCAACTTGACGATATGGCCTGATTTGTAGCGTTCAGCGCGCTTGCCCGCGAGCATGGCGTCGAACCCCTCGAACAGCAGCGCGGCAATTCGGCGGACCTCCTGCTGCATGGCAAATGGCAGATGGTCGAGATCGGTGCGCAACATCATGCGTCCCTCTCCCCCGGCAGGCCGGTGTAGCCGGTGATCCGTCCCACGGCGTCGAGCAACGTCGCGACTGTCTCCACGATCTCGGCGGGCGGCATCACGGTGAGCACGGCGCGCGCCTGATCGGGCGTTCGTCCTTGACGGTGATAGCGCGACAGCGGCGGGATCAGCCGCGCCAGTTCCGGCGAGGGCGGCGGCATTCCGTTTGCCTGCGTCTCTTCCAGCCCCCGCTCAAGATCGAGGCCGATATGCTGGCGGTTCCACTCGTCGGAACAACCTGCGCGTAGCAGGACCGTCTTTAGCGCAAACTCGCTCGCATAGGCCGCTTCGCGCACGACTAGCGAGGGACGATCGCGCGCATGTCCCTCTACCATCAGCCCCACGAAATCCATTGCGCGGCGATAGAATGTCACGGCCAGGATGCGGTCGAAGTCGCCGGGACGGTGATAGAGGTCGAGATTATGGCGGGGATGCTGGCCAAGGCCGGAACGCAGGGACTGGGGCTGTGCATCGTCGCCAAGGCGGGCCAGCAATGCGCCGAACGCCTCCGACAGGTGCATTTCGGCTTCGGCGGCGCTGGCGTCCAGTTTGCGCGCGATCCGGGCGAGGTCGAAACCACGGCGGCGGTATTGGGCGAACGCCGTGCGCTGCGGCTCGTCCAGCGCGTCGGCCGCAGCCGTGATCCGGTCATGGATCGTTTGGCGTTCTGCACTCCTTGGCGGGTCCATCGCCCGGTCGAAGAGAATGATCCCGTCGTCATAGCGCTTGGCCAGCCAAGGGTTGGTAAAATGGAAGCGTTCGGCCTCGTCGATGGTGAAGACGGAAAGCTCGGCCGCTACTGCCCGACCCAGTTCCGATTTAAGCACGGCCTGGGCGCGTCCCCAATAGCGCTCCAGTCCCTTATAGGCCTCATGATCGACAAAGCCCCAGATGTCGAAGACAAGCGGCTCGTTGCCCCATTTGACCGGCTTTCCCGCGTCGGCATGGTCACCGACCAGCATCAGCCAGTGCATCGTCCCGCGCCTCGGCGCGCTGCTGCGGCGATCGACGAAATAGGCGCGCAATATCCTTACAGTGCGTTCCATCGCCATTCGGCCGAAGGCATCGAAATGAAGCATGCGTGCCGGGACGCGCTCGCGCATCTCATTGTGATCGAGCGTCGCGCGCCGTTGGTCCACACCATGGGCAAGCGCATCATGGTCGTCGTCCATAAGAGACCTCCACTCCGCATCCATGGCGGATGAGGCGGAAGCGACGGGGTGGATGCGGCAATGGTCCCGAACTCCCGCGCGCTGGGCGCGGGAGCCGCCGGAACTGCTAACATGCCAGAGACATGCGCCGCCGCCTTTGACCCGAAGGTTTGGACATACGCGACGGCATCCCGGAAAACGAGGTTTCCGAGTTGGTTCTCTGGGCAGGATTAGCAGTCCTGGCGCTGCCTTTTGCGCAACGCGCGGACAGCTTATCAAAAAATGGGTGCGAAACAAAGAGGGGACAGGATTGGCGGTTTGTAGCCAACCGTCTGTGGAATGTCGTTCTTTGGTTCCAGCAAGAAACGAACCGCCCCGGCTTGGCCGGGGCGGTTTTTTCAAATCAGGATCGATCGTGCCCGTCCCGGTCGCGCGCTTGCGGACGCGAGGAACCCGGAGGCGAAGCCGCCTCCGGGTCGGGCAAGGTCAGGCGGCTTTGGCCATTGGCTGCGCCTTCTTTTCATCGGCGGCTTTGGCGGTATCGAACAGTGGCGCAATCGCATTCCACCGCTCGGCACTGCCGACGCCGCCCCGGTCGGTATAGGTTGACGGGGGAAAGGCCATCCAGCGCGGCACCCAGCTATCCACTTTGGCGCGTCCGCCCGTTCCCGCAAGACAATCGCGCACGATCTGGCGCTGCACCTTGACGCTCTCCCCGGCATTGGCCGTTGCCACGGCATCGCCCGCGACCTCCGCGACAATACGGCCGATCACTTGCTTGTCGCGGATGCTATCGAGCAGCGCATCATCGGCCTGCCAGGCCGCCGCCATATCGACGCGGAGCAATGCGCCCACCAACTCGACTATCGCGCTTCCTGCCGTCAGCGTCTCGCCCATCACGATCGCGAGGATCGACAGCACCGCCTCATCGGGCAATTCCAGCAGATGGACGAACAGTCCCGGCAGGCCATCGTCGCCCGCATAGCCACCCGTGACGGTCGGCGTGTCGGGATCGAAGCCCAGCAACGCCAGAACCTCGCGCTGTCTGGCGTCAAACATCGCTTCCGAAACACAGACCTCCACGCTCTCGGCGATGGCGTCCGTGTTGGCGCGCTGCTTCTCCACGTCCAGCCGCCACATCGGCGAACCGACAATGGCATGAGCCACCATCAGGCGTAGCGCCATGGCAGGCTGTGAGAGCAAGGAGGCGCGCACAGCGGCATGGCGGTGCAAATCGACATAGTTCTGGATCGGCGCGCTGATTTCCGGGCGCACCGGCTTGGTTCCGGCGTCGCCCCCTTCAACATGCTTCTCGCGCCTCCGGGCTTCCTTGGTGGTCAGATACCCCTCATGGAAGGTGACTTCGCCGCGATGACTGATGGCGACATAGACCTGTCCGCCTTGCTTCTTCGGGCAGCGCTCATGCTCCCATGTATGGAAATAGTCACCGCGCTCCATGACGACGACCTCCGGCCATCTCGTTTCGCGATAGGATTCCACCCGGTCCTCAACTGCCGCCATCTGCGCCGTCCAAAAGTCGGCGGGACAAGCGAAATAGCTGTCCTCGCCGAACAGGTCGGAAACGACCTCGCCGGAATAGGTGGCAAGGTCGAACAGCGCGACCTTGGTGGAAATGGCCGCGCCACCCATCAGCCATGATTTGAGATTCTGGCCCATTGGGGCGTGATCGTTCTCACTGTCGAGCAATGCCAGCCAATCCCGCTGTTGCCCCTTGGTGGCAAGGGTCAGGTGCCGGACAGTGACGGCATCGATCCTGTCGGCCCGATAAAGATTGCGGATTCGCGGCATGAGATTGCCCAGCGCGAGAGTGCGCTTCACCTGCAAGGTCGTCAGACCAAAGGTAAGGGAAATGTCCTCCACATTGCGGCCTTCCCGGACCAATCGGGTGAAGGTTTCGCATTGGGTCATCTCGTCCGGGTCCAGACGTGCGATATTCTCTATGAGCGAGGCTTCCAGCGCCGCCGCATCGTCGCCCGCTTCCATGACGGCGCAGGGCAACGGGTCGATGCTCCCGCTTTCCTCCGCGACCGCCAGCGCGGCATGATAGCGCCGCTTGCCTGCTACGATCTCATAGGTGTCTGGCGATCTATTCTGGCGAACGATCAGCGGCACGAGGATGCCCCGCGTGCGGACGGAGGGCAGGATATTGGTGAGGTCGGGAGCCTTCCTGCCACCGCGCATGTTAGCGGGCGAGACCGAGAGGCAGGCGATGTCGATATGCTTGAGTTCCATGTCCTTTACTCCTTGCCAAAACACCGGCCCCGGAATGCGGGGTGGGCGGCAAGAGCGACCGGAAGGCGCGTCGGCAGAGGCGGGCTGCACCTGCAAGGCTGAAACGAAGAGGAAGACCCGGCACCGCCGGGTTGCGGCCCGCCGCGACGGGCCTAGAGGGTAGCGACGCCCACACCGCTTGCCGGAACCGGTTGACGCCATCGCGCGCGCGATGTCCGCATGGGGATTGGCGTGGCCGGTCCCCTGCGTCATGCGATCGTAGCGCCCTTGGGCGACGAGACGGCGCGCAGCGGCGGCTCGGTGGAGCGAAGCGGAATAGAGCGCGGCCCGTGCGGAATGCGCGGGGACGCCCGCCATCGGTTCATGAGGACAAGCCCTGCCATGGCGACCTTGCAGCGAGCTGTTGTAAGGGCGGGCTTCCAATCAATTCCATGTTGGCAGAAAGCCCTGTGTGTTAAAGTCAGGCAGGCGCGAACATGCACTATCCCCGACGTAGGCTTACCCCGCTGGGAGCCACGACGGAATAGATTGGCATTTCATCTGCGTTGCATCGCACGGATACGGCTGAGCGGGCGACGGTTTGGGACAGTAATGGCACTTCGCAGCACCGTGTCGCCCAAAAGGAGATTGGAACTGTTGGATGTGAAGCAGCCACGGAAGCGAGCGCGACAGGCTCAATGCGCTGTCTGCGGGCGGCGTATGTCGGGAAAATGGGCTAAGCTGGATGGAGTGATGACCCTCATGCCTCGTTTTCACAGCAGGATTGGTGGTCGCGCCTGTCCAGGAACCCGCCAAGCCGCAATTCTTCTCGATCATCTATGTGCGGATGAGGCGGGCCATTTTTTGACCCCATGATTATGGGGTAACTGCGGTGAAGATCACCCGTTCTTTTGTGGCGGTGAATGGAAGGCCCCTTAACCCGCGCAGCCTCGACGCCTGCTTGCAGCGTCGATAGCTTTTACCGGTTCCCGCCACATCTCTTTTATCGCGGCGATGGTGGTGGGGACAAATCATTCTACAGCGACGCGCAGCAATGGCGCAGTCGGACGTTTTCGGCGCGTCAATTCGGCCTGCGCGGCTGTAAGGCAGGAAGCGCCCCCATCATGCCAACATAGCAGGCGCGCTCGGCAGTTTTAAAACACAATTGGAGGAATTAGCGCGATATTGGCGCAGTCGGCACTTCAGTACCCGCGCCCTTGCGGGGTGGGATCGTTTGAGGCAGATTGATTCGCGACGGGCAGGCCATCGCAAAGGACGATGGATATGCCAAATACATCATAGCTCAGACGATCTGCGGGGACCGGCGAGCGTAAAAAGCGTGGCAACCAGGCAACAGCGCCTGAGAAAATGCGCATGGGTAATGAGGCGGGCAAATTCCCGCCAATTCCCTCTACGTCCGCCGGTGTCCCTCACCGTCCCTCTACAGCCCTACGACATGTATCCGGGTGGCCTGACAGGCTGCAATGGGCGTCTTGTCTTGCGCGGAAACTCCGCCAATTCTGGCTTTAGGGGGCTTTGGCAACGCATGACTTGAAAGCTCTCTTATGCCGAACATCGATCGCATAATTCGCCTCAAAACCGTTCTCGACCGCACCGGCCTCTCCCGGTCCACCATCTACCGCAAGATCGCGGAAGGGACTTTTCCACGCCAAGTGCCGATCAGCATCCATGGTGCTGGCTGGCACGAGTCTGCGGTCAATCGCTGGGTCGCCGATCCTGCCGCTTACCGGCCGGACAACGACAATCCTCCATCGCTTGGGAAGTCCAGTCATGGAGAAGGGTGACAACGCCGCGCCACCCAATCGCCTGACCGCCGCCAACGATAACGGGACGGGCACTGAGTCGCCCAGCGTCGACATAGACACGGCGCTGATCCGCATCGCGGAGGCCATCGGCCGCCATATTGCGCGCCAGCATATTCGCGCGTGCAGGGCGGCCAATGACAATGAGCCGTAAAGATCGGAATGATGGAGTCATTGACATCGTCGCTATTCGATGGCATATAATCCATCATGAAGGCGGAACCGTTGCTCAACGAACGTCACCAGCTTGATGCGAAGTCCTTTGTGGAGCTTCGTATCTGGCGGGTGCCGCAGCCGGTGAAGGGATCGATGCACGATCTCAAATATGCTCTCGCCTATATTGTCGATGGCATCTGCGTGCTGCGTTACGACAATGAGGCGGGCAAGGGCGATCATCGGCATGTCGGCGAGATCGAAACGGCCTATGCCTTCACGACGCCCGCCACATTGCTGGCGGACTTCTGGAAGGACGTAGACCAATGGAGGCCAGAATGAACATCGTTACGCTCTCCGTCGCCAGCCGCGACGATGTGACGCGCCGTGCGCTTGCCGCTTTCGAAGGCGAGGCCCAGGGCGCGCATCATAGCTTCGCCAGTCCCGATCTGCTGTGGCAGACGCTCACCCGCAAGCGCTGGGATTTGATCCAGGCGATGACCGGCCAAGGCGTCATGTCGATCCGTGAGGCCGCGCGGCGCGTGGGCCGGGACATGAAGGCAGTGCATGGCGACGTGCAGGCGCTTATCAGCGCTGGTGTAATCCATAAGGAGGGGCGCGGCATCGTCTTCCCCTATGATGGCGTCCATGTCGATTTCATGCTGACCAAGGCTGCCTGACGGCGGAACGGACCGTAGGAGCTTTTCTCATGACCCGTATTGCCCTTTACGCCCGTTACTCGTCGGACCAGCAGAGCGCCGCGTCGATCGAGGATCAGCTTCGCATCTGCCGCGAGCGCGCCGAGCGTGAGGGCTGGCATGTCATCCACAGCTATCAGGATGCCGCAATCTCAGGTGCGAGCATGATCCTGCGTCCGGGCATTCAATCGCTACTCCAGGACGCACAGGCGGGTAAGTTCGATATCGTCGTTGCCGAAGCGCTCGATCGCGTGTCGCGCGATCAGGCCGACGTGGCGACGCTTTACAAGCATCTCCAGTTTGCCCGCGTCCCGCTGGTGACGCTGGCCGAGGGCGAGATCAGCGAACTTCACGTTGGTCTCAAGGGCACAATGAACGCCCTTTTCCTCAAGGACCTGGCGAAGAAAACCCATCGCGGACAGCGCGGGCGGGTGGAAAAAGGCTTCTCAGCGGGGCCGGTGGGTTATGGCTACCGCAATGTTCGGCGGCTTTCGAGCGAGGGTGAACTGGTGCGGGGCGAATGCCGGATCGAGCCGTCAGAGGCGCCCATTGTGGATCGCATCTTTCGCGAGTACGCGGCGGGCAAAAGCCCGCGCGCCATCGCGCGTGACCTAAACCGGGACGGCATTCTCGGTCCATCCGGCCGCGCTTGGAGCGACACGACCATACGCGGCAAGCCTAACCTGGGCATCGGTATCCTCAACAACGAGATGTATGTCGGCGTGCGGGTCTGGAATCGCAAGCGGGCCGTCAAGGACCCCCGCACAGGACGGACCGTGCGGCGTCCCAATCCCGAATCCGAATGGGTCCGGGTCGAAGTGCCTGGCCTGCGAATTGTCAGTGACGATATGTGGCAGGCGGTGAAGCGGCGACGAGATGTGCTGGTCGAGCAATATAAGCCGATGATCGATGGCTTTCATGCGGCGCAGGCGAGCCGGATGCACCTTGGCCGTCGTCCCGTCACTCTGCTGTCGGGCCTTGTCGAATGCGGCATGTGCGGGGGCACGGTGGGCTTGGCGGTCAACGGGCGCTTTGGCTGTATCAATCACCATCGCCGCCATACCTGCGACAACAACCGCACCATTCGCCGCGAAGCGCTGGAAGAGCGGGCGCTTGCGGGTCTGCGCGAACGGCTGGTGTCGCCGGAGAAGGTGCAGGCGGCAGTCGCCGCTTACGCCGAACATATCAACCAAGAGAACCGCGAACACCAGGCGCAGGTCGAAGCCGACCGCCGCGCCCTGGACAAGATCGAGCGCGCCATTGCCGGGATCATGACGGCGATCGAGGACGGGCTGTACCAGCCCACGATGAAGGCCCGCATGGCGGAACTGGAGCGGCAGAAGGCCGAAATCGCTACCCGCATGGCGTCGGCCCCGCAGGCTGTTCCAGACGTTCATCCCGGCATCGCTGGAATCTACGAACGGGAGGTAGAGCGATTCACCCAAGCGCTCGAAGACCCGGAAACCCGGCTCGACGCCTCCGACGCCATTCGGTCGCTCATTCACCGGATTGTCCTGCATCGTGGCGACAAGTGGGGCGAAATCCATGCCACGCTACACGGCGCCCTCATGGGCATCCTCGACTTTGCAAAGGAAACCCCTCGACCCGCCCCCGTTGTTACGACAAAGGTGGCTCAGGGTTCGCGGGAGAGGCTATGAAGACTTGGCAGCGTGCTGCCTAGTCGCAGTCGATGAGGGTCTTTCTGTCTTTCTGAGGGCGCACCGGACCCGAAGCAAGCCCCTCCCCCAACCTTCAAACGAGGCACGTGACTCGTTTGAACCCGTGAAGACGGGAGAGGGCTAAAGGCAGGCAAAGCGCGACGCCGCCTTAAGCCTAAAATCCTCCCCTGTAAGGGGAGGGGGACCACGAAGTGGTGGAGGGGTCTTACCCCATCGATAGGGCAACACCCCTCCGTCAGGGCTACGGCCTGCCACCTCCCCTACCAGGGGAGGATGACTGAAACCGACCATTTGTTGCCGGTTAGAATGTCGAGGCGGCTTCCCGATTGCAGACATACATAAGCGATGCCATCGTGCGGCGCATGACAAATGAGCAAGAGCAGAGAGCAGCGGACGAATGGCAGACAGCCCTAGTAGAGCAACCCTTCTGATGTGGGGTGTCCGTCTTACAAGCTGCATTGTTGCAATGTTGCTACCAGACGTCGTAGCGGCGCAGGACGTTCAGCCGTGGGCAGGCTACACCACCCAGGGTCTTGGTGAGACCCGCGCGCCTTGGCAGTTCAAGTGGGACGATCCCGAGAACGAGTGGCTGAGGATCAGCACTGATAGTCAGAAGGCAACCTGGTTCCTCCAGCTGGCCAGCGATCTAACGGCCAAGGACCAAACCAAAAGCGCGCGTCGTGTGTGGCTCAAGATTGATTACAGCAAACAGCTGAGTGAGCGCGCAAGGGACTCGAAGGCGCTGTGGGTCATCAACTGTAACGACCAAACATTCACGGTGCGAAACCAGACTTGGTATGCGCCCAATGGGGTCGTACAAGAGACACGATCCTACCCGACCACGGACATCATCCCGGAGAGCATGGCCGCGACGATTGCACGCCGGGTCTGCTCTCAATGAAGGTGTTAACGACGGGCAAAGCCGTCTGGGGTGGTGTCGCGGCGCTCTTGCTCGCCGGTGTGCCTGTCATGGTCGAGAAGACACCAACCCAAGTTTATGAGGGCCTGAAACCTTGGTTCCCTCTCTTCTACGGGCTTGCTGGTATCGCTGCCGTCTTTGCCGTGTTTGCGCTCGGTTATAGCCAAGGACGATCCAGCAAAGAATTGAAGGGTGATCTGCCCATCGTCACCGAACCCGCGAAGGGGCGAGCGATCAAGGACCTGATCTACGCCGCAAACCAGATTGCCTCGATCCTCTTGGAGCAAGGCGCGCTTCGCGTAGGTGCCCTGGAAGCCAAGTATCCTACTCTGGAACGGGATCACGAGGCATGGCACGATGATGATGCCCGCGTGGCACGAGACGATCTCATGGCTATCGCGCGTTATTGTCGAGACCTTAGAGTCGTGAATGGACCGGGGTGGATGGCTGGCCCTGATGCGTCGGGCGACTTCAAGCCCGAGGAGCGGGCCGAATACCAACCGACGATCGAGCAGCGCCGCGATCGGCTAGTGACGCGGCTCAGGGAAATGGATGCAGTATAAAGAACGCGCTGAACTTGGGGTTGCTCGTCTAGCCATAATCTCGGTTTCGACACTGCGGAGTGTCTGCTTTTCTAGCTATTGGCTCAAATAGCTGTCGGTCAGAAAGCCACCCCTTTCCGTCATCCCAGAGCAAGACCTATCCGAGCGGACATTCCCAAACCCTATTCCCCTTCCAATGTAGGATTTCCTCTGATCTATCGTGACGGATGGACCCGCACGCCCTCCGCGCCAGCCGCCCCCTACCAATGCCCCCAAAACCGTCGCGCGGCTGTGACCCACCTGTCGCGTCCCCGTCGCATGGGCGGCGCGTGGCTGTGACCTTGCAGCGGCTTCGCTGTCGCGTCGGCGGTACGTCACCATGGCTATTGCGCCCACAACCCCGGCAAAACCCACCCCAGCAACGGCGTGAACTTCACCCCTGTGACCCTGATCGCCGATTATTTCGCGCGCAGCGCCGTCGCGCAGGCCGCCGGATCGACGTCCGATCCGGTCGGCGTTCGTGCGTCCACATGCGTCACCACCGGCTCTTTCCCGCGCGCGGGCGAATAGAGATAGGCGTCGAGCACGCAGCGGCCATTGGCGAATTGCAGCTTGCGCACCGTGGTTTCGCGAATGTCGAGCCGGGGCGTGCCGAACATCCGGGTCAACGCGCCTGCATCCGACCCCATCAGCGGGCCTTGCTTGGTAAAGGCGCTGGCCGGGGGACCGGCGGGGGCGGGTGTGCCGGTGCGCGGCACCACCGTGCCCGCGCCACAGGCGGCAAGCGGCAGCGACAGCAGCGCCGTCAGCACGAGACGCAGGGATGTCATGCGGATTTCCTTTGGCCATGCAGCATATGCACCGCCATAGCCGCGCTCCAGATCGGTGCAAGCAGGTTGACCAGCGGCACCAGGAAGGCGATCGCCGACAACAGCCCCATCAGCCAGCGGCTGCCCCGCCCGATCGGCGGCAGCGCGGGATGACGCGGCTCGACCATATCGGCCATGTCGCGCCCCAGCAGATAGGCGTTGAGCGCCAGGAACAGGGCGATCGTCCCCACCCCGGTCACCAGCAGGAACAGATAGGCGGGCAGCGCCAGCAAATTCCACCCCAGCGCCCGCGCCAGCGACGCCAGCGCATAGCGTCCGCTGCGCCCCCAGCCCACCGGCCGCGCCGTAGCGGCAGCGGCGGGATAGGATTGGCGCTCGACCGCTTCGATGATGTCGTCGGCAAACAGGCCCATCACCGCCATCGCCGTCGCCCGGAACAAAAGCCAGCCAAGCGCCACCACGGCCAGCGCGGTCACACTCGCTTCGGCCAAACCACCCAAGCTCCCGGCACTCCCCCAGCCGAAATGCAGCCGCAGCGCATGAACGCCCGCCCATATGCCCCCGCCGAGCGCCGCGAAGATCAGCAGCGTCAGCGCCAGCGTCTTGAACAGCAACCGCAATGCCGCGCCATGGAAAAGGGAGGGGAAAGCGCGCAGCGCAGCCATCAGGATCATAAGTCCGACTATCCCCGCCCCAATCCCGTCCGTCAATCAGCCCCGTTGCACCAGGCAGGCCGCACCTATAGAGACGGCGGGATTTTTCGCTCGTCCATCCGCCCCAAAACCAAGGAATTTGCGTGACCTCTCCCGCCCCCACATTGGATGTCGTCGCGATCGGCAACGCCATCGTCGATGTCCTCGCCCGCAGCGACGACGCCTTCCTCGCCGAACATGCGCTGACCAAGGGCGGCATGCAGTTGATCGACGCCGACATGGCCGAAACCCTCTATGCCGACATGGGCCAGGCCAAGGAGATCAGCGGTGGATCGGCCGCCAACACGCTGGCGGGGCTCGCTGCGCTCGGCAAACGCTGCGGCTTCATCGGTCAGGTCAATGACGATCAGCTGGGCGACGTGTTCGCGCATGACGTCCGCGCCCTTGGCATCCGCTTCGACACGCCCGCCGCCACCGGTGACATGCCCACCGCGCGCTGCCTGATCCTGGTGACGCCCGACGCGCAGCGCACGATGAACACCTTCCTGGGTGCCTCGCGATTCCTCCCCGAAGCCGCGCTCGACCTCGACCTCATCCGCTCGGCCGGCATCCTCTATCTCGAAGGCTATCTCTGGGATCCTCAGCAGCCGCGCGCCGCGATGCGCGCCGCAATCGACGCCGCACGCGGCGCGGGGCGCAAGGTCGCCTTCACCCTGTCCGACAATTTCGTGATCGACCGCCATCGCGCTGATTTCCTCGACCTGATCGACAAGGGCCAGATCGACATCCTCTTTTCGAACGAGGGCGAAATCCAGTCGCTCGCCGCCGTCGATGGCTTCGACAAGGCGCTGGCCCTGTTCGCGGACAAGGTGCCGGTGCTGGTGTCGACCCGCAGTGAAAAGGGCGCCGTCGCGATCGTCGATGGCGTCCGCTACGAAGCGCCCGCCGCCCCTGTGACCGAGATCATCGATACGACGGGCGCAGGCGACCTGTTCGCCGCAGGCTTCCTCGCCGCCCATATCGACGGGCGTAGTGTCGAAGAATGCCTGGCGCTGGGTGCCGCCGCCGCCGCCGAAGTCATCTCCCACTGGGGTGCCCGCCCCGAAGCCGATCTCGGCATCATCCGCGACAAGCTCTTCGCCTGACCGAACAGAAAAACGGAGGGGTGTCGCCCCTCCGTCCGTTCAATCCACCTTCTTCTTGCGAAACAGCGCCCGGTCTTCGGACTCGAAGCCCCAGCGCCAGATGACGAAGCCATAGGCGCCCAATATCGCCCAGATGCCGACCGCCAGTTCGACCCACTCGAACCGCTGTGGCAGGGCGACGAAGCCCGCACCGACCAGGCTGGCGACCCCGGCCGCCGACAGCAGCGACCAGCGCCACGCGTTGACCGGCGCGTCCAGCAGCCGCGAAAGCAACCGCGCCTTGACGAAGGCCCCGATCCCCAGAGACAGGCACAGCGCCAGCGACGGCGCGGCCGCCACCCACATCGGCGGCAATGCTATCGCGCGCGCGCCCAGGATCAGCGCGAAACTGAACCCCGCCTGGCACGCGATCATCCCCAGCGAAATCATCAGATTGCGGTGCCGCGCAATATAGACCAGCGCCGATTCGCTGACGACGGCGGTGGCCGCGATCACCTCGGCCAGCAGCAGGAAGCCCAGCGCCCCGGTGCCGCCGACGAAATTGGGGCCGACCAGGCCCATCACCGCTTCGCCCGGAATGGCGAGCGCAAGCGCGATCCCCGCCTGCGCCGCGATGATCCAGAAACCCACCTGGCTCACCTGCCGCGCAATGCCGGCCAGATTGTTTTCGGCCAGGTTGCGGGTGATCACCGGCCCCAATATCGGGTCGAAACTGGTCTTGAGTTTTTGCGGCAGCGACGCGACCTGCTGCGCGACATAATAGATGCCGATCACCGCCGGGCTGACGAACAGGCCCAATATCGCCATGTCCAACCGGCGCGATCCCCATTCCACGCCATCCGCCGCCGCCAGCGGCAGGTTGCGCCGGGCCATCCGCCATAACCGTGGGAAATTGGGTCGCCAGCCCGTCGGCAAGCCATAATGGCGCACCATCGGGATCAGCGACGCGATCAACGCCGCAGTCATCGCCATGGCATAGGCCATGATCAGGCCGTCCCGCCGGGAATAGAAGGAAAAGACAAAGACCGCGATGCTGATCGTCCAGGGTTCGATGATCGCCCGCGCCCGCACCGTCGCGCCGACATCGAACCGATAGGCGCAGGCCGCCAGCGCCACGTCCGACCCGGCGACCGCGATCACGATCAACGCCAGCAGTCGGTCGAGGCCGTTGATGCCGCTATTGGGGAACATCGCCTGCGGAAAAACGAGCAGCAACCCGGCCCCCAGCAGCGACGCGGTCAGCGTCAGCACCATCGCGTCGGTCACGACATGATTGTGCGGCCGCTCGGTCTGGCTGAGCGCGCCCGCCAGCCCGCGCTTCAGCCCCAGCGTGGCAAGCTGCGCGACGAATTCCACCACCAACACCGCATAGGCGAAGCGGCCCAGCGCTTCGGCACCATAGACGCGCCCGGCGATGAACAGGAAGGGCAACCGCGCCGCGAGCCGCAGCAGGAAGCCGAAAATATTGGTCCGCCCGCCCTTGGCCAGGGCGGCGATATCGTCCTGATCGCTCTGCGCGACGGCGGCAGCCGATAGGGACGGACCCGTGGGAGTATCTATAGACAAGTGGATGCTGCGGCGCGGCGGGCTATTCGGGGCGCAACGGACGCGCCAGCAGCGCGTCGATGACCTGGGCGAGCGGCGCGGCTTCGGCCAGCAACGCGCACACCGCATCCACCACCGGCATTTCGACCCCGGCCGCCTGCGCGGCCGCGCGCAGCACCGGCGCGGTGAACGCGCCTTCGGCCACGGTGCGGCGGTTGGCGAGCAGGTCGGCCGCCGACTGCCCCTCGCCCAGCCCCTTGCCCAGCGAGAAGTTACGTGAATTGGTGGAGGAACAGGTGAGGACCAGATCGCCCAGCCCCGACAGTCCGCCCAGCGTCTCGGCCCGCGCGCCGCGCGCCAGGCCAAAGCGCGTCATTTCGGCAAAGCCCCGGCTGATCAGCGCCGCCCGCGCATTGAGGCCGAGGCCCGCGCCCTCGGCCACGCCACAGGCGATCGCCAGCACATTCTTGACCGCGCCGCCAATCTCCGCGCCGATCACATCGTCGGACAGATAGGGGCGGAAGGCCGGTCGGGCGATCCGCGCCGCCAGCCGTTCGCCCAGCGCCCGGTCCTCGCACGCGAGCGTAATCGCGGTCGGCAAGCCGCGCGCCACTTCATGCGCAAAAGTCGGGCCGGACAGGACAGCGATCGGCGACTGGGGCTGCGCCTGTTGCGCGACCTCCGACATCAGCAGGCTGGTGCCCGCCTCGATCCCCTTGGAACAGAGCAGCAGCGGCACGCCCGCAGGCGCCTGCGCCACGACGCTGCGCAGATGCTGGGCGGGGCTGACCACCAGCAACAGATCGCAATCGGCCATGTCGGCCATCGCGCCAGTCGCAGCGATCGAAGGCGAGAGCGCAAGGCCCGGCAGATAGAGCGGATTTTCCTGCGCCCCGTTGACCGCATCGACCACTTCGGGCTCCAGCG
This sequence comes from Sphingobium sp. Ant17, assembly GCF_000588875.1. Lineage (GTDB taxonomy): Bacteria > Pseudomonadota > Alphaproteobacteria > Sphingomonadales > Sphingomonadaceae > Sphingobium. Next base: position 26,124 of record NZ_JEMV01000030.1, read on the forward strand.
CCCATAGCCGCACCACCTGCCCTTCAGCGGCCAGCAATTGCGCCAGCGCCGTGCCCCAGGCACCCGCTCCGATAACGCCCGCCTTCATGCTTTCACTCCCGCTCCGCGCGCCTTTTCCGCCGCCGGGTCGAGCGGCCAGCGCGGCCGGGCGGGAACGGTCAGATCATCGACCATCCCCACCGCATAGCGCTCCGCCCCGGCCCAGGCGATCATCGCCGCATTATCGGTGCAAAGCCAGAGCGGCGGCGCGACGAAGGGCAGGTCATGCTCGGCCGCCAGCGCTTCGAGCGCGCCGCGAATCGCCTGGTTGGCGGCGACGCCTCCGGCCACGACCAGCGCCGTCACGCGCTCGCCCGACCCCAGCGCACGGCGGGTGCGGTCGATCAGGCAGTCGATCACCGCCTGCTGAAAGCTCGCGGCGATATCCTGCGTCGAATAGTGCCCCGACTGGACCGCGCGCATCACCGCGCTCTTGAGGCCCGCGAAGGAAAAATGCGGCTCGGCCGTGCCGACCAGTGGCCGGGGCAGCGGCACCGCCTTGGCATTACCCTGCGCCGCCGCCTTTTCGACCAGCGGCCCGCCGGGATAGCCCAGGCCCAGCAGCTTGGCGGTCTTGTCGAACGCCTCGCCCGCCGCATCGTCGATCGTCGTTGCCAGCCGCGCATAATCGCCCGGCCCGCGCACGAGCAAAATCTGGCAATGGCCGCCCGATACCAGCAGCAACATATAGGGAAATTGCAGCGTCGGATCGGCCAGCCGCGGCGAGAGCGCATGGCCTTCCAGATGGTTGACCGCAACCAAGGGCTTGCCCGCCGCATGGGCCAGCGCCTTGCCGGTGACGAGGCCCACCATCACCCCGCCAATCAGGCCCGGCCCGGCGGTCGCGGCGATCACATCGACATCGGCCAAGGTCATTTCCGCATCCGCCAGAGCCGCCGCGATCAGGGGGCCAAGCGCCTCGACATGCGCGCGCGCCGCGATTTCGGGCACGACGCCGCCATAGGGGCGATGCGCTTCCTCCTGCGTCGCCAGGCGATGGGCCAATATCCGCCCGTCGGCCGTCACCAGCGCCGCTGCGGTTTCATCGCAGCTCGATTCCAGGCCAAGGATGATTGTCATTGCCGCTTCCATCTAAAGCCCGTGGTCATTAGAGCAAGCCGCATATGTATTTGTCCGACCGACCGTTGCGCCTTGGCACCAGAGGCTCCCCGCTTGCGCTGGCCCAGGCGCACATGACCGCCCATGCCCTCATCGCCGCCCATGGCTGGGCACCGGACGCGATCGAGATCGTCACCGTCCAGACCAGCGGCGACCGGATCCAGGACCGGGCGCTTGCCGATATCGGCGGCAAGGCGCTGTGGACCAAGGAGCTGGAGCGCGCGCTGGTCGCGCAGGAGATCGACTTCGCCGTCCACAGCATGAAGGATGTCGAAACGGTCCGCCCCGCCATCTTCCAGATCGCTGCGATGCTGCCGCGCGCCGACGTGCGCGACAAGCTGGTGGGGGTGGAGAGTTTCGCCGCGCTGCCCGCCAACCCGATCGTCGGCACCAGTTCGCCGCGCCGCGCTGCGCAGGTCATGCGGCTGCGCCCCGACGCCACCATCACCCTGTTTCGCGGCAATGTCGCCACCCGCCTCGCCAAGCTGGCGGCGGGGGAGGTCCATGCCACGCTGCTGGCGGCGGCGGGCCTCGACCGGCTGGACCAGAGCGATGTCGGCGTGACCATCCCGATCGACACCATGCTGCCCGCCCCGTCGCAGGGCGCGGTGGGGATCGAGGCGCTGGCCGACAATGCGCCGCTGCATGAAGCGCTGGCCGTGATCAGCGATGCCGACACGACCGATGCCGTCGCCGCCGAACGCGCGGTGTTGAAGGCGCTGGGTGGCACCTGCCATTCGCCGATCGCCGCGCTGGCGGTGGTGGACGGGGACGGTCTGTATCTGCGCGCCGAGATCATCAGCCCCGACGGGCAGGAAACGGTGGCCCAGGAAACATGGCTGGCGCGCGGCGACGATGTGGTGGGGCAGGCGGTCGGCCGCGCCCTGCTGGAGCAGGCCAGCTCCGCGCTGCGCGCCCTGTTCGAAGGGTGAGGGTTCGAGGGGTGAGGCGGCTTCTCATCCTGCGCCCCGAACCGGCGGCGGGCAGGACGGCGGACAAGGCCGCGCGCCTGGGCTTCGACGTGCTGCGCCATCCGCTGTTCGCGCCGTTGCCGCTCGACTGGGCCGCGCCCTCCGCAGAGGGATTCGACGCACTGTTGCTGACCAGCGCCAACACGGTGCGGCTCGCCGGGCCGCAACTGGCTGGGTATCGCGCCCTTCCCACCTATGCGGTCGGCGCGGCGACCGCAGCGCCACTTCAGGAAGCAGGCTTTGCCGCCGTGACCCAAGGCGAGGGCGACGCCAGTGCCATCGCGCCCGAATCGCGGCGGATGGTCATCGCGCCGTCCTGCATCTGGCCGGCACCACGGTCGCGCCGATGGAGGCCGGGCCGCTCCGCCTCACCCGGATCGCGGTCTATACGATGGCTAGCCTGCCGCCCGACCCGGCGCTGCTGCGCGCCGCCACCCCCGGTGCCATCCTGCTCGTCCATTCGCCGCGCGCGGGCGAGCGGCTGGCCGAACGCATCGCCGCCAATGAGCGGGCCATGCTGCATATCGTGGCGATCAGCCAAGCCGCCCTTGCCGCCTGCGGCCCCGGCTGGGCCAGCGGTTCCGCGCCGCACCAACCGGTCGATGACGACATGCTGGCCCTCGCCCTGTCTTTGTGCGAATGACGGGGTAATGACAGGCGAAAGGGTCAGCATGCACGACGCGGACGGCGATAGGAGTATCCCCGCAACCCCGCCCCCTGCCCGTCGGTGGAGCATCCTGCCGCTGGCGACCCTGGTGCTGCTCGCCTTCGTGATCGGCGTCGCGCTCACCGTCTGGGCCTGGCCGAAAATCCAGCAGCGCTGGAACGGCCAATCGACCCGGCCCGTCGCCGCCATGCCGCAAGCCGGTACGCCATCACCGGCCATCGCGCCCAACGCCATGAGCGCCAGCAGCGCCCAGATGCTCGACGCCCGCGTCGCCGCGCTGGACGAACGACTGACCCGCATCACGGTCGAGGCGCAGGCCGCATCGGGTAATGCCGCCCGGGCCGAGGGGTTGCTGATCGCCTTCGCCGCGCGCCGCGCGCTCGATAATGGCGGATCGCTCGGTTATATCGAGGCGCAACTGCGCTCCCGTTTCGGCCAGGCTCAGCCGCGCGCGGTCGCCACCATCATCAATGCCGCGCGGGAGCCGGTAACGCTGGCCGATTTGCGCGTCGGCCTCACCGACCTTGGCGATCAATTGACCACGCCGCCGGTGGAAAGCGACTGGTGGGACGCCATCGCCCATGAAGCGCGCGAACTGGTGACGATCCGCAAGGCGTCCGCCCCCTCGCCCCGGCCCCAGGCCGCGCTGGAGCGTGCCGTGCGCTATCTCGACGGCGGGCGCGTGAGCGCGGCGCTGGCCGAAATAGAGCGCATGCCGGGCCGCGCCGCTGCGGATCGCTGGCTCCAATTTGCGCGCCGCTATCTCGAAGCGCGCCGCGCGCTCGACCTGATCGAGACTGCTGCGATCCTCGAACCGCGTCCCTTGCGGTCCATCGATCCTGCCCCCGCCAGCCCTGTCCTTCCGACATCCTGAGCCAATACAGCGACGAACCGTTCGTCTCATAAGACGAAACCAATAGACGCGCGCGGCGTTTGTCACGATAACGTCATCTTTGCCCGAATGGGCCTGGGATTCTTGTTTTCGTGCCACCTTACGCCCAAACCGTCAGCAGTTTTTGGAAAGATCGTTTCGCATCGGGGCCAGCCGCGCCGGTGCGGCCTTCCTTGTCGCATCTGCTCGGCAACCTCTCGGTCCCCCGCGATCTCGCCCGCACCCAGGCGCAGGCGGATATGCTGGCGCAGCAGATCAGGGGCGATGGTCGTTCCATCTTGCTGATCCCCGGCCTCCTCGCGTCCGAACGGCGGATGGGCGCGATGCGCCAGATTTTGACGGCAGCGGGCTATGCCGCGCATGATTGGGCGATGGGCCGCAATTATGGGCCGAAACCCGACAGCTGGAACAGATCGACCGTCGCGTCGATGCCATCCGGCGTGAAGGCGGCGGGCCGGTGACGCTCGTGGGCTGGAGCCTTGGCGGGCTGTATGCGCGCGAATATGCCAAATATGCGGCGCACAAGGTCGGTGGCGTGGTCACCATGGGCACGCCCTTTTCCGGCGATCCGCGCGCCAATCATGCCTGGCGTCTCTACCAGCTCGTATCGGGCTTTCCGGTCGACAATCCGCCCTTCCCCTGCACCCGCGAGGCCAAGCCCCCGGTGCCCACGGTCGCGCTGTGGTCGCAGCGCGACGGCGTGATCCTGCCCGAATGCGCCAAGGGCCGCAGCGGCGAGCGCGACAAGGCGATCGAGGTCGATTGCACCCATATGGCTTCGCCGCCGCGCCCGAAGGCATATTGGCCGTCGCCAAGGCGCTGGAGACGATGCGCGCATAGGGCATCCAGACGGCCTGGCGCGACCGGTAGGGTCACAGGGCGCAAGTTCACACCATGACAGGCCACGCGTTTCCGAGCGTTTTCGCTGTAATTGCCACCGTGGCGTACCACCCAAGCCCCCGCGACGCGCCACCGAAGCACCGCTAAAGTCACACCGACGCGACGGCGACGCGACAGGCGGGTCACTACGCATGGCGGTCGGTGGGGGGGGGGGGGGGGCGACGGGCGGACTGGTCCATCGACAAGGATAGATCAGAGCAAATCCTATTTCGGAAGCGGAATAGGATTTGGTGTGGGCGCATCGGCGCAGATAGACTTCGGATTAAATGGGTGGTTTGCGGAATGTCGGGTTTCGGACAGGCATAGGCCGATAGTGGACATGCTATGGTGACGGAAAACCCTGCTTTTGGGTTTCCGGGGCATTGATGCAATCCGGCAGTGTTTTTCGGGCAATTGGGCAGGATAAAGGGTCGCGCAATCTGGAAAACGGCGCGATTAAAGAGCATTTTCACCGCTCCCTGACGGCTATCATGTGATTTTCGGCGATAAACGTCTTGCATGACGATCGCCCGCTATATGAAAGTCGCCGATCGTGGGGACGAGATATTTGGGAATGTTTTCGACAAAGCCGGGTGAAGCGCCAGCAGATGGTTGGCACCAAAAACGACCATTTTATCAAGGAGCTTATCGTCAAAGGTCGCTATAATCTGATGCAGATGGTTATTGCGCGCATCCGTCTCGCTTCGGACGATACGGGGAAGCTAGATCAGCCCCCGCAAAGGCGTGCCAAGATTACGTGCATTTTTCTGAAATCGAGTAGGGCACATCGTACGTTTCCTTGAACCAATCCTCAAAGCTGAAGGATTTTTCGATGTCAGGGAAATATCGTCTCATGCGCTCAACTAGCGCTGCCGGGGACGTGCCCTTATCATTGGTCATACGGCGCAACACATGAGAACCGAGAATATCGGCGCTGTTGAAGCCGGAGGCTCTGCTATGTGTGATCAGTTCAGAGGTTGAGAGATCGCCACCCATGACCGATAGGCCTCGATCAGCTGCAAGCGCTACAGCATATAAAGGCTCCGGAATGCGGCCCGCGCGTAGCATGTTTTTAGCGTCATTGATGACATGAGGAGGGTCTTTCCCCAATGACGACGGTACGCCCTCGACAATGAGAAAGGGCAATCCACGTCCAAGTTCACGCTGGATGAGGTTATGAGTTGCACTAGTCGGATCGAACTCATGTCGCGAAGCCAAAAATCGAATCTTAGCTTGGCTGTTGGCGTAGCCACAATAAATGGCGGTTCCCAAGGCATTAATTCGGACGGGGGAATTGAGCAAGGCTCAGCAAACTTTGTAGCCCCACCAATATTTGGCCATAGTGCAAGGCCAAGCGATGAGGTCAGAACGGTTCGTCGATTAAACAAAGCGAGCCCTCCAGGTAACACCATTTCCCTAACTACCTTCGGCTTAACCAAGGCTGACAGATGAATATATCCATTGCGCAATGCTAGCTAAATGGCTCCGCGCTTCTTTGGTGCGGCATCGGTCAATGCACGAAAAACAGGTGAAATCCGTTCATTCATTCGGGGCTTCCGCTTGATCCGCGACGTCGGTGATCGGCGGCCACTGGCGGCGCGCATGCAGCAAGCGCAAGATGCGCACCAGATCGTCGGCGACATCGTAAACCAGGATATAGTTGCGATGCACCACTAGCTCGTATGTCCCTGTCACACGGCCTGGGCGTGCGATTGCGGGATGGTTGACCAGATTGCGCGCCTTCTGCGTGAACAATGCATCCAGCGTCAGGGCGGCCGCTGGATTTTCCTTGGCAATGTAGGTGCGTATGTGCCGCCGGTCTTGGCGCGCCTCAAGCGTCCATGCGAGCTTCACGCCCTGCCAGCCATCCTAGCCCGCGTCTCGTCCCGCCATGCCTCCGCTTCCTGTTCGACGTCATCGTCAGAGACGAGACGTCCGGCATTGGCCGAATCCAGCCCGACCTGCACCTGCTTCCGGAACCATGCGTCATGGTCAGCCGGCTGGCGTTCGCCCGACACATAGTCGCGCATGAAATCGCGGATGAGTTGTGCGCCGGTGCGATCATGGGCCTTCGCAGCGTCGGCAAAGGCGCTTTTAAGGGCGTCATCGACCCGGAAGGTAAAGGTGGACTCGCCCATGCTGCCATCTCCATGTGTTACAAGATTAGCGCATGGTAACATGAAACCCCTTACAATGGAGGGTTTTATGTTCGCTCCTCGTCGCGCCTCCCCTCAGGACTGGAGGCGGCGCAGCGCTTCGTCCCGGCCGATCAGCGGCAGCAGCAGGCTCATGTCCGGGCCATGATCGAGGCCGGTCAGCGCGCGGCGCAGGGGGAGGAAGAGGGTTTTGCCCTTGCGGCCCGTTTCGTCCTTCAACGCCTGGGTCAGTGTGCGCCAGATACAGGCGTCGAACGGCAGGTCAGCCAGCAGGCGGTGCGCGGCGGTCAGGAAGGCCTGGTCTTCGGTGGCCGGCGCGGGGGCATCGACGGGGCCGGTGACGATCCGCCACCAGTCAGCCGCGCCCGCCACGGTTTCCAGATTGGGGCGGATCGCGTCCCAAGCCGAGGCGTCCATGCCGTCGGGTAGCCGCCCAGCCACCGCCTCATAGGGCAGGAGATGCACGATCTTCTGGTTCAGCCCCGCCAGTTCCGCCTCATCGAAGCGCGCGGGGGCGCGGCCGAAATGGGCGAAATCGAAACTGTCGATCAGCGGCGCCATATCGGCGAACGGCTCGACCGACTGGCTGCTGCCGAGCCGCGCCAGCAGCGACGCGATCGCCATGGGTTCCAGCCCCAGCTCGCGGAAATGCGCGACGCCGAGCGACCCCAGCCGCTTGGACAATTTGCCCTCCGCCCCCGTCAGCAGCGCTTCATGCGCGAATGCGGGGAGCGGCGCGCCGAGCGCTGCAAACATCTGGATCTGGGTCGCGGTGTTGGAGACATGATCTTCGCCGCGCAGGACGTGGGTGACGCCCATGTCGATGTCATCGATCACCGATGGCAACATATAGAGCCAACTGCCATCGGCGCGGCGGATCACCGGATCGGACAATAATTTGGGGTCGAACCGCTGTTCGCCGCGAATGAGGTCGGTCCAGACGATCGGCTGGTCATGGTCCAGCTTGAACCGCCAATGCGGCTGGCGGCCTTCGGCTTCATAGGCCGCGATCTCTTCCGGCGCCAGGCTCAGCGCGCCGCGATCATAGACTGGCGGCAATCCCCGGCCCAGCAGCACCTTGCGCCGCAATTCCAGTTCCTGTTGCGTCTCATAGGCCGGATAGACATGGCCCGCCGCGCGCAACGCCGCGAACCGGCTTTCATACAGCGCGAACCGTTCGGACTGCTTGGCCTCCGCGTCCCAGGTCAGGCCCAGCCAGTGCAGGTCGGCGCGGATCGCGTCGGCATATTCGGGGCGGGAGCGTTCAAGGTCCGTATCGTCCAGCCGCAGCAGGAATTGCCCGCCTGATTTTTGCGCGAACAGCCAGTTATGCAGTGCGGCGCGGATGTTGCCGACGTGGAGATGGCCGGTGGGGGACGGCGCGAAACGGGTGATGACGGTCATGGATATCTGGTCCTGATCCCGTTCGCCCTGAGCCTGTCGAAGGGCTGTTCTTCTTCAGAAGAAGGACGAGGCTTCGACAAGCTCAGCCCGAACGGAGTTTGGGGTGTCATGTTCTAAACGCATTGGTGATGGGATAGCGGCGGTCGCGGCCGAAATTGCGGGTGCCGAGCTTGACGCCGGGGGGCGACTGGCGGCGCTTATATTCGGCGACATAGAGCAGCCGCTCGATCCGCGCGACCGTCTCGCGCTCGAAGCCGCGCGCGACCAGTTGTTCAACCGACAACTCCTCCTCGACCAGGCCGTAGAGGATCGGGTCGAGCACTTCATAAGGCGGCAGGCTGTCGTCGTCGCGCTGGTCGGCGCGCAATTCGGCGCTGGGCGGCTTGCTGATCACCCGTTCGGGCATCACCGGGCCGGTGGGGCCAAAGCCTTCGCCGAGCGTCGGGACATGTTCGTTGCGCCAACGGCACAGGTCAAACACCGTCGTCTTATAGGCGTCCTTCAACACCGAATAGCCGCCCGCCATATCGCCATAGATGGTGGCATAGCCGACCGACATCTCGCTCTTGTTGCCGGTGGTCAGCAGCATGTGGCCGAACTTGTTGGACAGCGCCATCAGCGTCACGCCCCGGATGCGCGACTGGATATTCTCTTCGGTCAGGTCGCGCTGCCGCTCGGCGAATACATCGCCCAGCATCGTGTCGAACGCGCCGACCGCCGGTTCGATGGGGATGCTGTCATAACGCACGCCCAGCAGCCGCGCGCAGGCGACGGCATCGTCCAGGCTCTCCTGGCTGGTGAAGCGCGAGGGCATCATCACGCACCACACGCGGTCCGGCCCCAGCGCATCGACCGCGACGGCGGCGGACAGCGCGCTATCGATCCCGCCCGACAGGCCCAGCACGACGCCGGGAAAACGGTTGCGGTTCACATAATCGCGCAGGCCCAGCACCATCGCATTATAGATGTCGGCGGGCCGGTCATCCAGGACATGGCGATCGCCCGGCAGGCAGACCCACTGCCCCGCCTGCTTCTCCCACGTCGTCAGCACCAGCGCTTCGTCCCAGTCGGGCATCTGGTGCGCGATCGACAGGTCGGCGTTCATCACGAAGGACGCGCCGTCGAACACCAGTTCATCCTGCCCGCCGACGCGGTTGAGATAGGCGAGCGGCAAATTGGTCTCGCGCACCCGCGTCCCCGCGACGCCATTGGTGCGGCGGTCATCCTTGTCGACCTCGAACGGGCTGCCATTGGGGCTGATCAATATGTCCGCGCCCTGCGCCTTGAGATGCGCGGTGACGAAGGAGAACCAGATATCCTCGCAGATCGGCACGCCGATCTTCACGCCCTTGAAGTCGATGGGCGCGGGCAGCGGGCCGGGCGCGAACAGGCGCTTTTCATCGAACGTGCCGTAATTGGGCAGCTCGCGCTTCTGGCGGATGGCGGTGACCGCCCCGCCTTCCAGCAGCGCGACGACGTTGAACAACACACCCTGCGCCGCGACCACGGTACCGACCAGCATCGCCGGGCCGCCATCGCCGGTCGCCTGCGCCAGCCGGTCCAATTCCTGATTGGCGCGCTCGACCAGCGCGGGCTTCAACACCAGGTCTTCGGGCGGGTAGCCGATCAGCTGCAATTCGGGATAGACGATCAGGTCGGCGTCCATCGCCCGCCCGCGCCATTCCAGCATCGCGTCGGCATTGGCGGCAAGGTCGCCCACCGACTGGGTCATCTGGGCAAGGGCGATCACGAGTTTGTCGGTCATGGACGCGGCCCCTAATGCATTTTTCCGGTTGGCGCAAAAGCGCCTTTCCACCGCGACCCTGCGCCGCTACAGGGGCGGCGTTTCACCCAGCGTCATCAATTCGTCACGCCTTTTCATTTCAGGGGGTTTTGGCCATGAAGCTCATGACCGGCAATTCGAACAAGCCGCTCGCGGCCGCCATCGCCGACTATATCGAAATTCCCCTGACCGACGCCAGCGTCCGCCGCTTCGCCGATGAGGAAGTGTTCGTGGAAATCCACGAAAATGTCCGGGGCGAAGATGTGTTCGTGCTGCAATCGACCAGCTATCCCACCAACGACAATCTGATGGAATTGCTGATCATGATCGATGCGCTGAAACGCGCGTCGGCCAAGCGAATCACCGCCGTCGTCCCCTATTTCGGCTATGCCCGGCAGGATCGGAAGCCCGGCCCCCGCACCCCGATCAGCGCCAAGCTGGTCGCCAACCTGATCACCAAGCGGGCGCCGACCGCGTCCTCTCGGTCGATCTGCACGCCGGGCAGATCCAGGGCTTTTTCGACATTCCGACCGACAATCTGTTCGGTGCGCCAGTCATGTCGGCGGATATCCAGGCGCGCTTTGGCGACCGCAACCTGATGGTCGTGTCGCCCGACGTCGGCGGCGTGGTGCGTGCGCGGGCGCTCGCCAAGCGGCTCGACAACGCCCCGCTCGCCATCGTCGATAAGCGCCGCGAGCGCGCGGGCGAATCCGAAGTGATGAACATCATCGGCGACGTCGCGGGGCGCTTTTGCGTCCTGATCGACGATATCGTCGATTCGGCCGGCACGCTCTGCAACGCGGCCTCCGCGCTCAAGGCGGCCGGGGCCGAGGACGTCGTCGCCTATGTCAGCCATGGCGTGCTGTCGGGCGGCGCGGTCGCGCGCGTGGATGCGTCCGACCTGCTGGAACTGGTCATCACCGACACGATCCAGGGGACCGAGGCGGTCAACACCGCCAAGAAGGTCCGCCACCTGCCCATCGCCCCGCTGCTGGGCGAAGCGATCAAGCGCATTGCTGACGAAAGTTCGGTATCCAGCCTGTTCGACTGATCGGCGCAGGACGGCAATTGCCGTCTTGCCCAAAGCCGCGCCGCTCGTTATCGGGCTGGCGTCCGTTACGCTCGTTTGAGCGCAGCGGGCAAAGATCGCGCCGGTGCCTCTTGATCGAGGCTTAAAAGGGAAGGCGGTGCGGATGGGTCACACCATCCAAAGCCGCAGCTGTCCCTGCAACTGTAAGCGGTGAGCGTGATGTACACGGCTTCCTCCTGGAAGGAAGCAGCCACTGGACCCTTAAAAAGTCTGGGAAGGTCGTACATGACGACATGACCCGTGAGCCAGGAGACCTGCCGGCGTTCTGGTCGCTCTTGCCTTGGTCCAGGGGATGGCCGCGGCACGGTAACTCTCCGTCTGAGCGACGACAGGAAGGCGGCCGGGGCCGCAACCGTCGTGGGACGCTGGGCTATATATGCGCCGGTTCGTCGCCCTGCGTCGGCCGTCGATCGGCGGGCCATGCGCCTATCATCGACATGCTCCACCGCCCGATATCGCTCGGCGCGGAGGAGACTATAGATGTACAAACACGGCATATCCCTGCTGGCGCTGGCGGCTGCCAGTCCCGTTTTCGCCCAGGCGCCCGAACAGATTTCGGACCTGAGCGGCAACAGCACCCCCATCATCGTCACCGCCTCGCGCGTCACCAGCGAAGCGCGCGAGATCGGCAGCGCGGTGTCGATCATCACCCGCGCCGATATCCAACGCAACCAGATCCTCTTCTTGAAAGACATATTGCAGGACGCGCCCGGCGTGCAGACGACGGCCGACCGGCCCGGCCAGCTGACCAGCGTCCGCATCCGGGGATCGAACAATAATGAGATTCTCTGGCTGATCGACGGCATCGAACTGGGCGACCCCAGCGCGATCAGCACCCAGTTCCAGGCCGATCACCTGACCAGCCGCGACATCGACCGGGTCGAAATCCTGCGCGGCAACCAAAGCTCGCTCTATGGCTCCGACGCGGTTGGCGGCGTCATCAACATCATCACCCAGCGCGCGACCGAAGAAGGCTTGCAGGTCAATGCCGAAGCCGAAGCCGGTTCCTACGGCATGCGCAGCGGCGGCGCATCGTTGCTGGGCAAGAGCGGCGCGCTCGATTTTCGCCTGACCGCGACCGGCTATCGCCATGACGGCCCCTCGCTCGCCGATCCCCGCACCGCCAGCCCCACAGGGTCGGCCACCGAACAGGACGCATATCGCCGCTACGGCTTTAGCGGCCGGGTCGGCTATCAGGCGACCGACACCTTGTCGCTGCAAGCGATCGGCTATTGGTTCGACGCCTTCAGCGATCTCGACAATACGACGTCCGACAGCGACGACACCGCCAAAACACGCGACTATGCCGCCGCGGGCCAGGCCAGCTACAAGAGCCTGGACGGCCAGTTCACCGCCGACCTGACCGCCAGCCGCTATGCCGCGCGCCGCCGCTATTTCGGCACCTGGAACCGGGCCGAAGGCGACCTGTTCCGTGGCACCAAGGACGAACTGACGCTGGCCCTCGCCTATGGCGGCACCGGCCCTGTCAGCCTGGCCGCAGGGGGCAATTATGAGCGGGAGAAGACGACCCAGATCACCAGCTTCTCCGGCGCTTTCCCCGCCCGCGTCAACACCCGCTCGGCCTATGCCGAAATCGCGCTGCGGCCGGTTGCGGGGCTTACCCTGACTGGCGCGGCGCGGGTCGACGATAATAGCCGCTTCGGCACGTTCGACACCTATCGCGGTACGCTGGCCTATGCGCTGGGCGCGCTCAAGCTGCGCGCCAGCTATGGCACGGGGGCGAAGGCACCGGGCCTCTATCAATTGTTCGACCCGACCTATGGCAATCCAGACCTGCAGGTCGAAACCAGCCGGGGCGGCGATGTCGGCTTCGACCTCGCGCTGGCCGAAGGGCTGACCGCGCAGGTCAGCTATTTCTTCACCCGCAAGACCAACGAAATTAATTTCGACGCAGCCGTCCGCCCTTTGGTGGCTATGGCCAGTTCGGCCGCACCCGTGCGGAGGGGATAGAGGTCGGCGTCACTGCCCAGCCGCTGCCCTGGCTCGGTGTCAGCCAGACCTATGGCTATACCGACCATGAGCTGGATAGCGACATGGACGGCACCTATGTCAACAGCGGTCGCCCGCGCTATACCGGCACCACATCGGTCATCCTGACCCCGGCCGAACGCGCATCGATGACCGCGCGGGTCCGCTATCATGATGGCGATTCGTCGGGCTTTGGCGGCGCGACCCAGGCCTATACGGTGGTCGACCTGCTCGCCTCCTACGGCATCACCGACCGGGTCGAACTCTATGGCCGCGTCATCAACCTGTTCGATAAATGGTATCAGGTCAGCTACGGCACCCAGACGCTCGGCCTGTCGGCCTATGGCGGCGTGCGCCTGAGCTTCTGATATGATCCCGTCCCCGCCATCAGACCCCGTAAGGCAGGCTGCGCTTGGCCAAGGCCGGGTCGTTGGCGGGGAAGGGTCAGCGCGGCTTGACCGCGCGGGCGATCGCCTGCGCCGCCTGCACATAGGCGGGGCCGCCGCATACCGTCCACGCCTGCGGAATGGCGATGCGCGGGATAGTGCGCAGCGCGGGGTGGTGCAGCATTTCGGTGCCCTGATCGGTCACTTTCTGCGTCGCGCTTTCGATGATCAGATAGTCGGGCCGCGCCGCCACCATCTCCTCCAGGCTCATCTGCGACAGGGCGGGTTTGCCCAAGCGAGTCGCCAGATTGGTGACGCCCGTGCGCGCCAGCAGATCGTCGATCAGCGTGCCCGATCCGGTCAGATAGCCGCGCCGCTGATAATAAGCCGCCACCGGCGCGCGCGCGGGCCGGGGCAATCGCGCCAGGTCCGCCTCCATCCGCGCGATCAGCGCCTCGCCACGCGCGGGATGCCCCACCGCCTGCGCCACCTGCCGGATCGAGGCAAGGATGCTGGCGTAATTTTCCGCCGATTGCAGGTCGAGCGTGCGGAAGGGCAGGCTCTTGAACGGGGCGAGTGCCGGATGCCGCGCGCGGGCAGGCCGATCACCAGATCGGGCCGTGCCGCCAGCACTTCCTCCGACGTGCCGCGCAGCATCGGCAGGCCGCGCGCCGCCTCTGCCGCCGCCGACATGTCGGAATCGCGCACATTGCTGGTCAGCCCGGCAATCTGCGACCGGTCGGCCAGCGCCAGCACCAGTTGATCGGAACACAGGTTCAGCGACACGATACGCTCCGGCCGCTGGGGCGCAACGCCACGCCGCTCGGCCGCCGCGCCGGGCAAAGCAACGCACAACAGGCAGGTGGCAAGGGCAAGCGAGCGCAAGATCATCATCGCGCTTCCATAACGCCCCGGTGCCGTGACACAAGCAAGCCCGATCGGACCCCATGCGCCTGACCCATGAACCGCCCGCGCCGCGCCATCCTGCGCTGATGCCGCTGCTGATCGCCGGGGTGGTGATCGTCGCGGTCGCATCGCTGCGGCTTGGCCCGGTCACGCTTTCGCTCGACCGGCTGCTGGCCGTCGTCATGGGTCATGGCGATCCGGTCGCGACCACCATATTGCTCGACCTGCGCCTGCCGCGCACGCTCATCGGCCTGCTGGTCGGGGCGATGCTGGGGCTGGCGGGTGCAGTTTTGCAGGGCTATTTGCGCAATCCGCTGGCCGAACCCTCGGTGCTGGGCGCCTCCAATGCCGCCGCCCTGGGCGCAGTCGCCGCCATTTATTTCGGCGTGGCGGGCTGGCACCCCGCGATGCTGCCCCTGCTCTCGATCGCCACCGGGCTGATCGCGCTGCTGCTGCTCTTCACCCTCGCCGGGCGCGCGGAAAGCGCGTTGACGCTGATCCTGGCGGGCATCGCCGTATCGACGCTGGCCGGGGCGGGGATCAGCCTGGCGCTCAACCTCTCGCCCAATCCCTTCGCGGCGATGGAGATCATGACCTGGCTGATGGGGTCGATCGAAAACCGGTCGATCGATCATGTCTGGATCGTCCTGCCTTGCGTGATCGTCGGCGGCGCGCTGCTGCTCATCGACCGGCGCGCGCTCGACGCGCTGACGCTGGGCGAGGATGGCGCGCGCTCGCTCGGCGTCGATCTGCGCCGTACCCGCACCCGCCTGCTGCTCGGCGTCGCGATCGGCGTGGGCGGGGCGGTGTCGGTGTCCGGTTCGATCGGCTTCATCGGCCTCATCGTCCCCCATCTCGTCCGCCCGCTCACGGATCGCAGCCCATCCGCCATCCTGCTCCCCTCGCTGCTGGGCGGCGCGATCCTGCTGGTCGCCGCCGACATCCTCGTCCGGCTGATCCCCACCACCAGCGAGTTGAAGCTCGGCGTGGTGACCGCCTTCCTCGGCGTCCCCATCTTCCTGCTCCATCTGTTGCGGGAGCGGCGGACATGGTGACGATCCGGGTCGAGGGGCTGTGCGCCCGGCTTGGCCGCCGCGCGGTGCTGCAGGATATCGACGCGACGCTCGCCCCTGGCGCGCTGATCGGCATCATCGGCCCCAATGGCGCGGGCAAATCGACGCTGGTGCGGGCTATGCTCGGCCTCATAGATACTACGCGCGGCAGTGTCACGATCGACGGCCACGCCATCGCCACCCTGCCGCCGCGCGACCGCGCCCGCGCCATCGCCTATCTGCCGCAGGGGCAGACGCTGCACTGGCCGCTCAGCGTCGAGCGGCTGGTCGCGCTCGGCCGCCTGCCCCATCTTGGCCCGATGTCGCGCATCGGCGCGGCGGACCATGACGCCATAGCCGCCGCGATGGCCCGCACCGATGTCGCCCATATCGCCGACCGGATCGCCACCGAATTGTCGGGCGGCGAGCGCGCCCGCGTCATGCTCGCCCGCGCGCTGGCGGTGGGGGCACCCGGCCTGGCCGTGGACGAACCCCTCGCCGCGCTCGACCCCGGTCATCAGATCGACGTTATGCAGTTGCTCGCGCGGGAGGCGCGGGCGGGCGGGCTGGTCATCGCCGTGCTGCACGACCTCTCCATGGCGGCGCGCTATTGCGACCGGCTGCTGCTGCTCGATCGCGGCACTTTGGTCGCCGATGGCCCGCCCGACGCGGTGCTGACGCAGGACCGGTTGCGCGCCGTCTATGGCATCACCAGCCGCATCGATTTCGCCACCACGCCGCCGCTGGTCGCCCCGCTTGATCGCTGGACCGGCACGCCTGACCATGGAGAATAAGATGCCCCCAGCCGCCCCCTTCTGGTCCAGCCCCGCCGACTTCGACGCCGCCTTGCGCGCGCTGCCCGGTCCCGACACCGACGCCATCGCCGCCGCCGCCGCGCGGCAGGCGCAACTGACCAAGCCCGCCGGGTCGCTCGCCCGGCTGGAGCAACTCGCGCTGTTCTTCGCCGGGTGGCAGGGGCGCGCGATTCCGGCGCTGGACCAGGGGCGAGTGCTGATCTTCGCGGGCAATCATGGCGTCACCGTCCATGGCGTCAGCGCCTTTCCCGCCGAAGTCACCGCGCAGATGGTCGCCAATTTCAATGCTGGCGGCGCGGCGATCAACGCGCTGGCCGCCGCCGCCAGCCTCGACCTGCGCGTCGTGCCGATCGACCTTGACCGCCCCACCGCCGATTTCACGCAAGGCGCGGCGATGAGCGATGCGGACTGCCTCGCGGCGCTGGCGATCGGCGCGGCGGCGGTGGAGCCAGGCCTCGACCTCGTGCTGCTCGGCGAAATGGGCATCGGCAATTCGACCGCCGCCGCCACCCTCGCCGCGCGCAGCCTGGGCGGCAGCGCGGCCGATTGGGTCGGGCCAGGCACCGGCGTCGATGCCGACGGCATTGCCCGCAAGATCGCGGTGATCGACCGGGCGCTCGCCTTCCATGCCGACGCCCCGATGACCCCGTTCGAAACGCTGCGGCGCGTCGGCGGGCGAGAGATTGCGGCGATGGCGGGCGCGGCGCTGCGCGCCCGGCAATTGCGCATCCCCGTGATGCTCGATGGGTTCATCAGCGGCGCGGCCATCGCCCCGCTCGCCGCCGCCCATCCCGCCATCACCGATCATTGCCTCGCGGGCCATTGTTCGGCCGAACCCGGCCATGACCGGCTGCTCCGCCAGCTTGGCCTTGATCCGCTGCTGCGCCTTGGCATGCGCCTTGGCGAAGGCAGCGGCGCGGCGGTGGCGGCCAATATCGTGCGGTCCGCGCTCGCCGTCCATGCGCAGATGGCGACCTTCGCGCAGGCCGGCGTGTCGGGCGCGGCATGACGCCCCGGCTGCTCCATTTGCTGCGCCACGGTGCGCCCGACACGCCCGGCCTGCTGATGGGCCGCACCGATGGCGCACCGACACAGGCAGGGATCGACGCCTGCCGCGCTCGCGCCAACGACCTCGCCGTGACCGCCATCGTCAGTTCCGACCTGACCCGCGCCAGCGCCGCCGCCGACGCGATCGGCCGCGACCATCGCCTGCCTGTGCTGCTCGATCCGCGCTGGCGAGAGCTGGATTTCGGCGCATGGGATGGCCTCCCCCCATCCGCTGTCCCGGCGCAGGCCTTTGCCCGCTTCCATGCCGATCCCGACGCCAACCCGCCACCGGGCGGCGAGCGCTGGTCGATGCTGGTCGACCGCGTCGCTGCCGCCACCGCCGCGCTGACCGCCGACTCCACCCTCATCCTCACCCATGGCGGCGCGATGCGCGCGGCCATCGCCCATCTATGCGGCCTGACCCCTGCGCAAAGCTGGGCGTTCGACCTGCCCTATGCGTCCTTGCTCTCGCTGCGCCTGTGGCCCGGCCCGCAGCCTGCCGCGCAGATTATCGGCCTGCACCCATGAAGGGGCTGATCATCGCGCTCCAGTTCCTCACCCGCCTGCCGATGCCGCGCGTCACCGCCTCGGCACAGGATTTCGCCCGGTCGATGCGCTGGTTCCCTCTCGTCGGCCTGATCCTCGGCGCGCTGATCGCTGCCGCCTGCGGGGCGGGGGCGCGGATCGACCCGTGGGTCGGCGCACTGCTCGGCCTTATCGCCTGGGTCGGGCTGACCGGCGCGCTGCATCTCGACGGGCTGGGCGACATGGCCGATGCGGCAGGCGCGGTCCATAAGGACAAGGATCGCCTGCGCGCCGTCCTCTCCGACCCCCATGTCGGCAGCTTCGGCGTCGTCGCGATCGCGCTGCAACTCCTCACCAAGTTGATCCTGCTCCATGCGCTGCTCGATCGCGCGCCTCTCGCCGCGCTGATCCTGATCCCCTTCGCGGCGCGGATCGCCCCGCTCTGGTGGACCCGCCTGCTCCCGCCGCTGCACGAAGGCCTCGGCACTGCCTTTCGCGGCGCGATCCGCCCGGTCGATCCGGCGCTCTGGGCCGCCGCCTGGCTGCTCGCCTGCTGGTGGATGCCCGGCCTGCTCGCCGCGCCGGTGCTGATGCTCAGCTGGGGCCTGTGGCTCCGTCGCCGGATCGGCGGCATTTCGGGCGATGGCCATGGCGCGGGCATCGAACTTGTCGAAAGCGGCCTGCTGCTGGCGGTGCTGCTATGATCGACCGCTGGCACTGGCATGGCGGCGGGCTTGGCGCGGTGCGCGCCCATTTCGGTGCGGGCGATACACCCTGGATCGACCTGTCGACCGGCATCAACCCCCAGCCCTGGCCCATACCGCCGCTCGCGATCGACTGGGCACGCCTGCCCGATGACGCGGCCCTGCAGGCGCTCGAAGCCGCCGCCGCCGCGCATGTCGGCGTCGATCCCGCCACGGTCTGCGCCCTGCCCGGCACCGAGATCGGCCTGCGCCTGATCGGCGACCTGCTGCCCGGCCCCGCCTGCTACATCACCCCCGCCTATCGCACCCATGGCGAGATGATCGTCGGTAGCACACCGGTTAGCCGCGCCCATCTGGCCGCGGCCGACGACCAGACACTGATCCTCGCCAACCCCAACAACCCGGACGGCCATCGCTTCGACCGCCCCGCCCTGCACGACCTGCTCGCACGGCGCGGCGGCGAGGGCTGGCTGATCCTCGACGAAGCCTTTGCCGATGCCGACCCGACGATCAGCTTTGCCGATCAGGTTGTTGACGACCGCCGCCTGCTGGTCTTCCGCTCCTTCGGCAAATTTTTCGGGCTTGCAGGCGTGCGGCTCGGCTTTGTGATCGGCCCGCCCGCGATCCTCGCCGCCGTCCGCCGCAAGCTGGGAGCATGGCCACTCTCCGCCCCGGCCATCGCCATCGGCACCGCCGCCTATCGCGACCAGCCCTGGATCGCCGCCACCCGTCAGCGCCTTGCACAACAGGCCGACATCCTCGACGCGCTACTGATCCGCTGCGGCTACCGCCCGATCGGCACTTGCCCCATGTTCCGCCTGATCGAAACCGACGACGCCCCCGCATTGTTCGAGCGTCTCGCCCGCCGCGCCATCCTCACCCGCCCCTTCACCGAGCAACCCCGCTGGCTACGCATCGGCCTGCCCGCCAATGCCGCCGCCTCCGACCGGCTCGAAGCGGCGCTGCGCCATGCTGAGCCGGTCGCGCTCGTCGCCCTGATGCTCGACGCCGCGATCGGCTGGCCCGCCTGGCTATATGCGCGGATCGGCCACCCGGTCGGGCTTTTTGCGCGCCTCATCGACGGGTGCGAGGCGCGCTGGAACCGCCCGCACGGACGCGACGCCACCCGCCGCTTGGGCGGCATCGCCACGGTCCTGCTCCTCCTGATCGTTGCAGCGGGCGGCGGCTGGATCGTGCAGACCACCATCCTGCACCTGTGCGGCCCCTATGGCTGGCTACTTCTTGCCCTGCTCGCCTTTCCCGCGCTCGCCCAGCGCAGCCTGTTCGACCATGTCCGCGCCGTGGCGCAGGCGCTTGCCGCCGACGACCTGCCCCGCGCCCGCCAGCAGGTCGCCCGTATCGTCGGCCGCGATACCGATGCGCTCGATGCCAGCGGCGTCGCCCGCGCCGCGATCGAAAGCCTGGCGGAAAGCTTCTGCGACGGCATCGTAGCGCCGCTCTTCTGGCTGTTGCTGCTCGGCCTGCCCGGCGTCTGGGCCTATAAGGCGATCAACACCGCCGACAGCCTGATCGGCCATCGCGAACCGCGCTGGCGGGCGTTCGGCTGGGCGGCGGCGCGCAGCGACGATCTGCTCAACCTGCTGCCCGCGCGGATCGGCGGGGCATTAATCTGCATCGCGGGCGGCGGCGGATGGCGCATCCTGCGGCGCCACGCGCGCGCGCATGCCTCTCCCAATGCGGGCTGGACCGAAGCGGCGATGGCGGGGGCCTTGCGCCTGCGCCTCGCCGGGCCGATCGCCTATGATGGCGTCGCTTGCCCCAAGCCCTGGATCGGCGACGGGAGGGCGCAGGCCGATGCCCGGGATATCCACCGGGCGCTGCGCATCACAATCCGCGCCTGCCTGCTGCTCTGGCTGATCGCCGGGCTGTGGGCATGGTTGGCATGAAGGAGAAGACGGACATGACCATAGATCATAGCCTGCTGGTGCTGGGCGGCGCGCGATCGGGCAAGAGCCGCTATGCGCAGGCCCGCGCCGAAGCGACCGGCCTCGACCGCTGCTTCATCGCCACGGCGCAGCCTTTGACGACGAAATGCACGACCGCATCATCCGCCACCAGCAGGATCGCGATGCCCTGTGGCATACGGTCGAAGCGCCGATGGCGCTCGCCGACGCAATCCGCACCCACGCCGCGCCGGGCCGCGTGCTGCTCATTGATTGCCTGACGCTCTGGACCTCCAACCTGCTGCTCGCGGATCGGGACATCGACGCCGCAACTGACGATCTGATCGCCGCCATCACCGCCGCGCCCGGCCCCGTCATCCTCGTCGCCAATGAAGTCGGCCTCGGCATCGTGCCTGACAATGCGCTCGCCCGCCGCTTCCGCGATGCCGCAGGGCTGCTCAACCAGCGCGTCGCCGCCTCCGTGCGCGAAGTCCAGTTCCTCGCCGCAGGCCTGCCGCTCACGCTCAAGGGGGCCGCCCCTCTGGCGCAACCGGGCGCAACCGGCTAGGTCACGAGGCCATGACCACCCGTGACGATCTGACCCTGGCCCACCGCCTTGCCGATGCGGCGGGCGAAGCCATCCGCCCCTTCTTTCGCGCCCGCTACGACATGGAGCTGAAGGCCGACAAGTCGCCGGTGACCGAGGCCGACCGCGCCGCCGAAGCCGCGATCCGAGCGATCCTGGAAAAGGAACGGCCCGGTGACGGCATCATCGGCGAAGAATATGGATCGGTGCGCGAGGATGCCGAGCGGGTCTGGATTCTCGACCCGATCGACGGCACACGCAGCTTCATCGCCGGACGGCCGATCTTCGGCACGCTGATCGCGCTGACGCAAGGAGGGTGGCCGACCGTCGGCCTCATCGACCAGCCGATCGCGCGCGAACGCTGGGCGGGCATGTCCGGCCAGCCCACGACCTTCAACGGCCAACCGATCCGCACCCGCACCTGCCGCGCGCTGGAAGGCGCTGGCATCGCCACCACCAGCCCGCACCTCTTCGCCGATGGCGACGTGCCGCATTATATGGCACTGGTCGCGACCGTTTCCGGCGGCGCTCCGCGCCAGGGGCCGGTCTATGGTGGCGACTGCTATAATTATGGCCTGCTCGCCTCCGGCTTTCTCGACATCGTCATCGAATCGGGCCTGCAAAGCTATGACTTTGCCGCTCTGGTGCCTGTGGTCGAGGGCGCAGGCGGCCTGATGTGCGACTGGAATGGCGAACCACTGACGGCGGACAGCGACGGCCATGTCCTGGCGCTCGGCGACCCCGCCCGGCTGGAAGATGTGCTCGAAGCCCTCGCCAGCACCCCGCACGATCATAGCCACGACCATTAAGTATGGCTCCCCTCCCGGCGGGGAGGGGTTGGGGGAGGGGGAGCGAGGCGAAGCCGAGCGTCGATGCTGGGGCGATAGCGCACCCTCAGCCCCCTCAAAAAATCCCCAGAAACTTCTTCTTCTGGCTCTGCTGCTCGCTCTTGCTGCCCTCGCCCTTTTCGTCCTTCGCGGTCGTGCCCTGGCCGACATCGTCGCGGGGATTGCCGCGCTTGGTGCGCTGCGCCACCGCATTGGCCCCGGACAGGATCGGCCCGCAGGCTGCGCCCTTGGCATCGCCCACATCGGCAAAGGCCAGCACCGCCGCCAGCGGCGTACCGACCACGGCCAATCCCAACGCCGCGCCACCGCGCGCCATCAGTTCGGGGCTGACGACCGCCATGCCGGGCCTGGCGAAATAGCCATTGATGCCGATCGGCGACTGGCCGGAAAACAGGCTGATCTTCTTGCTGTCCGCGCGGAAGGCGATGTCCAGCCGCTCGTTGCGGAACGAAAAGCCGCCCCGCCCGATCATGACATTCTTCTTGGTATCGATCAGGATCGGGTCCGCCGCCGCCACGCCATTGCGCACGGTAAAGGCGATCAGCCCGCAATTAATCTGCACCGGCTCCTTGAGCTTGCCGGAAAACATCTTGGTCGCAAAAGTGCCGATGTCGAGTTCCGACAATTGCACATTGCGCGCCCACATCGTGCCTGCGGGCAATATCACCGCGATCCGTCCGTTCGATGTCGCCAGCGAATCATGCAGCGTATCGCCAAGGCCAGTCATCTGTATCCGGCCCTTGATCGTGCCGGTGGTGCCCGATTGCTCCACGCCCCAGCGCGCCAGCAACGTGCCCATCGGCGTCGGGGCCAGCCGAATGTCATAAGTCGTCCGCACCGGCGCGCCGCGCGCGTTGATCTCGATATCCGACGCGACCTGCCCGCCCGACATGGCGAAAGTCAGCGGCGACAGCGTCAACACGCTGCGATCCAGTTTCAGCGACAGGTCGATATCCGAGATCGGGACATGCTGCGCCCGCACCCGCTTGACCTTATATGCGACCGTCGCATCGAAATTGCGGATCGCCTCGACCCGCAACGGTGTGTCGGGCAGGACACGCGGGGTGCCCTGCACCGTCTCGATCGCGCCAGCGGCCCCCTGCTTCTCGATCTTCGCAGGATCATAGCCAAAGAAGGGCGCGACATCGATGATGTCGAGCGTCTGGGTCGCCAGGTCCGCCGTCAGCAACAGGCGCCCATTGGGCAGCGACGCGGTAAAGCGCCCGCTCAGGTCGCTATCGCCAAAGCGCCCCTTCAACCGGGTGAAGCGCCACTCGTCGCCCACCTTGGTCAGCGCCGAGGTAAAGCGATAGCGGCGCGTATCGGGGATCGCCGCACCCAGGAAATCGAACAGTTGGCGGAGGTTCGGCCCGCGCGTCACCAATTGCAGGTCGCTGCCTTCCAGGTCGGTCGCGCCGCGCAGCGTACCGGTGACATCCACCACCGTCGCGCCGGCCTCCGCGCGCAGCACCAGGCTGTTCTTGCCGCCCGACACCGTGGCGTTGGGGGACAATAGGCTGCCCTTGAGGTCGAACGGCTTGCCCCGCATGCTGCCCGTGCCCGACAGCCGCACGTCGCTGGCAAAGCGGGTATCCTTCGCCCTTACCGTCTCGAACCCGATATCGGCGTTCAACTCCATTTGCGGATCGCGATAGCGCAGCGTCGTGCCTGCCAGCCGCGCCTGCCGGATCAGCGGCATCGTCATCGGCTCGCCATCGGCATTAGGGTCACCCAGCGTCCATGTATTGCGCTTGTGATCGCGCGACCATTCCAGGTCCACCGCGCCGTTGCGCAGTTCCAGCCACGATAACCGCGCCCGGTCGCCGAAAATCAGGCTGAACGGCGCGATCCGCGCATCGATCAGGTCGGCGCGGAACAGGTCGGGCTGGCTCGCCCAGGGCAGGTTGGCGATGCGCGCCTTTTCGGCGAGCAGCTTGATGGAGAAGGGCGCGAAATAGAGCTGGAAATCGCCGCCGACACGCACGTCGCGTTCGAGCTGGCTGCCGACGATCTGTTCGAACGGCCGTTTGAGGAAGCGCCCCTTGGTGATGAAGAGGATCAGCCAGATCGCAAAGAGGAAGCCCAGGATGCCGAGCAGGGTCTTCACCGGCAGCGGCAATCTGCGCCACCGTTCGCGCGCACGCGTCGCGTGATGACGCACGGCCGCCGGCCGCTTAGCTATTTCGGACTCACCATCGACCATCGCGCGCTCAACGCCCCAGCCCGTCAAATGGCTCCCGCGACCCCCAAAGCGCGAATCGCTTGCCTTTTCCCCGGCCGCCCCTTATGGCGCGCCCTTCGCGATATTCAGTGGGACCGCCCGGCTAACTAGGGCTGCCGGGGCTGTCTGTAATCGTCGCGCTACGCAAAGGAGACGAAAATGCCCAAGCTCAAGACCAAGAGCGGTGTGAAGAAGCGCTTCAAGTTCACCGCTTCCGGCAAGGTCAAGCACGGCGTCGCTGGCAAGCGTCACCGTCTGATCAGCCATAACGCCAAATATATTCGCCAGAACCGTGGTACTTCCGTGCTGTCCGATGCCGACGTGGCTCACGTCCGCCTCTGGGCACCCTACGGCCTCAAGTAAGGAGTAAGGGACAATGGCACGCGTCAAACGGGGTGTAACCACCCGCGCCAAGCATAAGCGGCTTCTGGTACAGGCGAAGGGCTATTATGGCCGTCGCAAGAATACCATCCGTATCGCCCGTCAGGCCGTCGAAAAGGCCGGCCAGTACGCTTACCGCGATCGCAAGGTCAAGAAGCGCAGCTTCCGTGGCCTATGGATTCAGCGCATCAACGCGGGTGTCCGCGCTGAAGGCCTGACCTATTCGCAGTTCATGCATGGCTTGAAGCTCGCCGGTGTGCAGCTGGACCGCAAGGTTCTGGCCGACATCGCGATGCACGAAGGCGAGGCGTTCAGCGTCATCATCGCCCAAGCCAAGGCTGCCCTGCCCGCAGCCTAAGGCCGATCGATCGCAAGATCGTCAAAAGGGCGCCGGGGCAGATGCTTCCGGCGCCCTTTTTGTTTGTTGCAACGTCCATCTCCCCGTTCGCCCTGAGCGAAGTCGAAGGGCATCACCGAACGGAGTGAGGTGCCTTCGCTTCGCTCAGGCGGGGGCTTCGACTTCGCTCAGCCCGAACGGATTGGGAAGCTGACCGAACATCCAAGGACCACCCCATGTCGCTGCATCTCTGGTGGCTCTATGTCACCGCCGTCTTCCTCATCTCCGCCACGCCGGGGCCGAACATGCTGCATGTGATGACGCAGAGCATTCAGCACGGCCCGCGCAAGGCGATGGCGACGATGGCGGGCCTGATGAGCGCGGTGCTGCTGTGCCTCGCGGCTTCGGCGCTGGGCCTTGGCGCGCTGCTCAAAACTTCGCCGCGCCTGTTCGATGTGCTACGCTATGCCGGCGTCGCCTATCTCGTCTGGTTGGGGATCAAGGCCTGGCGCGCACCGGTCGGCGACGCCGCCGTCGCCGCCCCCGCCCGTTCGCACCATGCCCTCTTCGCCACGGGCCTGCTCACGGGCCTCTCCAATCCCAAGCTCATCATCTTCGCCGCCGCGCTCTTCCCCCAGTTCATCGACACCGACCGCCCCTTCGGCATCCAGCTGGCCATCCTGGTGCTGACCTTCGTGGTGATCGAGAGTTTCTGGTACAGCGTCTATGCGCTCGGCGGCCTCCGCCTCGCCCGCTGGCTCGCCCCTGCCAACCGCCAACGCCTCTTCAACCGCGCGACCGGTGTCATGTTCATCGGCTTCGGCGGCGCGTTGCTCGGCGCGCGGGCGTAGGTTAAACTTCTCACGCCGTCATTCCCGCCTCTTATTTAGTCATTCCCGCTCTTTATTTCCGTCATCCCCGCGAAGGCGGGGACCCATCTCCGGGGGCCTGTATGAAGCGCGAGATCAGCCCAACCGTCTATCTTCTGGCCAGTCGCAGGAACGGGGCGCTCTACACAGGGGTCACATCTGACCTTATAAAGCGACTCTATGAACACCGAAACGGCTTGATCGAAGGCTTCACCAAAGACTACGGCATCAAGCGCCTGGTCTGGTTTGAACCGCATGACAGTATGGACAGCGCCATCCTGCGGGAGAAGCGGATCAAGAAATGGAACAGGCCGTGGAAGATCGCGCTTATCGAAGCCGGTAATCCCGACTGGGACGATCTGGCGTTGGGCTTTGGCTATGAGCCTTTGCCTACTCTGCGCTGCGACTGACCGACAGGTCGGGAGATGGGTTCCCGCCTTCGCGGGAATGACGAGATGGTGGTGACAGGATAATGATGACAGACATTAGCGCATTGAAAGCCGGGCTGATCGCCGACATCGACGCCGCCGACACGCCGGACGCGGTGGAGGCGTTGCGGGTCGGGGCGTTGGGCAAGAATGGGGTCATCACCGGCCTGCTCAAGACGCTGGGACCGATGTCGCCGCAGGAGCGGCTGGAACAAGGCCCGCCGATTCAGGATCTGCGCGAATCCGTCACCGCCGCCATCGCCGCGCGCAAGGCGGCGCTGGAAAGCGCGGCGCTCGACGCGCGCCTGGCGTCGGAAAAGATCGACATGACCCTGCCCGCCGATCTGGGGCCGCAAGGCAGCGTTCACCCGGTCAGTCAGGTGATGGACGAACTGGCCGAAATCTTCGCCGATCTGGCTTCTCCGTCGCCACCGGGCCGGAGATCGAGGACGACTGGCATAATTTCACCGCGCTCAACATCCCCGAAACGCATCCGGCGCGCGCGATGCACGACACCTTCTACTTCCCGGACGAGGACGGGCAGAAGCGGATGCTGTTGCGCACCCACACCTCCCCGGTCCAGATCCGCACGATGATGAACGGCACGCCCCCGCCGATCCGCATCATCGCGCCCGGCCGCGTCTATCGCAGCGATAGCGACGCGACCCACACGCCGATGTTCCACCAGATCGAAGGGCTGGTGATCGACAAGGGCATCACGCTCGGTCATCTGAAGTGGACGCTCGAAACCTTCCTCAAGGCTTTCTTCGAGCGCGAGGATATCGTCCTGCGCCTGCGCCCCAGCTACTTCCCCTTCACCGAACCCTCGGTCGAGGTCGATGTCGGCTATACGCTCACCAATGGCCAGCGCGTCATCGGCGGCGACGGCGATGCGCCCGATGGCGGCTGGCTCGAAGTGCTGGGCAGCGGCATGGTCAACCGCCGCGTGATCGAAAGCTGTGGCCTCGACCCCGACGAGTGGCAGGGTTTCGCCTTCGGCACCGGGGTCGACCGGCTCGCCATGCTCAAATATGGGATGAACGACTTGCGTGCCTTCTTCGACGGCGACCTGCGCTGGCTCAAACATTATGGCTTCTCCGCGCTCGACGTGCCCACGCTCAGCGGAGGAGTAGGCGCATGAAGTTCACGCTCAGCTGGCTCAAGACGCATCTCGCCACCGATGCGACCTGGCGACGATCCTCAAGAAGCTCAACGCCATCGGCCTGGAGGTGGACGGCGTCGAAAACCCCGCCGAAAAGCTCGCCGCGTTCAAAATCGCGCGCGTGCTGACCGCCGATCCCCATCCGCAGGCGGACAAGCTGCAAGTGCTGACCGTCGATCAGGGCGACGGCACCCCGCTGCAGGTCGTGTGCGGCGCACCCAATGCGCGCGCAGGCTTGCTCGGCGTGTTCGGGACGGAGGGCGCGGTCGTGCCGTCCAACGGCATGGTGCTGAAAAAGACCGCGATTCGCGGCGTCGATTCCAACGGCATGATGTGTTCCTCGCGCGAGCTGGAACTGGGCGACGATCATGACGGCATCATCGAACTGCCGGGCGATGCGCCGGTGGGGCAGGTCTATGCCGACTGGGCGGGCCTCAATGATCCGGTCATCGACGTGTCGATCACCCCCAATCGCCAGGATTGCATGGGCGTGCGCGGCATCGCGCGCGATCTCGCCGCTGCGGGCCTCGGCACGCTCAACGCGCTGATCGTGCCGCCGATCGCAGGCGTCGCCCCCGGCCCGGACGTGCGCACCGACGATGCCGAAGGCTGCCCTGCCTTCTACGCCCGCACCGTGCGCGGCGTCACCAACGGCACGTCGCCCGAATGGATGGCGCGGCGGTTGAAGGCCATCGGCCAGAAGCCGATCAGCACCCTGGTCGATATCACAAACTATATCATGATCGACCTTGGCCGCCCGCTGCACGTCTATGACATGGCCAGCCTCAAGGGCGGCCTGGTCGCGCGCAAGGGCAAGCCCGGCGAGCAAGTGCTGGCGCTCAACGGCAAGACCTACACCGTCGATGACACGATGACCGTGATTGCCGACGATGCAGCGGTCCACGATATTGGCGGCATCATGGGCGGCGAACATTCGGGCGCGCAGGATGGCACCACCGACGTGCTGATCGAATGCGCCTATTTCACGCCCGAACGGATCGCGATGACGGGGCAGAAGCTGACCCTCACCTCCGACGCGCGCGGCCGCTTCGAACGCGGGGTCGATCCCGCCTTCCTCGACGATGGCCTGTCGATCGCCACCAGCCTGGTCATCCATCTGTGCGGCGGCACCGCCAGCGAACCGACGCGCGCGGGCAGCCCGCCGCTCACCCCCAAGGTCATCGACTATGATCCCGACCAGTGTCTGGCGCTGGCCGGTGTCGATGTCCCCGCCGACGAACAGAAGCGCATCCTGACCAGTCTCGGCTTTACCGTTACCGGCGAGGCCGCAAGTTTCGACTATCAGGATGGCATGCCCGTCAGCCTGCCCGGCTATTGGGCGGTCACCGTGCCAAGCTGGCGCCGCGACGTCGATGGCTGGCCCGACCTGGTCGAGGAAGTGGTGCGGATCGTCGGGCTGGACCATGTCCCCTCCACCCCGCTGCCGCGTGTGCCAGGCGTCGCCCGCCCCACCGCCACGCCCGAACAATTGGTCGAACGCCGCGTGCGCCGCACCGCCGCCGCGCGCGGCCTGTCCGAAGCGATCAACTGGTCCTTCCTCTCCGAAAAGGAAGCCGCATCGGTCGGCGGCGGTGACTGGGTGCTGGCCAACCCGATCTCCGAAGACCTCAAGGTCATGCGCCCCTCGCTGCTGCCCGGCCTACTGTCCGCAACCCGCCGCAACATGGATCGTGGTGCCTCGTCGGTGCGCTTGTTCGAGCTTGGCCGACGCTATTTCAAGCAGGGCGAGCGCGCGACGGTCGGCTTCGTGCTGGCGGGCGATCAGTCCCCGCGCGGCTGGCAGACCGGCAAGGCGCAGCCTTTCTCCGCCTTCGATGCCAAGGGCGAAGTCGTCGCCTTGCTCGCGGCGGCGGGCGCGCCGGTCGCCAATCTGCAGAATTTCGGGGAGGCCTCCGGTGCTTATCATCCCGGCCAGTCGGGCACACTGCGCCTTGGTCCCAAGGTGATCCTCGCCGAATATGGCGTGCTGCACCCCGCCCTCGCCAAGCAGTTCGGGCTTAGCGGCACGGTGGTTGCGGGCGAAATCTTCCTGGATGCCATTCCGGGCAAGCGCAAATCGGGCTTCATGCGCGCGCCCTACGCGCCGCCCGCGTTGCAGGCGGTGAAGCGTGACTTCGCCTTCGTCGTGCCGGAACAGCAGGAAGCCGACGCGCTGGTCCGCGCGGTCAAGGGCGCGGACAAGAAGGCGATCGTCGACGCGCGCCTGTTCGACGTCTTCACCGGACCAGGCGTGGAGGACGGCCACAAGAGCCTCGCCATCGAAGTCACGCTACAACCCGGCGACAAGAGCTTCACCCAGGACGATCTCGACGCGATCAGCGCCGCCATCGTGAAAGCCGCCCAGAAACTGGGCGGCGTCCTGCGGGGATAATCCAATAGGCTGTTTCCCCGGCCCATGGCCGGGGAACGCGGCTTACTTCTTATCGTCGTCCTTCTTGGGCTTCGCCACCACCGGCGGCGCGATCGGGGCGATCTTGCAGCCCTTGGCCGCCGCCATTCCGCGCAGATAGCCGCGCCGCGCGATTCCCGCCGTCACCGCCGCCTGCAAGCGCCGCTCGGCCGGGGCCGCGCCGCTGATCTCGCGCACCAGCCCGCGGAACGGGATCAGCGAATTGACCACCGTCTTGCCGACGGCAGACGCGATCTTGCCCGTCCGATTCTCGTTCGCATCCTTGCCGACCACGAAGTCATCGCCCAGCACCGCGTTCAATTCGCCCAGTCCCCGGTTCAGCCCGGTGCAGGTGCGCGACGGCGGCGTCGCATAGGGATTGTCCACTGCCTTGAGCAGCACCGGCGGAATCTCGTCCTTTTCCAGGCCGATGTCGCGCACCGGCTGGCTGGCGATCTCGCCCGCCCGGTCCAGCGTATCGTCCCTTGGCTTGTCCTTGTCCTGCGCCAGCGCCGCCCCCGACAGCAGCAGGGACAGGGTGGCAGCAGCGATAAATGATTTCATGATATTTCTCCCGATCGCCAAACCCGCGACCAACGGTTTCGGTTCCCAGACGAAACGATTGCCGGGGCAGACAGGCCCATGCCGCATCGCTATGCGGATGGATATAGACGCAGGAGCCCCCCTTGTCCGACGCCCGCATATCCATCGCCTCGCCCGCTTTGTCCGCCGCCATCAGCCCGCTGGGGGCCGAACTCCAATCGCTTCGGGACGCGCAGGGTCGCGACCTGATGACCGATGCCGACCCGCGCTGGTGGACCGGCCACGCGCCGCTGCTCTTCCCCTTCGTCGGCCGGTCGCGCGGCGATGTCTATCGGCTGGATGGCCAGGACTATCCCATGCCGCAACATGGCTTTGCCCGCCGCAGCGCCTTCGCGGTCGTGGACCAGAGCGACGATAGCGCGCTGTTCCGGCTGGAGGCGGACGACGCCAGCCGCGCCATCTATCCCTTCGACTTCCGCCTCGACATGGCGTTCGCGCTGATCGACGCGACGCTGCACATGACCGCCACCGTCTCCAATCGGGGCGACACAGTCATGCCCTTCTCCTTTGGCTATCACCCCGCCTTTGCCTGGCCGCTGCCCTATGGCGGCCGCGTCGAAGAGCATCGTATCGTCTTTGAATGCCCCGAACCCGCGCCCATCCGCAAAGTCGGCGACGAACCGGGCCTCATCGCCCGCGAGCACGCGCCTTCCCCGGTCGAGGGCAACAGCCTCGCCCCCACCCATGCGCTGTTCGCGGGCGACGCGCTGATCTGGGATGACCTCGCCAGCCGATCGCTCCTCTGGGGCGTCCCCGGCCAGCCCCGGCTGCGGATCGACTTCCCCGACACACCCTGGCTTGGCCTGTGGCAAAAGCCCGGCGCGCATTATCTGTGCGTCGAACCCTGGGCCGGGATGGCCGACCTGGTCGGCTTTACCGGCGACGTCTGGGCCAAGCAGGGCATCATGGCGCTCCCCCCCGGCAACGCCCGCAGCTTCCGCATGGACGTCAGCCTTGTGGACGTGTAACGGGCGGCCTTCAAAGAATTCCGTTCGGGCTGAGCCTGTCGAAGCCCTGTCTTTTCTTCGCAAAGAGAAGTGCAGCCCTTCGACAAGCTCAGGGCGAACGGATGTTTTCAAGAGCCGCAAGACATGACCATCCCATCCCGCCGCACCTTCGCGATCATTTCCCACCCTGACGCCGGCAAGACCACGCTGACGGAAAAGCTGCTGCTGGAAGGCGGCGCGATCCATCTGGCGGGTGAGGTCAAGGCGCGCGGGGCGAACCGCCGCGCCCGGTCGGACTGGATGAAGATCGAGCAGCAGCGCGGCATTTCCGTCACCTCCTCGGTCATGACGTTCGAACGGACGCGCGATGGCGAGACGATCACCTTCAACCTGCTCGACACGCCGGGGCATGAGGATTTCTCCGAAGATACCTACCGCACCCTGACCGCCGTCGACAGCGCCGTCATGGTGATCGACGCGGCCAAGGGCATCGAGCCGCAGACCCGCAAATTGTTCGAGGTCTGCCGCCTGCGCAACCTGCCCATCATCACCTTCGTCAACAAGGTCGATCGCGAAGGCCGCGAAACCTTCGGCCTGCTCGACGAGGTCGCCGACCAGCTGCAGCTCGACGTCTGCCCGATGAGCTGGCCGGTCGGCATGGGCGGCGAATTTGAAGGCATTTACGACTTCGCCACCAACCGCCTGATGCAACCGACCGGCCCGTCCAAGGAATTTGACGGCACCCGCCATCAGTTTACCGGCCTCGATGATCCCAAACTCGGCGAATTCCTCTCCCCCCGCGCGCTCGAACGGCTGCGCGAAGAAGCGGAACTGTCGCAGGGCGGCTATGCGAGCTTCGACTTGGATCGCTATCGGCAGGGCGACCTGACCCCGGTCTATTTCGGATCGGCGCTCAAATTATTCGGCGTCACCGAATTGATCGACGCGCTCGCCGCCCATGCGCCGCCACCGCGCGCGCAACCGGCCGAACCCGCTGCCGTCGAACCGGACGCCAGCGAAGTCACCGGCTTCATCTTCAAGGTGCAGGCCAATATGGACCCGCAGCATCGCGACCGCATCGCCTTCATGCGCCTCGTCTCAGGCAAGTTCAAACGCGGCATGAAGCTGACCCCGTCAGGGTCGGGCAAGCCGCTCGCCGTCCATTCGCCCATTCTCTTCTTCGCGCAGGATCGCGAACTGGCGGACGAGGCCTTCCCCGGCGACATCATCGGCATTCCCAATCATGGCGCGCTGCGCGTCGGCGATACGCTGTCCGAAAAGCCCGGCCTGCGCTTCACCGGCCTGCCCAATTTCGCGCCCGAAATCCTGCGCCGCGTCCAGTTGAAAGACCCGACCAAGACCAAGCAATTGCGCAAGGCGCTGGACGATCTGTCCGAAGAGGGGGTGATCCAGGTCTTCTATCCCGAAATCGGCAGCCAGTGGATCGTCGGCGTCGTCGGCCAGCTCCAGCTCGAAGTGCTGATCTCGCGTCTCGACGCGGAATATAAGGTTGCGGCCGTGCTGGAAGCCTCACCCTTCGACACCGCCCGCTGGATCGGCGGCGACGAAGCGGCGATCAAGGAGATGGTGTCCTACAACAATGCCAATATGGCCAAGGACCGCGACGACAATCTCGTCTTCATGGCCAAAAGCGCCTGGGACATCGGCTATCAGCAGGAACGCCACCCCAAAGTCACCTTCAGCGCCACGCGCGAACGGTAAGGCACCCTCGACCCGTTCGTCCTGCCATTGTTCCCCGGCGCCTTCGCCGAGGAACGCTAAGCCCATATTCTACTTGACGTTTTTTTCGACCTAAGCCCGCCCAGCACGCCTCACAAATCAACCCCCGCCGCGATCGCCTCCAGCTTGCGGATGCGTTCCTTGAGGTCGGCGACCTCGATGCGCGCGACCGCCGATGGCGGCGCGGCGTCGTCGGCATGGCGGGTCAGTTCGGCGCGCTTGAGCGCCAGCCAGCCGTCCCAGCCGCGCAAGGCCGCCACCGCGATGATCGCCACGCCCGCCAGGGTGGTCAGGGCCATGGCCAGATAAAGATAGGGGTCCTGCATATGTGCCTCCCTGTCGATGCGAACCGCGCTCAGTCGCGGTCCCGCAGCTTTTCAAATTCCCGCTCCAGCGCGGTGGAGCCATCGGTCGCCAACCGTTCCAGCACCGCGACCCGCTCTTTCAGCCCCTTCACCTCGGCGCGCAGCCGCTCGGTATCGGGGTCGGGGCCGCGTGCGACCAGCGTTTCGCCCTTGTCGTGCCGGACCACGCCGTAACGCGCGCGGATGATGCTGGCGATGGCGGTGATCGCGACGATGGCGACAACCATTTCAAACGGTCCCATTCCCTTAACTCCCTGTTCTTCTTCCGGGATCAGTTGGCGACGCCGCGCAGCTGCTCGATCTCGCGGGTCAGCTGGTGGCTCTCGTCGGTGACGATCCGCTCGACCACGATGAGCCGATCCTTCATCGACCCGATCTCGGCGCGCAGCTGGGCATTTTCCTGGCTCAGCAATTTGATGCGCTCGACCATTTCCTCGTTTTTCTGCGGATAGATCGGCTTGCCCCAGCTATTTTCCAGCGGATAGCCATTTTTCACCCGCAACCAGGTCGTGAATATCCAGCCGCCAATGGCGAGCGCGCCCAGGATCATTCCGACTTGCGCAAAATCTTCAAATGGAAACATCGTCTCTACTCCCTTGCCAACCGCGCCTCAGCGCAGCGCCTCGATGTCGCGCGCGGTGCGGGTGGCGGGATCGGTGGCGATCCGCTCCAGCACGGCGATGCGTTCTTCCAGGCGGCCGATCTTGCCCACCAGCTTTTCGTTTTCGCGCGACAGCAGGTCGATTTTTCGACCAGCGGCGGCGTCCGTTCGATCAACGGTGCCGGTCCATTCATTTTCCACCGGATAGCCGTGGCGGGCACGGACCCAGGTGGTGAACATCCAGCCCAGCGTCGATATCGCGATGATGGCCAGAACAAAGAAAGGTCCACCGACATTCATGATTAGTCTCCCTGTTTTGCCCCAGGCTGCTTAGCGCAGACGATCGATTTCATCGGCCAGGCGCGTGTTGCGGCTGGTATAATAGATTTCGATGTCGGCGAGGCGGCGATCGATATCGCGGAACTTGGACCGCACGTCGCGGGTGGAGCGGGTCGGATTGGTCCGCACACCCTGCCAGAATTTTTCGTCGTCGCGATCGGCGTAAAGCCCCGATGGCTTGTTGTCGGCGAAATAGGCGGCGGCGAAATAGGCGATCAGCGTCCAGGGGAAAGCCCCCATCAGCGTGATGAGCACCGCGCCGACGCGGACCCATACGACATCGATCCCGCTATAGTCGGCAATGCCGGAACAGACGCCCATCCATTTGCCGTCGGCCTTGTTGAGGTAGAATTTGGTGCGGCGGGCGGTCATGTCAGTTTCTCCGGTCGAAGGTGAATTCGCCCGGCTCCTGCGGGCGATGCGGGCGGAAATCGGGATTGTCGGCAGCAACGATCCGTTCGACCGTCTGGAGCCGCTCTTCCATCCGACGGGCGAGAAGGTGGAGTTCATCCAGCAGCTTCTCATCCTCGTCGGTGATCTTGGGGGCCTGCTTCCACTTGGTGACATAGTGGAAGATCAGCCACGGCATGCCGATGAACAGCATGCCGCAGACGATGATGGGCAGAAAAATCTCCTCCATCGGATCAGCCTTCCCTATGCATGCTGGCCTTGAGCGCGGCGAGATCGGCATCCACCTTGTCGGCGGACTTCAACTCGGCAATCTCTTCTTCCAGCGTCTTGGGGGTGCTGCCCAGGTCCATCGCGTCGGCGCGGCCTTCGGCCATATCGACCCGGCGTTCCAGCATGTCGAAGCGCGCAAACGCCTCGTTGACCTTCTCGCCGGCATAGGCTTCGCGCACCCGCAGGCGGTTTTCCGCGCTCTGCATCCGGGTGACCAGGCTGTTCTGACGCACGCGCGCTTCGCGCAGCTTGGCCTGCAGCTTGGCGATATCCTCTTCGGCGGCGCGCAGCGCTTCGTCCAGCGTCTCGATTTCATGGCTCAGATGCTCGGCCATGTCGGTCGCCTTCTGCCGTTCGACGAGCGCCGCCTTGGCCAGGTCTTCGCGATCCTTGGACAAAGCCAGCTGCGCCTTTTCGGTCCAGCTGTCCTGCAACGCGGTCAGCTTGGCGATGTGGCGGCGCATTTCCTTCTGGTCGGCGATGGTGCGGGCGGCGGACGCGCGCACTTCGACCAGGGTTTCCTCCATTTCGAGGATGATCATGCGGATCATCTTCGCCGGATCTTCCGCCTTGTCGAGCAGGTCGGTCACATTGGCGGCGATGATGTCGCGGGTGCGGGAAAAAATACCCATCTTAACGTCACTCCTGGTCTTGGTAGCTTTTGAAACGACCGGGCTTGTCTTACGCCAGATAGCGCAGGGTCGCCGGATTGTGGGTTTCGCTCGCGAGTATCGGGGTTTCGCTGGCGCGGGCCGGGCCGACGGCTGCCAGGATCAGGGTCGATCCTACCAGCAGGGCGGCGATGGCGACCGACATCAGTTGACCGATTTCGCGAACGCTGTTGCTGTTGTCTTCCATTATACGCACTCCCTGAACCTTGGCCTTCATAGATTTCCGCGATTATCTGCGGATTGCCCATAGCTTTGCAGGGGCCGTGCCAAATTGCCGAAAGGCACGGATTTCCGCCATTTCTGACAGTTCATTTCGGTCGAGTGCGGAATTTCGCTTGCGACAAGGTGGGAAATTTCACCATAAGTTGGTGTATGGAGAAAACGACCCATTTCGTCGGCCAGTCCTTGGCCTTTCTCGACGCCGTCGAACTGGCGGGCCGCGCGGCCGAACTCAACCGCCCGGTGCTGGTGATCGGCGAGCGCGGGACCGGCAAGGAACTGATCGCCGAGCGACTGCATCACTTGTCGCCGCGCTGGGGCGAACCCTTGATCGTCATGAATTGCGCCGCGCTGCCCGAAACCCTGATCGAAGCCGAATTGTTCGGCCATGAACAGGGCGCCTTCACCGGTGCCAACCGCGCGCGACCCGGCCGGTTCGAGGAAGCCGATGGCGGCACGCTGTTCCTCGATGAACTCGGCACCCTGTCTATGGCGGCGCAGGAACGGTTGCTGCGCGTGGTCGAATATGGCGAAGTCACCCGCATCGGCGCGTCCAAGCCGCTGCGCGTCGATGTCCGCATCGTCGCTGCGACCAATGACGATCTGCCCGCCGCCGCCGATGCCGGGCGCTTCCGCCCCGATCTGCTCGACCGGCTGAGCTTCGAGGTCATCACCTTGCCGCCCCTGCGCGCGCGCGAAGGCGATGTGCCGGTGCTGGTCGATCATTTCGGGCGGCGCATGGCCGCCGAACTCGCCTGGCCGCAATGGCCCGGCTTCGATGCCGCGACGCTCGCCGAACTGGAGGCCTATGCCTGGCCCGGCAATGTCCGCGAATTGCGCAACGTGATCGAACGCGCCGTCTATCGCTGGGACGCGCCCAACCGGCCGATCAGCCGCATCACCTTCGACCCCTTCGCCTCCCCCTGGAAGCCCAAGCCGCTCATGCCGCGCACCGCCGACCCCTGCGACCCGCCGGTGCCGACCGCCAAGGCCGCTGCCGCGTCCGTCGACGACATTTGCGACCTGCGCGCCGCCGTCGACGCCTATGAATCCGCGATCATCACCGCCGCCCTCGACCGCTACCGCTTCAACCAACGCGCCACCGCCAAGGGCCTGGGCCTCACCTACGACCAGCTCCGCCACTGCATGAAGAAACATAGCCTGAGCGCAGGCTAACTCCGCCCACCCCTCAACCCGTCATCCTGACGAAAGTCAGGATTCATGAGCCGCTACGTCGCCTCGACGCCCCTAAGGTTGCGCCCATGGATCCCAGCTTTCGCTGGGATGACGGTCGATAAATCAGGCCAACCCTCACCGCGTCGGCACAGGCTCCGCGCCCGAATAATCGTAGAAGCCTCGCCCGGTCTTGCGGCCATACCAGCCCGCCTCGACATATTTCACCAGCAGCGGCGCGGGGCGATATTTGGGATCGCCCGTGGTGCTCAGGAACACGTTCAATATTTCCAGCGCCGTATCCAACCCGACGAAATCGAGCAGCGTCAGCGGCCCCATCGGATGATTGAGCCCCAGCTTGCAGCCCATGTCGATATCGACCACGCTACCCACGCCCTCGCCCAGCACGAACACCGCTTCGTTCAGCATCGGCAGCAGGATGCGGTTGACCACAAAGCCCGGCGCGTCGAACGCCTGCACCACCGTCTTGCCGATCCGCCCGGCAAAGCCCTCGACCGCCGCCACCGTCTCCGGCGTCGTGGCGAGCCCGCGAATGACCTCCACCAGCACCATCACCGGCACCGGATTGAAGAAATGCACCCCCACAAAGCGCCCCGCATCGGGCGCGGCCTGCGCCAGCCGGGTGATGGGAATGGACGACGTATTGGTCGCCAGGATCGCATCATCCGCCAGCAGCGGCCCGACATTGGCGAAGATCGCGCGCTTCACCTCTTCGCGCTCGGTCGCCGCCTCGATCACCAGCTGCGCGTCGGCCAGCGGCGCGATCTCGCCCACCGGCCGGATGCGCGCCAAAGCCGCATCGGCATCGGCCTTGCTGATCTTTTCCTTCTCCACCGCCCGCGCCAGCAGCTTGGCGATCCCCGCCAGCCCCTTTTCCGCGCGGGGCAGGTCGATGTCCGACAGGATCACGTCATAGCCCGCCTGCGCCGCCACCTGCGCGATCCCTGCGCCCATCTGCCCCGCGCCGATCACGCCTACCGTGCGAATATCCGTCATGTTGCTCTCTCTCCCTGGCTCAACTCGTCCCCCTCATCCTAGCGCCCCGCCCCGTCGGGGGCCAGAGCGGCGCACTCCCCAAAAAGCGCAGGCGACAAAATGCGCCTGTTGCGCGGGGGAAGGACGTTTCGGCCTTTGCCTCGACCGCTGCCCATGGTTAAAAGCCCGCCATGATTGTTGCCGAAATGATGCCCTCTCCCGCGACCGGACGCTTCATCGCGGCCGTGCATCATTTCCCGTTGCGTATCTATTTCGAGGATACCGACCTGTCGGGCCTCGTCTATCACGCCAATTATCTGCGCTATATGGAGCGCGCCCGGTCCGACATGCTGCGCCTGGCGCAGATCGACCAGCGCGCCGCGCATGAAGCCGGCACTGGCGTCTATGCCGTCACCGACCTGCAGATCCGCTATCGCCGCCCCGCCCGGCTGGACGACGACCTGATGGTGGTCAGCCGCGTGGCTCAGGTGAGCGCAGCGACCTGCACCATTCATCAGTCAGTCATGCGCGGCGACGAACAGTTGACCGACGCCAGCATTTGCGTTGCATGGCTGACACCGCAGGGTCGCCCGCAACGGCAACCTAAAGCCTGGACCGATATTTTCAGCCGCCTTTGCCAAGGGGAAGACCTCCACCCATGACCCTCAACCTGCCAGACGTCGCCGCGGTGGCCGACGCCGCCACCATTTCCCCGCTGGCCCTGTTCCTTCAGGCCGACATCGTCGTGAAGGGGGTGATGCTGGGCCTGTTGCTGGCCAGCATCTGGACCTGGGCGATCATCATCGGCTTTTCGGTCAGCCTGCGCCGCGCCAGCAAGGAAAGCCGCAAATTCGAGGCGGATTTCTGGAAGGCGGAGGATATCGACCGTTTCTACGAAACCCGTGGCAAGGTGGAGCATCCCGCGGCCAAGGTGATGGCGGCGGGCGTCACCGAATGGCGGCGCTCGACCGCGCAGAAGGTCGTCGATCGCGACGGCACGCGCGACCGGCTCGCCACCGCCATGTCCAGCACCATCGCGGCGGAGATCGACCGGCTGTCCGACCGGCTCAACATCCTGGCAACGGTCGGCTCGGTCGCCCCCTTCGTCGGCCTGTTCGGCACGGTCTGGGGCATCATGCGCGCCTTCACCGCGATCGCCGCGGAACAGAATAGCTCGCTCGCCGTCGTCGCGCCGGGCATTGCCGAGGCCTTGTTCGCCACCGCCATCGGGCTTTTTGCCGCCATCCCGGCGGTCATCGCCTATAACCGCTTCAGCCACGGCATAAACCGCCTCGAATCCGCCCTCACCCGCTTCGCCGACAGCTTCTACGCGACCTTGAGCCGCGAGTTGGAGGCCCAGCGATGACCGGCCATGCACAACTTCCGTTCGCCCTGAGCGAAGTCGAAGGGCTCGACCGACCGAAGGGAGGTTACTTCGCTTCGCTCAGTGAACGGCTTCGACTTCGCTCAGCCCGAACGGGTATGCATGTCGGAGTCCCCCGCTAATGGCCATGTCCGGCCCTCCCTCCGCCCGCCGGGGTCGCGGCCGCGCGCCCATGGCCGACATCAACGTCACGCCGCTGGTCGACGTCATGCTGGTGCTGCTGATCATCTTCATGGTCACGGCCCCGCTGCTGGTGACCGGCGTGCCCGTCAACCTGCCCGAAACCCGCGCCCAGGGGCTGGATCAGGATGCCAAGCCCACGGTCGTCTCCATCGACCGCGACGGCGCGACCTATGTCGATGACACTGTGGTTGCCGACGCCGACCTGCCCGACCGGCTCGCTGAAATCGTCGCCGCCAATGCGGGCAAGCCCGAAGCCCCGCAAATCTTCCTGCGCGCCGACAAGGGGCTGGATTATGGCCGCGTCATGCGGGTCATGGCCGAACTCAACCGCGCCGGCCTGAACAAGGTTTCGCTGGTCTCGTCGCCCGACGATGCAGCCAGCGACGGTTTAGCCAGCGACGGTTCAGGCGAGAGGCCATAGGGTAAGCCGAATGGAGCGCGCGGAAAAGATTGGTTTAGGCCTCGCGACAGCGGGGCATGTCCTGCTGTTCGGGCTGTTGTCGGCCGGGTTTCTGGCGACCCCCAACCCGTTGAAGCTCAAGACCCCGCCGATGGAAGTCTCCATGGTGGACGAAGTCGCGCTGCAATCGACCGCACCGCAAATCTCGACCGCCCCACCGCCGCCCAGCATCGCGCCGGAACAGGGACCGACCGAAGACGCCGCGCCCGCGCCGGAACCTACCCCCGCGCC
>NZ_JEMV01000031.1 GCF_000588875.1 Sphingobium sp. Ant17
CCCGCCGGTGCCGGCGCGAGACCGCAATCGAAGCGGCGTCGACTACATGGCTGGTGACCCAAACCGACTCTGAGCTCCCTCAGACCGCTATCCAACTCTCATCATGGAATCTTTTTGAAGTCCTCCATCGCATATTCGTTCTGGGCATGGTGACGTGGGCGTGCCGTCAATTTGACATAGCCCAGCTTTTTCAATTCTCGCCCTACGGTCGTTTCCGTCAGAGAAACCCCAAATTCGTCATGAAGCCACCGCGCCAGGTCGATCAGCCGCCAACGCACAACTCCATGGATCGCTGGTATCGGTCCACTTTCAACGACCTCCGCGAGCGCTTGGCGCTGGGTATCATTCAGCAAGGGCGGCTTGCCTGGGGCCTTGCCGTCAAGGAGASCCGCTGGACCTCGGGCGTTGAACCGCACCACCCAATCCCGCACGATCTGCAGGGTCACTCCGCCGATGCGC
Source organism: Sphingobium sp. Ant17 (assembly GCF_000588875.1). GTDB lineage: Bacteria > Pseudomonadota > Alphaproteobacteria > Sphingomonadales > Sphingomonadaceae > Sphingobium. The sequence goes on from NZ_JEMV01000031.1 coordinate 460, forward strand.
GCGGCATCGCTGCGGTTCGCGCCATCATAGATTTCCGCCAAAGCTAGCAGTCGGCGTCCCTGGTTCGCGCTCTTTGTCGTCCGCGCCAGTCGCCTCAAGCCCGCTGCATCAAAGTCGTCTCGCAATCCAATCGCTGCACCCATGACAATGCCCTCCAACCCGAAGACATAGATTCATAGTTTCGCCGCTTTGGGAATCCCCCACGTGAGTCAGCATCACGGACGGATGGTATTACTTCGCGCGCACATGGGCGAAGCAAGCAGCTTTCGCCGCACATTCAATTCGCTATCGATGCTGAATATCGCCTCGCGCGTTTGCGCTTGGGAGATTTTCGGGCGTCCGTCCCCCGGACGGCCGCAATTTCCGAAAATCTTGGTCGGGACGAGAGGATTCGAACCTCCGACCCCCACACCCCCAGTGTGATGCGCTACCAGGCTGCGCTACGTCCCGACCGGAGGAGCGCCTTTAGAAGGCGTTGCGGCAAGTTGCAAGGGATTCGATGCAGGCTTTTGCGCCCATGTGCGATTCCCTAATCATATTGCCTCCGCCATCGCATCTGTGGTAGCCGCCCGGCCTTGATCCGCCGGTGCCCCATGCGTCGCGCGGCCGACAGACATATAGGCGAAAGTCCCACCCATGTTCATATCGACAGCCTTTGCCCAGACCGCCGGCGGTGAAGCCTCCGGTGCCGGAATCCTGGTGCAGATGGCACCGCTGGTCCTGATCTTCGTCGTTTTCTATTTCCTGCTGATCCGTCCGCAGCAAAAGAAGATGAAAGAGCATAAGGCCAAGATCGACGCAGTGAAGAAGGGCGACCAGGTCGTCACCGGCGGCGGTTTGATCGGCAAGGTCGTGCGCGTCGATGACATCTATGCCGATGTCGAACTGGCACCGGGCATGAAGGTCAAGGCGGTCAAGTCGACCCTGACCGACGTGATCGACCCGACGACTGCCAAGCCCGCGAACGACTGACCCCAACGATGCTCAATTTCTCGCGTGCGGCGGTGATCGCGATCATCCTGCCCCTGTTGATCGGCGTGCTGTGCGCGGTGCCGAGCTTCCTGCCCGACGCCACCGTGGCCCGGCTGCCCGGTTTCATGCAGACGCGGGTCAACCTTGGCCTCGACCTGTCGGGCGGCAGCCATTTGCTGCTCGAAGCCTCGACGCAGGATGTCGCCAGGCAGCGGCTCGTCAATATGGAGGAGCAGGTTCGGACCGAATTGCGCCGGGGTGACCCGCGCATCGCGATCGGCGATATCTCCAGCCGCGACGGGAAGCTGAGCTTCATGGTGCGCGATCCTGCCCAAGTGGATGCCGCCGTCGAGCGTATCCGCCCGCTGACGCAGGGCGCGGGACTGACCGGCCAGCGCGATTTCGACGTGGCGGTTGTGAACAGCCAGACCGTGACGATCACCCCGACCAATGCGGGCATCGACAATGCCGTCAAGAGTACGATGGAAGTCGCGACCGAGGTGATCCGCAAGCGCATCGACGAAATGGGCACGCGCGAACCGACGATCCAGCAGCAGGGCAGCAATCGCATCGTCGTGCAGGTGCCGGGGCTGCAAGACCCCAAGGCGCTCAAGGATCTGCTGGGCCAGACCGCCAAGCTGGAATTCAAGCTGGTCGATACGACCGCCAATCCGTCCGAAGTGGCGCAGGGCCGTGCCCCGGTGGGCAGCGAAGTATTGCCTTATCTCGATAATCCGTCGGGCGTGCCGTTGATCGCGGTCAAGCGTCAGGTGATGGTGTCGGGCGACGAATTGACCGACGCGACGCAGGGCTATGACCAGAATAACCAGGCGATCGTCAACATCCGCTTCAACAGTTCGGGCGGCCGCAAATTCGGGCAGGTGACGTCGCAGAATGTCAATCGTCCGTTCGCGATCATCCTCGACGGCAAGGTGCTGTCAGCACCCAATATCAACGAACCGATCCTGGGCGGCAGCGCGCAGATCAGTGGCAATTTCACGGTCGAGAGCGCCAACCAGTTGGCGATCGCGTTGCGCTCGGGCAAGCTGCCGGTCACTTTCGCAGTAGTTGAGGAACGCACGGTCGGACCGGGCTTGGGGGCGGATTCGATTCGCGCCGGCCTGATCGCGTCGATCATCGCGGTGGTCGCGGTCGCGATCTTCATGTTCTTAAGCTATGGCCGCTTTGGCATGTATGCCAATCTGGCCGTCGCCATCAACGTCGCGGTTATCCTGGGCGTGATGGGCATATTGGGCGCGACGCTGACGCTGCCGGGCATTGCCGGTTTCGTGCTGACGATCGGCACTGCGGTCGACGCCAACGTGCTGATCTATGAACGGATTCGCGAAGAGCGGCGGCGCGGGCGCAATGTCGTTCAGGCGATCGAACATGGCTATAAGGAAGCCAGCCGCACCATTTTCGAGGCGAACGTGACCCATGCCATTGCGGGCGGGATCATGCTGGCGCTGGGGTCGGGGCCAGTCAAGGGCTTCGCCATCGTGCTGCTGATCGGCATCGCGACCAGCGTGTTCACCGCTGTTACCTTCACCCGCGTGATCGTCGCCAACTGGGTGCGCCGCACCCGGCCGACGGACATCCATATTTAAGAGGGGCGGGAGGACACACCCATGAAACTTCTAAAGCTCGTCCCCGACAATACGAACATTGGCTTCGTCGCTATACGGAAGTGGGCGTTTGCGCTCACTGCCCTGCTGACGGTGCTCGCCGTCGGCGCTACGGCCTATAAAGGCCTCAATATGGGCGTCGATTTCGTCGGCGGCCTCATGATCGAAGCGAAATTCCCGCAAAATGTCGAAACCGACAAGGTGCGCACGACCATCGCCTCGCTCGATGTCGGTGAAAGCTCGCTGCAGCAGTTCGGTGATCCCAAGACGGTGCAGATCCGCCTGCCATTGCCCGCGCAGGGCGGGGCCGGAGCGGCCAATGCGGTCGTGGAAAAGACCCGCAATGCGATGACCGCGCAATTCCCCGGCGTCACCTTCTCCCGCTACGACACGGTGTCGGGCAAGGTGTCGGGCGAGCTGATCCAGAATGGCATCCTGGCAGTCGTGCTCGCGATCCTGGGCATCGCGGTGTTCAGCTGGTTCCGCTATGAATGGCAGTTCGGCGTGTCGACCTTCGTCGCAATCGTCCACGACGTTCTCATGACGCTCGGCTTCTTTGCGGTGACGCAGTTGGAGTTTGACCTCAATATCGTGGCCGCCGTGCTGACGATCGTGGGTTATTCGATCAACGACAAGATGGTGATCGACGACCGTATCCGCGAGAATATGCGCAAATATCGCAAGATGGACATGAAGGCGCTGATCGACCTGTCCGTCAATGAAACGCTGCCGCGCACGGTGATGACGTCGGTGACGATCATGTTGGCGCTCGGTGCGTTGCTGCTGTTCGGCGGCCATGTGCTGCGCGGCTTCACTGCGGCGATGATGCTGGGCATCATCGTTGGCACCTATTCGTCGGTCTATGTGTCGTCCTCGCTGCTGATCTCGCTGGGCCTTTCCCCGATGTCGTCGGAAAAGAAGGCCGCCAAGGCGAACCTCGCGTCGCAGGCCGAGCGGGTCGGGCCGCGCGATGATGGGGCCAAGCCCTGAGCGAGGAACGGCGTACCGGCATGGAATCGCGCCGCGACGATAGCGGGCAGGGGCCGATCGTCACCGGTTTTGCCGGGCGCGGTTTCCGGGTGCGCGACGATCTGTTTCCCAACGGCCTGTTGCTCAGCCCCGTGCGGGCGATGGCCTGGGACGATGCACCGACAGTCGACGCGCTGACGCTGGCGGCACTGGGCGACCTGCTGGACGGCGATCCGCGTCCTGAATTTCTGTTACTGGGCACAGGGGCCGGACTGCGCCAGCCACCGCGGGCCTTTGTGCGCGATCTGGAGGCCAAGGGGATCGGCCTGGAGGCGATGGACAGCCGGGCCGCCGCGCGTGCCTGGGGTGTATTACGGGCCGAGGAACGGTCGATCGTCGCGGCGCTGCTGCCGCTCTGAACGGCGGGTTGAGGGATACAAAAAGGGCCGCCCGGTGGGGCGGCCCTTTTTGTTGGCGGATGGAGCGGATCAGAAGTGGATCTTCACGCCCGCACGATAGCTTTGATAGCTGATGTCCTTGCGCCAGACCGTCGTATCGGCGGTCAGGTTGAGGTCGACAGAGCCAGCCCGGATGGTCAGGCCACCGCCGATCTCACCCCAATTCTTGTCGGAGCCACCCAAGGCGAAGGGCGCGAGGCTGCCCGTACCCCCGACCAGATTGGCGAGGAAGAAAGCCGGTTGGTCGTTGAACTCATGGACATAATTGGCGGTGAGATAGGGTTTGAACCCGCCCGTATTCGCCTTGACCGTCGCGCCCAGGCGACCCTGCGCGCTGCGGATCGCGTGGCGCTTGATCACCAGCGCGGCGTCGCCGCCATATTCCGCGAGGTTGCCCGAGCTGATATAGGCCCCGCGCAGCGCCGCGCGAGGAACGATGCTGAACGCATCGCTGCCCAATGCCTTGCTGAGGCCGAGTTCGCTCGACAGCGCCAGTTCCTGGTCGCTGCCATAGAGGGTGTAGGGGGTAATGCCGACCGCGAAGGACCGGCGCGAACGGGTTGCCATGGTGCCCGCGCTGCCGACCGCATCCAGCTTGATGCCGCCAAGATCGAACGCGCCATAGACGGTGCCCTGATAGAGGCGTGCCCGGCTCCAATCATTGGCCCCAGTATTGCCCTTCAACTCGCTGAAAGAGGCAGACAGGCCGATGACGCCGGTGTCGCCGAACGCCTTTTCGATGCCAGCGGCCATATACCAGCCGTCGAACTGGTCGCGGCCAAGCGGCGTGGCGGTCCGCATCGGCGCGCTGTCGCCGTCGATATAGCCACCCGCCAGGAAGGCGCTGACGTCATCGGGCAATACGCCTTCGCGCGTCATCATATCGTTGCTGCCGCCCTGCGCCATGCCCAGGTCGATATTGTTGAGGCTGGCGGCGGCCAGTTGCAGCGGCTGGCCGGTCATGGTCAGCGTGCCGCCCATCGCCCCGCCATCGAGCTTCGTCAGGCGGTCGCGATAGAAGCGCGCCATATTGTCGTTCAGCACTTCGGACATCGACGTCTTGAGCGTCTCGGTGCGCGGCGCCATCGCTTCGAAGTTCGCCTGGACCCCGGCCACGCTCAGCAAATCCGCCTCGCCATAGAGATTGGCATAGGTGGCGGAGCGCGACCGGTTCTGGTCGAGCAGCTGGGCAAAGCTGGTCTGGTTCGGCGCAGCGCGATTGACGACATCGGCATAAAGACCCGCATCGATCCGCACGCTGACGCTGTTGGGGCCATAGAATAGAACCGGCTTCAACACGGCCGACAGATTGGTCGGCGCGGCAAAGCTGCCATCCACGCCGCCCTCTGCTGTCAGGAAGGTATAGCTGTTGCCGGCGCGGATCCGGGCACCGGTCGCGGCACCAAAGGCCACGCGGCCGCCCAATGCGGCGATGCCGTTGAGGGGGTCGCCGACCGCGAGCGGCGCTAGGTCGCCATCGGCTTCCACGAACTGCGTCGCCCGAACCGCCAGCACGTCCGATACGCCATTGGCACCCAGATCGATCTGCAATGTGCTGCCCGACGAGAGCAGCGCATTGCCTTCGATGCCGAGCGTTCCGATCGTACCGACCCCGCCGGGCGCGATCGTGCCCAGCACGTTGGTGAAATAGGGTGCGCGCACTATTCCCTTGCCCGACAACAGGCCGGTCATGAGGAAATAGTCGCCCGGCGTCTCGACCGTGCCATCGACATTCATCACACCGGACAGATGGGCAATGTCCATCAGGCTGGTCAGCGATCCGCTGGCGGTGACGTCAAGCGCGGCACCCGTGCCTGCGATCGTGAAACGATCGACGGTGGCGACCGTGTTGAGCGTGGTCTTGCCCGCTGCGCTGAGCGTCACGTCATAATAGCGGCCGATCACCCCCTGAGCGGCAAGCGGGTCGATATTGTTCGGCACGAAGCTCGTCGCGCCGGGCAAGCCGTTCGCCAAGGTGGGCGTGGGTAGAGCCGCAACACTGACATCTTCCGCCTGCGCCTCCTGCACCGCGCCGGTGGGCAGGGTGACATTCTCAGCATTGGGGCTGCGTTCGGCGATCTCCACCTTGCCCTTATTGTTGCTGACCACGGTAGAGCCGGTGGTGGTGCCAGCCGCGTCCGCAACAACGGGTTCGCCATCGATGATCAGCGTGTCGGTGCCGACATCATAGCATAGATCGTCCGGCCCATCATTGGGCTGGTAGCAGATCTGACCGAATTTCTGCGTGCTGTCCTGCCCGAACGCGCCGGCGCCCGGCGTCGTGGGCACGCCGTTCACCAGCGCGCCATTGCTGTCGATCACGCGATAATTGGGGTCGAGCGCGGTCACCCAATGGTCAGGATCGCTCCACAGGCCGTCCCCTGCCTTCGCGGTGGCATAGCGATAGGGGTTGTTCTGGGCGATCCAGTCCCAGAACAGATAGAGCGGCTGGTAGAAGGACGAGCCTCCATAGGAGCTTTGCGGCTGTTCGAGGAAATAGCGGCTGCCGCCGGAAAGAACGCCGATGATCGTCTTTTCGTTGAAGGCCTGATCCAGGATCAGCGGGCCGCCCGAATCGCCGCCTGCGGTGCTGCCTTCATTGGGCAGCGCATCATCCTTGAACAGGTTGAAGTCGAACGGATTTTCCCGGGTCGGATCATCGAAATCGGTGTGATAGAGATTTTGGGTATAGCCGCCCGGTGCGCCAAACAGGAACGCATCGATATCATCGAGCGAGCCGAGCAACCCAAGGAAGTTTTCCGCCGTCTTGCGACGGAAGTCGATGCCTGCACTGGACCCGGTCGTCCCGCTGCCGGTGCGACCATAGCCCGTGATCGTCACATGATAGCCGGTGCCCGACGTCTCGCTGATCGCCGAAGGCGCGGACAAGGCGGAAAAGAGCATCGTCCAGGTCGGCACGTCCGACGCAGGCGTGTCGAGCGTCGCCATCGCCACGTCGCCATAGAGGAAGCTCAACGCCGGCGGATCCAGCGAGTCGGGATGATAGGCGATATTGTTGACGTTATAGACGCTCAACGCCGTGTTGGTCTGGAAGCCATTGCTCAGCCAGTCGATCAGGCCCGGACGGGCGTTGTTCTGGAAGGCGAAGGCGACCGGCACACCGTCATTGACGGTGCTATAGTCAGGGGTGTCGAGGTCGTTGACGCAGTGGGCGGCAAAGATGACGGTGCGCGGATTGACCAGTGTACCGGTGCACACGAAGCCGTCGGCCCGATACATGATGCCGACGCCGTTGACGTCGCTACCATCGACGATATCCGACGGGCTTTTGCTGTCGTTCGGTACGACGGCGTGGGCCAGTGGCGCAAAGCCCAGAGCGGCCACAGCTGCCGACGCCAAAAGGCCGGTACGACCGGCGCGCGCAAGTAAGCGCGCACCATTCTTGCGAATGTGCATGACGATAACTCCCCAAAGACCTGATCTCAAGCTATGTCAGCAACAGGACGAACACAATGTAGCAAATTTGAAACTTCTCCTCTGTTTCAAAAAGGTCACATGTTGATCCCTGCCCCGGGAGATTCTGTTGTAGAATGACGCAAATCTGGGTCTTGGGCGCTACGCTACTCGGCCGCCCGTGTACGCTACTTCATGACAATGGCCGTTAACTTTAACATGGCTCAGTTTTTCGTCGGTCGAGGGCGTCCCTTGCGCAACCGCGCCGATCCGCTTAAGCATAGCATCAAGTTCCGGCTTCCCCATGAAGCTGGCGAAAAACAGAAGTGAGTTTCGGCATGGTGCAGCAGAGCCGCCCATCGCCGCAGAGTTCCGGTCCGACCGGTGGTTTTTCGGGCAAGCGTGTCCGATCCGGTCAGGGCAATGGGAGCAAGGCTGCGGCCATTCCTCCCCCGTCACCATCGCGGGGTTCTGCGCCCCATGGCGTGCGTGAGCGGCGATCCTATGCCGCGATCGACCTTGGCACCAATAATTGCCGCTTGCTCATCGCCAAGCCATCGGCCGACGGCTTCATCGTCGTCGATGCCTTTTCGCGCATCGTGCGACTGGGCGAAGGGCTGGCATCGACCGGGCGGATCAGCGACGCCGCGATCGATCGCGCCATTGCCGCGCTGTCCGTCTGCGCCGACAAGTTGCGCCGCCGTCATGTGACGCTGGCCCGATCGGTCGCGACCGAAGCCTGTCGCCGCGCGTCCAATGGCACGGACTTCATCCAGCGCGTCTATCGCGAAACCGGCATCGCCCTCGACATCATCAGCGCGCAGGAAGAGGCGAGGCTGGCGGTGTTGGGTTGCCATGCGCTGTTGGAACCCGGCAACGGTCCGGCCTTGATCTTCGACATTGGTGGAGGATCGACCGAACTGGTACTAGTCGATTCAAATGGATCGGCAGGCGCCCCCCGTATCGTCGACTGGGTGAGCGCGCCTTGGGGCGTGGTGTCACTGACCGAAAGCGAAGCCTTCGACCATGGCGATCGGGACGAGCGTCTGGCTGCCTATGGCCGGATGCGCGCGCGGGTGAGCGAGGCCTTTGCCCCACTGGCCCGCCGCCTGCCGCAGGAACTGGACGACATCCGCCTGCTTGGTACGTCGGGCACGGTGACGACGCTCGCCAGCCTGCACCTCAACCTGCCGCGCTATGATCGCCAGGCGATCGACGGGCTGATTGTGCCATGCCAATCCATGCGGGCGATTTCCGAACGGCTCTCCACCATGGCGCTCGCCGAGCGGCAGAAGCTTCCCTGCATCGGCACCGAACGCGCTGATCTGGTGGTGGCAGCTGCGCCATATTGGAAGCGATCCTCGACATCTGGCCTGCCGAGCGGTTGGGCGTGGCCGATCGGGGGATTCGCGAAGGCATATTGCGCGGGCTGATGGACCGCGACGGGAGAGTGATGTGAGGGGCGCGGGCGCAGGGAAGGTGCGGGTCAAGACCGCCAAGGGGCGCACGGCGCAATCGGTGCGTTGGCTCGAACGGCATCTGAACGACCCTTATGTCCGCAAGGCGAAAGCGGAAGGCTGGCGCAGCCGCGCCGCGTTCAAGCTGATCGAACTGGATGAAAAATTCCATTTCGTGAAGGGATCGCGCGCGGTTGTCGATCTCGGCGTGGCACCAGGTGGCTGGTCGCAGGTGGTGCGCAAGCTGGCACCCAAAGCCGCCGTCGTCGGCATCGACCTGCTGCCGGTCGACGCGATCGAGGGCGTGACCCTGTTCGAAATGGACTTCATGGACGACAAGGCGCCTGACGTGCTGCGTGAGGCGCTGGGCGATGCGCCGGACCTCATCATTTCCGACATGGCGGCCAATACGGTCGGCCATGCCCAGACTGACCATCTGCGCACGATGGGGCTGGTCGAAGCGGCGGCCTGGTTCGCGGTCGAAAATCTGCGCAAGGGCGGGACATTCGTCGCCAAGGTGTTCGCCGGGGGCACCGATGGGGAGTTGCTAGTGCTGCTCAAGAAGAATTTTACGACGATCAAACATGCCAAGCCGCCTGCCAGCCGCAAGGGCAGCGTGGAATGGTATGTCGTGGCGCAGGGGTTCAAGGGGCGGCCCGATGAACCAGCGCGTGACCGGGCGGGCGATCCTGTAGAAGAATAGCCGCCGACAGGCTGGCGGGCGCGGAATAGGAATTGGGGGTCACTTGGTCGCAACGGTATCGACGGTCGCCTATCTGGGGCTGGAGGCGCGGGCCGTCGAGGTGCAGTGCCAACTGGTGCCAGGTCTCCCCAATTTCATCGTCGTAGGATTGCCCGACAAGGCGGTGGCCGAAAGCCGCGAGCGGGTGCGCAATGCGATTGCCGCCATCGGCCTGTCGCTGCCGCCCAAGCGGATTACCGTCAACCTGTCGCCCGCCGACCTGCCCAAGGAAGGATCGCATTTCGACCTGCCGATCGCGCTCGCCTTGCTCGGCGCGATGGGGGTGATCGATGCCGAAACGCTGTCGGGCTATGTCGTGGTCGGCGAACTGGGTCTGGACGGGCGCACCGCGCCGTCGCCCGGTGTGTTGCTGGCGGCGCTGCATGCGGGTGGGCAGGATATGGGGCTGGTCTGCCCGGTTGCGCAGGGGGCGGAAGCCGCCTGGGCGGGGCAGGTCGAGGTGATCGCCGCGCCCGACCTTTTGAGCCTGCTCAATCATTTCAAGGGGACATCGGCGCTCTCGCCGCCCCAACCCGGCGCGGTCGAGCCACCGGTGCGGACCTTGGACCTGAAACAGGTAAAGGGTCAGGAAGTCGCCAAGCGTGCGATCGAGATCGCGGCGGCGGGCGGGCATAATCTGCTGATGGTCGGGCCACCGGGCGCGGGTAAATCGCTGATGGCCGGGTGTCTTCCCGGAATATTGCCTGAGCTTACCCCGTCCGAGGCGCTGGAAACCTCGATGGTGGCGAGCGTGGCCGGGACGCTGGATGGCGGGCGGATCAGCCGGGCGCGGCCCTTCCGCCATCCCCATCATAGCGCATCGATGGCAGCGTTGGTGGGTGGCGGGCTCAAGGCGCGGCCGGGCGAGGTCAGCATGGCGCATCTGGGGGTCTTGTTCCTCGACGAATTGCCGGAATTTCAACGGGCGGTGCTCGATTCGCTGCGCCAGCCGCTGGAGACGGGCGAAGTGACGGTTGCGCGGGCGAATGCGCATGTGACTTTCCCGGCGCGGGTGCAGTTGATCGCGGCGATGAATCCGTGCCGGTGCGGGCATCTGGGTGATCCTGCGCTGGCCTGCTCACGCGCGCCGCGCTGCGCTGCCGACTATCAGGCCAAAGTGTCTGGCCCGCTGCTCGATCGTATCGACTTGCATGTCGAGGTGCAGGCAGTGAGCGCCGCCGATCTGGTCCTGCCACCGCCCGCCGAGGGATCGGACGAGGTCGCCGCGCGTGTCGCGGCGGCGCGCGACGTGCAGACGGCGCGCTATGCCGGGACGAAGGTGCGGACCAATGCCGAAGTGGATGGCGACGCGCTGGAGGCCTTTGCCGGCCCCGATGAAGCGGGACGGCAACTGCTGGCGCAGGCGGCCGCTGCAATGAAGCTGTCCGCGCGCGGCTATACGCGGGTGCTGAGAGTAGCCCGGACCATTGCGGACCTCGCCGGGTCGGAGCGGGTCGGACGGGTGCATGTCGCCGAAGCGCTCAGCTACCGGCGACGCGCACCGGTGAACTGAGGCGGATCACGCCGTCGGCATAACCGGTAACGCAAGGGCTGTTGAATCTAGCCGCCTTCGTTCGCGATCAGCTTGAGTTCGGCGGCAGGCGCATTGTCCTTATGCGCGAAATGTCCGTCGATCCGGCTACCTGCCTCGATCGTGATGCGTTCATAGCGAACATCGCCGGTGATCCGCGCGCTGCGCTCGACCACCAATTCTTCGGCCTTGATCGACCCATCCACCAACCCGGCGAGGCGCGCGCTTTGCGCGGTCACATGGCCGATGATCAGGCTGTCGGCGCCCTGGACAAGGGCGGCGCAACTGATGTCGCCCTCCACTACGCCATCGACATGCAGGTCGGCCGACGCGTTGATGTTGCCGCTGATCGTGACGTCGCCGCCGATCAGCGAGAAGGGCGTATTCTTAGCCCCGGTTGCCGACATCGGCGAAACGGGCCTTGGCGATTTGCTGGACTTGGAGAACATCCTGGGCAGCCTCCAGAAAACGGCGGGGGTTGATGGGCCGGTCGTTCTGCCGGACCTCGAAATGAAGATGGGTGCCGGTCGAACGACCGGTCGATCCCATGCCGCCGATCGTATCGCCGCGCGCCACCGCCTGCCCGACCTTGGCAGCAAAGCGTGACAGATGGGCGTAACGGGTCATCAGCCCGTTGCCATGCTCGACCTCGACGACATTACCATAGCCCTGCCGCTGGCCGACATAGCTGACCTTGCCGCGGGCAGCGGCGACGATCGGCTGGCCATGGCGGCCGGGGAAATCCATGCCTGCGTGGAAAGCGGCGTGGCCGTTGAACGGGTCGCGGCGATAGCCGTAGGAACTGGTTTCCATCGGTGCGAGCGTCGGCTTGCCCGAAGGGATCGACAGCAGGCTGCGTTCCAGAAACTCCATCCGCGCCAGCGCATCGGCCAGATGTTCCAGCTCTCCGGTCATCGCGCCCTTGCTGCCCTCCCAGGGGACGAAGGGGCCACCCTGCGCGCGGGCGGCGCTGCGGGCAAGATGGTCGGGGTTGAGTCCGAAGCTGCGGATGGCGGCGGCGGCCTTGTCAGCGCGACGCTCGACAGCCGCAGTCAACAGCAGGGCGAAACGGCGCTGACGCTGTTCGAGACGGACCAGGGAAGCGGCTTCGGGTGCCATGCTGATCTTGGCGGACGTTGTTGCGGCTTTACCGGACTTGTCGGCTTTGGTTGGTACGACAAGGTCCGAACGCGCGTCGCCTTCCGCACCGAAATGGGTTTTGTAGAGCGTGTCCATGAAGTCCTGTCGGGCTTCAAGATCCTGGGCCAAATCATCGACCGACTGGCGATAGCCCTTCACCTTGTCGGCGGCGGTGGCGATCGATTGGCCCTTGACGGCCAGAGCGGCGCGCTCTTGCGCCACCGACGCGCTATCGGCGATCATCGCCAAGGTTACGCCGCCCCAGCCAACCAGGGTCATCGTGAGGAGGCTAAGTGTCGCCAACTGCGCGCGGCGCGAGATGCGCAGGAACCGGACCTGGCCGCCCGATCGCAGGAAAATCTCGCGCTCCGGGCATAAGGCGGCAAGCCGTGCCCAGAGAGCGGAAGCCCTCGATTTTTGATGATGCGACAATGGCGACCCCGTGACTCTTTTCGAGTCGGGCCGATAGCAAAGCCATGGCGATCACGCGAATCCACCGTTACGCAGACGTGATGAGTCGAGCGATGCGCGGGACAAAATGATCGCAGCGGCATTTTGTTCCCCGCCAAATGTGTTTTTCTTGACGGCGCTCAGCAGTGGTTGGCGTGAACCCCCGATGCCAGCAACTGTGTGACCACAGATGCAGGCATGGCCGCCCCGAACTGATAGCCTTGGCCGTAATGGCATCCGCCCGCGCGCAGATAATCGACCTGGCGGCTGTTCTCCACACCCTCTGCAACCGTACGTATGCCGAGGCTGAAGGCCAGGTTCAGGACGGTGCGGACGATGGCGGCATCATCCGGGTCGGTTTCCAGGTCGCGCACGAAACTCTGGTCGATCTTGATGATGTCGATCGGAAATTGCTTCAGGTGCGACAGCGACGCATAGCCCGTGCCGAAATCGTCGAGCGCGATCGTGACACCGGCCTCGCTCAATCGGTTCAGCGCGCGTCCGACCCGTTCGGCGTTGCGACCCAAGAAAACCGATTCGGTCACTTCCAGTTCCACGGTCGATGGTGGCAATCCCGCCCTCGCCAGCCGTTCCAGTAACCGATCGGCAAACGCATCGTCATTAAGGTCGGCGCCCGAACCGTTGAAGGCGATGACCCCGGCGGACAGTCCCGCATCGCGCCAACGCACGCAATCGGCGATGATGCGGTCGATCATGAGCATCGTAATGTGCGGCCCCAGTTCGGGATGCTCGAAGGCTGACGCGATTTCACCGGGCATGATCACCTTGCCGTCGTCGGTCGGGCAGCGGAACAGCGCTTCGAACCCGACGATCGCGCCGGTGTCGAGCGCGATCTTGGGCTGATACCATGGGCAGGGCTGTTCATGCGTTAAGATATGCCGTGCCCGATCGAGCATCGCCGCTTCGCGCTCCCAGCTTTCGAGCAATTCGGGGCCGAACAATGTTGCGCGCCCCCGCCCGCTATTTTTCGCATCATAAAGGGCGATGTCAGCATGTTTGATCAAGGCGGTGACGTCGTCGCCATGGTCGGGGAAGAGCGCGATGCCGATGCTGACCCGACATTCGACCGGACGACCCCCATAAGTGAGCGGGGCGTTCAGATGCTGGGCAACGCGCTGGAGGATCGGTTGCAGTGAATCGGCATCCGGCAGGCGGGTGAGCAGCACAGCAAATTCATCGCCGCCCATGCGCGCGACCAGATCGCCCGGACGCAGCGCCTGCCGCAGGCGGTTGGCCACGGCGCAGAGCAGGGCATCCCCTGCATCATGGCCAGCCGTGTCATTGACGCGCTTGAACTCATCAAGATCGATCAGCAGTACCGCCAACTGCGCCCCTTTCTTGGACGCGGCCGTCGCATGCGTTACCGCTGCCAGGAAATGCGCGCGGTTCGCCAGACCCGTCAACGCGTCCGACATGGCCAGACGTTCCAGATTCTGCTCGCTTTCCTTGCGTTCGGTAATGTCCACCACGCTGGTCATGAAACAAGCTTCGCCATCGATGACGATCGGACGCGAAGACAGCAGCGCGTTGCGGATCGCCCCATCGCCGCGGCGCAGGCGACATTCGAAATTGTCGATCGCCTCCCCCTGTTGCAGCCGGTTGAACAGTTCATCCCGCAAGGGCAAGTCGACATAGGTTTGTTCGACATTGGCCAGCGATACGGTGCCGCCCGCCGAATAGGCATCCAGCGCGGCGCGATTGATACGCACGATGCTGCCATCGTAGCGCGTTACCAACAGCGGGAGCGGCACGGCCATGAACATATGTTCCAGCGTGTCCCGGCTGGTCGCGAGGGCAGCCTGGGCGTCCCGTGCCGCCAATCCCGCGGTCCACTCTTTCCGCTGGAGCCGATTGCTTCGTGCGATCGCGATCCACATGCCGAAATGAAGCATCACCATCGCCAGGATCATGCCCGGCATGGTGGCTGAAAGCGGTGCCGGCGCCAGATAGCCGATCAGCAGCGCGACGCCACAGGCCAGCCCGCCGCCGACATTGCCGCGAAAGCTGGTCGGTACGACGAGATAGAAGACCAATGGCAGCATCACCAGGACGAATACCGCGATGTCGCTGCGCGAACTGACCAGGAAAGCGACGCTGATCGCCGTAACCGCCTGCCAGGCAAAGGCGATGCGTTCGACCGCCCGAAAGCTGGTCATGCGATGGCTCACCGCCAGGCAGGCAAGCGACCAGAGGATGACGACGACGCGGGCAGGCACCGCAACCCAGAAATGGTCGGTTCCTGCAAAGCGCCAGTCGCTCATCAGGAACAAGGTGTTGAGGACTGCTGAGAGGGCAAACAGGATCTGCGCATGTCCGCGTGATTCGCGCAGGCGGCCTTCTTGAAAGATGCGTTCGCGATGAGGATCGCAAAATTCGCCGGTATAGGGGGAGAGGTCCGTCACATTTCGTCCATGAAAGCACCATATTGGTGACTAGCGCTAAAAATAGCGCGGACAGGGTTATCAAAACCCTAACCAGTTCCTGGTGATGCTTTGAAAATCAGGGCTCTACCAGTGTCGCCGTCGCGAGGCTTGACCCTTTGTCCGGGCCCAGCTATAGGCCCGGCTGCCCAGCGACCTGTCGCGTCGAGACTCGTCTTTTCTCGCCATTGCTGGGTGCTATTAGAGCTGAACATTGCCGGGTGCTCTTGCGGCTCCAGGGGGTTTTATGCCCACCGGGGCCTTTGCTGTTTGGATGACGTCTGTTTTCCAAGCGGCTCGCAACACGGGGATGCCACGGTAAAGTAACTGAAAAAGGTGAAGGGCTTCATGCCAACAATCAACCAGCTGGTCCGCAAGGGCCGCGAACCGCAGAAGGCCAAGTCCAAGGTCCCTGCCATGGATGCGAACCCGCAAAAGCGTGGCGTTTGCACCCGCGTCTATACGACGACTCCGAAAAAGCCGAACTCGGCGCTCCGCAAGGTGGCGAAGGTGCGTCTGGTCAACCAGCGCGAAGTCATCACCTATATTCCTGGTGAAGGCCATAACCTTCAGGAACATAGCGTTGTGCTGATCCGTGGCGGTCGTGTCCGCGATCTTCCCGGCGTGCGCTATCACGTTCTTCGCGGCGTTCTGGATACCCAGGGCGTCAAGGATCGTAAGCAGAGCCGTTCGAAGTACGGCGCGAAGCGTCCGAAGTAAGGGGAGACCAAGAATATGTCACGTCGTCGTCGCCCCGAAAAGCGCATCATCCTGCCCGATCCCAAATATGGCGATATCGTGCTGTCCAAGTTCATGAATTCCATCATGCAGGACGGTAAGAAAGCTGTTGCTGAGTCCATCGTCTATGGCGCTCTCGAAACTGTCGAGACCCGCGCCAAGAAGGACCCGATTGGCATGTTCCATGACGCGCTGAACAACATCAAGCCGGGCATCGAAGTTCGCAGCCGCCGCGTTGGCGGTGCGACCTATCAGGTTCCCGTCGAAGTGCGTCCCGAGCGCTCGCAGGCGTTGGCCATCCGTTGGCTGATCACCGCCGCGCGCAACCGCAGCGAAACCACGATGGCCGCGCGCCTGTCGGGTGAACTGATGGACGCCGCCAACAATCGCGGCAATGCCGTCAAGAAGCGCGAAGATACGCACCGGATGGCCGAAGCCAACCGTGCCTTCTCGCACTATCGCTGGTAACATACCGCTACTGGTAAAAGGCAAGCGGGCGTTTCCAATGTCCGCTTCGCTGTCCGGTTTCAAAAATTGGTCCGTTCGTCAGGGGTCTCTACCCATGGCGGACGGATTGGTTTAGGGGCCACCCAAGAACTCGAATCCCCAACCGCCGGTGCGCCGGCAACGGAGAAGCATCATGGCCCGCAGCCATCCGCTCGAACGCTATCGTAATTTTGGTATCATGGCGCATATTGACGCCGGCAAGACCACGACGACCGAGCGTATCCTTTACTACACCGGCAAGTCCTACAAGATCGGCGAAGTCCATGACGGCGCCGCGACGATGGACTGGATGGAACAGGAGCAGGAGCGTGGTATCACCATCACGTCGGCTGCGACCACCTGCATCTGGAACGACCACCGTCTGAACATCATCGACACCCCAGGCCACGTCGACTTCACCATCGAAGTCGAGCGTTCGCTGCGCGTACTCGATGGCGCGGTCGCCGCGTTCGACGGCGTTGCGGGCGTTGAGCCGCAGTCGGAAACGGTGTGGCGTCAGGCGGACAAGTATAAGGTTCCGCGGATGTGCTTCATCAACAAGCTCGACCGCACCGGTGCCAATTTCTATTATTGCGTGCAGACGATCATCGATCGCCTGGGTGCCATCCCCGCCGTTCTCTATCTCCCCATCGGTGCGGAGAGCGAGTTCAAGGGCCTGGTCGATCTGGTCGAAAACCGTGCGATCATCTGGAAGGATGAGAATCTCGGCGCTGAATTCTCCTATGAGGAAATTCCCGACGATCTCGCCGACAAGGCTGCCGAATATCGCGAAAAGCTGATCGAACTGGCCGTCGAGCAGGACGACGAGGCGATGGAAGCCTATCTCGAAGGCAATCTGCCCGACGTTGCGACGCTCAAGAAGCTGATCCGCAAGGGCACGCTGGCCCAGGCGTTCGTGCCCGTGCTGTGTGGTTCGGCGTTCAAGAACAAGGGCGTCCAGCCCCTGCTCGACGCGGTTGTCGACTATCTGCCTTCGCCGCTCGACATTGAGGACGTGCAGGGCATCAACCCCGACAACGACCAGCCCGACAGCCGTGCGACCGCAGATGATGCGCCGTTTGCTGGCCTGGCGTTCAAGATCATGAACGATCCGTTCGTCGGCTCGCTGACCTTCCTGCGCGTTTATTCGGGCACCCTGACCAAGGGCACCTATCTGAACTCGGTCAAGGACAAGAAGGAAAAGATCGGCCGCATGCTGCTGATGCATGCCAACAGCCGTGAAGATATCGATGCAGCCTATGCGGGCGACATCGTCGCGCTGGCCGGCATGAAGGAAACCACCACCGGGGATACGCTGTGCGCCGAGCGCCAGCCGATCATCCTGGAGCGGATGGAATTCCCTGAGCCGGTCATCGAATTGTCGGTGGAACCCAAGACCAAGGCCGACCAGGAAAAGATGGGCGTCGCGCTCAACCGTCTGGCCGCTGAGGATCCGTCCTTCCGCGTTTCGACCGATCACGAATCGGGCCAGACCATCATCAAGGGCATGGGCGAGCTTCACCTCGAAATCCTGGTCGACCGCATGAAGCGCGAGTTCAAGGTCGAGGCGAATGTTGGTGCGCCGCAGGTGGCCTATCGCGAATATCTCAAGAAGGCGGTCGACGTCGACTATACCCATAAGAAGCAGTCGGGCGGCACCGGCCAGTTCGGCCGCATCAAGGTGAAGGTCACGCCCGGCGAGCGCGGTGCGGGCATCATCTTCAAGGACGAGATCAAGGGCGGTAATATTCCCAAGGAATATATCCCCGCGATCGAAAAGGGCATGCGCGAAACGGCGGCCACCGGGTCGCTCATCGGCTTCCCGATCATCGATTTCGAGATCAACCTGTATGACGGCGCCTATCATGACGTCGACTCCTCGGCGCTGGCGTTCGAAATCACCGGTCGCGCGGCGATGCGTGAAGTCGCGCAGAAGTCGGGCATCACCCTGCTCGAACCGATCATGAAGGTCGAAGTGGTCAGCCCTGAGGAATATCTGGGCGACGTGATCGGCGACATGAACAGCCGTCGTGGCCAGATCCAGGGCACCGACACTCGTGGTAATGCACAGGTCGTCGAAGCGATGGTCCCGCTGGCCAACATGTTCGGCTATGTGAACTCGCTGCGTTCGTTCACCCAGGGGCGTGCGAACTATTCGATGACCTTCTCGCACTATGATGAAGTGCCGCAGAATGTTGCGGACGAAGTCAAGGCGAAGATGGCCTGATGAATTTCCCCAGCCGAGCCGTGCAAGCGGCTCGGTTAGGGGCTGGTAATCTGCAAATTTGCTGCTATGGACGCGCCTTCGCGAGGCGCGGCCGAGCGGTCAGACCCAAGCTGATTTTGATTAGAAGGTAGGATAAAATGGCTAAGGCTAAGTTTGAGCGGAATAAGCCGCACTGCAACATCGGCACCATCGGTCACGTCGACCATGGCAAGACCTCGCTGACCGCAGCGATCACCAAGGTGCTGGCCGAAACCGGCGGCGCCACGTTCACCAGCTACGACAACATCGACAAGGCGCCCGAAGAGCGCGAGCGCGGCATCACCATTTCGACCGCGCACGTCGAATATGAAACCGAAGCGCGCCACTATGCGCACGTCGATTGCCCCGGTCACGCTGACTATGTGAAGAACATGATCACCGGTGCGGCGCAGATGGACGGCGCGATCCTGGTTGTGTCGGCCACCGACGGCCCGATGCCGCAGACCCGCGAGCACATCCTGCTCGCCAAGCAGGTCGCGTTCCTCAGCTCGTCGTGTTCATGAACAAGGTCGATCTCGTTGACGACGCCGAAATTCTGGAACTGGTCGAGCTGGAAATCCGCGAGCTGCTGAGCAGCTATGATTTCGACGGCGACAACATCCCCGTCATCCCCGGTTCGGCTGTTGCCGCGCTGCAGGACAAGACCCCGGAAATCGGCCATGACGCCGTGCTCAAGCTGATGGCAGCCGTCGACACCTGGATCCCGCAGCCTGAGCGTCCGATCGACAAGCCTTTCCTGATGCCGATCGAAGACGTGTTCTCGATCTCGGGTCGCGGCACCGTCGTCACCGGCCGTGTCGAAACCGGCATCGTCAAGGTTGGCGAAGAAGTCGAAATCGTCGGCATCCGCGACACCCGCAAGACCACGGTCACGGGCGTCGAAATGTTCCGCAAGCTGCTCGACGAAGGTCGTGCGGGCGACAACATCGGCGCGCTGGTTCGTGGCGTCGGTCGTGAAGACGTCGAGCGTGGCCAGGTTCTGGCCAAGCCCGGTTCGGTTATGCCGCACACCGAGTTCGACGCTGAAGTGTACGTGCTGTCGAAGGAAGAGGGTGGTCGTCACACGCCGTTCTTCGCCAACTATCGCCCGCAGTTCTACTTCCGCACCACGGACGTTACCGGCGAAGTCATCCTGCCTGAGGGCACGGAAATGGTTATGCCTGGCGACAATGTGAAGCTCGGCGTCAAGCTGATCGCGCCCATCGCGATGGACCCAGGTCTGCGCTTTGCCATCCGTGAAGGCGGTCGTACCGTCGGCGCAGGGGTTGTCGGCACGATCTCGAAGTAATATAGGCACCGCAGCGGCGCGAATCGCCTGATTCGCGCCGCTCGGATTTTTACCGCCTCGGATCGTCTTTCTCCGGCTCTTGCGAGCTAGAAGGACAGATTAAGAGGCGGTTGTTTTTTTGGCTCTTTCGCATCGGTACAGGAATATGGACAGCAACATCCGCATTCGCCTTAAGGCGTTCGATCATCGCGTGCTTGATCAGGCGACCGGCGACATCGCCGACACCGCGCGCCGCACTGGCGCTCTCATCCGCGGTCCCATTCCCCTTCCGACGCGCATCGAAAAGTTCACGGTCAACCGTGGTCCGCACATCGACAAGAAGTCGCGCGAGCAGTTTGAGGTTCGCACCTACAAGCGTATGCTTGACATTGTGCAGCCGACGCCGCAGACGGTCGACGCGCTGATGAAGCTGGACCTGGCTGCCGGCGTGAACGTAGAAATCAAGCTGGCCTGAGGTTAGCAAGTCCCTGCCTTCTGTAACAAGTTGGCAGGGTATCGGGTATTCCGGGAAACCGGAAGCTCACACGACACAAGGGATACCGCACGGCGCCGGGCAACTGGCAAGTCTGTGGTTCTGGTCCCCCGTCGCTGGTCCCGAGAGGGGTTGGCATCCAACCCGGACGGGGTGATCTGCATATTTGGGTTGGCCGCTAGGGAATGATCCCGAGCGGTTTTTTTTCGTTGGATACGCCCGCCGGCGTCAGTTTCTTTCAAGGCTTAGGCGGGCCTCTATTGGGAGTATGGATCATGCGCACTGGCGTGATCGCTAAGAAAGTCGGGATGACCCGCCTGTTCCAAGAGGACGGGCGTCACGTGCCGGTTACGGTTCTGGCCCTTGAAGGCAACCAGGTCGTGGCTCGCAAGGATGTGGACAGCGACGGCTATGTGGCCGTGCAGCTGGGTGCCGGCGTAGCGAAGGTTAAGAATGTCGCCAAGCCGCAGCGCGGTCACTTCGCCAAGGCGGAAGTGGAGCCGAAGGCGCGTCTGGTAGAATTCCGCGTCGCCGAGGATGCGCTCCTCGATGTCGGCGTTGAAATCGCCGCAGATCATTTCATCGACGGCCAGCTCGTCGATGTGTCGGGTCACACCCAGGGTAAGGGCTTTGCCGGCGCTATGAAGCGTTGGGGCTTCGGCGGTATGCGCGCCACCCACGGTGTGTCGATCAGTCACCGTGCCCATGGTTCGACGGGTAACCGTCAGGATCCAGGCCGCGTCTTCAAGAACAAGAAGATGGCCGGTCATATGGGTGATCGTGAACGCACGCAGCAGAACCTCGAAATCGTCCGCACGGACGTCGAGCGCGGTCTGCTGTTCGTCAAGGGCAGCGTGCCCGGTGCCAAGGGCACCTGGCTGACCGTCAAGGATGCCGTCAAGGTGCCTCGTCCGGCCGACGTTCCCTATCCCGCCAGCCTGAAAAAGGCTGACAACAGCAACGACAGCGCTCCCGCTGATACCCCGGCTGAAGAAGTCGCGGCAGTGGAAGCGACCGAAGGCCAGGAGGGCTAAACCATGAAGGTCAAGGTACAGACCCTCGACGCAGCGGAAGCTGGCGATCTGGAGCTGAACGATGCCGTATTCGGTGTCGAGCCCCGCGCCGACATCCTGCACCGCGTCGTCACCTGGCAGCTCGAAAAGCGTCGCGGTACGGCCCGTGGCACGCGCGAGCGTAGCGATGTTGCCCGCACGGGTAAGAAGTTCGGTCGCCAAAAGGGCGGCGGTACGGCTCGTCACGGCGATCGCCGCGCGCCGGTGTTCATCGGTGGTGGTAAAGCCCACGGTGCCCGCGTTCGTGACTTCAATCCCTCGCTGAACAAGAAGGTTCGCGCGCTGGGCCTGAAGATGGCGCTCTCGTCGAAGGTGAAGGACGGCTCGCTGTTCATCATCGACAGCCTCGACGTTGCCGAAGGCAAGACCAAGGCGCTGGTCGCCAATCTTGCCAAGCTGAACCTGACCAAGGTGCTGTTCATCGACGGCGACGCGGTCAACATCAGCTTCGCCAAGGCGTCGGCCAACATCATCGGCGTGGACTTGCTGCCGGCCGTCGGCGCCAATGTCTACGACATCCTGAAAGCCGACTCGCTGGTGCTCACCCGCGCCGCCGTCGAAAAGCTGGAGGCCCGTTTCAATGGCTAAAAAGCAAGCCGCAACGGTCGACAACCGTCATTATGACGTGGTTGTCGCCCCGCACATCACTGAGAAGTCGACCCTTCTCAGCGAATTCAACGCTGTGGTCTTCAAGGTGGCGGGCGATGCCTCCAAGCCTGAGATCAAGGCCGCTGTCGAAGCGATCTGGGGTGTCGACGTCAAGAGCGTGAATACGCTCGTGACGAAGGGCAAGACCAAGAAGTGGAAGGGCAAGCCCTACACCCGCTCCGACGTCAAGAAGGCGATCGTCCGCCTGGCCGAAGGCCAGTCGATCGACATCACCGAGGGAGTGCGCTAACCATGGCGCTGAAGCATTATAACCCGACGAGCCCCGCCCAGCGCGGACTGATTCTCGTCGACAAGTCCAGCCTGCACAAGGGCAAGCCCGTCAAGGCGCTGACCGAAGGCAAGCGCAAGACCGGTGGCCGTAACAACAAGGGTCATGTGACCTCGCGCGGTATCGGCGGCGGTCACAAGCAGCGCTATCGTATCATCGATTTCAAGCGTCGCTTGTGGGATGTCGAAGGTACGGTCGAGCGTCTGGAATATGACCCCAACCGCACCGCGTTCATCGCGCTGGTCAACTATCCCGACGGTACGCAGGCCTATATTATCGCGCCGCAGCGTCTGGCTCCTGGTGACAAGGTCATCGCGGGTAAGAAGACCGACGTGAAGCCGGGCAACGCGATGGAACTGGGGCAGATGCCGGTCGGCACGATCATCCACAATATCGAGATGAAGCCGGGCAAAGGCGCACAGCTCTGCCGCTCGGCGGGTACCTATGCCCAGCTCGTTGGCCGTGATCGCGGCATGGTGATGATCCGCTTGTCTTCGGGTGAGCAGCGTTACATCCGTTCGGATTGCATGGGCACCATCGGCGCCGTCAGCAACCCCGACAACGGCAACACCAACCTCGCCAAGGCAGGCCGTAACCGTTGGAAGGGCATCCGCCCGCTGACGCGCGGTGTCGCCAAGAACCCGGTCGATCACCCTCATGGTGGTGGTGAAGGCCGGACCTCGGGCGGCCGTCATCCGGTTACGCCTTGGGGCAAGCCGACCAAGGGTGCCCGCACCCGTCATAACAAGTCGACCGACAAGATGATCATCCGGTCGCGTCACGCCAAGAAGAAGAGGTAATCCGCGATGGCTCGTTCCGTCTGGAAAGGTCCGTTCGTGGACCTCAGCCTTCTGAAGAAGGCAGAAACCGCGCAGGAAGCCGGTGGCCGTGCGCCGATCAAGACTTGGTCGCGTCGTTCCACCATCCTGCCCCAGTTCGTTGGCCTGACGTTCAGCGTCTATAACGGCCGCAAGCATGTTCCGGTGTCCGTGAACGAGGATATGGTGGGTCATAAGCTGGGCGAATTCGCTCCGACCCGCTTCTTCCCCGGCCACGCTGCCGACAAGAAGGGCAAGCGCTAATGAGCAAGGAAAAGGCTCCCCGTCGCGTCGCCGACAATGAGGCTCTGGCCGTCGGCACGCAGATCCGTGGTTCGGCCCAGAAGCTGAACCTGGTAGCGACGCTCATCCGCGGCCACAAGGTCGAGGACGCGCTGAACATCCTCGCTTTCTCCAAGAAGGCGATGGCGGTTGACGTGCGCAAGGTGCTGGCTTCGGCCATCGCCAACGCGGAAAACAACCACAATCTGGACGTCGACGCCCTGGTCGTGGCCGAAGCATCGGTAGGCAAAGCGTTTACGCTGAAGCGCTTCCATGCCCGTGGCCGTGGCAAGTCGACCCGGATCCTCAAGCCCTACAGCCGCGTGCGCATTGTCGTGCGTGAAGCTGGCGAAGAAGCGGAGGCGTAAGCACATGGGTCACAAGAGTAATCCGATCGGTCTGCGTCTTCAGATCAACCGCACCTGGGACAGCCGCTGGTACGCCGAAGGCGCGGACTATGGCCGCCTGCTGCTGGAAGATCTCAAGATTCGCCAGTTCATCATGAAGTCGCTGCCGCAGGCCGCGATTTCGAAGGTCGTCATCGAACGCCCTGCCAAGCTGTGCCGCGTGTCGGTCTATGCTGCCCGTCCCGGTGTCATCATCGGCAAGAAGGGCGCGGACATCGAAAAGCTGCGCAAGAAGCTGAGCGCGCTGACGACGTCCGACGTGTCGCTGAACATCGTCGAAATCCGCAAGCCGGAAGTCGATTCCAAGCTTGTTGCGCAGGGTATCGCTGACCAGCTCGAACGCCGCGTGGCTTTCCGCCGTGCGATGAAGCGGGCTGTGCAGTCGGCGCTGCGTCTGGGTGCCGAAGGCATCAAGATCACCTGCGGCGGCCGTCTGGGCGGCGCGGAGATCGCGCGCGTCGAATGGTATCGCGAAGGCCGCGTTCCGTTGCACACGCTGCGCGCGAACGTCGACTATGCCGAAGCCACGGCGCACACCGCCTATGGCGTGTGCGGCATCAAGGTCTGGATCTTCAAGGGCGAGATTCTCGGCCATGATCCGATGGCCACCGACCGGCTCATGCTGGAGGCTCAGACCTCCGGTGTGCGTCCGGCGCGCTGAACATAAGGTAGGTATAGCGTCATGCTGCAACCGAAGAAAATGAAGTTCCGCAAGACCTTCAAGGGCCGGATCAAGGGCGATGCCAAGGGCGGTTCCGCTCTGAACTTCGGTTCCTATGGTCTCAAGGCCATGGAGCCTGAGCGGATCACCGCGCGCCAGATCGAAGCGGCTCGCCGCGCGATCACGCGTCACATCCGCCGTCAGGGTCGTTTGTGGATCCGTGTGTTCCCCGACGTGCCTGTGTCGAAAAAGCCGGCCGAAGTCCGTCAGGGCAAGGGCAAGGGTTCGGTCGAATATTGGGCCGCCCGCGTCAAGCCGGGTCGCATCCTGTTCGAACTGGACGGTGTGCCCGGTCCGCTCGCAGCAGAGGCCTTCTCGCGCGCCGCGATGAAGCTGCCCATCAAGACCAAGGTCGTTGCCCGCCTCGGCGACACCTCGCACCTGGAGGGTTAAGCCATGGCGAACGTTGCTGACCTTAAGACCAAGACGGACGACGAACTGTCGACCGAACTCAACAACCTGAAGCGCGAGCAGTTCAATCTGCGTTTCCAGGCGGCCACCAACCAGCTGGAAAAGCCCAGCCGCGTCAAGGAAGTCCGCCGGTCGATCGCGCAGATCAAAACTTTGCAGACCGAGCGTAACAGCTCGGCTGCGACCGCGAAGTAAAGGAAACACACGATGCCCAAGCGCGTGCTGACGGGAACGGTGGTTTCCGACAAGACCGACAAGACGGTGGTGGTTCGTGTAGAGCGCAAGGTTAAGCATGCGCTCTACGGCAAGATCATCCGCCGTTCGAAAAA
The DNA here is from genome assembly GCF_000588875.1 of Sphingobium sp. Ant17. Classification (GTDB taxonomy): domain Bacteria; phylum Pseudomonadota; class Alphaproteobacteria; order Sphingomonadales; family Sphingomonadaceae; genus Sphingobium. Next base: position 25,887 of record NZ_JEMV01000031.1, read on the forward strand.
ATATCACGCCCATGACGAGGGCAATATCTACAAGGAAGGCGAGACGGTCCGCATTGAGGAAACCGCCCCGATTTCCAAGCTCAAGACCTGGAAGGTCATCGAGCGCGTGGACACCCACAAGTCGCCGGAGGTTGCCGCTTAAAGGCGGAAACCCGGACTTTTAGGGTAGGCTCACTGATTCTTTGGGTCTTATTGCGACGTGGGGCTGGCCTTTTCGATCAGAAGGGGTTACAGGCCCGCGCTTCGCGTAGGACCCGACAGAGTCTTGGCACGAAATTCGGAACCGCTGGGCCAGACCTTTCTGGAGCGTCCCGGTAGGCCAAATAAGAAGGAACCGGATCCATGATCCAGATGCAATCCAATCTTGACGTCGCTGACAACAGCGGCGCCAAGCGCGTCCAGTGCATCAAGGTGCTGGGCGGCTCGAAGCGTCGCTTCGCGAGCGTAGGCGACATCATCGTCGTCTCGATCAAGGAAGCAGCGCCTCGCGGCAAGGTGAAGAAGGGTGACGTGCATCGTGCCGTCATCGTGCGTACCGCCAAGGACGTGCGTCGCGCTGATGGCAGCGTGATTCGCTTCGACGGCAACGCCGCTGTGCTCATCAACAAGAACGAGGAGCCAATCGGCACCCGTATCTTTGGCCCGGTCGTTCGCGAACTGCGCGCCAAGAAGCACATGAAGATCATCTCGCTCGCTCCTGAGGTGCTGTAATGAGCGCTGCCAAGATCAAGAAGGGCGACAAGATCGTCGTCCTGGCTGGCAAGGACAAGGGCCGTACCGGCGCTGTCCTGCAAGTGATGCCCAAGGCCGACAAGGTTCTTGTCGAAGGCATCAACGTGCATGCGAAGCATCGCAAGCCCGGCCAGTCGAACCCGCAGGGTGGCATCGAGCGCAAGCCCGCGCCGCTCCACATTTCGAACGTGGCGGTCGCCGACAAGGATGGCAAGCCGACCCGCGTTCGTTTCGAGGATCGCGACGGCAAGAAGGTCCGTGTCGCCGTCAAGTCCGGTGAGGTGCTGTAATGGCCGATAAGTACATCCCGCGCTCCAAAGCGCTGTATGACGCCGAGATCGCCAAGGCGATGACCGAGAAATTCGGTTACAAGAACGTCATGGAAGTCCCCAAGATCGACAAGATCACGCTCAACATGGGCGTGGGCGAAGCGACCCAGGACAAGAAGAAGGTCACGCAGGCCGCCGAGGAAATGGAACTGATCGCTGGCCAGAAGCCGGTTATCACCAAGGCGAAGAAGTCGATCGCGCAGTTCAAGCTGCGTGAAGGCATGCCCATCGGTGCCAAGGTCACGCTGCGCCGCGAGCGCATGTATGAATTCCTGGACCGCATGATCAACGTGGCCCTGCCCCGCGTCCGCGATTTTCGTGGTCTCAATCCGAAGAGCTTCGATGGCCGTGGCAATTATGCCTTCGGTATCAAGGAGCAGATCATCTTCCCAGAGATCAGCTATGACCGTGTCGATAAGGTGCGCGGCATGGACATCATCGTGACCACCACGGCGAAGACGGACGATGAAGCGCGCGAATTGCTGCGCCTCTTCGGCTTCCCCTTCCCGCTCGAAGAGAAGCAGGCGGCCTGAATAAGGTCCCGCTTCTCTCCCAACGCTAAAGCTAAGGAAGAGAACTTAAGTCATGGCGAAACTGAGTTCGATCAACAAGAATGAGCGTCGCAAGAAGCTGGTTAAGAAATATGCCGGCCGTTATGCAAAGCTCAAGGCGATCGCGAATGACAACGCGGCCGATGACAGCGATCGTCTGATCGCTCGTCTGAAGATGGCGGAAATTCCCCGCAACGGTAACCCGACCCGCGTGCGTAACCGCTGCGAACTGACGGGGCGCCCTCGCGCTTATTACCGCAAATTCCGGCTCTGCCGTATTCAGCTGCGCGATCTGGCCAATAAGGGCCTGATCCCCGGCGTCACCAAGTCGAGCTGGTAAGGATATCATCTCATGGCATTGACCGATCCCCTGGGTGATATGCTCACCCGCATCCGCAACGGGCAGCAGGCGAAGAAGGACAGCGTTATGTCCCCGGCGTCCAAGCTGCGCGCCCGCGTCCTCGACGTCCTCCAGCGCGAAGGCTATATTCGCGGCTATTCCGAGGAAGACCTCGGCAAGCACCCTGGCCTGCGCATCGAGCTGAAATATTTCGAAGGGCAGCCTGCTATCAAGCATGTCGCCCGCGTGTCCAAGCCTGGCCGCCGCGTCTATTCGGGTTCGAAAGAACTGCCGGTGATCCGCAACGGTCTTGGTATCACGATCGTCTCGACGCCCAAGGGTGTTCTGTCCGACGCGGAAGCGCGCGACCAGAATGTCGGCGGCGAAGTGCTGGCGGAGGTGTTCTAATGAGCCGCATCGGTAAAAAGCCGGTCGCGATCCCCAATGGGGTGACGGCGACCATCGAGGGCGGGCAGCTCTCGGTCAAGGGGCCCAAGGGCACCCTGGCCATGCCGCTGCGCGACGAGATCAGCTATACGCTGGAAGGCGAAGGCATTCTCGTTCAGCCAGCCAACAAGACCAAAGCCGCACGGGCATTCTGGGGCATGCAGCGCACGCTGATCCAGAATCTGGTCACCGGCGTGACGGAAGGCTTCACCAAGAAGCTGCTCATCACCGGCGTTGGCTACCGCGCGAATTCGCAGGGCAAGAACCTGAAGCTGCAGCTTGGCTACAGCCATGACGTCGATTTTGCGATCCCCGAAGGGATCGAGATCAAGACCCCGGATAACACCACGGTCGAGATCAGCGGCATGGACAAGCAGCAGGTCGGCCAGGTTGCCGCCGAAATCCGTCGCTGGCGTAAGCCTGAGCCTTATAAGGGCAAGGGCATCAAATATGCCGGCGAGTTCATCTTCCGCAAGGAAGGGAAGAAGAAGTAAGATGGCAAAGCTTTCCCTCTTCGCGCGGCGTCGTCGCCGTGTTCGCACCGCTCTTAAGGCTGTTTCGGGCACCCGCCCGCGCCTGAGCATCCACCGTTCGGGTCGTCACATCTACGCCCAGATCATCGATGACGCTGCCGGTACGACCGTTGCTGCTGCATCGACCCTGGACAAGGACGTGCGCGGCAAGACCGGCGCTACCTCGCAAGCCGCTGCCGATGTCGGCAAGCGCGTCGCCGCTGCGGCGACCGCTGCCGGTGTCACCCGCGTCGTGTTCGACCGTGGTGGCTTCCTGTTCCATGGCCGCGTGAAAGCGCTGGCCGATGCCGCCCGTGAGGGCGGGCTGGAGTTCTGATCATGGCTGACGAAAACACCACCGGCGAAGGCAATCAGCCCGTAGCCGTCCTGGCTCCTGAAGCGACGCCTCAGGAAGTCACCGAAAATCGTGGTCCCGGCCGTGGTCGTGGCAACCGTGGCGGCGGTGACCGCAACCGCAGCGATCGCGGCGGCGGCCGTGGTCGTCGTGACGATCGTCGCGGCGGTAACCGGGACGAAGATCAGGGCGAAGAACTGATCGAGAAGCTGGTCCACATCAACCGCGTCAGCAAGACCGTCAAGGGCGGTAAGCGCTTCGGCTTTGCGGCGCTGGTCGTTGTCGGCGACGGCAAGGGCCGGGCCGGTTTCGGTCATGGCAAGGCGCGCGAAGTGCCCGAGGCCATCAGCAAGGCGACCGCCGCTGCCAAGAAGGCAATGGTTCGCGTTCCGCTGAAGGAAGGCCGTACGCTGCATCATGATGGTCTCGGCCATTTCGGTGCTGGCAAGGTGACGCTGCGTTCGGCGCCTGCCGGTACGGGTATCATCGCGGGTGGTCCGATGCGCGCCGTGTTCGAAAGCCTCGGCGTTGCAGACGTCGTGACCAAGTCGAACGGCACGTCGAACCCTTATAACATGATCCGGGCGACCTTCGCGGCGCTGGGCGAACAGACGAGCCCCAAGTCGGTGGCGCAGCGTCGCGGCAAGAAGGTCGCCGACCTTCTGCATCGCGGTGGAGCCTCGGTCGAGGTCGCGCAGGCCGACGCCGAAGCGATTGTGGAGTAACCGACATGGCAACAATCAAGATCAAGCAGATCGGTTCGCCGATACGTCGCCCCGCCGACCAGAAGAAGATTCTGATCGGTCTGGGCCTTGGCAAGATGCATCGCGTGGTGGAACTGGAAGACACGGCGGAAGTCCGCGGTGCCATCAAGAAGCTGCCCCATATGGTGCAAGTGGTCGAAGGCTAAGCCCTTCGATCCGACGAAATGATGCGAAAGAGGGGGAAACCCCTCTTTCGTTTTTTTGACGGTCGGGCTATTGGCCCGGCCTTTTCAGGTTCCCACTGGGGACAGCGCGAACAAAGCGAAAGCGAGTGCACGATATGAAACTCAATGACATCCGTGACAATGATGGCGCCCGCAAGGGCCGTATGCGCGTTGGACGCGGCATCGGTTCGGGCAAGGGCAAGACCGCAGGGCGCGGTCAAAAGGGCGCCAAGGCACGTTCGGGCGTTGCCATCAACGGCTTCGAGGGTGGCCAGATGCCGCTCCACATGCGTCTGCCAAAGCGCGGCTTCAACAACATCTTCGCCAGCGATTTCGCGATCGTGAACCTGGGTGCGGTGCAGAAGGCGATCGACGCCGGCAAGCTGGACGCCAATGCGACCATCGACCATGCCGCGCTCAAGGCCGCAGCTCTTGCCCGTGGTGGCAAGGATGGCGTCCGCCTGCTCGCCAAGGGTGAACTGACCGCCAAGGTCAGCTTCCTGGTGTCCGGTGCGTCCAAGGGCGCGCTGGAAGCGGTCGAAAAGGCCGGTGGTAAGGTCGAAGTGATCGAAGTCGTGGCGGCCGCCGACAAGGCGAAGGCCAAGAAGGGCACCGCCCTTGCCGCCGCCAAGGCTGCCCGGAAAGCGTAAACCACGCTCCCAGACTTGCAAGCATGGCCCCGCTGCCCGATATGGGTTGGCGGGGTCATGCGTATCGGGGGAATGTCTTTGTCGCTTGGCGTGGCAACTCCCCGTTCGACACGTTGAACCGGTCCCGCTAAGGGATGAGCGATTCCGCATCGGGGCTTGATGCCCCGGCAAGAGTGATTTGAAGGGCAGCCACCATGGCATCGAGAGCCGACCAGCTCGCATCCAATCTGAGCCTGGCAAAATTCAGCCAGGCCACCGACCTCAAAAAGCGCCTGTGGTTTACCCTCGGCGCGTTGATCGTCTTCCGGTTCCTCAGCTTCGTGCCGATGCCGGGCATCGATCCGACGGCGCTGGCCGGCGCGGTGCAGAATACGCGCGGCGGCGTGCTCGACATCTTCAACACCTTTTCCGGCGGCGCGCTGGAGCGTGCCAGCCTGATCGCGCTGGGCATCATGCCCTACATCACCGCGTCGATCGTGGTGCAGCTTGCCTCTTCGCTGTCGCCGCAATTGGCGGCGATCAAGAAGGAAGGGGAGAGCGGGCGCAAGCGGCTGAACCAATATACGCGCTATGGCACGGTTTTCCTGGCGGCGGTGCAGGGGTATTTTGCGGCCGTGGGCTATGAAACCCAGGGCGCGGCTGTGGTCGACCCCGGCATGGTGTTCCGGGTTTCGGCGGTCGTATCGCTGATCGGCGGCACCATGTTCCTGATGTGGCTGGGCGAGCAGATCACCTCGCGCGGTATCGGCAACGGTGTATCGCTCATCATCATGGCGGGCATCGTCGCCCAGCTGCCGGTGACGTTGAGCAACCTGTTCAAGTCCGGCAGCGAAGGCACGATTTCGGGCCTGCTGATCTTCTTGGTCATGGTCATGGCGATTGGCCTGATCCTGCTGATCTGCTTCATGGAGCGGGCGCAGCGCCGGGTGCTGATCCAATATCCCAAGCGGCAAACGCGCCAGGGTTTGATGCAGGCCGATCGCAGCCATTTGCCGCTTAAGGTGAACACCGCAGGCGTCATTCCGCCGATCTTCGCATCGTCGCTGCTGCTGATGCCGCTGACGATCTCGCAGTTCGCGGGACAGACGGTCGCGGGCGAAAGCCGCTGGGGCGATTTCGTCCTGACGCTCAATCAATATCTGTCACATGGTAGCCCCGTCTATATGGGCCTTTATGGCCTCGGCATCGTCTTCTTCTGCTTCTTCTACACCGCCGTGGTGTTCAACCCGGAAGAGACGGCCGACAACCTCAAGCGCAATGGCGGCTTCATTCCCGGCATACGTCCCGGCAAGAATACTGAAAATTACCTGGACTATGTGCTGACGCGCATCACGGTGATCGGCGCGGCCTATCTGGCCTTTATCTGTCTGGTGCCGGAATTCGCTATCGCCCGGGCGGGCATTCCCTTCTACCTTGGTGGGACTAGCCTGCTGATCGTCGTCAATGTTACGGTCGACACGGTGACTCAGATCCAGAGCCATTTGCTGGCCCATCAATATGGGGATCTGATCAAGAAGGCGAAGCTCAAGGGCCGCCTGCGCTAAACGCGGCCCGGACACTGGGCGCACAACAGGGGAGAATGCGCGCGATGAACATCATTCTGCTTGGCCCTCCGGCGCCGGCAAGGGGACACAGGCCAGTCGTCTGGTCGAGGATCGCGGCATGGTGCAATTGTCCACCGGCGACATGCTGCGCGCTGCGGTAAAAGCGGGTACGCCCGTCGGGCTTCAGGCCAAGGCACTGATGGAAGCGGGCGCTCTGGTGCCCGACGATGTCGTGTCCGGCATTATCGGCGAAGCGCTCGACGCGCTTGCGCCCGATACCGGGGTGATCTTCGACGGTTACCCACGCACCGAGGCGCAGGCCCATTCGCTCGACGCCCTGCTGGAAGGGCGGGGGCGCTCGCTCGATCACGTGATCGAACTGGACGTCAACGAGGATGCGCTGGTCGAACGCATCACCGGTCGGTTCACCTGTGCCAATTGCGGCGCTGGCTATCATGATGTCTTCATGCTGCCCAAGGTCGAGGGCGAGTGTGACAAGTGCAAGAGCCACGAGTTCAAGCGCCGCCCGGACGACAATGAAGCCACGGTGCGCACGCGCATGGCCGAATATCGCGCCAAGACTGCACCGATCCTGCCTATCTATGAAGCCCGCGGCATCGTTTCGCGGGTCGATGGCATGGCTGATATGGGCAATGTAACCGGCGTGATTGCGGCCATCCTGGATCGGAACCCCGCTTAAGAGGGCTGCTCCCCGCGCATCAGCGAGGGGCGGCGAAAGACGCAAATGCTAATTACGCTGGAGGGGTGGGTGTGGCGATGGCCATGCCTGCCCCGACTTTCGTTACGGCAGTGGACGGGCAGGGTTTTCCGTTGTGCGGTTGCGCGACCTGTGGGTGCTGCGCGGCGCATAATGGGCGTGAAAAAGGGTGTCGCCGGATGGCCCGGCGACACCCTTTCCCCCAATCTTTACGCTGTTTACTGCGCAACCGGCGCGGCTGCTGCAGCATTTTCAGGCAAGCCACCCATCTGCGTCACCATCTTGGTATAAGCGTCCAGATAAGCGAGCACGATCACCTGGCCAATATCGGTATTCTGATAGCCGCCGCCGCCGACTGCGGCCAGACCGCCCATCCAGCCCAAACCGCCGCCGCCGCCAAAGCTGAGGTCCGATTTGCGGAAATAGCCTTCGGCCATCACTTCCTCCTCTGTCGTGCGGGCGTTGACCACTGACAGCATGACGTTGGCCTCGCTCTTCTTCACCGAGATGCCACCCAATAGCGCGCCGCCAATGCGCCCGCCCAACATGCCGCCCAACATACCGCCCAGCGCGTTGCCACCACTATTCTTGTTGGTGGTGACGATGTCAGGCTGGATGAAATAATCCGCTGCCTTCACCTGGCCCCGGCCCAGATTCGATCCCGCCTGCAATTCGCCCGAATCCGCCATGGCCCGTTCCATGTTACGGCTGGCCATCGATCGACCCCGATTGACGAGGCCGAAACAGCCCGACTGCTGGACGAACAATTTGATGATCGCTTCGGGGCTGCCGAGGCTCAATTCGCGCCACCACTGGTTATCTGGCTCAACGATCGCAGCGGTGCCGAGCCGCTTGGTGCAGCGGGGTATTTCCATCTGTTTCTTGGCTTGTGCCTGGCGGCCGGATGACCCCTTGTCTTTCGCCATGGCCTGCGGCACCGCCAGCGTAAGACAGACTGTCGCAGCGGTCAGCATTTTCAATACACGCATTATCAGAACCCCGTTTGTTGCTTGCTTTGAAATTGTTCACGCGACCCTGATATTTTGGCGCAACCCTACCACAGCCGCTTTTGCCTTCCAAGCATGGTGGCGCGGGCGTAACGATCTTCGACATCCATCACACTGCCCTTCGTGATCCTACTGACAGGGCGTTCAATCGCTGCTATCGGGCGGCGATGACCGAGCTTTCGCATATCCGTAACTTTTCCATCATCGCCCATATCGATCATGGCAAATCGACTCTGGCCGATCGCCTGATCCAACGCACCGGTGGCCTCACCGACCGCGAGATGAGTGCGCAAGTCCTTGATAATATGGATATCGAGAAAGAGCGCGGCATTACGATCAAGGCGCAGACGGTGCGCCTGGATTATGTTGCCAAGGACGGTCAGACCTATGAACTGAATTTGATGGACACGCCGGGGCACGTCGATTTCGCCTATGAAGTCTCGCGCTCCCTTGCGGCATGCGAAGGCGCGTTGCTGGTCGTGGACGCGGCGCAGGGCGTGGAAGCGCAGACGCTGGCCAATGTCTATCAGTCGATCGAGCATGATCATGAGATCGTGCCGGTCCTCAACAAGATAGACCTGCCCGCTGCCGAGCCTGAAAAGGTACGCAAGGAAATCGAGGATGTCATCGGCATCGACGCATCGGAAGCGGTGCTGGCGAGCGCCAAGTCGGGCATCGGCATCGACGAAATCCTCGAAGCGATCGTCAAGAAGATCCCGCCGCCCAAGGGCGACCGCAATGCCCCGCTCGAAGCCATGCTGGTCGATAGCTGGTATGATCCCTATCTCGCGTCGTCATCCTCGTCCGCGTCATCAATGGGGTGATCAAGAAGGGCCAGGCGATCAAATTCATGATCGGCGGCACGGAGCATCTGATCGACCGGGTCGGCTGCATGCGTCCCAAGATCGAGACGTTACCGGAATTGGCGGCGGGTGAGATCGGCTTCATCACCGCGCAGATCAAGGACATCACGGAAACGCGCGTCGGCGACACGATCACGACGGTAAAGAATGGCGCGACCAAACCGCTGCCGGGCTTCAAGGAAGTCCAGCCGGTGGTGTTCTGCGGCTTGTTCCCCGTCGATGCCAATGACTTCGACAAGCTGCGCGAATCGATCAGTAAGCTGCGGCTCAACGATGCCTCGTTCAGTTTCGAAATGGAGAGCAGCGCGGCGCTGGGCTTCGGCTTCCGCTGCGGTTTCCTTGGCCTGCTCCATCTGGAGATTATCCAGGAGCGGCTGACACGCGAATATGATCTGGACCTCATCACCACCGCGCCGTCGGTGGTGTATAAGATCCAGCTGACCTATGGCGCGGGCGAGATCGAACTGCACAATCCTGCCGACATGCCCGACCCGACCAAGATCGACGAGATTGAGGAGCCCTGGATCGAGGCTATCATCTATTGCCCCGACGAATATCTAGGGTCCATCCTGAAACTGTGTCAGGATCGGCGCGGCATTCAGAAAAACCTGACCTATGTCGGCGGCCGCGCGCAGGTGACCTACGAACTGCCGCTCAACGAAGTGGTGTTCGATTTCTACGATCGCCTGAAATCCATCAGCCGGGGCTATGCCAGCTTCGACTATCACCAGATCGGCTATCGGACGGGTGATCTGGTCAAGATGAGCATCATGGTCAATGCCGAACCCGTCGATGCGCTCAGCATGATCGTCCATCGCGGCACCGCCGAATCGCGCGGGCGCGGCATGTGCGAGCGGTTGAAAGACCTGATCCCCCGCCATTTGTTCAAGATCCCGATCCAGGCGGCGATCGGCGGCAAGGTGATCGCCCGCGAGACGATCGCGGCGATGCGCAAGGACGTGACCGCCAAATGCTATGGCGGCGACATCAGCCGCAAGAAGAAGCTGCTCGACAAGCAGAAGGAAGGTAAGAAGCGGATGCGCGAATATGGCTCGGTCCAGATTCCGCAGGAAGCCTTCATCGCTGCGCTACGCATGGGCGACGAGAATTGAGCGGGTCCGACGAAGATTATGTCTTCGACGAGGCGTCGGGCGAGTGGGTGCCTGCGTCGCAACTGAACGAGGCAGGCGATGCCGCCGACATGGTCGAAGTGCGCGACGCGGTGGGCAATCTGCTCGCCGATGGTGACCAGGTGACGCTGATCAAGGATTTGGTGGTCAAGGGCGCGGGACAGACGTTGAAGCGGGGTACGCTGATCAAATCGATCCGCCTGACCGGCGACGCGCAGGAAATCGATTGCCGCCATGACGGGATCAAGGGTCTGGTGCTGCGCGCGGAGTTCGTAAAGAAGCGATGAGCAGCGCGGCTGCCCGTCCCGCGTCGCTGGCGCAGATGGTGCCGATCGCGGGGCAGGTAGGGCGCATCGAGCGGGCAGCGGCGTTTCTGGCCAATGGCATGTCGCTCCGCCTGTGCCCGGACGCCGCAAGAGAGCGGCGGCGCGCCATGCCCGCCAAGCTGATCGGCAATGGCTTGCGCGAACTCGATCTGTTTCTGACCGACTTGATCGCCGAAGCGCATCGGATCGATCGGCTGGGTGCGGGGGCAGGGGATGATCCGGGTGTGCGGCCGGGCCATCGTATGTCCAGCGCAGCCGAAGCCTGGCACCGGGCCGGGCCGCAATTAGGATTGAATGGCGAAGACCGAACGCTGCTCCGCGCAATGCGTGCGGCGCAGAACCGCCTCTGTTTCGGCCGGTTGCGCCGGCCCGATAGTGAAGCGACGATGCAGCGGGCCTGCGCGGACTATGCGCGGTTGGCGGGAGATGTGTTGGCGGCCGTGCAGGCGCGCCGGTCAGGCGACGGCAGCGTAGCGATCACCGCCCGGTAGCGTCACGCTGGGCAAGCTCTTGAAGCCGGGCCGGGCCAGCAGATAGCCCTGAATATAGCGAATCCCTATCGCGCGCAGCGCTTCATATTCGCCGACCGTCTCAATGCCCTCGGCAATGACGACGATGTTCAGCGATTGGGCGATGCGCAGCACGCCTTCCACGATCATCCGGCGCGGCAGACTGGTATCGAGGCCGCGGATCAGGTCCATGTCGAGCTTGATGTAATCGGTCTGGAATTTGGCCAGCAGCCCAAGTCCGGCATGGCCCGCCCCGAAATCGTCGATCGCCGTGCCGAACCCCATTTTACGATAGGAGTCGATGATGGTGCCGACATGGTCCGAATCGACCATTTCCTCATTCTCGGTAAATTCGAAGATCAGGCGGTCGGTGGGGAAGCCCGTCTTTTGAGCGGTCTTCAACGTCAGTTGGATGCAGGCGACGGGCGAATAGACGGCATTGGGCAGGAAATTGATCGACAGGCGGGCATCGGTATCCAGAATACCCGCGGCGACAGCCCCCTCGATCGCCGCTACGCGGCATTGCTGGTCGAACGCATAGCGATTCTCTGGCGTGACGCGCCCCAGAACTTCGCCCGCACCCTCGCCATTGACGCCACGAACGAGCGCTTCGAACGCGAAGGGGCGTCCGGTCTGGATATCGACAATGGGTTGGAACGCCATTGCGATGTCGAATTGATGGGCTTGCGACTGGCAACCCTGGCACCCTGTTTGCACCGAACGTCCTCCTACAGCGTGAAGGCGTAAAGCTAGATATGCTAACAGCCTGTAAAGCCTGAGGGTAAAGGCGCGGGTTTTGCGACGGATCGAGCGCGCGCAGCCGGTCGCTAGCCCCAAGTGATGGCAACTTGACGCCTATGAGGCGGCGTGGTCAAACCACGCCGGTCCACGCGCGGGAGGCGGCATGAGCGATACTTGGCTGTACGACGAAAACCCCGCCATGTTCCGGGCGCACCCGCTATTGTTCACTGTATTGCTGCTTTCAGTAGTCGGTATCCTGGCAATCGCTGTGTGGTGGGTCATGCACAAGGGCGAGCGGCTGGCGCTGTCCGAACGGGAAGTGCTGCTGGAGCGCGGCCTGCTGTCCAAACAGCGGACTGAAGTGGCGCTGGGCAGCATCCGCAGCGTCCGTATCACGCAAAGCCTGGGCCAACGCCTCTTCGATGTGGGGCATGTCGAGATGTTCAGCGCGGGTGACGTAGCGGAAATTGCCATCAAGAACATGCCGCGTCCCGGCAGAATCCGGGCGCTGGCGGCGGCGCGCAACGTCGACCTTTTGCCGCAACGATAGACGTGATTGAACGACGCGCTTGACTTGGGCGCAAATATTCCAACGATAGCAACCACAAGGGAGCCGCATCAGAGCATCCCCGCAGGCAGGATGGACGCCAGAAGGGACCGCCGGTCGCATCATGCGGCACGGCGCTCAAAAAGGGGTGCTCTGCATGGTAGGCCTGCGCGTGATGCATTCATTGCCGGATTTGACGGCCGAGCAGCGCGCGGACATTCGTCAGGCGTGTGGTTTTGCCTGTGTGCGCTGCGGCGTTACCCTCTATCGGTATTTGGGAATGCCCGACGGGCCGGGCGCGACCTTGTTATGCCCGACCTGTCATGGCTTGGTCGAGGAAGGGCGATTGACGCCGACCCAGGTCCAGAGTTTCCATGCCAATCCTGTGGTGCGCCAGCGGCATTTCGCGCGCGATCGGCTGCCATTTTCGCCCGAACTGCCCCATCTCATCGTCGGCGGATCACGGGTGCTGCGCGATACGCCTATTCCGATCACGGTGGCGGGTGAACCGATCCTGGTCTTTGCCCCGCCCCGCCGGATCAATGGCGCGACTCGGATCAGCGTGCGGCTGGGCGGACCGGATGGCGAGCCCATTCAGGTGATCGACGGTAATGAATGGCTGCCGACCGATGGTAGCTGGCACTTCCTGCTGCGCGGGGACCGCTATTCGATGATGGCGGCGCGGGGCGATGGTCTGGCCGTGCTGCGTATCGTGGCCCGCAACCGCATTGCGGTGGAGCATTTGCGCACGACGATAAAGGGACGACGGCTGGAAGTGACTCCCGACTGGCTGGAGATTGACGGCAAGCGCTATATCGATCGGATCGGCAGCGGGACGCTTATCGGGCTGGAACTCTAGGCCGCCTTTTTTGACAGCGAGGGCGGATGAGGCCAAGGCTGCATGATGCAGTTTACCCATTTCGACATCGACCTGTTCCTGCGCAACCATTGGCAGAAGGCACCCCTGCTGATCCGCAATCCATGGAAGGATTGGCGCAATCCGCTGGAGCCGGACGAACTGGCCGGGCTGGCGTGCGAGGAGGGGGTTGAATCGCGCCTCATCATGGCCGCCGACGATCGGCTGGCAATGGAGAGCGGGCCGCTCCCCGAAACCCGTTTTGGCGATCTGGGGCGCGACCCCTGGACCTTGCTGGTGCAGGCAGTGGACCAGCATGTGCCCGACGTCGCGGCGCTGATCGCGCCCTTCCGCTTCGTGCCAGACTGGCGGATCGACGATGTGATGGTCAGCTATGCCAGCCACGGCGGCGGCGTGGGCGCGCATTTCGACCAATATGACGTGTTCCTGGTGCAGGGATTGGGGCGCAGGCGATGGCGGGTCGGCAGCGCTGTGATAGCGCGACGTCGCTCTTGCCGCACGACGACTTGCGCCTGATCGCCGATTTTCAGGCGACCGATGAATGGGTGCTGGAACCGGGCGATATTCTCTATGTCCCGCCCTGCTTCGCGCATGACGGCGTCGCGGTGGGCGATGATTGCATGACCTATTCCATCGGCTTCCGCGCGCTTCCCGCGCCGAACTGGTCGAACATTGGAGCGAACATCTGGTCGACGCGATGCCCGACGAGGATCGCTATGCGGACCCCGATCTGGCGCGGCAGGATCATCCCGGCGAAATCGCAGCCTCGGCGATCGACCGGCTGCATGGACTGGTACTGGAAGCCCTGAGCGACCGGACGGCCTTTGCCCGTTGGTTCGGCACCTATAGCAGCCAGCCCAAATATGCCGACACCGATTGGCAACCCGAAGAACCCGCTGACGTCAACATGGCCCGCGCGCTGATCGCGGCGCAGGTGCCGCTGTGCCGCAATCCCGCGAGCCGCTTCGCCTTCATAACGCAGGCGGACGACGCGGTGACCCTGTTCGTGGATGGGCAGAGTTTCGATTGCGTTGGCGATGGCGCGGTGTTGGCGCGGGCCTTGTGCGGCCGGGGTGATCTGATGGTCGATCCCGCACTGGCCGGGTCCGATACGGCGCTGACGCTGATCGCCGCGCTGATTGATCAGGGCAGCGTTGCCTTTGACGAGGGGGAGTGACGACGATGACGCTGATCCTGTTCAACAAACCCTTTAATGTCCTGTGCCAGTTCACCCCGGAGCCGAACGGCCCGGAGCGTCCGACGCTCAAAGATTATATCGATGTGCCGGGAGTCTATCCGGCCGGTCGGCTGGACACCGATAGCGAAGGATTGCTGCTGCTGACCGACGACGGGCGGTTGCAGGCGCGGATAGCCGACCCGCGCTTCAAGATGCCGAAGACCTATCTGGCGCAGGTGGAGGGCGAACCGGACGAGGCGGCGCTCGACACGCTGCGGCGCGGGGTGACGCTCAAGGACGGGCGGACCTTGCCCGCCGAGGTCGAGCGGATCGACGACCCAGCGCTGTGGCCGCGCGACCCGCCGGTGCGGTTCCGCAAGACGGTCAAAGATTGCTGGATCAGCCTGACCATCCGCGAGGGCAAGAACCGCCAGGTGCGCCGCATGACTGCGGCGGTGGGACATCCCACGCTCAGACTGGTGCGCTGGCGGATCGGGGACTGGACGCTTGAGGGCGTGGAACCAGGAACATGGCGGGACGCGGGCTGAAGCCAGCCCGCAAAGCCCTCACCCGCACCGTGCCGAGGTGATCAGCATCGCTTCGTCATAGCTGACCGTCAGGCGATCCGGGCGGAAGTCCATCGTCATCGCCATGCCGGGGCCACCCCAGCGCAAAGTCTTTGCGCCCGATGCCCGGAGCAGGGCGGTGCCGGTTTCGGCGCTGGCCTTCTGGCCCGTGAAGCGGGCGAGACTGTCATGGTTGCAGGAACCGTCCGCCGTGACGGGCGGGGTGGTCGCGCAAGCGGCGAGGGCAAGCGCGCTCGCAACGGACAGGATGTGGCGCATGATGTTTCTCTCCTAACGCATAATATCCGTTCGCCCTGAGCTTGTCGAAGGGCCACACTTCCTAAGAAGGACAGGGCTTCGACAGGCTCAGCCCGAACGGAGGTAGGGAATTATTCCGTCCGCGTCATCTTCAAGCGCCCGCCCTTGACCGCAAAAGCCAACCGCCCCTCGACCAGATCCACCGCATCGCGGCCAAATTGTTCGTAGCGCCAGCCTTCCAGGATCGACAGGCCGTCGCGCACGCCGGCCGCCAGCGCTTCGATATCGTCCGACCGTGCCAGCAGGCGGGAGGCGACATTGATATCGCGCGACCGGATCTTGAGCAGCAGCTTGAGCAAATCCGCAACCAGCGCGCCATCCTTGCCCAGGCCCGGACGACGCGGTTCGCGGTCGGGCATCTCGTCCTTGCCGAGCGGCTGGTGCTTGGCGATCGCGCTCATCAGCCGTGCGCCGATATCATTGGTGCGCCAGGTGGCGGAAAGGCCGCGCACCTTGCCCAGATCCTCCTGCGTGCGGGGCGGGTGGCTGGCGATATCGGCCAGCGTCTCATCCTTGACGATGCGACCGCGCGGCAAATTCTTGTCCTGCGCCTCGATCTCGCGCCAGGCAGCCAGCGCCTTCAACCGGCCCAGCACATCGGCCTTCTTGCTGGCGATGCGAACGCGCTTCCACGCGTCTTCGGGCAGGTTTTCATAGTTGGACGGATCGCTGATCCGCTCCATTTCCTGGTCCAGCCAGTCGCCACGCCCGGTCTTGCGCAATTCTTCCAGCATCTTGGGGAAGATCTGGATCAGGTAGGTGACGTCGCCGATCGCATAGTCGATCTGCCGTTTGTCGAGCGGACGGCGCGCCCAGTCGGTAAAGCGCGCGCCCTTGTCGAGTTGCACGCCCATCCACGCTTCGACCAGATTGCCATACCCAATCTGTTCGCCAAGGCCCAAGGCCATCGCCGCAATCTGGGTATCGAACATGGGGTGGGGGGTCTTGCCGGTCAGGTTGTGGACAATTTCTATGTCCTGCCCGCCTGCATGAAAGATCTTCAGCACATCCTCATTCTCGCACATCAGGTCGAGCAGGGGTTTGAGGTCGATGCCCGGTGCCATCGGGTCGATCGCGGCCGCCTCATGCGGGTCGGCAACCTGTACCAGGCAGAGTTCGGGCCAATAGCTGTTTTCGCGCATGAATTCGGTATCGACCGCGATGTAGGGGGATTTTGCGATACGGGCACAAAAATCGGCCAGGGTCTTGCTGTCGGTAATCAGCGGATGAATTTGCATATAGTCTTCGATCTTATTATGGGCAGGCCCGCTCCCTGGCGGGCTCGTCGCTAGTCGACGTTCCAGCCCATAACCCGGCTGCAACACTTTGTCATTTCCGTAAAACGAAGCTGAAAGAACCCAAACGCCATGCACGCCTATCGCACCCACACTTGCGGCGCCCTTCGTGAAGCCGATGTCGGCGCGACCGTCCGCCTGTCCGGCTGGGTCCATCGCAAGCGCGATCATGGCGGCGTATTGTTCGTCGATCTGCGCGATCATTATGGCATCAGCCAGGTGGTGGCGAAGGCGGACAGCGAAGCGTTGCGCGTGCTGGAAGGCCTACGGCTCGAATCGGTCGTCACGATCGATGGCACGGTCGTCGCGCGCGGCCCTGAAGCCACCAACCCGAAGATGGAAACCGGCGCGATCGAAATCGTCGCCGATAGCGTGACCGTGTTGTCCACCGCTGCCGAACTGCCGCTGCCGGTGGCGGGCGAGCAGGATTATCCCGAAGATATCCGCCTGCGCTACCGCTTCCTCGACCTGCGGCGCGAAACGCTGCACGGCAATATCGTCAAGCGGACGAAGATCATTTCCGACATGCGTCGTCGCATGGAGGACGCAGGCTTCACCGAATATTCGACGCCGATCCTGACCGCGTCCAGCCCCGAAGGCGCGCGCGACTTCCTGGTGCCGAGCCGCATTCATGCCGGCAAATTCTACGCCCTGCCGCAAGCGCCGCAGCAATATAAGCAGCTGTTGATGGTCGCGGGCTTCGACCGCTATTTCCAGATCGCCCCCTGCTTCCGCGACGAAGACCCGCGCGCCGACCGGCTGCCGGGCGAATTCTACCAGCTCGATCTCGAAATGAGCTTCGTCACGCAGGAAGAAGTATGGGACACGATGGAGCCGGTCATCGCCCAGATCTTCGAGAAGTTCGCCGACGGCAAGCCGGTGACGCCCGCAGGCAGCTTCCGCCGTATTCCCCATGCCGAGGCGCTGCTGAAATATGGCAGCGACAAGCCCGACCTGCGCAACCCGATCGAAATCACCGACGTGACCGAGCATTTCGTCGGTTCGGGCTTCGGCATCTTCGCCTCTCTGGTCGAGAGCGGCAGCGTCATTCGCGTGATCCCGGCACCGGGCGCGGGCGCGGGCAGCCGCAAATTCTTCGACGAAATGAATAATTGGGCGCGGGGCGAGGGCTATTCGGGCCTTGGCTATATCAACATCAAGGATGGCGTCCCCGGTGGCCCGATCGCCAAAAACCACGGCGAGGAAGCGACTGCCAAGCTGATCGCGGCGCTCGGCCTTGGCGCCAATGACGGCGTGTTCTTCGCGGCCGGCAAGGAATCGCAGGCGGCCAAACTCGCCGGTCTGGCGCGCACCCGCGTGGGCGAGACGCTGGACCTCATCGACAAGGACCGGTTCGACCTGTGCTGGATCGTCGATTTCCCCTTCTACGAATATGATGAGGACACAAAGTCGGTCGATTTCGCGCACAACCCCTTCTCCATGCCGCAGGGTGGCCTCGACGCGCTCAACAATCAGGATCCGCTGACGATCAACGCCTATCAGTACGACATGGTGTGCAACGGGTTCGAAATCGCATCGGGGTCGATCCGCAACCAGTCGCCGGAGCTGATGGTCAAGGCGTTCGAACTGGTCGGCCTCTCCAAGGACGACGTGGAAGAGCGTTTCGGCGGCCTCTATCGCGCCTTCCAATATGGCGCGCCACCGCATGGCGGCATGGCCGCTGGCGTCGATCGCATCGTGATGCTGCTGTGCGGCGCGCAGAATCTACGTGAAATCACGCTGTTCCCGATGAACCAGCGCGCCGAAGATCTGTTGATGGGCGCACCGTCCGCCGCTGAGTTCAAGCAGTTGCGTGAACTCCATGTCCGTGTGGTGGAGCCGCAAGCCAAGGGCTGACCCGGCTTTGTCATGCTCTGTGTCTAGGTGCGCTGCATGAAGACCCGCACGACCATGATCCGCCGCCCGCTGCTCCCCCTCTGCGCGATCGGCCTATTGCTGGGCCTGCTCAACTGGGTGATGCAGGAGCCGGTTCCGGGTGACGCGCTGCTGACGCGCGGCTTGCAGGCGCTGTTCGGGCATCAGCCCGGCTGGGCCAATATCATCACCAAGAGCGCGACCGAGCCATGGATGTGGGCGATGACGCTGGCGGTCGCCATCCTGCTCCACATCCTGCACGGCGCGCGCATGGCGCTCGCCGCGCCGATCAGCTTTGCCCTGGCGATCGCGGCCGACGGCCTGCTGCGCTTCTACCTCCATTCGCCCCGTCCGCTGGCCGCGTTAGTTGCAGTTGCCAAGCCTAGTCCTTCCTCCGGCCTGCCCTCGACCTATGGCTTGGTCACCGGCGCGACGATCGGCCTGCTGGCGATCGTCGCGCTGGCGGATCGGCGCGGCGTGGTGCGGGCGATCGGCTGGATCGCCATCGGCTGGATGGTCGCAGGCTGGGCGGCGCGGGTGACGATGGGCGGGCATTGGACCAGCCAGTTGCTGGCCAGCTATGCGCTGTCGGCGATCATGGCGCTCGGCGTCATCAGGCTGCTGCGCCGGGGTTGAGCCTCGACAGCTTGCCCATGCAGCGTCATGATGGCCGCATGACCATTACCCTGACCGACTATGAATCCGCGCCGAAATTCGATGGCGACTATGATGCGACGCTCGCCGCCTTGCAGGAGCGGCTCGCCAAGATCCAGGTCGCGCACATCCTGCACAAACGGCGCAGCGTGATCCTGCTGGAGGGCTGGGACGCGGCGGGCAAGGGCGGGATCATCAAGCGGCTATCGGCCGACTGGGATCCGCGCTTCTATCAGGTCCATCCCATTGCCGCGCCCAACGAAGTCGAGCGCGATCATCATTTCCTCTGGCGCTTCTGGACCCGGTTACCCGCCAGCGGCAATATCGCGATCTTCGACCGTAGCTGGTATGGCCGGGTGCTGGTCGAACGGGTTGAGGGCTTCGCCAAGAAGGCCGACTGGAAGCGCGGCTATGACGAGATCAATGCGTTCGAAAAGCAGCAGACCGATGCGGGCATGAACATCGTCAAATTGTTCGTCCACATCACCCAGGAAACACAGGATGAACAACTGGCGCAGCGGCTCGATACGCCATGGAAGCGGTGGAAGACCGGCGCGGACGACTACCGGAACCGCGCACGGCGGGACGACTATCTCGACGCGATGCACGCGATGTTCAAGAAGACCGATACCAAACATGCCCCGTGGCACGTCATCGACAATAATCATCGCAAGACCGGACGGATCGCGGCATTGACCTATGTCGCTGAGCGGCTGGAGCAACTCGTGCCGATGGACTTTCCGGCGCGGATCCGGCGGTCGTGACGCTGGCGGAACAAGCCTTTGGCTATCGCCCGGCATAATCATGGTAAAAGGCTGCAAATACAAGGGTTTGTAACATTATTGTCATAATTCCCTAACCCCCTGTTTACCATTGGCGGTTAACACGCGCACATGCTTGCCGTTCGCTTCCCTTTGTCTGATACCAGTCCTATCATAAGGCTGGGCCGTCCGCTCAGCGAGGCCGTGGATTGTTTTCAGGACGATTCCGGTCTGCGGCTGCTGCCGGTGCTGGACGATGTCGATCGGCCGGTGGGTGCGATTTACGAACGCGACATGCGGCGCATCCTGTTCAATCCCTTCGGTCATGCGCTGCTGCGCAATCCCAGTTTCGGCGGACGACTGGACGATCATGTCCGACCCTGCGCCACGGTCGAACGCAGCGCCGACGTGGAGCGCATGGTCGATCTTTATGCCGCGCAGGGCAGCGGGTGCGAAGGGCTGATCCTGGTCGAGGGCGGGCGCTATGCCGGCGTGCTGGGCGGGCCGTTGCTGCTGCGTCTGACGGCAGAGCGCGATGCCCGGATTGCACTGGCGCGCACCGAACGGGTCGAGCGAATATCACGGGAAAGTGCGGGCTTTCGCGAGGATATCGGTGCTTTGATTGCCGATATGGTGGCCATGGCCGAACAATTGTCGGTACTGGCCGCGCAGGTCTCCGATCGGGCGACCGGCGACCGCGCCGATTCGGCGGCGATGGCGGTGGCGGCGGTGCAGACCGCCGATCGGCTCGCCGCGCTGCAAAGCGGGGGCGTCGAACTGGGTCAGTTGTTCGCCGCCATGGAGGCTGAAGCGCGCGATGCGGGGGCCGCCATGCGCGAGGCAGCGGTGCGCAGCCGCTCCGGCCTGGTGCAGAGCACGGCATTGCGAGATGAAGCCGACGGCATTGGCGAGGTGGTCGCATTGATTGACGCGATTGCCGGCGCCACCGCGATGTTGGCGCTTAATGCGGGCATAGAGGCGGCGCGCGCGGGCGAGGCGGGGCAGGGCTTTGCCGTGGTCGCGCGCGAAGTGAAATCGCTGGCGACGCAAACGCGTGCGGCAGCGGCAGGCATTGGCGAGCGGATAGACCATATCCGTGCGGCAGTGGGAGAGGTTGCGGCGGGCCACGCCACTATCGACGATGCCATGACTCGCGCCAGCGGATTGTCCACCGCCTTGTTCGACGCAATGGCGCGGCAGGGCGTATTCAGCCGGACGATCGCCGACAGCGTGGCCGAAGCGGGATCGTCCAGCGATCATATACGGGCTGGTGCCCAGGCGATCAGCGACAATGCATTGGCGACAGCGCAGGGCGCACAGGAAATGCGTGCGGTGGCCCGCCGGCTGGCGGACGAAGCGCACCGGTTGGAGGCGCGGGCGGGCGGTTTCATCGCGGAAATCCGTGCGGCGTGACGCGCTGAACGGGGGCACCGCATAAAGCCTCTGGCGCGGGGCAAAAATCGCGATAGGCTGTGGCTCCATAAAAAAGGAGAGGAAGCCATGCTCGTCATGTTCGTGGGTACGGACCGCACTGAAACGGCCGTCAATGCGTCACAGGTCACCTTTGTCTCGTCGGTCAATGACGGCACCCGCATCCGCTTCGGCGAAGGCCGTAGCGTGACGGTGACAGAACCGATCGCCGAAGTGCTGGAAAGCCTCAACAGATCGCTGCGCCCGCACGAATAGGGGGCATCCGCATATCGGCCGGGGGATGAACGTCGTCACCCCGGATAGCGGATCGCCATCACTTCATATTCCTTCTCGCCCGAGGGCAGCACGACGCGGCGCAGGTCGCCTATGGCGGCACCGCGTAGGGCGCGGGCAATGGGGGAGGACCAGCCGATGCGGCCTGCATCGACGTCGGTTTCGTCATTGCCGACCAACGTGATGGTGCGGTGCGCGTCATCC
Organism: Sphingobium sp. Ant17; assembly: GCF_000588875.1. Classification (GTDB taxonomy): domain Bacteria; phylum Pseudomonadota; class Alphaproteobacteria; order Sphingomonadales; family Sphingomonadaceae; genus Sphingobium. The sequence continues at coordinate 47,547 of NZ_JEMV01000031.1, forward strand.
TCGTCGGCGATGGTGACGGTCGCGCCGAAATAGACGCGGCTCTGGTCGGGCTGCTGCCGGGCATCGACGACCTTGGCGTCCTTCATCTTCTTCGACAGGCGCTTTAACTGCCCGTCAATCTCACGCATCCGCTTGCGGCCATACAGATAGTCGCCATTTTCGGACCGGTCGCCATTGCCCGCCGCCCAACTCACCACCTCGACCACCGCCGGACGCTCGACGCCCAGCAGATGGTCATATTCGGCACGTAATTTCGCAAAGCCTTCAGGCGAGATATAGTTGGGATAGGGGATGGTCATGCCGCCATCCTAGCCTCGCCCATCGTCCTCGTCATCCCGGATCAATTCGGGATGACGAGTGACAAGACGGGATGTCAGCCCGGCGTCTGTTTGCCCAGATAGCGGCTCAATACCGCGCTGGTCCCCCGGAATCGTGCCCGCTCCGGGTTCATCGCTTCATAGACCACCGCATTTTCCAGCACCCGTTGCACATAGTTGCGGGTCTCGAAAATGGGGATCTGCTCGATCCAGCGGAGCATGTCGGCACCGGGCAGGCGCGGATCGCCATTGGCGCGGATCCATTTGTTCACATTGCCCGGCCCGGCATTATAGGCTGCCACGGCCAGCGGATAGGCACCGCCATAATAGCTGAGCATCCGCTGAAAATAGCCCGATCCCAGCATGATATTATAGCTGGGGTCGTTGAGTGAGGCGGGGTTGTAGCCCATGCCCATCTTGCCGGCCTGTTCGCGCGCCGTGCCGGGCATCAACTGCATCAGGCCGCGGCGCCCGCATGGCTGACGATCTGCTTGTCGAACTGGCTTTCCTGCCGGGCGATCGCATGGATCATGGTCCAGCTATGCTGCGCCTGCGCTGGTACGGGCACACGCGGGAAAGCGGTGGCCCCATAGCCGGTCAGGCCGCTCGATACGGCGCGACGCCCGACCATGACGCTCATGTCGGGGCGACCGATATTCTGTGCGAGTTGCCCGGCCAGAATATGATCGACGTCAGTGTCGGCGCTGTTGGCGATGGCGCGGGCGAAGACACCCTGGTCCTGCCAATAGCCCATCTGTCCCAGCGCCTTGACCGCGCGAACGACCGAGCGGGAGTCGAAAGCGGCGCGGTCGGCGGCGGATATCTGCACCGGCCGTTCGGCGGCTGGCGGAGGCGGGATCGGACGGCCCAGCCGTTCAAGCGACAATTGCCCGTAAAACTGATCGGGATAGATGCCTGCCTGGCCGAAATAGCTGTTGGCAGTGGCAGCGTCGCCTGCCTGCAGCGCGGCGCGCCCGGCCCAATAATAGCCTTTCGACTTGGTCTGGGGCGACTTGGCGGCGTCGGCATAGCGGCGGAACATCGTCATCGCGTCGGCGGGGCGATTGAGATTGTAGAAGGCCGTCGTGCCCGCCAGCCAGGCCAGGCTGGTATAGTCGTCGCGCACGCCCAGCGGCTGATCGCTCACATCAATGCCGGGCGGCACTGCGTCGTCGATCTTGCTGGCGATGCCATAGGCAAAGCTCCACTGGCTGTCATTGGCCGCCGCGCGCGCCTGACCCAACAGCACTTCATAGAATTTCTCGGCATCGGTCGGACGGTAGGTGAGGGACGTGCGGTTCGCCAGATATTGGCGCGCCGCAACCCAGTTGCCGGTGTCGCGCAGCCATGCGGCCTTATCGGCGACAAACCCAGCATCACTGGCGCCAACCGCTTCGGCCGCCTGCATGAGCATGGCCGCGTCGCTGCTCTTGCGGCGAAAAGCGATGCGCACCTGATAGACCGGACGGCGGGCGGGGCTGACATAGGCCAATATCCGCTCCGCGCCGCTGACATCATTGCCCCAGAGCAACTTGTCGGCGCGCAGATCATGGTCGGCTGCGGTCAGGCCAGTGCCGAACAGGGACAGCAGCCGCGCTTCGTCGGCGGCGCTGAGCGATCCACCGATCCAGGCATTGCGCGCCGCGATCCGCGCCTCGTCCATCCGGCCGACCTGCATCAGCGCGGTGGCATTGCGGGCGTGGCCGATCGCCGTGCGCGCCGGGAAGCGCGCGAAGAAGGCGGTCACCTGCCGCGGATCATAGCTGTCGGGATTGATCCCGGTTTCAGCGAGCCGCCGCATCCGGTCCTCGCCCGGCCAGCCGGGATTGGTGGTGATGAAACTGGCATAGGTGGAAAAGCCCAGGCCATCGCTCTGCTGGAGCGCGCGCCACTGGCTGATCGTTGCGGTGATGGCCCCGTCGCTCGGCTGACCGACGCGGCCGGCGACCTGGTTCCAGGGGCTGGGGCCGCTGTCGGCCTTGGGGAGCGGCTGGACCACCGCGCCGGGTGGGAATGGGGACGGCGCAGAGGGCTGTCCCTCGGTCTGGGCGCTGGCACCGGCGGTGAACAGCAAAAGGGCAATAAGGGGCATGCGAATCAGGGTACTTTCGACAGGAGGGGACGTCGACATGCTGGACATAATCGCAATTGCATCCTTATCAGGCCCTGAATGACGCGCTATAGCGCGCCGCTTGCCTGATCATGCCCCGGCCGCCCGGAGAATTGAAGGAGTTAAATCATGTTTTCCGGCTCAATTCCGGCTCTGGTGACCCCGTTTCGCGATGGACGGGTGGATGAGGGGGCGTTTCGGGCGCTGGTCGACTGGCAGATTGCGGAAGGATCGAGCGCGCTCGTACCCTGCGGCACCACCGGCGAAAGTGCAACCATGACGGTCGAAGAGCATAATCGCGTCATCGCGATCTGCGTCGATCAGGCGGCCGGGCGCGTGCCGGTGATCGCGGGCTGCGGCTCCAACGACACGCGCATCGCACTCGACCATATGTATGCCGCGCAGGGGGCGGGGGCCGATGCCGCGCTGGTGGTCGCGCCCTACTATAACAAGCCCAATCAGGATGGCGTCTATCAGCATTTCGCCTATCTCGCCGAACGCTGCGCGCTGCCGATCGTGCTGTATAATGTCCCCAGCCGCACCATCACCGACATCGGTGTGCCGGTGATCCATCGTTTGTCCGAAGAATTTCAGACGATCGTGGGGATCAAGGATGCCACCGGCAATCTGGGGCGGGTGACCGCGCAGCGGCTCGCCTGCCGCCCGGATTTCTGCCAATTGTCGGGTAATGACGAAACCGCGCTGGGCTTCAACGCCATGGGCGGCAAGGGGTGCATCTCGGTGACCGCCAATGTCGCGCCGCGCCTGTGCGCCGATTTCCAGGCGGCTTGCGCCGCGCATGATTGGGATGGTGCCTTGGCGTTGCAGGATCGTCTCTATCCCTTGCATGATGCTCTGTTCAGCGATTCTTCACCTGGCCCGGTCAAATATGCGCTTACACGTATTCGGCCCGACATGCCTGGCGACGTCCGCCTGCCGATCACCTGGCCGTCGGAATCGAGCCGGTCGGCGGTCGATCGCGCGCTGGAGATTGCGGGACTGGTTTAAGGATTTGGTTATTGCCCGTGCATACCCCATCTTCCGTTCGTCCTGAGTAGGCATTGAGCTTGTCGAAATGCCGTATCGAAGGACTGAGTGGCGTGCCAATGCTTCGATACGGAGCTTCGCCTTCGCTCAGCCCCTACTCAGCACGAACGGCAGTTTAGATATTTGGTGTTAGATTAATTTATGGCCCGCCCGCGTCCCGTCACGTTCGACAAGAAGAAGATCGTCGCCGAAAACCGGCGCGCACGGTTCGATTATTTTATCGAGGATGTGTTCGAAGCGGGCATCGCCCTGCAGGGCACCGAGGTGAAGGCGCTGCGCGGTGGCGAAGGGTCGATCGCGGAAAGCTATGCCGAGGTGAAGGGCAATCAGGTGTTCCTCGTCAACAGCAACATCCCCGAATATAGCCATGGCAACCGCGAAAACCACGAACCCAAGCGCCCCCGCAAGCTGCTGCTGCACGAGCGTGAGATTCACAAGATGCACAGCGCCGTGTCCCGCCAGGGCATGACGCTGGTGCCATTGATGGTCTATTTCAACAGCCAGGGCCGCGCCAAGATCGAACTGGCGCTGGCCAAGGGCAAGAAGGACCATGACAAGCGCGACACCATCAAGGAACGCGACTGGAAGCGCGATCAGCAGCGCATCATGCGGGACAGGGGCTGATGGACAATCGCTTCAGCCGCTGGTGGCATGCCAATGCCCCGACCCGCGAGTCGCTGGAGCATAACAAGTTTCTGGCCCCGGTCGCGCACCGGGTGCTGGAACCCTCGCTATGGCGCTTCACCCGCCGTTCGGTGCCGCGCGGGGTAGCACTCGGCCTGCTGGTCGGAATCTTCCTGCTGATCCCCGGCATCCAGATTGCCGGGGCAGCGCTGCTGGCGCTGCCGTTTCGCGCCAATATCCCGGTTGCGGCCGCCATGACCTTCCTGTCCAATCCGGCGACGACGCCGCTCATCCTGTGGCTGTCGGTCTATATCGGCAATTGGATGCTGGGGCGCAGCGCCGATGCTTCGGGCTTCATGACGCTGGTCGATGACCATGCGACGATTGGTCAATGGACCGCCTGGCTGGTGTCGGAGGCTGCGCCTGCGATGCTGCTGGGGCTGGCGATCATTTCCGTTGTCGCCGCGATCGTCGGCTATGTCGTGGCCGACCGGTTCTGGCGTCATCGCATGGGGCGCAAATGGCAGGCGCGCAAATTGAGGATTGGCAAGGTCCACGAAAGCAGCGCAAAGGAAGAAATCGCGCCGGTTTGAACCAGCGCGGCACGGGGCCAAGTGTGGCGCAGGGGGAAGGCCGACCATGGCCGCAAGACTGAACAAGGATGGAGAAGCGTGGCTGACGCAGCCATCCTCGCGTCTCGCGCTGCCGCTGTTGCTGCTGGCGGCCTCCCTCTCGGCCGCGCTGGTTTTCTATGCGATCGGGCATGCCGCGCTGGCGGCCGGGTTCGCTGCGACCCTGCTCGTCATCGCCGCGCTGATGGCCTGGGCGCGCCGCCTCTATCCGGCGCATGTGGTGGCTGGCGAAGCAACGCCTGACTGGACCGTGGCGCGCGCGGCGGCCGACGCTTCCAGCATGGCGATCGCCGTCACGGATCGCGCGGGCCGGTTGGTGTGCGCCAGCGACTTGTTCGGGCAATGGTTCCCCGGCTACCCCACCCCGCCCGGCGTCACCGGCGAAGCGGCGTTAACCGAAAGCCTGTCGCTCGCTGCGCGCGCTGCCTGGCGCGATGGCGATGCCCGAGTCGAGGGAGTGGCGACGCAGGGCGCGCTCCGGCTCGACATTGACATTGCCCGCACCGGCCGTGCGGAGGATTATCTGCTCTGGCGCTTCACCCCGGTCCGCCAGCCAAGCGCGCTGGACGATGTCCATCGCCTGCTGTCCGGCGAAGCGGGCCGCCAATTGGGTGAAGCGGGCGTGATGGCGGTCATGATCGGCGGCGAAGGGCGCATTCGCGCTGCCAATGGTGCCTTCCTGCTTCGCGCGGCAGGGCGCATCGACGCCAATATCATCGGCCGCGATTTTGCCACGCACATGCGGGTCGATGACAAGGCGCGGCTGTTTCTGGCGCGCGAGGAACAGGGCGGGCTGCCGCTCCGTCTGCTGCAGGTGCCGTTGAAGCGCGCGATCCAGGCCAATGGCGCGCAGGGTTCAGCGCAGGACGGCCCGATGCTGCTGCTGCTGATCGACGAACCGGCCGGCGGCGGCGGCACCTCGGCGCTGTCCTATATCGAAACGCTGTTGTCGCTGCTGCCGTTCGGCCTCGCCATGGCGGATCGCGACGGACGGGTGCTGTTCGTCAATAATGCCTTTGCGCGGGTGGTGGGCCTAAAGCCCGGCGAAACGCCCAGCTATCCCGGCGATCTGGTGGTGCGGGAAGATCAGGCGGCGGTCGCCGATGCGGTGCGGCGCTTTGCCGTCGGCCCGCAAATGTCGGGCGACATCGCGGTGCGGATGCGCGACCAGCCCGACGAACCGGTGGCGCTCAGCCTGGCGGGCGTGCGCGGCTTGGGCGAAGCGGCGGTGCTGCTCAGCCTCAAGGACAATAGCGAGGAGAGCAAGCTCAAGCGGCAGGTGGCGCAGGCGACCAAGATGCAGGCGATCGGCCAGTTGGCGGGCGGCGTCGCGCATGATTTCAACAATATCCTGACCGCCATCATCGGCCATTGCGACCTGATGCTGATGCGCCATGCGCCGGGCGACAGCGATTATGACGACCTTCAGCAGATCAAGTCGAACAGCAACCGGGCGGCGGGCCTGACCCGGCAATTGCTCGCCTTCTCGCGCCAGCAGACGTTACGGCCGCAAATCCTGCAATTGCCCGATATCGTCGCCGACGTGTCCAACCTGCTCAAACGCCTGCTCGGCGAAAATGTGAAGCTGGAGGTCAATCACGGCCGTAATCTTGGCGCCGTCCGCGCCGATCCCGGCCAGATGGAGCAGGTGATCGTCAACCTGGCCGTCAACGCGCGTGATGCCATGCCCGAAGGCGGCACGCTCAACATCCAGACCTATGCCGTGCCCGCGATCAAGGTGCGCGAGATGCGCCAGCAGATCCTGCCTGCGGGCGACTATAGCGCGCTGCGCGTGTCGGATACGGGCCTTGGCATCCCGCCCGATATCTTGGCCAAGATTTTCGAGCCCTTCTTTACCACCAAGGAACTGGGCAAGGGCACAGGCCTCGGCCTCTCCACCGTCTATGGCATCGTCAAACAATCGGGCGGCTATATCTTCGCCGAATCTGACCTCGGACGTGGGGCGAGCTTCGTCATTTATCTGCCGGTCTATGCCGGGGCCGATGCGCAGATCGTTGCGCCGGTGAAAGCGCCGGTCAAGCGTACCGAGACATGGGGCACTGGCACGATCCTGTTGGTGGAGGATGAGGATATGGTGCGCGCCGTCGCCGAGCGCGCGCTGACACGGCAGGGCTATACCGTGCTGACTGCCAATGATGGGGAACAGGGGCTCGAAGTGCTCGCGACGTCCGATCAGATCGACCTGCTTATTTCGGACGTAGTGATGCCCAATATGGACGGCCCGTCGATGGTCGCGCGCGCACGGCATGCCCGACCTGACCTGCCGGTACTGTTCATGTCGGGCTATGCCGAGGAGCAGTTGCGCAAATCGATCGATATCCCCAACGTGGCCTTCCTGCCCAAGCCCTTCTCGGTCAGCCAGTTGGCGGAAGCCGCCCGCGATGCGATGGGGGGCAATCCGCCAACCGATTGAGCTTGCGTCGATTGAGGCAATTATGCTGGGCAAGCTGTCAACGATACGGTAGCGGACGAGTATCGAAAACAGGGGACGGCCACGCATGACTGAAGGCAAGAGCATTTTGATCGTCGAGGATGAAGCGATGATCGGGATGATGCTGGAAGATTATCTCGACGCATTAGGGTATCGGTTGCATGCAGTGGCCGCCAGCGTTGACGAAGCCTGCGCCCATGCGCGCGAAGGCGGATTCGATGCGGCCCTGGTCGATTGCAATCTCCATGGCGAAAAAAGCTGGCCGGTCGCTGACCTGTTGGCGCAGCAGGCTATACCTTTCGTCTTCGCGACGGGCGGGATGGCTGACGACCTGCCGCCGACCCATGCGGATCGGCCAACGCTCGCCAAGCCCTTCACCATCGGCGCGGTCGAGCGCGCTTTGGGCAAGATTCTGAGCGGGGAATAGGAAATTTCCGTTCTCCACTTGTTCTTATAGAACAAACCAGATACATCATGGCCAAGACGCCGACCGAGTCGGCGGCTCCGCTTGACAGGAGATTGGCTGATGACCGCAATGCTATCCCTCATCGATTCCAAGAAGAACGGGACTATGGACAGACAGAAAGCATTGGACGCGGCGCTGGCGCAGATCGACCGCGCCTTCGGCAAGGGCAGCGCGATGAAGCTGGGGTCGCGCGAGAAGCTGGAGATCGAGGCGATCTCGACTGGCTCGCTTGGTCTCGACATTGCGCTTGGCATTGGCGGTCTGCCCAAGGGGCGGATCATCGAGATTTACGGGCCGGAAAGTTCGGGCAAGACCACGCTGGCGCTGCACGCCATCGCCGAAGCCCAGAAGATCGGCGGAACGGCGGCGTTTGTCGACGCCGAACATGCCCTTGATCCAGGCTATGCCAAGAAGCTCGGCGTCAACATCGATGAACTGATCGTGTCGCAGCCCGACACGGGTGAGCAGGCGCTCGAAATCGTCGATACGCTGGTGCGCTCCAACGCTATCGACATTCTGGTGATCGATTCGGTCGCGGCGCTGGTGCCGCGTGCAGAGATCGAGGGTGAGATGGGCGACAGCCATGTCGGCCTGCAGGCGCGGCTGATGAGCCAGGCGCTGCGCAAGCTGACCGGCTCGATCTCGCGCTCCAAATGCATGGTCATCTTCATCAACCAGGTGCGGATGAAGATCGGCGTGATGTACGGCAACCCGGAAACCACGACCGGCGGCAATGCGCTCAAATTCTATGCCTCGGTCCGTCTCGACATTCGTCGCACTGGCCAGATCAAGGATCGCGACGATATCGTCGGCAACGCAACGCGCGTGAAAGTGGTCAAGAACAAGGTCGCACCGCCCTTCAAACAGGTCGAATTCGACATCATGTATGGCGAAGGCATCTCCAAGATCGGCGAGATTCTGGATCTGGGCGTTAAGGCCGGCATTGTCGAGAAATCGGGTGCCTGGTTCTCCTACGATTCGATCCGCATCGGCCAGGGTCGCGAAAATTCCAAGACCTTCCTCAAGGGCAATCCCGAACTGGCTGACAAGCTGGAAAAGGCGATCCGCGGCAAGACCGAAGCGGTGGCCGAAGCCCTGATGACCGGACCCGAAGCGGATGACGACGACGAATAAAGGCTGCCCTCGTCGTCCGGCCGGATCAGCTGGACGATATGGCCTGGCTCGCTCGCGCTTTTGCTTCACGCACTGAAAAGGCCCGTCCCGTGGTGGGGCGGGCCTTTTACCGTGGCGCTCCCGGTGGGTGGGTTCTTCTTTCCGATAGGATCAGCCGGGCGCAAGAATATGTCGAAATGTGCGGGAAAAGTGCGAAGTTAAGCGCCTGCCACCATCACCCTTGCCTTGTGCCTGCGGGTTCGCGATGCTGCTTTTGGAGCATGCGGGCCCGGACTCCTTATCCGCGCGTTTGGCGCATATTCCCTGACAGAAAGGCATCCCATGCGCGTCGCGATCGAAGCGATACTGGACTATGATTTCGCCCAGCCAACCGACGTGCTCCTGGCGGTGGAGGCCGCCGCGATGCCCGACCAGCGCATCGTCGAACAGTCCCATATCATTCAGAATGCCGGTCCCTTGACCAACAAGGTCGGGGGCAGCGGCGTTGGTCGTCGCACCTGGACCCGCACCGGCACCGGCCGGATGGTCAGCACCTTCCGCGCGACTGTTGAGGTGGAGCGCCCGACCGTGGACCTCGCCGCCCTTAATAAAAGTCCATTGCCCAGCCTGCCCGAAGAGGTGCTGCCCTTCATCTGGCCGAGCCGCTATTGCGAGGCGGACCGGTTCGTCAGCTTCGTCTGCGGCCATTTTCCCGACCTGGAGGGCGGCGCATTGGTGCAGGCGCTGGTCCAATGGGTGAACGAGAATCTGGTCTATGTCTCCGGTAGCTCCGACGCCACCACCACCGCCGCCGACACCTTCGTCGCACAGCAGGGCGTCTGCCGCGACTTCGCTCATCTGACCGCCGCCCTCATTCGCTCGCGCGATATTCCCGCGCGGCTGGTGTCGGTCTATGCCCTCGGCCTTGAACCGCCGGACTTTCATGCCGTGGTCGAGGTCTGGCTTGATGGAGCCTGGCATCTGGTCGATTCGACGGGTCTTGCGCCGGTTGAAACCATGGTCCGTATCGCCGTCGGGCGCGACGCCACCGACATCGCTTCATGACCATCTTCGGCGGCGGTCAGATGAACGCCCAATCGATCAGCGTCACGCAGGTCGAAGCCGAATCATAAGTCCAGCGGGGCGGCGTGGCCGCCGCCCCATTTCCACTCCACCTATCGCTCCCACATTGACAGACACAGCGCTTGCCCCGAAAAAGAACATAAAGGGAACAAGTGGAATGGCCGAGTCGATTCACAGTCTCGCCGCGCTCAAGCGGCATATCGCCACGCTGGACCGCGCACCAGCGGCCGAAGCCTCGCCGCGCTTTACCTGTGGCCCGGCGGTGATGGATGCCGCGCTGGGCGGGGGCTTGCGCAGGGGCGGGTGCATGAGATTTTCGCCAGCGTCGAAGAGGAAGGTGCCGCCGCCGGGCTGGCCCTGCTCTGGGCACGGCAAGCAGGCGGCGACGCGCCGTTACTATGGCTGCGTAGCGCCGCCGCTATACGGGTGGCGGGTGCGCCCTATGGGCCGGGTCTGGCGGCGCTGGGACTTGACCCGCAACGGTTGCTCATCGGCATGATGGCCGACGACGCGATGCTGCTGCGCGCTGCGGTGGATGCGCTGCGCTGCCCGGCCCTGGGTGCGTTGTTGATCGATTTGCGCGGCCCTGCGTCCTTGCTCGACCTGACCGCCAGCCGCCGACTGGCGCTGGCGGCGGAAACATCGGGCGTGACCGCGCTGCTGCTGCGGATCGGCGGTGATCCGATGCCCAGCGCGGCCGAAACGCGCTGGCGCGTGGCGGCGGCGCCCTCCGTCCCGCTGCCGGGCCAGGCACCGGGCCAAAGCGCCTTCGACGTCACCCTGCTGCGTCGCCGGGCAGGGCCGGATGGCATGATGTGGCGACTAAGCTGGGACAGCCACAAGGGTAAATTTGGAGACGCGGCTGATGAACGCCATGACGATGACGACAGCCGTGACACGCCGCTATCTGGCGCTGCATTTCCCCTTCCTGGCGTTGGACCGGCTGCGGGTCGCGCGGCCTGACCAATGGGCGGCGGGCGGCAATGGCCCGGCGGTCATCGTCGAACCCGTGCGCGGCGCAATGCGGCTGGCGAGCGTCGATGCCGACGGGCTGGCGATCGGCTTGCTGCCGGCCATGACCCTGGCCGACGCGCGCGCGCGCGAGCCGGACCTGCGCGTGTTCGACGCCCAGCCCCATGCCGACCAGGACTGGCTCGAACGGCTGTGCGATGGCTGCGGGCGTTATACCCCCAATGCCGCACTCGATGGTCCCGATGGGCTGATGCTCGATATCAGCGGGTGTGACCATCTATGGGGTGGGGAAGAAGCACTGGCGCGCGATGCGGCCGACCGGCTGGAGCGCTACGGCATGCGGGTGCGCCACGCGATCGCCGCCAGTCCTGAGGCGGCTCACGCGCTTGCCCGCTTCCCTGTCCCGCCTGCGCCGGACGAAGCGGCAACAATCCGCCGCCTGCCGGTGGAGGCGCTGCGGCTGGAGGAGGAAAGCGCGGTCGCGCTGCGCCGGGCGGGCCTGCGGACGGTCGGTGACCTTGCCGCTCGACCCGCCGCGACGCTGGCGGCG
>NZ_JEMV01000032.1 GCF_000588875.1 Sphingobium sp. Ant17
GAGTGAATGACGCCATGAGATAGGAGCGGCCGACCACGCCGCCGACCGCGCGCGGGAGGGACAAGATCGATATTCGCCAACCGACGTCATGATCCGCGGATTTGTCTTCTGCTCGGCGGAGATGAGGAGGGGCCAGTCTGCAGGTCCGCAATGTCCTCGAACAGATCTATCGGAGGATAGATGCTGCGGATGATCCTGACCGCCCCCTCCCAATGGACCCTGTTGACCGGCGGACCATCAGTCACCGTCACCAGCCGCCACGCTCCGCGTCCAAATAGCGCCGCACCCGCATGATGTCGGTCAATTCGCCGCCCAGCATGACGGACAGCGCGCTTGCGCCATCAAAGACGGCGTTGGGCGCCTTCATCCAGTCATAGCCGCGCTGCGGCTCCTCAAAGATGATTCGCAAGGCCTTGTGGATGCCCATGAGGTTGGACAAGCGCGCAAGGCCGTCACGCGAGATGCGGCCCGCCCCTTCAGCCTTCCACCGACGGAGCTGCGCAAAGGCATATCGGTCAGCATAGCAGCTTGCTCGTCCTGACGCCCCCACTTGGCGAAAAGATTGAGGGCCGCACGRAAACATCGCGCCGCCTTCATCCTGCGTGACAGGCTCAGGCCGGAACGGAGCTGGAACCGTCTCGATGGGTTGCAACATGCTCATAATCGCCTCCGTATGGCATCATATATGAAATAAATGCCAAATGGCAATATCAAACTACTATGTGCTAATTCGCATAGAGCTGCGCACGGGGTAAGGCGTATAAGCCAATCGGCATTCCCATTCACTCTTGCTTCGTCACCGCCGCCCAAATTTCGCTTTGATAACCTTTTCAGCCGCTCGGAGCTGGTCGAGATAATCGCTCCAATATTGCATCATCTTCACCCGCTCATTCCAATGCTCTCCGCGCAGATAGGCGCGCCGGACATCGTTGCTTTCGACATGCGCCAAGCTGCGCACCGGCATATCGGTAAGAACGGCAGCCTACTCATCGGTGATACCCCATCTGGCAAACAGATTGAGAGCCGCGCGAAACATCGGCCTAACTTCTTCTTGCGTGACACGTTCCTGCCGGAACGGAGCCGGAGCTGTCTCAATAGGTTGCAGGATGGCCATATGGCAGAATTAAACAATAAGCTGCCAAGTGGCAATTGACTATGTGTCAGTGGTCGCCGCTCAGGGCCTTCCCGGTAAATTGATGCCGACTTGCGATACACCCAGGGCAGTCATCTTGATGGCTCCGTCAGCAAGCGGTTGCCCTTCAGATGTGGCTCAGATTTCGGCGAGCCCAAGCTCCAATGCCCTCAGCCTGGCCTCCATGCCATTCATGATGCTTGCATGTGTGGCTGTGGCAAGCCCATCGGGCATCATGGACATTGCCTGCTCAGGGGCTCTTTCTGCCATATGGATGACCTCACGGAACACCTTGCCGATGAGAGTAGGACCCAGCCCCGCCCCCTTCGCGGTTTCCACGAAATGTCGTCCGACAATGTTCAGAATCTGATATTTGCGGCTGTTGCCCGCAGACATCGCGAGCTTATAGTTGTTGTTCTGGATCTGCCGCGCATCGAACGCAGGCTGAGCCGTGAGAACGTCGTAGAATGGCGTGAGCCCGAAGCGTCCGCCAGGGCGCAAGAAGATGCTGAAATTCTTGGCGTGACCGTCCGTTGCCCCGATGAGCCAGAATATAATCTGGCTTTTCAGGAAAGCGGCCTGATCCTCAAGGGGATTATCGCTGCTTCCGAGCAGCTTGAGGATTGCAACGGCGCCAGGCCCGCCATGGCTCTGATATTTCTGGACAGAAGGGATGCCCAAGGCCTGGCAGAGGTCTTCCTGGGGCAGTCGGATCAGTTCGGTCGGACTCCTCCAGCGACGATCGAAGCGCTCGACCGCCAGCACCTTGCGCGCGCCGAATGTGGCGATCTCGGTCTTTGCGACGGGCAAGCCAAAGCCTTCCAGCAGCTTGAGGCAATAATGTTCATTCTCGACGCTGTCGGTCATGTCGACCATCCCGAACGCCGTGGGAATTTTACCGAGTTGCGGCTTGAGGATGTGGGTTGTGGGGGTTGTTCCGAGCGGTCTTAGCCACTGGCCATCATGGAAAAGCAGGGCTGTCTTTTCCTGTGCTCCGGCAACCGAAATCCGGAACTCATGCTCCATGTCGATGCCTAGTGGCGCCTGCGTGAGATTGGCCAGCATCTGCTCGATCTCGGTGTCGCTGATGGGCTCTCCATCCACCGGCTGAATGCCATCGGAGGCGACATCATCCGGCAGGAATTGCATGGCGCCCACGCAATCCCGCCCGATACGCTCCAGCAGACTATAGGCGTCGCTGCCCTGGGCGCCGGTCCGCTCGGCGACACGGCGACGCACGGCCGCATTATCCGGCAGCAGATTATCGAAGACGGCGAGCACAGCTTCGCCGGTGTACGGCGATTCGCGCAGGGGCAACGAAAGGGAGATTGGAAATCCATGCTCCCAGCCGAGCCAGCTTTGATCGTAGCGGAATTCGATGGCGCCGCTGGATTGCTTGAGGAGACGTCCAGCCAGACGGTTGTTGATGAATATGTTGAGCGGCGGGTGCGTTCTGCGCCGGCCCATCAGAAGATATCCTCAATATCAGGCGCCGATTTGCCGGACCGCTGATCGATGACCATTTCCAGATCGAGGGCGGCGAACAGCGCATAGATCGAGGACAATCGGGTGCCCTCCTGTCCGGTCTCGATTTTCGAGACCAATTCCTGTCGCAGGCCCGCCAGGCCAGCCAGTTCTGTCTGGCTCATGCCCTTCTGCTTGCGCGCGCGCTGGATGGCGGCGCCGAGCTGCCTGGACGATCGTGCGATATGAGCCATGAGCCAGTCTCCCTGCTCACTCTTATGCCTCATATCGCATAAATCTACAATATGCTTTTTTCAGCATAAAACCGTCTTATGTTCCAGATCACATAAAAGTAGATTATGCGATTTTTCACATAGGCCCACGACTTTGGAACCAACGGTGAACCCTCGTCAGCGCCGCCCGAACCTGGCCTTAATAATTTTCTCGGCCGCCCGAAGCTGATCGAGATAGTCGCTCCAGTATTGCATCATCTTGACCCGCTCGTTCCAATGCTCGCCGCGCAGATAGGCGCGCCGGACATCGTTGCTCTCGACATGCGCTAATTGCCGTTCGATCGCGTCAGGATGCCATTTGCGGCTTTCATTAAGCAGCGTGCTCGCCGTCGCGCGGAAGCCGTGCCCGGTCATCTGGGTCTTGTCATAACCCAGCCTCCGAAGGGCAGCGTTTACGGTGTTCTCCGACATCGGCCGCCTCGGATCGCGAATGCTTGGAAACAGATATTTAGCGTGACCGGTGATCGGGTAGAGCGCCTCCAGCAGGTCCATGACCTGCGTGGAGAGCGGCACGCGATGCTCACGCCCCATTTTCATCTTCTCCGCCGGGATCGTCCAGATGGCCAGATCCGGGTCGAACTCGCTCCACTCGGCATGGCGCAGCTCGCCGGGCCGGACAAAGGTGTGAATGCCCACCTTGAGCGCAATCTCGACCGCAGGTTGGCCCTCATAGCCCCACAGGGCGCGTAACAGCTCTCCGACCCCGCCGGGATCGGTGATGGCAGCGCGATGCGTGACCTTGGGCGTGATAAGCGCGCCTTGGAGATCAGCTGTGACGTCACGCTGTGCGCGTCCAGTGGCGATCGCATAACGCATGATGCTGCCGCAGGTGGTCCTCAGCCGCCTCGCCGATTCGTAGCGCCCCTTCACCTCTACAACTCGCAGGACAGCAAGCACTTCCGGCGCGGTCAGTTCACCGATCGGCCGCTCGCCAATGATCGGCTCTGCATAGCGCAGCAACCATCGCATCTTTTCCATCGTGGCTTTCGAACGCCCTTCGGCTTCCAACTTGGCAAGCCACTCCTGCGCTACCTCGCCAAAACTCGTCCCGCCATTCAGCGCGAGGGCGCGGGCTAGCTTTTTGTAGGTGGATGGGTTCGTGCCGCGCTCAAGCAGCTTGCTTGCTTCCAGGCGCTTCTCCCGGGCCTCCTTGAGTGAGACTTCCGGATAGACGCCGAGCGATAGCGTCTGCTGCTTTCCGCCATGCGAGAAATTCCAGCGCCAGTAGCGAGCGCCGTTAGGGTTCACGAGCAGATAGAGCCCGTGCATGTCGCCGACTTTAAACGATTTGTCCTGAAGCCCAATTTTACGGATGGCGGCATCGGTGAGCATGACGTCGATTTTCCTGGTTTTAATACCAAGAAAAATACCGTTGGTGCATCCGGGTGGCAAGGCAGGCACATGGACGACGGCGGACGAGATACCACAAACCGTCCAAAATATACCATGGATTTCGGACGGCTATGGACAGGAAAAACAAGGGAAATGGTGCCCGGAGACGGATTCGAACCGCCGACACAGCGATTTTCAATCGCTTGCTCTACCAACTGAGCTATCCAGGCACGGCCAACTGCGGAGGGTTCCGCCCGATGGAGGGGTGCCTATAGGCGTCAATCCTGTTCGCTGTCTAGCCCATAATCGCCGATTTTTTGCGCGTCATCTTCGGCGGGTGGCCCGGCCACGCGATAGCCTTCGCCCAGCCATTGCAGCAGATCGCGGTCGCGGCAGGCCGTGCTGCAAAAGGGACGGGCGTCCGCGCTGGCGGGCTGCTTGCAGACGGGGCAGGCGGCGGCTTTAGGCGACATGGCCACCCGCGATCGCGAGCGTGGCGTCCGCCTGCAAGCTGATCGCCCCGCCACGCCGCTTGGCGAGCTGCTCGATCCAGGTCGGCCGCTTGTACAGATAGTCGATGATGGCGGGCGCGGCGGTCAGCGTCGCGGCACCGCCCTGGCCATGGCGTTCGGCCCGGCGCAACAGCGCCAGCGCAGCGGTCGCTACCGGGTCTTCACGCAGCAACTCCATCAGGTTCGCGCGCTCGCGGCGGCGGATAATCTGGACAAAGCCGAACCCGTTGACCGCCGTGCGCTCGAATGGGAGCGGCAGATATTTGTCAATCTGGGCGGCGGCGATGATCCGCTCATCCTTATTGTTCATCGTCGGCAGGTCGATGCCGATCGACCCGGCCAGTCCCATGCGCCGCACCGCCTGCGCCGCCAGTTTCGCGCCCTTCGGCCCCAGCTGCGCGGGTGGCAGCGACCCGTCAATATCGATCAGCAGCATGGCGGGCGTCAGATAGAGGCGCAGCGCCGCGGCTTCGGTGCCAACCTCGCCGCTGATGGCTTCTTCCATCAACTCGCTCCAGCCATGGGCTTCCAACCGGTCTTCCTCATGCGCGGGGCACGGGACGACGGGCACCCCAGTAGCGCGGATGCGCTGGAGCAGGGTTGCGCCGGCCTGCGCTTTCATGCCCGGCTGGGTGCTACGACCCTTGGCGCGCTTGGGGCGGCCTTCTTCGGGGATCGCTTCGCGCAGGATTTCGACCAGCAGGTTCGCGCCCTCCGCCAGACGGGGCGGGATTGGTTCGATCAACACCTCCTCGCCGCTGATCAAGCGGACGATGCCGCGCTTCTTGGGGATGACCGTGGTGATGAGCTTGCCCTGCATCACCGCGCCAGCGCGCGCGGCATCGCCCTCGCGCTCGATCAGCGCCTCGACCAGTTGGCCCTTTTCGATCAGCGCTGCACGGGCCTCGCCAATGCCTTCTTCATAAAGCCACTCGGCCATGTCGGTTCCTAATCGAGGGGATGGCCCGCTGCTTTCAGCAGCGTGCGGGTTTCGTAGAGCGGCAGGCCCATGATCGCGCTATGGCTGCCCTGAATCGCACGGATCAGCCCGGCGGCCTTGCCCTGGATCGCATAGCCGCCCGCCTTGCCGCGCCATTCGTCGCTGGCGATATAGCGGTCAATCTCCGCCGCCTCCAGCCGCTTGAACGTCACGATATTGGTCGACAGGCGATGGCGCGCCACACCCGCGCCGTCGATCAGCGTGATCGCGCTCAGCACGCGATGGCGGCGGCCCGACAGCAACGTCAGGCACGCGCGCGCCTCCGCCTCGCTTTCCGCCTTGGGCAATATGCGCCGTCCGGCGGCCACCACCGTATCGCCCGACAGGACTAGCGCCCCGCCATGGCGCGCCGCCACCACCACCGCTTTTTCAGCGGCAATGCGCGCGGCATAGAGCGCAGGCAGTTCGGCCTTGTGAGGCGTTTCGTCGAGATCGGCAGGATCGACCGCGTCGGGGACGACGCCAATCTGCCCCAAAAGCGCGAGCCGCCGGGGGGATGCCGAAGCCAATATAAGCCGCATCGAATACGACTTATTTGAAACGGTACGTGATCCGACCCTTGGTCAGGTCGTAAGGGGTCAGCTCGACAAGCACTTCGTCACCCACCAGCACGCGGATGCGATTCTTGCGCATCTTGCCAGCGGTGTGGCCGAGAATTTCGTGGTCATTTTCAAGCCGGACACGGAACATCGCGTTGGGGAGAAGCTCCACAACATGTCCGCGCATTTCAAGCAGTTCTTCTTTCGCCATAATATCCCAAATTCGCAAAATCGCGTCGCCATAGCGCCAAACTCTGCAAAATGGAAGTCAAGCTTTCGCGCTGAAATGATCCCCCGCCGCGATGAGCGTCGCAAAGATATGATCCAGCTGGCCGTCATCCAAGCAATAGGGCGGCATCAAGTAGAGGCTGTTGCCCAGCGGCCGCAGCAGGATGCCCCGTTCCAGGAAGAAAGCGCGCAGCCGAGGCGCCAGGTCCGAAAGATAGCCCGCATCCGGCGCGATCAGGTCGATCGCCGCGATCGTCCCCAATTGCCGCGGATTGGCGAAGGCGGAATGGTGCGCCAATTCTGCGAGTCTCGTCGCAATGCCATCGCTCAGCCTCGCGATCCGGCCGAGCACATCCTCCTCGCGCCAGATAGCGAGATTGGCCGCCGCCGCCGCGCAAGCAATGGCGTTGGCGGTATAACTGGACGAATGATA
The DNA here is from genome assembly GCF_000588875.1 of Sphingobium sp. Ant17. GTDB lineage: Bacteria > Pseudomonadota > Alphaproteobacteria > Sphingomonadales > Sphingomonadaceae > Sphingobium. Next base: position 6,934 of record NZ_JEMV01000032.1, read on the forward strand.
GAAGAGCCGCGCCCGGTCGGTCGAGCAATGCGCTTCGAAGATCGGCGCAGTCGCCAGCGTCGCGGCAAGCGGGATCGCGCCACCAGTAATCCCCTTTGCCACCGCCATGATATCGGGCACGACCCCTGCCTGTTCGCAGGCGAACAGCGTGCCGGTGCGGCCCCAGCCGGTCATCACTTCGTCCGCAATGAACAGGACATCGTGGCGGCGGCAGATCGCCGCCATCTCGCGCAACATCGCGGCGGAATAGATCAGCATGCCGCCTGCGCCCAGGATCAACGGCTCGACGATGAAGGCGGCCGGCTTTTCCCGACATGCGGCGTCGAGCGCATCGAGGCAGGCCCGCTCCTCGCCGGGCGCAGGAAAGGGGATGGTCCCGACATCGAACAGCAACGGCGTCCAGGCGGCATTATAAACGCCTCGCTCGCCGATCGACATCGTGCCGATCGTATCGCCATGATAGCTATGGTCCAGCACCAATAGGCGGCTGCGCGCCTCGCCCAGCCCGTCCAGCGCCCGATTATGCCAATAGCCGAGCGCCATTTTCAGCGCGACCTCGACCGCGGTGGATCCACTGTCGGAATAGAAGACATGGGCAAGGCTGGGCTGATCGGCCGCGTGCGGGGCGAGGTCGATCAAACTGCGCGCCACGGCTTCGGCCGGTGCATGGGTATAGCCCGCAAAGATCAGTTGATCGAGCTGCCCCGCCTGCGCCGCGATGGCGGCGGCAATGCGCGGGTCGCAATGGCCATGCGTCGTGACCCACCAGCTCGAAATCGCGTCGATCAAAGTGCTGCCATCGGCCAGATGCAGCCGTGCGCCCTCGGCGCGCACGACCTGGGGGATTGGCTCATTCAGGCCATGCTGGGTGAAGGGGTGCCAGACGGGAGAAGTCATGGCCTGCCTTTAGGCGAGTGCCGCCTGCAAGGCTATGGCTTCTCCGTGTCCGACACGCCGACCGGCATGGGGGGCGGGATGACGACGGGCGGCGGCGTCACGCGGACCTCGACGCGACGATTTTTCGCCCGGCCGTCGGGATCGTCGCTGCCGTCCTCCTTGGCATTGGGCGCGATCGGCCGGGTTTCTCCCAGCGCGACCAGCGTGATGCGCTCGGCCGCAACGCCCTTTTCGACCAGATAATCGCGCACCCGCTCGGCGCGGCGGCGCGAGGCAACACGATTATCGCCATCGGTACCCAGCGAATCGCTATGCCCGCGCAGCGCGATAGTCCCGCCCGCCTGCATTGCCGGGGTGGCCATCAGCGCGTCGAGCGCCGCCTTAGCCCCATCGTCCAACTGAAGCGACATAGCGCCAAAGCCGATCAGCAATTCTTCCGGCTCGATCTTGGGTTCTTCCACCGTCGGCACGACTTCTGGGCGCAGGATGGAGCGTTGCGGCTCGACCACATTGCCCGCGCCATTTTCCGCCACACCATTGTCGGCTATTGCGGCATTATCCGCAGCATTGGCAGCCTCTGGCGCGCCGGGTGGTTGGCAAGCAGCCAGACTCGCGCACAAAAATAGCGCGGTTGGGGCCAATTTGGTCATTCTTCCTTTCCTTTCGATCGGATCGGGACGGGCGGCACATAGGACAGGATGGTGTCGCCGGGCTGGGGCGTGGGGCGTGAGGCATGAGAGAAGAAGCGCAGCGCCCCTGTCCGGCGGAGCAGCAACAGCATGTCCCCTTCCGGCGGCAGCGCGGCACGGGCCGCTTCATAATCGAATTGATCGCTGATCTTCGTCTTGCGAAAGGTCCAGCCCTGCTCCTCGCGTTCGACGATCTCTTCCACGCCGTGCCCCGATGTGAAGAGCGTTCGCCCACGCAGCGATTCGGGCAAGGTGCGCGGGTCTTCGTCATCGCTGGCGTCGCCCAGCTGATACACATTGTCGCGCCCGATCTCCGGCGCGAATTCATTGCAGACCAAGGCGTTATAGGCTTCGTTGCCGGTCGCGGCGGCCAACACCTGAAACTGGGTCAGGTCCAGCCGTTCCTCGGTGGCTTCGGACAGGATTTCGCCATGATAGGTGGGAATGCCCTTGTGCCGGGCCGGGGCGAGCCGCTGCCAGCTATTGTCGGCAATCGTTACCGGTATGTCGAGCTGCCGCAACTGGTCGGCCAGACCCAGGGTAAAGGGCGTCGCGCCGACGATCAGCAGCCCCTGCTCCGACGCGCCCGTCACCTTGAGCCACCGCGCGACGGCCTTGATCGAAAAGCCGTGGAAAAGGATCGTCGCGATGACCACAGCGAAGGACAGGGTGACGAGGATGGAGCCGTCGCCATAGCCCAGCCGGTCGAGCCGCAGCGCGAACAGACCGGAAATCGCTACCGCGACGATGCCGCGCGGCGCGATCCACGCGAGCAGCAGCCGCTCGTTCCAGGGGACGGGGGAGAAGGCAAGGCTGAGCAGGACCGTTGCGGGCCGGACCAGGAACAGCAGCGCCAGCAGGAAGCCGATGAAGCGCCATTCGAACTGGCGCAGCACTTCGATGTTAAGCGAGGCCGACAGGATGACGAACACGCCCGAAATCAGGAGAACAGTGACATTCTCCTTGAACGGCTGAATGTCGCGCAGCGAATCGAAGCGCATATTGGCCAACGCCACGCCCATCACCGTGACCGCCAGCAATCCGGTTTCCTGTTGGATCATGTTCGATCCGACGAAGACGCCGATCACCGCGACCAGCAATATCGGTGCCTTGAGATATTCGGGCACATGGCCGCGCGGAAAGGCCCAGCCGATCAGGCGGGCGGCAAGCCAGCCGATCAGTCCGGCGATGACCGCGGCGCCCAGCAGCGAGAGAATGACCGACGCCAGCGTCCCGCCCTCGCCCGCTCGCCGCAGATATTCGTAGGTCACGACGCCCAGCAACGCCCCGACCGGATCATTGACGATCGCTTCCCATTTCAGGATGGCGCGGGGGCGCGCAGCGACGTTGGATTGACGCAGCAGCGGCAACACCACGGTCGGGCCAGTGACCACCAATATCCCGGCGAACAGGATCGCGACCGGCCAAACCAGCCCGGCGACATAGTAGCAGGCGATTGCGCCTAATACCCAACCGATCGGCGCGCCCAGGACGACAAGGCGGATCACCGCGCCATCGGTCTTGCGCAATTCCCGGAAATTGAGGCTGAGGCCCCCTTCGAACAGGATCAGCGCAACCGCGATCGACACCATCGGTTCGAGCAGTTCGCCGAACACATGTTCGGGGTTGATGACATGAAGGACGGGACCGCCAACGACGCCTGCCGCCAGCATCAGCGCGATGGCGGGCCAGCCTGTGCGCCAGGCGATCCATTGCGCGCCAATTCCCAAAATGCCGATAAGCGCGATGGATAGGGCGAGTTCGTGCATGGCGGGCACGATAGACAGACAGCGCGGTCGCCGTCACCCCCTGATATTTTTAACCGGTCGGGAACTACCGGAGGGCCGGGCGAACGATGGGCCGATCCAGGACCGACCCATCATTCTTTCATCAGGGCTGCGACGGAGCGGACGCAGCGGGCGCAGCCGCCTGAATACGCTGCTGAAGCGCGGGATCGCTCGCGGCTGCTTGGCCAATCTGGTTGAACTTTTCGGGCGGCAAACCGGACGCCTGCAACGCTGCCAGCATCTTGGGCTGCTTCTCGGCCGCCGGGATCGATGCATCCGCTTGGATCTTCGTCACCTCGGTGGCCGCAGCGGCAAATTGCTGGATATCGCTATCGCTGAAATTGCTGGCACCGGCGGCGGGTGCTGTCGGCGAAGCGGGTGCCGCAGGGGCAGTCTGCGCGGTCTGCGCCGCGAGCGGGGCAACCGCGAAAAGAGCGGCCGATGCAATGCCAGCCTTGAGGGCGTGGGAAAGGGTGAAGCTCTTCAAAATGCGTCTCCTTGAACTGATGACCCGTCAGAAGCTGTGGACAACGCATCGGCATGGGAAGGCCCGTTCCGTCGAGCCGTGGCATAAGGCGGACGACGTTCGGGTTCCCGACGGCTCGTCTTTTTTGCGAAACGGGCCGTCAGCAGCCCTTATCGTTGCGCTCTCACAACAAGTATGCGCCGACTCTGAAAATCGGGGTCGGCGCACACTCGTTATCACCAGATTTTGACGCGCTCTTCAGGCTTCAGATAGAGCTTGCCGCCCGGCGCAGGCTTGAACGCCTCATACCAGCTATCGAAATTCCGCACGATATCGGCGCGATATTGCGACGGCGCATGCGGATCGGTCACCAGCCGCCGGCGCAGATTGGCCTCGCGATAATTGCGCCGCCACACTTGCGCCCAGCCCAAGAAGAAGCGCTGGTCGCCGGTCATGCCGTCGATCACCGGCGCAGGCTTGCCGCCCAGCGACGCATGATAGGCGTCGAGCGCCACGGCCAACCCGCCCAGATCACCGATATTTTCGCCGAGCGTGAACGCCCCCTTCACATGCGCGCCGGGGAAGGGCTCATAGGCGTCATATTGGGTGACCAGCTTGTCGGTCAGCGCCTTGAAATTGGCGACATCGGCGTCGGTCCACCATTGGTTGAGCTTGCCGGTCTCGTCATATTTTGCGCCTTGATCGTCGAAATGATGGCTCAATTCATGGCCGATGACCGCGCCGATGCCGCCATAATTGACCGCCGGGTCGGCATTGGGATCAAAGAAGGGCGGTTGCAGGATCGCGGCGGGGAACACGATCTCGACCATGCCGAAATTGGCATAGGCGTTGATCTCCATCGGCGTCATGCCCCATTCCCAGCGATAGATGGGCTTGCCGAGCTTGCCGATATTATAGTCGAAATCGAACTGGCTGGCGCGCATCGCATTGCCCAGCAGATCGTCGCGCTGGATGGCCAGCCCGTCATAGTCGCGCCATTTGTCGGGATAGCCGATCTTAGGGGTGAAGGCAGCCAGCTTCTTGTGCGCGCGCGCCTTGGCGGTATCGCTCATCCACGGCAGGCCGTCGATGCGACGCCCCATGGCGGCGATCACATTCTTGACCAGCACATCCATTGCCGCCTTGGTTTCGGGCGGGAAATATTGCGCGACATAGACTTTGCCGACTTCTTCGCCGAGCGAGTCCTTGAGGAAATCGACCCCCCGCTTCCACCGTGCCTCGCGCTCCGGCGTCCCCGACAGGGTGGTGCCGTAAAAGGCGAAGTCGGCATTGGCGATGCTGTCGGGCAGTTTGTCGGCATAGGCGTGCAGGCTGCGCAGCATCAGCGCGTCCTTCAGCACGGCGATCGGCGTCTTGGCGATCAGCGCCGCCTCGCCGGTGATGGCCGAGGGTTGGGCGACGAGCAGGTCGGTCGGCGTCAGGCCATTGGCCTTGAAATAGGCAGCGAAATCGAAGCCCGGCGCGGCCTTTTGCAGGCCAGCGAGCGTCAACTTGTTGTAAGTCTTGTCCGCGTCGCGGCTGTCGATCTGGGTCCAGTGAACCTTGGCCACGTCCGTCTCGAACGCCATCAAGGCGGCGGCGCGCGCCTTGGCGTCGCTTTCGCCCGCCAGCGTCAGCATCGCCTCAAGATGCGCGACATAGGCCGCGCGGATCTTGGCCATTTCCGGCTTTTCATCCAGATAATAGTCGCGATCGGGCAGGCCCAGGCCACCCTGGCTCATCGACAGGATATAGGTTTCGGGGTCTTTATCGTCCTGCCCAACATAGAAGCGGAACGGCCCACTGATCCCGGCGCGGGCGGCCTTGGCGGCGAGCGTGGCATAGCCCGCCTTGTCCTTCACGCCCTTGATCTCGGCGAGCCAGGGCTTGATCGGAGCCAACCCCTTGGCTTCGACCGCAGCGGTGTCGAGATAGCTGGCATAGGCCGCGCCGATCTTGCTCGCCGGATCCTCCTTCGCCGCGTCCAGGATCGCGCGGGTGCGGGTGCGCGACAATTCGTCGAGCGTGTTGAACGCGCCATAATTGGACTTGTCGGCGGGGATCGGCGTGTTTTTCGCCCAGGTGCCATTGGCATGGTCGTAGAAATCATCGCCGGGCTTCACTGACAGGTCCATGCCCGCCGCGTCGAAGCCATAGCTGCCATAAGTGGGCTTGGCCGAAGCCGGGGCGGTGGTGATGGCTGGGGCGGGCTGTTGCGCGTGGGCGATACCAGCGGTCAGCGCCAGTGCGGAGGCGGCAGCGCCCAGGAGGAGGTGTTTCATCAAAGCATCCCTTGCTTGAAGTGGGCGCATCGGACGCGCCCGGCATGACGGGGACTTGAACGCCTGTCCAACAAGCCTGTCCATGTCGTTGGTCGAATATTATCAGCCGTTGAAAGGATCGGAAAGCCGTATATGCGCCGCGAACGCCTCGGCCAGAGCGACCGGGTTCAGCGGATCGAGCAGTGGCAGGCGGCCAAGGCTGGGGATAGCCGCCAGCAGCGGGATGATCCGCTCATTCTCCGCATGCGCCTCACCGATGAAAGCGATGCCCGCGATCGGCACGCCACGCGACTGCAGTGCCTCGACGCTGAGCAGACTATGGTTGATCGTGCCGAGCGCGGTGCGCGCGCACAGGATGACGGGCTGGCCCCAATGGGCGAACAGGTCCGCCATCGACAGCGTCTCGCTGATCGGCACGAGGACGCCGCCTGCGCCTTCGACCACCAGCGGTCCGTCGACTTGCGGCAGCGCCAGCCGGTCCAATTCGATCGTCACCCCGTCGATCCGCGCGGCGAGATGCGGCGAGGCGGGCGTCGCCAGCCTATAGGCTTCGGGCAGAATATGCGCGGCGGGCAGGCCGGACAGGCGGGCCACCTCTTCCTTGTCGCCATCGGGATCGACCCCGGCCTGGATCGGCTTCCAATAATGCGCGCCCAACGCAGCGGCGAGGCCAGCGGCAAAAACCGTCTTGCCGATGCCGGTATCGGTGCCGGTGACGACAAGCACGCTCATCGCATGATCCTTTGCAATTCACGGCCGAGCGCGGCGATGTCGGCGCGCCCGACATTGAGCGTCAGCGATATACGCAGGCGACTAGTGCCCGGCGGCACGGTCGGCGGGCGGATGCCGCGCACGTCGAACCCGGCGTCCTGCAAGGCCGCCGCCGCCGCCATGGTGCGCGCGTCCGTGCCCAGGATGACCGGCACGATCTGGCTGCGCGGCGCGGGCAGACCGAGCGGCGCGCAGATGGCTTCGGCTGCATCCTGCCGCAACGTCTTCAACCGATCGCGCAGGTCGCTCGCTTCCTCGATCCGGTCGAGCGCGGCGGATACCGCGACCGCCATCAGCGGCGAGGGTGCCGTCGAGAAGATGAAGGCGCGGGCGCGGTTGATGAGATAGTCGATATGCAGGCGCGGTCCACAGATCAGCGCGCCTTCCACCCCCATCGCCTTGCCGCAGGTGTGGAGCGTGACGACATTGTGCAGCCCGTCCAGCCCCGCCGAAAGCCCGCGTCCACCCGGCCCGAAGACGCCGGTGCCATGGGCTTCGTCGAGCAGCAGCATGCCATGATGTTTGGCCGCCAGCTTGGCGAGATCGGCGAGCGGGGCGAGGTCGCCATCCATCGAATAGAGCGTTTCGACTGCGATCCAGATGCGGCCCTTGCCCCCTTCGGCGCGGAAGGCGGTGATCAGGTCGGAAAAGCTTTGCACGTCATTATGGCGGGCGAAGACGGCGGCGGCCTTGCTCATGCGGATGCCGTCATGCGCGCTCGCGTGGATCAGTTCGTCCGCGACGATCAGGTCGCCGCGCTGCGGCAGCGTGCCGAACAGAGCGAGATTGCGACATAGCCATTGGCGACGAACAGCGACGCCTGGGTGCGGAAGAAGTCCGCCGCCTTGGCCTCCAGCCCTTCATGTTCGGGCGCATTGCCGCGCAGCAGCCGCGATCCACCCGACCCCACCGGCACCCCCCGCGCGATCGCATCGGCCACCGCCCCGGCGATGATCGGATCGGCGGCGAGGCCGAGATAATCGTTCGACGCGAAATCATGGCCCGACCGGGGCATCAGGCGACGCAACCGCCCGCGCGCGTCCAAAGCGGCAAGCTGTCTGGCGAAGGGTTCGGCGGTCATGGGCCGCGCTATAGGCCGCTCCCGAAAGGGGAGCAAGCCGCCGCTCAGCCCTCCGCCACCGCCGTCGACAGGCCCAGTCCCGGCACGCCGATGGAGCGTTTGCCCGAAAAATCGGTGCGGGCGACGATGACGCCCAGTTTTTCCATATAGTCGATCAGGCGGCGGACGCGCCCCGGCGAGCTGGTGCCATAGGCGCGGGCCAGGGCGGCATCGTCCGGGCATTGAAGCCCCTGCATCGCGGCGCGCGCGATCAGCAGGAAGGGGGCGAGCATGTCTTCGGGCAGCGTGTCGGCGGCGCGCATCGCCGGTTCCCAGCGCGGATCGGCCGCGTCCATCATCCCAGCCTGCGCCATGGCGAAGCGCTTGCGGAAAGCGGGCAGGTCCAGCGGCGGGGTGCGCAGCCCCTTCATCCGGCAGCGCACACCGAAATCCTGGTACAAAGTCGACACGCTGGGGGCCGCATCGCCCAGATCAGCGACGATTTCTTCCAGCACCGCCATCACCACCGGCTCATTCTGGCCGAAATCCAGTTCGGGCGCGGCGGGCTTGGCCGAGGGCGAATCGGCCAGCGCTCGGATAATCTCCTCGGCGGGGCGCGGCGGCGGATCAGCGCGCGGCGGGGCGACGGGGGCCGCATCCTGCGGTTCGGGGGCGAACAGCAATTCCTGAAAATCCTCGCCGCTGGTCACCGGCGGGGCCATCAGCTTGTGCGTGCCGCCGCGCGTGCTGGTGTGGACCGCGCCGATCTTCACCGACACCGGGCGGCGGCAGATGGCCGGACCCAGCGCCAGGAAGCGCCCGCGCTCCAGGTCGCGGATCTGCTCCGCCTGCCGCCGTTCCATGCCCAGCAGGTCGGCGGCGCGCGCCATGTCGATGTCGAGGAAGGTACGCCCCATCAGGAAGTTGGAGGCTTCGGCGGCGACATTCTTGGCGAGCTTCGCCAGCCGCTGCGTCGCGATCACGCCCGCTAGCCCGCGCTTGCGCCCCCGGCACATCAAATTGGTCATCGCCGCCAGCGATACCCGCCGCGCTTCGTCGGACACGTCGCCCGCGGCGGCGGGGGCGAACATCTGCGCCTCATCCACCACCACCAGAGCGGGATACCAATGGTCGCGGGGCGCATCGAACAGGGCGTTGAGGAAGGAGGCGGCGCATTTCATCTGCGCGTCGATCTCCAGCGCCTCCAGGCTCAGCACCACCGAGGCGCGATGTTCGCGAATCCGCGTCGCCATGGTGACGATCTCACGCTCATTATAGTCGCCAGCATCAATCACCACATGGCCATAGCGGTCGGCCAGCGTTACGAAATCCCCCTCCGGGTCGATCACCACCTGCTGCACCATCGGCGCGCTTTCCTCCAGCAGGCGGCGCAGCAGATGCGACTTGCCCGACCCCGAATTGCCCTGAACGAGCAGCCGGGTGGCGAGCAATTCCTCCACGTCGACCAGCACGGGCTTGCCGTGGCTGTCGGTTCCTATGCTGATGCTGGCGGTCACGCCCACCCCATGGCCCATGGGGGCGGGGGAGCGCAAGAGGGGTGCGGCGGCGACAGCGGCGCGTCTGTCGAGCATCGGCCGAAGTTCACACCGTCGTCGGGAAAATGGCGCCAATAGTAAGGGTGAGGGCGCTGCGAAGACCCGGTGAGGTTCGTGTTGGGTCACGGTGAAGTCACGCCAGGGTCACTATGATGCGACAACAGGGCTATCGCATATGAAAACGCCGTTCGTCCTGAGCCTGTCGAAGGACTGTCCTTTTCTTCGCGCGGAAGTTTAGAACGAAGAAAAAGCGTCCCTTCGACAGGCTCAGGGCGAACGGAAAATTTTTTCTTCACACCAAGGGGAGGCCACAGGCGCGGGCATCGCCATCAGCGGGGTGCTGGCGGCGCGGCGGGCGGCGGCGGGTCCGGCGCGAAGGGATCCGCCAAGCCCTGCGCATAGTGGGCCAGCGCCCAGTCCCAGCTCTGGTCGAACATCGTCCCCGCCAGCCGCCGACGCAGGCGATGCGCGCTGGTGGGCGACATCCCAAGCTGCGCGCGGCGGTGGCGACGGTGCCGGTTTCGAGCAGGGCAACCAGGAAGCGCCGCTGCTTGGCGGGCGTCCAGTGGGTGCGGCTGGCCGGGGGTGGCGGCGACGGTGTGAGGTGCTGGTCCATCGGAAAGGATAAATCAGAGGATGTGCGAGTAGGAAAGGGGATTTTGTGGCGGGCAGTTATGCGCCACTTGCCGTCGTTTGGCAGCGATTCCACCGTACCTGAAAGCGGACATCCGAATTTAACCGGTTCTGGGACAATTTTTTGACCCGGCGGACCATCACATTCCGTCTAAGAGACTTGGCGGCGGTGGCGGCGGCTTTCTGATTCTCAGTGTCCCACCCGCTGGCTTCACAATCTTGTCGTCAAGCTTGAGCAGGGCGGAATCGAAGGTGTGAAATTCAGAGGCGTCCGCGATCACCGCTGTCGCCAAATGAACGGCGTCAGGAGGTCGAAGCCCAGGGTGCCCGGCTTGCATCAGTTCGCGCGCCAATGTGCCGACATATCGGTCGACTGGCACGATCAGGATGTACTCGTTCCGGAAAAAGTCAGCAAGCACGTCGCCATCTTCTCGTTTCACCTGATCGTCCTTGCAGACTTCCGCGAGCGACAGTCCCGACGTGGCAATTTCCACCTGCTTGCGCGTAGCCAGGTCGATCACATGATTGCAGAGAATCGCGCGATCCTCGACGCCCCCTCCTTTGAGCGGCGCCTTCTCTTGGATAATCGTGGCGATCCACGTGCACGCATCCCATGCGACGCGTCTAGGCTTCGCCATTCCGTACCCTCTCTAAGTGATCATGGGACGAGAGCCCATGCGTAAAGTCGGGATCAATAATGTCCTTGAGCTGGGGAAGGAGTTTCTCCGGATCGGCGAAGTCAAGCCGGGACACTTCGGCTTGGCTCAGGCGGCCGACGGATCTATATTTAAGCACACCGATCGCGGTCACGCGCCGGTTCCGCCACACAACCTGCGCGACAGGCTCGCCCTCTAGAGCGCGTAGCGCCTCGCCGGAAAGGAAGCACTTAACGTCTCCGCCAGTTAGGCGACTTTTGACGATGATGAACGGCCGGCCCCAGCCGTCAGTGCCCACATTCTGAATGTAGCCCTCGAAGCTGCCGAGTTCGCGGTAAGGATGAACCGGCTCGGCCTCCCTGACCAGTTCGACGTTCTTCAGCGCCTGCACCGCGGCTGCCGTGCCCACCGTCAACTCAGGGCTGTTGGGGTCAAGCGAGCCGACGCTAGTTGCCGCAAGGCTTCCGGAAATCCGCCGCAGGAAGCGATCGGCCGACTCGATGACGTTGTCATTCCAATACAGAGGCCGCTCGCCCTGCGAGATGATTTGTCGGAGACCGCCAACGGTGACGTCACGAGCTCTCGCCGCCAGATCGGGCCCGTCAGCATGGCCGGGCAAGGCGACTGCCTCAACGATGATACGCGCAGGGCTATTCTTACTGAGGCCGACGACCTTCCAATCAAAACGCTCCGTCGTATCGCCTGCAATCGTCTCAGCGACGCCGTTTAGCATGGCGAAGAAATCCTGAATCTGTTCGATCAGGTCTCCCAAGAGCGGTGCATCCGCTTCGCCGCGGCCCGCTATGCTGATCTCAACGGTCGTTGCCATGCTGGTCGCACCACATCCTTCGCTTGCATACGCATAGAACGCTTAAATTTCGAAGCGGTAAAGAATAAACGGGTGTTCGCCAATGCGGCCGCATCCTTGAGCGAGCGTCAGCTTTTCGTTGTTTTGATTTTCAGTCCGAACGACTACTGATGATGTCCGTTGCAGACCAGCCGCGGTCGCGCTTGCGAAAGGCCGGGCCCGACATCAGCGGACAGTTGGTAAGCAGGCCGCCGCGTGAATGACAGCTATTCCCGCAACCTGGCTCCGAACGGGACATTCGCCTATCGGCCATCGCACAACAATCAGGCAATTCCTGTCATTCTGGCCAATCGCCGGGGTGCCAGTTGCGCGACGTGTGGATGACATGCAGGATCGTCAGCACCGTGTCGTCGCGGCTTAGCGCGTAGGCGAGGATATAGGGGAGCCGGTTGACGGATTTTTCGTAGGTGCCGCCGACACGGCCGGGGTGGCCGGTCGCATAGTCGGCCAAGGCGTCGCCTGTCTCGCGTATCCGCTTGGCGACCCGCCGCGCAGCCGCCGGATTGTCTCTGGCGATAGGGACGATTTGCCGTTCCAGATCGTCAAGCGCGTCATCCGACCATTGCACATGCCTCATGCAGCATTTTTGTCGGCTGCGGCAATCGCGGCGTCGATCCGGTCCATCGCGGCGTCATGCGGCGTCACCCGGCCCGCCTCCCTGTCGGCAAGCCCCCGCTCTATACCCTCGATGATCTGCAATTCGCGATTCACATAGGCTTCGACCGCTTCGGCGGCGAGGTAGGACTTGGTGCGGCGGGTATTGTGGGCAAGGCGGCCGAGCTTTTCCTTGAGATCGGGCGTGACCCGGATCGTCATCGTCGTTCTGGCAGCCATGGCGCATTCCTTTTCGCTGGTCGCACGCATTGTAACACAAGTGGCTGCACTTGCCAGCAAAGCATCTATATCCGCCTCGTCGAGGCGGGCATGTTCGGACTCCCGATTGAACAGCCGCGCCTTGTGAGATAGTATGAATATATCATACCGACACGAGAGGCCGACCTATGGGCGCTTATGAACGGATGACCGTCGTGGTACCCGATCAGATGGCGGCGAAAATCCATGCGGCCGTCGAGGCTGGCGAATATGCTTCGGCCAGCGAAGTCGTGCGCGATGCGATGCGGTTGTGGAGCGAGCGGCGCGCGTTCCGCCAGGAGGAATTGCTGGCGCTGCGGGACGCGTGGGATCGTGGCAAGGCCAGCGGTGTGGCTGGCCCGCTCGACATGGAAGCCATCATCACGCGCGCGAAGGGCAAGAAGGCGGCTGCATCCGACAATGGCTGACATCATCGTCTCGCAGCAGGCGGATGACGATTTTGAACGACTATGGCGCACCATTGCGCTCGACAATGACGATGCCGCCGATCGCCTGTTGCGTGCCATCAACGTCAAGATCGAGCGCCTTCGCATCTTCCCGGAAATCGGGCGCGCGCGGGACGACCTCCGGCCCGGCGCGCGGGGGTTGGTCCACGGCGCCTACCTGATCCTCTAAGAATATGATGCGGCGCAGGGCGTGGTGACGATCGTTACCGTGGTCGAGGGGATGCGCGATCTGGATCGCCTGTTCTGACGCCCTTGGAAGTCGGCAAGAAAGACCCTCACCGACTGCGACTAGGCAGCACGCTGCCAAGTCTCCGTAGCCTCTCCCGCGGAGGCGGGAGAGGGCAAGGCACGACATTCGCTTTGCCAATTGCCCCCGCCCCTACATCCTCCGCTTGACCCATTCCCTGTTGCAATGCAGCATCGCGTCCCATGGCGACTCTTTCCCCCTCCCCCTCCGCCCCTGCGATCACGCAGAATCCCGACATCCGCTTTCTGGGGCGCCTGCTGGGCGACGTGATCCGGGCTTATGGGGGGGAGAGCCTCTACAAGCAGACCGAATATATCCGGTCGGCGTCGGTCGATCGGGCGCGCGGGGTGCAGGGGGCGGACCTGACGGATACCGGGCTGGATGCGCTGACGCTGGATGATACGCTCAATTTCGTGCGCGGGTTCATGCTGTTTTCGATGCTCGCCAACCTGGCCGAGGACCGGCAGGGCATCGCCGCCGAGCCGGGCGCGGATGTCGCGTCGGTGCTGGCGCGGCTGGAGTCGCATGGCATTGGCCGCGACGCGGTGCTGGACCTGCTGTCGCACAGCCTGATCGTGCCGGTGCTGACCGCCCACCCGACCGAGGTGCGGCGCAAGAGCATGATCGATCACAAGAACCGCATCGCCGACCTGATGCTGCTCAAGGATGCGGGCCGCGACGAGACGGAGGATGGCGAAAATCTGGACGAGGCGATTTTCCGCCAGATCGCCTTGTTGTGGCAGACCCGCCCGCTGCGCCGCGAAAAATTGTTCGTCGCGGATGAGATCGACAATGTGCTGGCCTATTTCCGCGACACCTTCCTGCCGGTGCTGCCAGCGCTCTATGCCCGGTGGGAGCGGGTGCTGGGCGCGCGGCCGCAAAGTTTCCTGCGGGTGGGCAGCTGGATCGGCGGCGACCGCGATGGCAATCCCTTCGTTCAGGCACCGCAATTGCGCCATGCCTTGCAGCGCGGATGTCAGGCGGCGATCGCTTATTATCTCGATGCGTTGCACGCTCTGGGCGCGGAACTCTCGCTGTCGACCGAACTGGCGCATGTGTCGCAAGCCGTGCTGGACCTGGCCGAAGGCAGCGGCGATGCTTCGCCCAGCCGGGGTGACGAGCCCTATCGCCGCGCCATATCCGGCATCTATGCTAGGCTGGCCGCGACCTGTACCGCGCTGACCGGCACGCAGCCTGCCCGCCCCTCCGCGCTCAAGGGCGAGGCCTATGCCATGCCGCAGGATTTCCGCCGCGATCTGGTGACGGTGGCGCAGGGGCTGGCGAGCGAGGGCAATGGCGCGCTGTCGAGCGGCGGGGCGCTGGGCCGCCTGATCCGCGCGGTCGAGACGTTCGGCTTTCACCTCGCCACGCTCGACATGCGGCAGAATAGCGACGTGCATGAGCGGGTGGTGGGTGAATTGCTCAAGGTCGCCGGGGTCGAGCCGGACTATGCCGCGCTCGACGAATATGCGCGCATCGCGCTGCTGCGCAAGGAATTGGCGAGCAACCGGCCGCTGGGGTCGCGCTTTTCGGCTTATGGCGAGGAAACCGCCTCGGAACTGGCGATCGTCCATGCGGCGGCGGAGGCGCATCGCGTCTATGGGCCGCAATGCATCACTCATTATATCATTTCCAAGGCCGAAAGCGTGTCCGACATGCTGGAGGTCAATATCCTGCTGAAAGAGGCCGGGCTGTGGCAGGCGGGCGTGGATGGCGCGCCGCCACAGGCCGCGATCATGGCGATCCCGCTGTTCGAGACGATCGGCGATCTGGAGGCCGCGCCCGCGATCATGTCCGCCTATTTCGGCCTGCCCGAAATTGCGGGCGTGGTGCAGGCGCGCGGGCATCAGGAAGTGATGATCGGCTATTCGGACAGCAACAAGGATGGTGGCTATATCACATCGACCTGGAGCCTCTACAAGGCGAGCCAGGCGCTTGCTCCCGTCTTTGCCGATGCGGGCGCGGCGATGCAGTTGTTCCACGGCCGCGGCGGGGCGGTGGGGCGTGGAGGCGGGTCGGCCTTCGCTGCGATCCAGGCGCAGCCGCGGGGGACCGTGCAGGGGCGCATCCGCATCACCGAACAGGGCGAGATGATCGCCGCCAAATTCGGGTCGCGCGATGTCGCCATGACCAATTTGGAGGCGATGACCAGCGCGACCCTGCTCGCCAGCCTGGAGCCGGAGGGGATTTCGGAGCGGGACGCCGCGCGCTTTACCGCGGCGATGGATGAACTGTCGAAAAATGCCTTCGCGGCCTATCGCGACCTGGTTTACGGCACGGAGGGGTTCAAGGAATTTTTCCGGCAATTGACCCCGATCCAGGAAATTTCCGGCCTCAAGATCGGATCGCGCCCGGCGAGCCGTACCAAGAGCAACGCGATCGAGGATCTGCGCGCCATTCCCTGGGTGTTCAGCTGGGCGCAGGCGCGGGTGATGCTGCCGGGCTGGTATGGCGTGGGCCAGGCGCTCGCGGGGTTCGAGGACAAGGCGCTGCTCGCCGATATGGCGCAGCATTGGTCCTTCCTCAAATCCGCGCTCGCCAATCTGGAAATGGTGCTGGCCAAGTCGGACCTGGGCATCGCCGCGCAATATCTGCCGCTGGTCGAGGATCAGGGGATGGCCGACACCTTGTTCGGCCGCATCCGCGAGGGGTGGAACCAGACGCATGACGGGCTGCTCGCGGCCACGGGGCAATCGCGATTGCTGGAGAAGAATGCGGCGCTGGAAACCTCGATCCGGCTGCGCCTGCCCTATATCGAACCGCTCAACCTGCTGCAGGTCGAACTGCTCAAACGCCACCGCGCGGGCGAAGATGATCCGCGCATCAAGGAAGGCATTGAACTGTCGATCAACGCGATTGCGACGGCGTTGCGCAACAGCGGGTGAGCCCATCCGGGGGCGGGGATTGACAGGGGCGGGACCGGAGTGCGAGCGCCCTTGTCATGATTGACGCCACCTATGCCCTTGCCGCCTGCATCTTCTTCGGCGCAGCGCTCTATTCCAGCGTCGGCCATGGCGGGGCATCGGCCTATATCGCGTTGATGGCGTTGTTCGGCCTGCCTGCGCAGGTCATGCGTCCCACGGCGCTGGTTCTCAACGTCATCGTGGCGACCTTTACCTCCGCTCGTTTCGTGCATGCCGGGCTGTTCCGCTGGCGCACGCTCTGGCCCTTTTTGATCGGGGCCATCCCCATGGCCTTCGTCGGGGGAGGCATCATCCTGCCAACGCATTTCTATCGTCCGCTGGTGGGGGTGGTTCTATGGCTGTCGGCGGCACGATTGCTGTGGCCAAAGCCGCTCGGCACGGCAGAAACTGTCAAAGACCCGCCCATTATCGCGGCGATCGCGGCTGGGGCGGGCATCGGCCTGCTGTCGGGCCTGACGGGTACGGGTGGCGGCATTTTCCTCTCGCCGCTACTGCTGTTCCTGGGCTGGGCAACACCGCGCGCCGCATCGGGCATCGCGGCGGTGTTCATCCTCGTCAATTCCATTTCCGGGCTGCTCGGCAATCTGGCGTCCGTGCAACAGCTTCCCGCGGCGCTGCCGCTTTTTGCCGGGGCTGCGCTCGCCGGCGCGCTGGTGGGCACGACATTGGGCATTCGCCTACCCTCGACCATGATCGTGCGCGCCTTGGCGCTGGTGCTGATCGTGGCGGGAGCCAAGATGATCGGCGTCTATTGAGGGAGAATCCGGGACGGAGGCAGTCCAATGCACCGCCCCGGACCCCCAGTCCTTGCTGCAGCAAGGATTGGCTGGTGGGGCGAGCCGTCACGGCCCGCCCGAACCTTTAGAGGCTAGATCAGAATTTCGCGACGACACCCGCCATCGGGCGGATCGAACGGAAATTGCCCATCGTGTCGGCCTGCACCCGGAAACGGATGTTGCTGCTCATGGCCGAGCTGCCCATGTCGGCGGGCGAGAGTTCGACGCCAGCGCCATAGGTGGTGCCATGGAAATCCTGGCTATCGGGGCCGAGCGCGTCGAAATTGACCCACTTGTAACCGACCTTGCCGAAGATCAGGCTGTCCTTGCCGGCCTTCACGCCAACACGGCCAGCGGCATTATATTCCCAGTCGATATCGCCCGACACGCCCTTGGACGCGCCGCCTTCGACGCCGAGAACCAGCGGCCCTGCGACATTATAGTTCACGCCAGCGACGCCTTCGACCATGCGGCCCTTGTAGCCGACGGGGGGAATGCCTTCCTTGCCGGTTTCGCTGTCGAAATTATGCACGCCGCCCATCACGCCGACATAGGGCTCGATGCGACGAGTGGAACTGCCATCGTCCTGCGCCATCGCGACGGCGGGAAGGAAGGACGCAGCGGCGGCCGCTGTGAAAAGCAGTGTCTTCATGGGGGTAACCCTTTTTCTATTGTTGAGGATAAGCGGCGGTGTGGACCCGCCGGGTCGGCGCGAGCGCTTCAAGCTGCTGCACCAGACACGACACAAAATGATCAGACCCGCCCGAAGGTTTCCTGAACGAAAGACGAAAACCGGATAAATGACGATTATGTGACGGAAAAAACACGGTTTCTGTCAGCCAGATGAACGAAACCCGGCTTTTCTGAACGGCAGATAAACGCCGGACGGTCCATCCCATTTTCATTCACAACCAATTCAAGCGGCCTGCGTTACATCAGCAGCAGATAAAGATGAGGAGAAAGGCGATGACGGGCTTCCGACATCGGTTACTGGCGACGATCGGCCTGATTGGTGCATTGGCATTGGGTGGTTGCGCCTATGATGACGGCTATGGCTATGGCGGCGTCAACGTCGGCACCGGCTATTATGGCGGCGGTGGTTATTATGGCGACGGCTATTATGGCCAGACCGGCTATTATCAGCCCGGCGCCTTTGGTGGCTGGTACAATAATTTTTATTACCCCGGTAACGGCTATTATGTTTACGACAGGGGCGGCCGCCGCCACCGCTGGAACGATGGTCAGCGCCGCTATTGGGAAGGACGCCGTGTGGAACGTAGGGATGATCGCTGGCGGGGCCGGGATCGAGATAGGCGGGCCGACGGTCGGCGCGACTGGCGCGGCCGGGACAATGACGGGCGCGGCGAATGGCGCGGGCGCGGCAATGATGGCCGCCCGGGCAATGGCACCTACACGCGTCCGCGCCCACAGCCGGGGGTCGAGGGCGATCGAGGCCGGGGCCGCTGGCAGGGCAATAACGCCGTTCGCCCCACGCCGCAGGCTCGACCGACACGCCCCGCCCGGCCGCAAGCCAGCCAACCGCGCCCACAGCGGAACATGAGCACGCGGCCTGCACCCAGCATCCGCGCCGATCGGCCTTCGCGCACCAATAGCCGTGGTCCGGCCGTGCGGACACAGCCCAACTAATGCGGATATCGATGAAGACTTTCTTTCTGACACCCCTCCTGCTCGTCGCCGCCTGCGACGGGCGGGAGGAGAGCGCAATCGACAATCTCGCCAATGGCGCAAATGTGGCGCAGGTCGAAAACGCCGTCCGGGCCGAGGCGATGGCGGTGATGGAACCGCTCGATCCGCCAGCGCCGGGCACGCCTGGTGGCCTGCCGATCGATACCGTCCCCCTCGCCGAAGGATCGGAAGGCTCGATCGACCCCGACAGCGCCCAGGGCGCGGCCCAGGTCGTTCAGGGCTATTATGGCCTGCTGGAGGAAAAGCGCTTCGAAGACGCGCAGGCGCTGTGGAACCCACGCGGCAAGATAGGTACGCAGGATGGCGCGCATTTTGCCGCCCGTTTCCGTGGTTTCAGTGAAATCCACGCCAATGTCGGCGCCCCGTCGGAACCGGAGGGGGCGGCAGGTTCGCTCTATATCACTGTGCCGGTCCAGCTTTATGGCCGGATCGCCGCGAACGGCAAACCCTTCTACGCGCTACGGCAGGTGGCCTTGCACCGGGTCAATGACGTGCCCGGATCGACCGAAGAACAGCGGCGCTGGCATATCGAAGCGATCCGCGCCTATGCCCCGCCCATCGAAGCCGTGGATGCCAGCAACGCGATGCAGGCGATTTCCATGACCGACGGCCTGGCCGGTAAAGCCAAAAAATAACCACCATTCGCTTCGAGCAGGTCGAAAGCCGCCAGAAGGCGGGCCTTTCGACCTTCCCGAAGCGAACGGCAGGTCAAGTCAGGCGACGGTCGCCGTGACGATCTTGCCCGGCGTGCGCGGCGGCTCGCCCTTGGGCAGGGCGTCGACATGCTCCATGCCCGACGTCACTTCGCCCCAGACGGTATATTGGCCGTCGAGGAAGGTCGCGTCGTCGAAGCAGATGAAGAACTGGCTGTTGGCGCTGTTGGGGTTGGACGAGCGCGCCATCGAGCAGACGCCACGCACGTGCGGCTGACGGCTGAATTCGGCCTTGATGTCGGGCAGCTTGGACCCGCCCATGCCGGTGCCGGTCGGATCGCCGCCCTGCGCCATGAAGCCGGCGATGACGCGGTGGAACACGACGCCATCGTAAAAGCCGTCCTTGGCCAGCGTGGTGATGCGCTCGACATGGCCAGGGGCCAGGTCGGGCCGCAGCTTGATGACGACGTCGCCGCCACTGTCGAGGGCGAGGGTAAGTGTTTCTTCGGCCATGATGATCCTCTCTTGCCGGGGAAGGGGTAGTGGCCCCCATATAGAGGCTATCAAAGGGGATGGAAGATTGTTGTGGAGAAGCCGTTCATTGCCGCCGCCCCATTGCAATTGTGCCGAGCATAAGCGAAAGCACCCCCATGTTACAGGAACCGGACAGTAGCGCGCGCCATGAGCGATCGCGGCGATATGGCCAATGCCCGGCCCGATGAAGAACTGATCGACGCGACCGCGATCGATCAGGCCGAATCCCGTCATGACGAGGATGACCGGCTGAGACCCGAATATGTGACCGCCGTGCTGGACGCGGTGGAGGATGGCGATGCCGAGCGGGCGCGCGATCTCGTCTCGCCGCTGCACCCCGCCGATATTGCCGATCTGCTCGAACTCACGCCCGCCGACCGGCGCGGCGCGGTGGCGGCAGCGCTGGGCGATCTGGTCGGTGCGGAAGTGCTGTCCGAGCTGAACGACTATGTCCGCGACGACCTGATCGGCGATCTTGCGCCTGAACAGGTGGCAGGGTTCGCGGCCGAACTCGACACCGACGATGCCGTCGCGATGATCGAGGATATGGACGATGCCGACCAGCAGGCCGTCCTCGACGCACTCGACCCCGAAGACCGCGCCGCGATCGAAAGCGCGCTGTCCTACCCGGAAGAATCCGCCGGGCGCCTGATGCAGCGCGACCTGGTCGCCGTGCCCGAACATATGACCGTCGGCCAGGTGATCGACTATCTGCGCGATCATGGCGACCTGACCACCGATTTCTGGGAAATCTACGTCGTCGATGCGATGCATCGGCCGGTCGGCTATTGCCAGTTGAGCTGGATCCTCACCTGCCCCCGTTCGGTCGCGATGGCCGACCTGATGAAGCGCGAACAGACGCTGATCACGGTCGACATGGACCAGGAGGAAGTCGCGCTTCGCTTCCAGAAATATGCGCTGATCTCGGCCGCCGTTGTCGATTCCGGCGGGCGGCTGGTCGGCATGATCACGGTCGATGACGTCGTCCACATCATTTCCGAAGAAGCGGGCGAGGATATATTGCGCCTGTCGGGCGCGGGCGAAGGCGACATCAACGAACCGATCCTGATGACGGTGCGCGCGCGCCTGATCTGGCTGGTCGTCAATCTGGGCACGGCAATGCTGGCCGCGTCGGTCGTCGGCCTGTTCGAAGGGACGATCGAACGCTTCGCCATGCTCGCCGCGCTGATGGGCATCGTGTCGGGCATGGGCGGCAATGCGGGGACGCAGACGCTGGCCGTGGTCGTCCGCGCACTCGCCACCAATCAGCTGACCAGTTCCAACACCGCGCGCATGATCGGCCGGGAATTCCGCATTGCCGCCACCAATGGCGCGACGCTCGGCACGCTGATCGCGATCGGCTCCTATGTGATTTATGGACGGCTCGACCTGTCGCTCGTCTTCGGCGCGGCGATCCTGACTAACAATATGGTCGCGGGGCTTGCCGGCGTGCTGGTGCCGGTCACGCTGGAACGCAACAATGTCGATCCGGCGGTATCCTCCGCCGTGTTCGTGACGATGATGACGGATTCGCTGGGCTTTTTCACCTTCCTTGGGCTCGCCACGCTCTTCCTGCGTTGACGCCGCGGCGCACCGTCCCCAGATCGCGACCATGCCGCTGCACATCACCAAGATCGCTTTTCGCAGCGAAAGCCCCGCTACCTTGCGCGCCTGGCTGGAAAGCCAGCCCGGCGAAGCGCGGATCACCACCCGCTATCTGCCCAAGCGGGTCGAGGAAATGGCGGGCGGATCGCTCTACTGGATCCACGCGCATATGCTCGTCGGCCGCAGCCCGATCCTGGGCTTCGAGGAAACGGGACAGGGTCGCCACTGGGTCCGGCTCGAACCCCGGCTGATCCCGGTGCGCGCCGCCCCCAAACGCGCGCATCAGGCTGGCGCTATCTGGAGGACAAGGACGCGCCGCCGGACTTGGCCGATGGCGAAGTCGATGCCCGCGATGCCATGCCCCCTGCAATGCTGCACGAACTGGCGAAGCTGGGCTTGGTCTAAAGGGCATAAGCCTCTGAAACGCTGGACTTGTCCCTAAAAGGAACATAGCACGAACACTATGGTCCAGATGTCCACCCGTCAGAAGCTCGAAATCCTCGCCGACGCGGCCAAATATGACGCCTCCTGCGCCTCGTCCGGCACATCGAAACGGGATTCGCGCGGGGGCAAGGGCATCGGCTCGACCGAGGGCATGGGCATTTGCCACGCCTATGCGCCCGATGGCCGCTGCATCTCGCTGCTCAAGATATTGCTGACCAACAGCTGCATCTTCGACTGCCATTATTGCATCAACCGCAAGTCGAGCGATGTGCGCCGCGCCCGCTTCACCGCCAAGGAGGTGGTGGACCTGACGCTCAGCTTCTACCGCCGCAATTATATCGAGGGGCTGTTCCTCTCCTCCGGCATCATCCGCTCGTCCGACTATACGATGGAGCAGATGGTCGAGGTGGCCCGATCGCTGCGCGAGGATCATGATTTTCGCGGCTATATCCATTTGAAGACCATCCCCGATGCCGACCCCGGCTTGATGCGGCAGGCGGGGCTGCATGCCGACCGGCTGTCGATCAATGTCGAGCTGCCGACCGAAAGCGGGCTCAAGCGGCTTGCGCCGGAAAAGGACGGTGCCCGGATCGAAGGCGCGATGGGCCAGATGCGCACCGAAATGGAGGACAGCGGCGACGCGCGCCGCAAATATCGCCATGCCCCGCGCTTCGCGCCTGCGGGCCAGTCCACCCAGATGATCGTCGGCGCGGACGCCGCCGACGATCGGGCGATCATCACGCGGGCGAGCAGCCTCTATGACCGCCACCGGTTGCGCCGCGTCTATTATAGCGCCTTTTCGCCCATCCCCTCGCCCAGCGCCGTGCTGCCGCTCAAACGCCCGCCGCTGATGCGCGAACATCGGCTCTACCAGTCCGACTGGATGATGCGCTTCTATGGCTATGACGCGAGCGAAGTGGCGGCGGCGACCGACGCGGCAACCGGTTGCCTGCCGCTCGACATCGATCCCAAGCTCGCCTGGGCGCTCAACCATCGCGCCATCTTTCCGGTCGATGTTAATCGCGCCCCGCGTGAGGCGCTGCTGCGGGTGCCGGGGCTGGGGGTCAAGGCGGTCGATCGCATCCTCGCCAGCCGCCGCCATCGCCGCCTGCGGCTTGATGATGTTGCGCGGATGACGACCTCGATCAAGAAGCTGCGGCCCTTTCTGGTGACGGCGGATTGGCGTCCGGTGGCGCTCATTGACCGCGCCGATCTGCGCGCCCGCATGACGCCACCCGCCAGCCAGCTCGAACTCTTTGTCTAACCGCGACTTTTCCGGTTGCTTCCGAGTCGCGATCGTGGAATTCTTCAGCTTTCCGTCATTCAGGGGGTCGGGTCTTGGCGACGATGTTCGACAATCAGGCAATGGGCCGCAGCGGCGGCTTTGCGAAGCGGATCAGCAGCCATCTGGCGGCGGCGCTGGTGGTCTTCTGCCTGTTGCAGATTTTCATCGTCGCGAAGATGGGCGGGTCGCTCGTCCTGCACCTGGGCGTCATCATCGCGATCGGCGGCTATGCGATCGCCGCGCGCGGGCTGGAGCGGCGCTGGCAGATGCTCGACCACAGCAGCCTGTCGCGCAGCGGCCTTGCCCTCCGCTTTCGCCGCGATGTGATGCAATTATGGGCCGCCAGCCTTGTCGGTGCCGCTTTGTGGGTGCCCGTCGCCATCATTTTCCGCGCCCTGTTCGGCTGAAGGCGGATCGGCGGGAGCCAATTGCCGTTCGCGTCGTTGTGATCCTTCGAACCAGGGAGGAATCAGCATGGCCGACACCAATATTTTCGATCGCCTGAAACAGGATCATGACGCGCATCGCCAGCTTTTCGAGAAGATGGCCAAGGCGGAGAGCGACGACCAGCTCGAAAAATTATTCGCGCAATTTGCCGTCGAAGTGACCGCCCACGCTGCGGCCGAGGAAGAAACCCTCTACGCCACCATGTTGTCGCGCCCGGACCTGCGCGAAGATGCGCAGCATAGCGTGTCCGAACATAAGGAAATCGACGATTATCTCGAAGAACTGGACGGGCTGAAATTCAACGGCGAAGCCTGGCGCAAGACATTCGCGACATGAAGAAGCGCTACCTCCATCATATCGAGGAGGAAGAGGAAGAGATGTTCCCGACCGCCGCCAAGGATCTGACGGCGGAAGAGGAAGAGAAGCTCGGCGCGCTGTTCGCCAAGCGCAAGCCCGCCGAACTGGAACGCGCCCAGGCAGAGGAATAAGCGAGACACCATGCACCGCGTCGCCCTGACCGCGCCCGATGATATGGACGGTTGGCGGTCGGCGGCGCGGCGGCTGGCGATGGCGGGCGTCGATCCCGCCGATGTCGTGTGGCAGGTCGGGGATGCGCCGGGCGACCTGTTCGGCGACGCCCCGCTCCCGCCCGACAACAAAAGCAGCGCTTTTTCCGTCCCGCGCAGCTTCGTCTCGCTGGCCGAGAGCGCGATCCTGCACAGCGACCCCAGCCGCTTCGCCTTTCTCTACGCCCTGCTGTGCCGCGTGCGCGCGCGGCCGGGGACGATGGAGGACAGCGCCGACCCGATGCTGGGGCGGGTGCAGGCACTCGCCAAGTCGGTGCGGCGCGACATTCACAAGATGCGCGCCTTCGTCCGCTTCCGCGAGATGGCGGATGCCGACGGCCCCCGCTTCGTCGCCTGGTTCGAGCCGGATCATCATATCGTGCGCGCCAATGCCGGTTTCTTCATGCGCCGCTTCGCCACCATGCACTGGTCGATCCTGACGCCCGATGTCAGCATTCATTGGGACGGCACGACATTGCGCGAAGGCCCCGGCGCCAGCCGCGCCGACGCGCCGCAGGGCGACCCGGTCGAGGCGCTGTGGAAGGGCTATTATGCCGCCATCTTCAACCCGGCCCGGCTGAAGACCGGCGCGATGCTGTCGGAAATGCCCAAGAAATATTGGCGCAACCTGCCCGAAGCCGCGCTGATTCCCGACCTGATCGCCGGGGCGCAGCAGCGCGAGGCCGCGATGATCGCCACCGTCCCGACCCCGCCCAAGCGCGCAAGCAACAGCGCGACCGCTTGGGATGCCTTGCGCGCCGAAGCCATGGCCTGCACTCGCTGCCCGTTGCATCAACATGCGACCCAGACGGTATTCGGCGAAGGCCCGCTCACCGCGCCGCTGATGTTCATCGGCGAACAGCCGGGCGATCAGGAGGATCTGGCCGGTCGCCCCTTCGTCGGCCCCGCCGGGCAATTGTTCGATGATGCGCTGGCACAGGCGGGCGTCGATCGCGCCCAGGCCTATGTCACCAATGCCGTCAAACATTTCAAATATGAACAGCGCGGCAAGCGCCGCATCCACCAGACCCCGGTCGCGGGCGAGGTGCAGGCCTGCCGCTGGTGGCTGGATCAGGAGCGCGCAATCCTGCGCCCCCGCATCATCGTCGCGCTGGGCGCGACCGCCGCGCGCGCGATGCTGGGCAAGGCAGTGACGATCAGCGGGACGCGCGGTGCCGCCATCCCGCTGGAAGACGGCGCGGAAGGCTGGGTGACGGTCCACCCCAGCTATGTGCTGCGCCTGCCCGACGAAGACCGACGGGCGGAAGAGCAAGCGCGCTTCGTCGCGGACCTGGCGATGATCGGCGATCGGGTGCGGGCCCTGACCGCCGACTAAGCCCTGTATTTTTGTGGCCTACGCGCCTAAAGGCCTGCCCGAACGCATCCGTCCGACCCGCAACCCAGAAAGCCCCGCCATGACCGACTATCCCATCAAGCGCGCCCTCCTGTCCGTATCGGACAAAGCGGGGCTCATCGAACTGGGGCAGGCGCTGGGCAAGCATGGCGTCGAGCTGGTGTCGACCGGCGGCACCGCCAAGGCGCTGCGCGACGCGGGCCTGACCGTCATGGACATTTCCGACCTGACCGGCTTTCCCGAAATGATGGACGGCCGCGTCAAGACGCTGCACCCCAAGGTGCATGGCGGCCTGCTCGCGGTGCGCAACAATCCAGAGCATGTCGCGTCGATGGACGAACATGCAATCGGTGCGATCGACCTCGTCGTCGTCAATCTCTACCCCTTCGCCGCGACCGTGGCCAAGGGGGCCGCGCGCGATGAGATCATCGAGAATATCGACATTGGCGGCCCCTCGATGGTCCGCTCCGCCGCGAAGAATCATGAAAGCGTGGCGATCGTCACTGATCCCGCCGACTATGCCCGCCTGATCACCGAAATGGACGAAAAGGGCGGCGCGACCAGCTATGATTTCCGCCGTATGCTGGCGGCCAAGGCCTATGCCGCAACTGCGGCCTATGATTCGATGATCGCCAGCTGGTTCGCCTTCGCCGATCAGGGCGTCACTTTCCCCGAAACACTCGCTGTTGCCAGCACGCTTGGCACCACGCTGCGCTACGGCGAAAACCCGCACCAGTCCGCCGCCCTCTATCTGCCGACCAGCCCATCGGCGAACGGCATTGCCCAGGCGACCCAGATTCAGGGCAAGGAACTGTCCTACAATAATTATAACGACGCCGACGCCGCGCTGGAGCTGGTCAGCGAATTTCGCGACGGCCCGCCGACCGTGGTCATCGTCAAGCATGCCAACCCCTGCGGCGTCGCCACCGGCGCGACCCTGATCGAAGCCTATGAAGCGGCGCTGGCCTGCGACAGCGTGTCGGCCTTTGGCGGCATCATCGCCGTCAACCGCCCGCTCGATGGCCCCACCGCCGAAGCGATCAGCGGCATCTTCACTGAAGTCGTCGCCGCGCCCGATGCCGATGATGCCGCGCGCGCGATCTTCGCCAAGAAGAAGAACCTGCGCTTGCTGCTGACCGGCGACCTGCCCGATCCGGCGCGGCCGGGCCTGCAGCTCAAGAGCATCGCGGGCGGCCTGTTGGTGCAGAGCCGCGATAATGGCCAGGTGACGCGCGACGCGCTCAAGGTCGTGACCAAGCGCGCCCCGACCGACCAGGAACTGGCCGACTGCCTGTTCGCCTGGACCGTGGCCAAGCATGTGAAGTCCAACGCCATCGTCTATGCCAAGGACGGCAGCACCGCAGGCGTCGGCGCTGGCCAGATGAACCGCCTCGAATCCGCGCGTATCGCCGCCTGGAAGGCCCGGGATGCCGCCGAAAAGGCAGGCTGGGCCGAAGCGCGCACGATCGGCTCGGCGGTGGCGTCCGACGCCTTCTTCCCCTTCGCCGATGGCCTGCTGGCCGCGGTCGAGGCGGGGGCGACCGCCGTCATCCAGCCGGGCGGATCGATCCGCGACGACGAGGTCATCGCCGCCGCCAACGAAGCGGGCCTCGCCATGGTCTTCACCGGCATGCGCCACTTCCGGCATTAAGCGTCGAAAAATGCACGAATAGGCGAAGCCTGTTCACAAAGCCATGACACGGGTGCGAAGACAAAGCCTTCGCACCCGCAAAATAACGGTTTTCCGCCACTTTTTGTCAACTGGCCCCTTTTCAACCGCACCGGCGAGGCTTATTTACAGCGTGACCCTATATCCATGCAGATGTGGGGCTGAAAAAATAATGTTCGACAGGAGATTAGGATGAATAAGAAAACACTGGTGGCATTCGCCGCCACGATCGCCCTTGCGCTGCCCGGTGTGGCCAGCGCGGGCAGCAACGACATGGATGTGATCGTCGACGGCCATGCGGGCACGGAAACCCGTTCGGTAGCCGTATCGGTGGCGGATCTCAATCTGGCCAAGAGCCGCGACATGCGTCGTGCCGATTCGCGGGTGACCCGCGCGGCCAAGCAGGTGTGCGGCTTCGTGAACGGGTCGATCCTGCCCGTGACCGACGATTATCGCACCTGCTTTGGCCAGGCCATGGACGGTGCGCGCAGCGACCTCAGCAACATGGCCCAGCGCCAGATCTGAGTGCCGCTTGTCGCTTCCCCCCGCACGAAGGGGACTGCAAAGGGCCGTTCCGCACCAGCGGGGCGGCCCTTTGTCATGAGGCCATCATCCCGGTGCGATGATTACCGCCTGTTAACCAGTCCTTAGAGGATTTCCTTCACTCCCGATACGACGAAAGACCATCGGGGGAATTGCCTGTCATGCCGCGTATCGACCAAAGCGTGGACGTCGCCATCATCGGCGCTGGCCCGGCGGGCCTGACCGCCGCCTATCTGCTGACCAAGCAGGGCTATAGCGTGACGGTGATCGAAAAAGACCCCGTCTATGTCGGCGGCATCAGCCGCACGGTCGAACTGGACGGCTTCCGCTTCGACATTGGCGGCCATCGCTTCTTTTCCAAATCGCAGCAGGTGGTCGACCTGTGGAACGAGATATTGCCCGACGACTTCATCCAGCGTCCCCGGATGAGCCGCATCTATTATGAGGGCAAATTCTACAGCTATCCGCTCCGCGCGTTCGAGGCGCTGTGGAATCTGGGCATCTGGCGATCGACCCTGTGCATGGCGAGCTTCGCCAAGGCGCGGCTCTTCCCCAACCGCAACGTCCGCTCCTTTCAGGATTGGACCGTCAACGCCTTTGGCCACAAGCTCTTCTCCATCTTCTTCAAGACCTACACCGAAAAAGTATGGGGCATGCCGTGCGACGAAATGTCGGCCGACTGGGCGGCGCAACGCATCAAGGGCCTGTCGCTGTGGGGCGCGGTGGTCGATGGCCTCAAACGCTCGCTCGGCCTCAACAAAAAGCCCAATGACGGCATGGCGACCAAGACGCTGCTCGAAACCTTCCGCTATCCGCGCCTTGGCCCCGGCATGATGTGGGACGCCGCGCGCGACCGTGTGGTCAAAGGCGGCAATCAGGTGTTGATGGCGCACAGCTTCAAGCGGCTGGAACAGGAACCGGGCACCGACGGCTGGCGACTGGTGGCCGAAGGGCCGCAGGGCGATGTCGTCATCACCGCCGCCCATGTCATTTCCTCCGCACCGATGCGCGAACTGGCGGCCCGCATCCATCCGCTGCCCGCGACGCTACCGCAAGCGATGGACCTCAAATATCGCGATTTCCTGACCGTCGCTTTGATGGTGAAGGGCGAGGATATCTTCCCCGACAACTGGATCTACATCCACGACAGCAAGGTGCAGGTCGGCCGCATCCAGAATTTCCGCAGCTGGTCGCCGGAAATGGTGCCCGACCCGACGCTCGCCTGCGTCGGCCTTGAATATTTCTGTTTCGAAGGCGACGGCCTGTGGTCCTCGACCGACACCGATCTGATCGCGCTGGCGACAAAGGAAATGGCGCTGCTGGGCCTTTGTAACCCCGACGATGTCGTGGGCGGCGCGGTGGTGCGGCAGGAAAAGGCCTATCCCGTCTATGACGACGCCTATGCCGCCAATGTGCTGGCGATGCGCAGCGAACTCGAAACGCGCTATCCCACGCTGCACATGGTCGGCCGCAACGGCATGCACCGCTATAATAATCAGGATCATGCGATGATGACGGCGATGCTCACCGTCCGCAATATCGTCGCGGGCGCGCGCGTCCATGACGTCTGGTCGGTCAATGAAGACGCCGAATATCATGAGGCGGGCGATGAGGGCCAGATCGGTGGAGCTGATGCGGACGCGCAGGCCGCACTCGCCAGCACCCGCGCCGTACCATCACGGCTCAAGGCCGCCTGATTCCGTGATCGACCGGCTGCGCGCCTTGGCCCTGCTGGTCGCGCGCGTCACCTTTGCCCGCTATCTGCTCGCCAGTATCTGCGCGCTGGCGAGCGACATGGTGCTGTTCCTGGCGCTGGACCACTGGGGGGCACCGCCTTTGTTCGCGGCCTTTGGCGGCTATGCCGGGGGGCTGCTGGTCCACTGGATCATCAGCATCCGCTTCGTCTTCGACACCGGCACGGGGCCGACCCATGCCCAGCGCGCAGGCTTCGTCGCGAGCGCGCTGCTCGGCATGGGCCTCACCCTGCTCCTTGTCGGTGGCCTCAGCGCGCTCGGCCTCGCCCCGGCGCTCGCCAAGCTCGTTTCCATCCCGGTCAGCTTCCTCACCGTCTATGCGATCCGCAGCTATGCCGTCTTCGGCCGCGCCTGATCGCCACCGGGCGGCGCTGCTGGCGTTGCTCGGCTGGCTGCTGTGCAGCGCGGCGATGCTGTGGCTGTACCGCAGCAACATCGCCACGCTCGGCTTCCGCGATCCCGACGATGCCATGCGGCTGGTGCAGATCCGCGACTGGATCGGCGGGCAGGCCTTTTGGGACGTGTCCCAGCATCGGGTGAACCCGCCGCTCGGCGGCCCGATGCACTGGTCGCGCATCGTCGATCTGCCGGTCGCCGCGCTGATCCTGCTCTTCACGCCCCTTTTCGGCACCCTTCAGGCGGAAATATGGGCCTGCGCCATCGTGCCGCTGTTGCTGCTCGGTGGCTTGACCGCAGCGACATTCGTCGCGACGCGGCGGATGGCCGGGGTCATTCCCGCCCTGCTCGCCGTCGCCCTGCTGCTGACCGCGCCCAGCATATTGGTGCAGTTCAGCCCCTTGCGGATCGACCATCATGGTTGGCAGATCCTGCTCGCCACGCTCGCCCTGTGCGGCGCGGTCGATGACAGGCCCATGCGCGGCGGCATCATCGCCGCTCTGGCGCTGGCGCTCTGGCTCCAGATTTCGAGCGAAAGCCTCCCCTATGTCGCGCTGTTCGGTGCCACCTTCGCACTGCGCCACTGGATCGCCCGCGATCAGGCGCCCCGCTTCTTCGCCTTCGCCCTCACCCTGGGCTTCGCAGCGCTGCCCCTGCTAGGCCTGTTACGCGGGCCGAACGCCGCTTTCGCCCGCCATTGCGACGCGCTGTCCTCCGTCTATGTCTGGCCACTGGTCGCGCTGGCGATCACCACGCTCGCGGCCGCCCGGCTGATCGGCGCGGCCACCGCGCCCCGCCGCTTCGCCATCGCTGCGATCGGCGGCGGCGCGGCGCTGGCGACCTTTGCCCTGACCGGCGGCCCCTGCCTGTCGGGCGATCCCTTCGCGGCGCTCGGGCCGCTCGCCTATAAGCTATGGTATCTTCAGGTGATGGAGGGCCGCCCGATCTGGGAACAGAGCCTGTCGATGGGCGGCGTCATCCTGCTCCCCCCTCTGCTCGGCGTCGGTGCCGCGCTGCTGGCGGCGCGCGCGGCGCAGGGCGAAGCGCGGATGCGCTGGTTCACCCTCGCCTTGCTATTGCTCGGCACGATGGGCGTCGCGATGCTCGTGATGCGCGCCTTGTCGGTCGCCCATGTCTTTGCCCTGCCCGGCATTGCCTGGCTGTTGATCGCCCTGCTCCGGCGCATCCAGGCTTCGCGCCACATGCTGGCGCGCGTCGCCGGATCGGTGGCGCTGGTGGTGTTGACCCCCGCAGGCCTGTCTGCCTTGTGGGCCAGCGTCGCGTCCAGCCCCAAGCCGCCCGAGACGGCGGGTGCCGATTGCCGCGCCGCCGCCAGTCTCCTTCCCCTCCGCGCGCTGCCGCCAGCCACCCTGTTCGCGCCGCTCGACCTTGGCCCGGACATTCTCGCCCGGACCGGCCACAGCGTCATCGGCACCGCGCATCATCGCAATGCCGTCGGGATCACCACCGTCATTGCAGGTTTCGTCGATCCGCCCGATCAGGCCCGCGCGATCATAA
The DNA here is from genome assembly GCF_000588875.1 of Sphingobium sp. Ant17. Classification (GTDB taxonomy): domain Bacteria; phylum Pseudomonadota; class Alphaproteobacteria; order Sphingomonadales; family Sphingomonadaceae; genus Sphingobium. The sequence continues at coordinate 38,340 of NZ_JEMV01000032.1, forward strand.
CCCGCACCCGCGCCACCTATCTGATCGCCTGTGAAAGCCTGAGCGAATTTCGGGTCTATGCCAGGACGAACCCTGCAGGCCTCGCCGCCCTGCTGGCAAAGGACGCGCCGCCCGCCTGGCTGGAACCGATCCCCATGACCGGACCGGTGCGCCTCTACCGCATCAGGCCGGAATGAAGCGCATCGCCACGCCGTTCATGCAATAACGTTTGCCCGTCGGCCTTGGCCCGTCATCGAACACATGGCCCAGATGCCCGCCGCAGCGCGCGCAATGAACCTCGGTGCGCGGATAGCCCAAGTCGAAGTCGCGACTCGTGCCCACCGCCTTGGGCAGGGGCGCGTAGAAGCTCGGCCAGCCCGTGCGGCTGTCGAACTTAGTCTTGGAACTGAACAGTTTCTGGTCGCAACCCGCACAGGCAAAGACGCCCGCGCGCTTTTCCTTGTCCAACGGACTGGTGAAGGGGTGCTCCGTCGCCTGTTTGCGCAGGACATTATAGGCGAGAGGCGACAGGCGCTGGCGCCATTGCGCATCGGTCAGCGCAAAGGGATAGGCCGCTTCGGCCTCATCAAGGCCCAATCGCCAAAAGCCCAAGGCCACCGCGCCGGTCGCCATTCCGGCAAGAAGATGTCGTCTGTTCATCCCGCAATCCTATCCACCCTAGCCTGTCGAAGCTGAACAACTGTTTCCACCAGCGCCCGCCCGACTGCATCACATGGCGGCGGAACAGCAGCACGCCGACCCGGATGATCAGCGCTACGAACAGGGCCTGCCAGACGATCGCCAACAGATGCGGCCACAGCGCATCATCCTGCGCCGCGCGCGCGATCATGGTGAAGGGGGAGCTGAACGGGAAAATCGCGGCGGCAATTTCCGGTGCCTTGCCCATATGGTCGATGGCGTAGCTGGCGAAGAAGAAGATCATCATCTGCCCCATGGTGACGGGCATGTTGAGCGTCTGCACCTCGCGCACCGTCGCCGCCTGCGCACCGATGCCTAAGAACAGCGAGCCGAGCAGCGTATAGGCCATCGCGAAATAAATGACCGCCAGAGCCAGGAACACCGGCCAGCCGACCGCCGGCACCGGCACCGCGGCGCCATTGCCGCCCAGCGCGAGGAAGATCGCAAAGGCCGTCCCGCCCCAGAAGGCGATACCGACGAAGCTCATCGCCAGCATCGCCATCAGCTTCCCTAAGAAAATCGCGTCGATCGGCACGGCCGCCGCCAATATCTCGATGATCTTGTTGGTCTTTTCCTCGACCAGATTGGACAGGATCATCCCCGCCAGCAGGATCGTCAGGAAAAACATCACGATCTGCGCCACGCGGCCGATCTGCAACCGCCCCTGCGCCTGCGCGCCATTGCTCGTGGCGACTTCCTCGCGCTGCACCTGCACCATGCGCAGCGTATTTTCCGCCTGCGCCGCACTCGCGATCAGGCTGAGGTCGCCCTGCAACCGGTCCAGATCTTCCGCCTTGCCGGTCAGCACCGGCCGCGCGACCGTGCCCGACAGGATCGCCACCACCGCCGAATCCGCCCGCGCCAGTTGCACGCGCGGCGCAGGCGTCATCGGCACCCGCCGCACCCGCACCAGCGCCTGATCCCCCATCCGCTCGGTCAGCCGATCATGCGCGCGTTCCAGCCGCGCCGCCTCGCTCGCGGGCATGGCAATGCCGACCACAGGACGCAAATCGGTACTCGAAATCTTGTCGGTGAACCCGGCAAACACCATGCCGATCAGGATCGGCAGCAACGGTCCCAACAGAAACAGGATGAAGGTGCGGGACAGGACGACAGCGGTGAAATCCCGCCGCGCGATCACCAGAGCAGCGCGCCACATCTCCCTCATGCCCCAACCTTCTTCATACTAAAGCCTCCCGCTCGGCATCATCGCGCATCTGTTGCGCCGCCGCCGCACCCGCAATCGCCACGAACGCATCATGCAGCCCCGGCCGTTCGATCGACAGGCTCTCGATGCCTGCATCGCCATCCAGCAGCGCGCGGAGCAACGGCTCGATCCCGCCATCGGGCAGCGCGAAATGCCACGCCCCTTCCTCCTGAGTCGCATCGCCGGGCAATGCCGCCCGCCACGCGCCTTCGCGCGCCCGCGTGCGCAACCGCACCTGCGACCGCAACTGCGCGCGCGCATCGTCCACCGTGCCCTCGAACCGGATGCGCCCGCCCGCGACGATCGCAACCCGCTCGCACAATCGTTCGGCATGGGCGATGACATGGGTGGAAAACAGCACGGTGACACCCTGCTGCGCCTGCTCCCGGATCAGCCGCTCCAACTTCTCCTGGTTGATCGCATCCAGCCCGGAAAAGGGCTCGTCCAGCACGATCAGCCGCGGCTCGTGGATGATGGTGCCGAACAATTGCACCGTCTGCGCCATCCCCTTGGACAATTGCCGGATCGGCTTGTTGATCGCCGCGCCCATGCCATGACCCTCCAGCATATCGCGCGCCCGCACCCGCCCCTGCCGCAACGGCAGCCCGCGCAGCGCCCCCATGAAGGCGATCGCCTCATAGGCCTTCATCGAGGGATAGAGCCCGCGTTCTTCGGGCAGATAGCCGACCTGCCGCGCCATGCGCAGTGGCTGGTCCGCGCCCAGCAGGCGACGATGCCCCTCATCGGGATCGATGATGCCGAGCAAGGTGCGCAACAGCGTCGTCTTGCCCGCGCCATTGGGGCCAAGCACGCCATAGATGGTGCCCGCAGGCACGGCGATGTCGACCCCGTCGACCGCGCGGAAGCTGCCGAATGTCTTGACAAGGCCATGGCCTTCCAGGGCATAGGCTGGAGCGGGAGCAAGGCCCGGAGTGTCGCCGTTCATGCCCTTGTGATAGTCTGGACCCGTGGCCGTGCAAACCGAAACCTTGGAAGACCGGCTAAAGGGTCAGGCCGCGCAATTGGGCTTCGCCATCTGCCGCATAGCGCCCGCCGATGCCGCCCCGCAAAGTGCCGAGCGGCTGCGCCAATGGCTCGACGCTGGCCATCATGGCGACATGTTGTGGATGGAGGAACGGGCCGAACAACGCGGCTCGCCCCAGGGGCTGTGGCCGGACGTGCGCAGCGTCATCATGCTGGGCATGAGCTATGCGCCGGGGCGCGATCCGCTGGCGCTCGCCGATGTGCCCGACCGCGCCCGCATTTCGGTCTATGCGCAGGGCAAGGATTATCACGACGTCGTCAAAAAGGCGCTGAAAGCGTTGGCCCGCTGGCTGGTCGATCAACAGCCAGGCGCCCTCAAGGTGTTCGTGGATACAGCGCCGGTCATGGAAAAGCCGCTGGCCCAGGGCGCAGGGCTCGGCTGGCAGGGCAAGCATAGCAATCTCGTCAGCCGCGACCATGGCAGTTGGCTGTTCCTGGGCGCCATCTACACCGAACTTACGCTGGCTCCCGACAGCGCGGAACGCGACCATTGCGGCAGTTGCACCGCCTGCCTGACCGCCTGTCCGACCGACGCCTTCCCCTCGCCCTATGTCGTCGATGCGCGCCGCTGCATCTCCTATCTGACGATCGAACATAAAGGGCCGATTCCGCACGATCTGCGCGCCGGGATGGGCAACCGCATCTATGGCTGCGACGATTGCCTGGCGGTCTGCCCCTGGAACAAATTCGCCGACGCCGCCGCCGCCAACCGCGCCTTCCTCGGCCGCGCCGAACTCGCCGCGCCCGAACTCGCCGATCTGCTCGCGCTCGACGATGCCGACTTCCGCGAACTCTTCTCCGGCTCCCCCATCAAACGCATCGGCCGCAACCGCCTGGTCCGCAACGCCGCCATCGCAGCGGGCAATAGCGGGGACGCGCGGTTGCGAGGGCGGCTGGAAGCGCTGGTCGCGGATGATGATCCCGTGGTGGCGGAGGCGGCGGCGTGGGCGATCGGAAAACTATCGAGCGCCGCCCCCCTTAGCCCTCTCCCGCCTTCACGGGACCAGCAATGTTGTAACTCACTGGCAATTGCGATCTGATCCAATGAAACATGGCTGGCGACCGTAGGGGGAATAATCAACCACCCATATTTCATCGCAGTTTTTGCGAAGGTCGGCACGCATCCTTTGAAAGCCATCGCCGCTAAGGAAGCCGGATAGCCAGGATGGGTACGGCCAAGTCTGGTCGATTGGCCTCTTCACGGTCAGTCGGTTCGAACGCTAGGCAGAATCCTCTACTTTCGGGGTTTACTCCTTCCCTTTGTTCACCGGAAAGCCTATCTAAATGAGGCCCGAAGAGGCGATCAAAAGAGGATGAGAGGATGTTGAAGAAACCCCTGATGGGCGCGGCTCTGGTCGCGCTCCTGCTGCCAATGGCCGCACCTGCGCGGTCAGGCGGCAACGTCATGCTGGTGACGGGCGAATATCGCGGCGTAACGCGCAGCGTCACCGTAGCGCTAGCGGACCTGAACCTGCGTCACGATCGCGCCGTGGACCGCGCCGCGAGCCGCATACGCTATGCTCTCAAGCAGGTTTGTGAGATCAACAGCGCGCGCGAACTCTACGAAAAAACGCGACTATAAGGCGTGCTACGATCCAGCGATGGACAGCGCCCGAAGCGATCTGGACAAACGCATCGCAACTGCCCGCGCGACCTGAGCCTCAGCCGCCGAGCGGGGGGCCTGGCGGCATCGGGAAGCGCGAGCGCGGCCCCTTGCCCCAGGGCGAGGAAGAGGATTTGGGCGTATGGGCGACCGGGTCTTCCAGATAAAGCCCGATGTCGCGGGCGGCTTGCCGGTAATGGGCCGTCGTGATCGGGTCAGTATCCTTGCGCGTCTTTAGGTCGTCCGCAAGCTGGACAAGTCGTTCGGTAATATAGGCGCGTGCCTCGGCCGAAGCGGTCGTGTCTGCACTCAGGATCATCATCGATTCCAGCGCCACCCGCTGCGTCACCCGACGAAACGCCCGTCCCTGCGCATCGGCGTCGCGCGGCGCACGCCAGCTATGCGCCATCACCGCATCCACCATTTCGGGCAGCGTCAGTGTGTCGGGCGTGCGCGCGGCCAAGGCAATCATCCGCGTCGCCCGCTTGCCTTCGAACAGAGGTTCCAGCACCAGCGCCGACAATATCCGGGCGGCCTTGAGCTGGTCGAAGGCGTCGTCGCTGGACAGGTCTTCCAGATTATTGCCCGGATCGGGCGTCAATTGCGCCAGCAGCGTTTCGGGCAGGGTCATGTTGGCCGGTTCGATCGCGTCCATCAGCAAAGCCAGCACATCGCGCTGCAGGGTTGCGGGCACGAACTCCGTCGGCGGGATCGTCTCGCCCTTCACGACGATATTCTCATACAGGCCGCCGACATATTTGAGACCGGATTCGATCGCATAGCGATGGTGCAGATAGGCCATCCACAGCCGCGTGTTGCGCAGCGACCCGATCGGTTCGCCGGGCAGCAGCATGTCGGGACCATAATGGTCGATCATTATCTTGCGCGCCGCCATCGCTTCGGCCAGATTTTCGGTCGGCGTCGCCCGGTCGTCATACCAGGTCCAGCGCGGATCAGTATCCGGCACATAGAGAAGCCCCTGACCGCGCATGTCCGCGATCACGCCGTTCAGGCCCGCCTTTTCCTGCGCTGCCGGAAAGACGCTGTAGGCATAGCGCGCCATCGCCATGTCATAGGCGCCGATCTGCTTCTGGAAGGATTCGCTGAGGTCCAGCCTGCCGTCCACGACCTTCACGCGGGGCGTGGGATATTCCATCACCGACGCCCGGTCGTTCAGGCTGGAGGCGAAATTATGCCCGAAACCGAATGCGTGCCCCAATTCATGCGCGGTCAGCAGCGCCTGGCGCAGCAGCACCATGTCACGTTGTCCCGCAGGCATGTCGGCCATGGCGCCGGGCGTCAGCAGGCTGGGATCGGCCACCGTCACGCCGCTGCCGTCGGCGGGCAATCCGCCCATATAGGCGTCCCAATAATTGCCTATCGTGCGGATGCGGTGCGTGTCCATCCGCGTTTTTGACCCGATGATCTCTCCCGTGCGTGGATCGCGATAGGTGCCGCCGCTCGAGAAACCCCGCTCGTCACGGTTGATCCACAGGACATAGGCATAGCGTATGTCCATCGGGTCCATGTCGACCGGCGCATCCTCCGCACGGATCGCATTAACGAACCCTGCCGCTTCGAACGCCTTGTTCCACCATAGCAGGCCAGCCTTCATCGCATGGCGGATCGGGCCGGGAATGGCAGGGTCGAAATAGAAGGTGATGGGCTTGACCGGCTCGCTCATCGCGGCGGACGGATGCTTCTTTTCCAGTCGCCAGCGCGTGATCCATTCGGTTTCCGGGCCTTCGCTGAACGGCCTGGAATAATCGTGGAACTTCATCGTGCTGACGCCGATGCGCGGATCGCCCGCGCGCGGGGTATAGCCGACCGGCGCGCGCAGGAAGCTGTGATGTATCCGCATCGTCATGGCGCGCGGATCGGGCGTGGTGTTGCGGACCAGCGCGCCGGGGGCGTCGCCAGCGAAGGTGGAGACCGTCTCGATCTCGCTATTGTCGGGGAAAGCCTTGATCCGGGCGGGGTAGAAGCTGCTGCGCGCGGCGTCGAACTTATATGTCCCCTGATTGGCGCGCTTGAGCGTAGATTCGATATTGGCCGCGTCACGCATGAATAGGGCTGTGGCGTCCACCACCACCTTGCCACCCGCGTTGGATTCGATCGGCAACGCCGCCAGTACCGAGGTGGGGAAGGAGTCCGCAACGCCCTGCGCGTGCGCGCCATCGCCGCCCAGCGAGCGGTAATCCTGATTGATTTCCGTCACGAGCACCTTCGCTCCGGCCTGCTGGAAACGGATGACCGCGCTGTACATGACGCCCCGGTCCAGCGGCAGTTCGACCGATCCGCCGCCCGTCGCCGCCGAGACATAATAGAGAATATCCTGGTCGAAGGCGGGAATTTCCATCAACACCCGACCCTTCGCCGCGTCCCAGCGCAGCGGAATGAAGCCGTCCATCCGGGTTGTCGCGGCGGCGCTGCCCGCCAACGCCGGTCCAGCCGGTGCCGCGCCCGCCATGTCACCAAGCGCGATCAGCGCCAGCGCCCCGGTCGCGGCATGGACTGCCCGGCGACGTGCGCGTGAAACTGAATATGGACCCCGTTCAGCCATGTGCGACTCCCCGCGATGGGCGACCGGTATGATCCCCCGCACCCGTCAAACGCGCGACGCGCGGCAATCCGCTATCGCGATCCTGCCGTGGGCCGTTCGAACAGGATCGGCACATTGGCGCGGCGCGCAACTTCCCGCAGGATGATGCTGCTCCTGATCTTTGCGACATGGGGCAAGATCGACAATTCCTTGCGATAGATGGAATCATATTCGTCGAGCGAGCTGACATGAATCATCAGCATGAAATCTGTGTCCCCCGACACGAAGCCGCAAAAGGAGACGGAGGGACATTTGACCACCTCCTTTTCAAATTCGTTCAGGACATTTTCGGCCTGCGACACCAATTCGATCATCACCATCACCACCCCGCTGAAACCCAGCGCGCGCAAGTTGAGGCGGGCGGTATAGCCATCAATCACCCCAGCATCCTCCATGATTCGTCGCCGCCGCGCGACCGCCGTGCTGGACAGGTTGATCTGTTCACCCACCGACACATCGGACGCCCGCCCATCTTCCGACAGCGCCTTGAGGATTCGATAATCAACGGCATCGAGGGAAAGATTGTTGGAATACATCAAGAATCGTTCCCGTTTTGATGAATATTAAAATTATATCAGTAGAAATTGCGGCAAATTAGCAGAAATCGCAACAGAATTTCTGTTAGTCTCGTTCCTACGCAAGAGGTGGGCGAAGGGGCGATAGCGGATTGGCAAAACCCGCTTCGTTTCGGTCTGCGAGGGATTACGAACAAGGGTCTCCGGGTCGCAAATGAGGTAATGAAGACGGATAAAATATAATAAAAACAATAGTATGTAGAGGGGTGCGTGGAGGCCTGGGAGCAGTAGCAACAGGGGGTCACACATGAACATCACGCAATCCGACCATATCGGTCACGCATCCAGCCGACGCGCGCACCGGCTGCTGGGAACGGCCTGCGCTGCGGCCCTGTGCGCAGCGTCGGCAATCGCCACGGCGCAGACCGTCGCGTCCCTGCCCGACGAGCAGGCGACCGCGCCCGACAGTTCGAGCGACATCACAGTCACCGGGTCGCGCATCGTCCGCGACGGATATGACGCGCCGACGCCCGTCAGCATCATCAGCACCAAGGAGTTGAAGGCGGAAGCGCCGGCCAATATTTCCGACTTCGTCAACACCCTGCCGGCGGTTCGCGGCAGCGGCACGGCGGCGTCCTCCAACGGTTCGCTCAGCAACGGCGCGGCAGGTATCAACAGCGTCAACCTGCGCAACCTGGGCGCCAACCGCACGCTGGTGCTGTTCGACGGCCAGCGCTCCGTCACCTCCACCACGACCGGCCAGGTCGACGTCAACACCTTTCCGCAGGCGCTGATCGAACGGGTCGAGGTGGTGACCGGCGGCGCTTCGTCCGCTTATGGTTCGGACGCCGTGTCGGGCGTGGTCAACTTCATCCTCGACCGTGACTTTACCGGCTTCAAGACCGAATATGAATATGGCGTCACCACTCGCGACGACGGCAAAAACTACAAGTTCAATGCGACCGGCGGGAAATCCTTTGCCGATGGCAAGGGTCATATCCTGGTATCAGGCGAATATTTCACGCAGGCGGGTATCCAGTCGATCGACCGCGACTGGAACGACAGCGGCTATTTCCTGGCCAACAACCCGGCCTACAGCGCGGCCCGCTGCACCGACGCAGCATCGCTCAATACACCCTGCGTCCCCGAATATATCGTCCAGGCGGGCATCGGCACCGGCCAGTTCACGCCGGGCGGCCTCATCAGCACCGGCTCGTTGCGCGGCACCTATTTCGGGTCGATCAATCCGGCAACCGGCAAGGCATCGGTCAACCAGCTCAATTTCGGCGCGACCAACGGCCAGTGGATGATCGGCGGCGACACCGACATCACTACCAAGGGACATCGCGGCAGCGCGACCCTGCTGCCTTCGGAAAAGCGTCAGAGCGCCTTTGGCCGCCTGAGCTATGAATTTTCGCCGTTGATCGAGATATTCGGCCAGTTTTCCTACAGCCGTTATAACGGCCAAAGCTTTTATCAGCAGACCCCGACAGTGGGCGTCACGATCCAGCGCGACAATGCCTTCCTGCCCGACAGCGTACGGGCGGCGATGGTCGCCAACAACCTGACGTCGGTCCAGATCGGCACCAGCAACATCTTCCTGCCGCCGCAGGGCAGCGACAATACGCGGCAGGTGTTCCGCTATGTCGCGGGCGGACGCGGCGAATTTTCAGTCGCATCGAGCGACTGGACGTGGGACGCCTATTATCAGCTCGGCAAGACCAAGACGAGCGAACTGCTGACAAACGCATGGAATATTTCGCGCATGGCAAGTGCCACCGACGCGGTCGTCGCGGCTGCGGGCAATGTCGGCGGCTATGCCCCCGGAACGATCGTCTGCCGCATCAATGTGGATGCCAACCCCAATAACAACGATCGAAGCTGCGTTCCGCTGAACCGCATCGGCACCAACGGCGCATCGGCGGCGGCGATCGGCTATGTACTGTACAATGGTCTCCAGCCGCTGCGTAAGCAGGACCTCAAGCAGGAAGTGGCAGCGATCAATTTTTCGACCAATAATCTGTTCGACCTGTGGGCCGGACCGATCTCGATCGCGTTCGGCGGCGAATATCGCAAGGAATCGGTGACCGGATCGGTCGACAGCCTGTTCCGGCCGATCGTCGCCAACGGGGTCACGACCGGCACCTGGATCTATGGCAACTATCTGCCCACCATCGGTCGCTATAATGTGAAGGAAGCCTATCTCGAAACGATCGTCCCGATCTTCCGGGGTATGGATTTCAATGGCGCGTTCCGCGTGACCGACTATTCGACATCGGGCAGCGTCAACACCTGGAAGGCTGGCCTGACCTGGCAGGCGATGGACGACATCAAGTTCCGGGGCACCGTGTCCCGCGACATCCGCGCGCCGAACCTGAGCGAATTGTTCGCGCCAGGCACCGGGCGTACCAACACCGTCAACGTCCCCAGTGGCGCGACGGTGCGCGCGGACCAGTTCAACGAATCCACCGTGGGCAACCCGACCCTGCAACCCGAAATCGCCAAGACCTATGGCGCGGGCGTTGTATTGACGCCCACCTTCCTGCCGGGCTTCGCCATGTCGGTGGATTATTATAATATCAAAATCGACGGGTCGATCTCATCCCTGGCGGCGCAGACGCTGGTCGATCAATGCTATCTGCAAAATATCGCGCTGGCCTGTACCGCCATATCTACCAGCGGCGGCCGTGGCATCGTCACGCCGGGGCTGGCCATCACCAGCATCGAAATCAAGCCGACCAACTTCGTGACCGAGAAGACCAGCGGCATCGACATCGAAGCCAGCTATCGCAGGCAGGTCGGTCCCGGCAACATGACGCTGCGCGCGCTGGTCAGCAAGGCGTTCGAACTGAAACTGGACAATGGCGTCACCGCCACGACCGATGCGGCCGGCCAGAATACCGGCGGCCTGCCCGACTGGACCTATCGCTTCACCGCCGGATACGACATGGACGCAGGCTTTAGCATCCAGGGCGTAGCGCGCGGCGTGTCCAGCGGCGTCTACAACAATAATTATATCGTCTGCGACACCGCCTGCCCGCTTTCGACCGCCGACAATCGCACGATCAACCTGAACAAGATCAAGGGCGCGTTCTACTTCGACCTCAACGCAAGCTATAATTTCGACATGGGCGGATCGAAGACACAATTGTTCCTTTCGGTCCGCAACATATTCGACAAGGATCCGGTGCTGGTCGGCATTGGCCCGACGGGCAACAACACGCCCGCTTATCCGCAGACCAACCGCGCCCTCTACGACGTTCTGGGCCGCGTATTCCGCATGGGCGTGCGCCTGTCCATCTGACCTGACTTTGGCGGTCGGCGACCCGTGTCGCCGACCCGCTCCCTATCCGTGATTCGTCCGTTCTGGAGACATTCGTGATGCTGAAATCCGCCCGATCGCTGCCTGGCAAGTCGCTTGCCGCCCTGTTGCTGGTTTCGACCACGTTCGCCACTGTCCCGCTTCCCGCCGCTGCCAAGGCGCCCGCCGCGTTGAAGCAGGAGGTAGCAACCGCGATCGACGGCGAGGCCAAGCTGGTGCAGGAAATGGTCGACAGCCTTTTCAGCTTCGCCGAACCGGGTTTTCAGGAATTCAAGACTGCCGATTATCTGACCGGCATTTTGGAGAAAAATGGTTTCACCATCACCAGGGGCGTTGCGGGCATACCGACCGCATGGACCGCGACATGGGGCACGGGCGGCCCGCTTGTCGCGCTCGGTTCGGACGTGGACGGGCTGCTGGGCCTGTCCCAATATCCCGGATCGCCCACGCTAAAGCCTATGGTCGCAGGCGCACCGGGGCATGGCGAAGGGCATAATTCGGGTATGCCGCTGATCGTGGCCGCCGCCATCGCGACCAAGAATGTCATGGAAAAGCGGGGGATGAAGGGCCGCCTGATGCTGTGGCCGGGCGTTGCAGAAGAATTGCTGGCGACCAAGGCATTCTATGTACGCGCCGGCCTGTTCAAGGATGTCGACGCATCGATCTTCACGCATGTCGGTTCGGGATTTGGCACCGGCTATGGCGAAATGGGCAATAACGGGATGGTGTCGGTGGAGTATAATTTCCACGGAAAGACATCGCACGCCGCCGGCGCACCCTGGGCCGGGCGCAGCGCACTGGACGGCGTGGAACTGATGGACATCGCATGGAACATGCGCCGCGAACACCTGCCCATCACTCAGCGGTCGCACTATGTCATCACCAATGGCGGCGGCCAGCCCAACATCGTGCCGGGCGAAGCGACCGTATGGTATTATTTCCGCGAACAGACCTTCGATTCGATCCACAAGCTCTACGAAACCGGCAGCGAGATCGCGGACGCGGCGGCCAAGGCGACCGGCACCACCGTCACCCGCCGCATTCTCGGCTATGCCGCGCCCAATTTCGGCAACAAGCCTTTGGCCGAGGCGGCCTATGCCAACATCCAGATGGTCGGGATGCCCAAATGGACCGCGCAGGACCAAGCCTTCGCCAAGGCGGCGCAGCAGGCCAACAAGTTGGAGATCAAGCCGCTGGAGGACAAGGTCAGCGCACTTTCCACCCCCGAGTCGCGGGGCAAGTCGAACGGCGGCGGGTCCGATGACATTGGCGATATCATGTGGACGGTGCCGACCATCACCATCCGCTTTCCGTCCAACATTCCCAGTATGATCGGCCATAATGTCACGTCGGCGATCGCGATGGCGACGCCGATCGCGCACAAGGGCGCGGTCGCGGGGGCCAAGGCGGTAGCCATGACCGTCCTCGACATCATGACAACCCCCGCACTGGTCAGCGAGGCCAAGGCCTATTTCACCAATGTCCAGACCAAGGACCAGAAATATGACCCGGTGCTGACCGCAGACGACAAGCCGGCTATCCATCTGAACAAGGAGATCATGGATCGGATGCGGCCGGAGCTGGAGAAATATTATTATGATCCCGCAAAATATAGCAGCTATCTGGAACAGTTGGGCATCGCCTATCCCCATACGGATATTGGCGTCACGAGATAGCTGCCCTGCCTGAAACCCTGCGTCCATCCTCATCTTCGGAGCGCCCATGCCCGCCCCATCACGTCATAATATCATGTCCACGATCAGCCAGTTGCTTGCCGCATCCAGCCTGTCCCTGAGCATTCCGGCGCTAGCCAAGGCGCCCGGCGCGCTGAAAACAGAGGTGGCGACAGCGATCGACGGGGAGGCCAAGCTAGTGCAGGAAATGGTCGATAGCGTCTTCAGCTTCGCCGAACCGGGCTTTCAGGAGGTGAAGACTTCGGCATATTTGACCGCCATCCTCGAACGGAACGGTTTCAATGTTACGCGCGGCGTCGCGGGCATTCCGACGGCGTGGACCGCAACCTGGGGGACGGGCGGCCCGCTGGTGGCACTGGGATCGGACATTGACGGGCTGCTTGGACTGTCCCAGACACCTGGTTCGCCGGTCATCAAGCCGATGGTTGCAGGCGCACCGGGACATGGCGAAGGGCATAATTCGGGTATGCCGCTCATCATCGCCGCCGCCATCGCCACCAAGAATGTGATGGAAAAGTACGGGATAAAGGGACGGCTGATGCTGTGGCCCGGAGTTGCGGAGGAATTGTTGGCGACCAAGGCCTTCTATGTACGCGAAGGGCTGTTCAAGGATGTCGACGCCTCCATCTTCACGCATGTCAATGCGGGCTTCGGCACCGGTTGGGGCGATCTGGGCCTGACCGGCATGGTTTCGGTTCAATATGATTTCCATGGCAAGACGGCCCATGGTGCCGCGCCATGGAATGGCCGCAGCGCGCTCGATGGGGTCGAATGGATGAACGCTGCATGGAATTTCCGGCGCGAGCATCTGCCGCTAACCCAGCGGTCGCATCATGTAATCACCAACGGCGGGGGCCAGCCCAACATCGTGCCGGGCGAAGCGAGCGTCTGGTATTATTTCCGTGACAAGGATTTCGCTTCAGTCCGCACGCTGTACGAAACCGGCAACGAGATTTCGGAGGCTGCGGCCAAGGCAACCGGCACCACCGTCACCCGCCGCCTGCTGGGCTATGCCGCGCCCAATTTCGGTAACAAGCCGCTGGCCGAAGCCGCCTATGCCAATATCGAAATGGTGGGGATGCCCCAGTGGAGCGAAGCTGATCAGCCTTCGCGAACGCGGTACAACAGGCTAACGGCTTCACGCCCAAGCCCCTGGACAGCAAGGTCGCCCCCCTGTCGACCCCTGAAACACGCGGCGGTGCGAGCTTTGGTGGGTCCGACGATATCGGCGACATCATGTGGACAGTACCCACCATCACCATTGGCTATCCATCCAACATTCCCAATACGATCGGACATCATGTGACCGCTGCCATGGCGATGGCGACCCCTATTGCGCATAAGGGCGCTGTCGCAGGCGCAAAAGCGGTGGCCATGACTGTGCTGGACATCATGACCACGCCCACGCTGGTCAGCGCGGCAAAGGCCTATTTCACCAATGTTCAGACCAAGGATATGAAATATGATCCCGTCGTCACCGCGCAGGACAAACCCGCCATCCATCTGAACAAGGAAGTGATGGAGCAGTTGCGCCCTAAGATGGAGCAATATTATTACGACCCCGCAAAATATGGCAGCTACCTTGAGCAGTTGGGTATCGCATATCCTGATACGAGTACCACTGGCGTGAAATAGCGAGGCAGTTACGCGATCGAATCCGTAGCCGAGGATTCGCAGAGGAGGCAGGAACGCTATAGCGATTGCACTCGAACGCGATCATGCAGGTCGATGATGCGACATCTCAAAATCGCACGCGGCACAGTGGTCAAATGCAGGTCGCAGGCCATGGTGACGATGGAAACCCTGATCATCATCGCACCGGCAGCGCTGCACGACACGCTCGATCAGATAAGCGGAAAAACGCGCTGATCCGATACATTGCTGCATTCAGGCCCGGCGCAATGACCTCGACGATGGCATCGGCCAAAACCGCCTTACGAGCCTTGGCGGCTCCTGCACGAAGAAATCCAATCGCACGACAAGGCGCTCGAGCGAGGGAACGACATGCTAATCATGTGTAATGTAATTTACGATGCAAAATCAATGCGTAGCCATGACTGCCGGATACACGTAGGGGTCACCAGTCAAGCGATTTATCGTTTTGATTTGGCGTAATAATTTGAGAGAACACTGAAACTGATACCACAACTGTTCCCACATTTTCTGTGGGGTTTGATGGTATGAGTCGGAACCTCACGGGACGAAATCCGCTCCTTTTCGATCATCTTTTCTCACAAAGAGCCTGAGAAACACCTGATTGTCAGGCATCGAGCGCAGATAGCGGACATGGGAGAAGCAGCCCGCGCATTCTGAAAATCAAATGTCCGGGCTTCGTCCATATATCACCTGTAGCCTGCCTCATGGAGAAGGCCGACGAGAGCGTGTTCATCCAATGACCCAATATCGAGCAAGGATTCATAAGGGTCGCCCTGTATATCCAGTGCGACAGCAAAAGCCGGTTCGGTTTTCATACCGTCTCTCCGAAGCGCCATCACGGCTTTGACAAAGCCCTCGCCGCCCAATGTGATCAGACGCTGCTCCACGAGAAAATGACGCCAGCCTCTCTGTTGCTTAACAGGCTTAGCTTGGCCGAAAAGTTCAAATTGCCATCCTTGCGCTGTGAAAGCGGCGATCACGGTTTGGTCGCCCTCACACCATTGCCAAATGCGAAAATCATGAAATGAACTGAAAGCTGCCCATACGTGCGAAGTGAAGAGGTTGGGGTCAGGCGCGTAACAGAGGATGTCTATATCGCTGGTTGAAACATCGAGGCCCAAAGGCAGTGTTCCTGCAACGTGAGGGTCATAATGAGAAAGCGCCGTAAGAATGCTTAAATCCTTAATCGCTGCACGGTAGCTTGGTCTACTCACTCTCTTCTCAGCAGTTGTTGGGTAGCGGGTCGCCATATTACCAAACATGAAGAGAAATGCGAGAGTGTATGGCAATTTTTGATCGCCGTTCAGTCGTCTGAAAACACCGAAACGCCCCGCGACCGCCACCTTCTGTTTGATTGACAATCACATCATTTCGGGTGTTCGGTATGCCGTAGCGGCGATATCTAGTGGATTGCGGAATTAGCCCTCGGCCCTTGTGAGAAGCGGCCAAGAGCCAAACCATCCTTTGGTGCGTATCCGATCCTCATAAATCGTGCGCCTTTCGACGCGAAAGCGCGAGGTTGGGCGTAAAACAAGATTAAGCAGATCGTCCGATCCGAAAGGGGCTGCGATATCGCAACCATCCGATCCGCGTCGCCGGGCAGCAACCGCCGTCGCGGTTTCCGGCCAGTAGCGCATGGCGTCGGTGGCGGAAGTGTAGGGAGCATCACCGTTCCGACCGTGCATCCGAGCTTGATTCTTTACTGACCAGGTGATCGAAGGCTCCAGAGCCTGCAACTGGGCCTCGAATTTCTGATCTTCGGCCGCGTCGGTGCGATGCGGGTCATACCAGATCACATCAACGTCTGCATCCGGCGGCGCGATAGAACGCTGATGAAGGTGATCCCATACCGCGTTTCTCACAAAGCCCGCTCCGATCCAGCAGTCTGGCAGGTTCAGCGCTTCGACCACACGATCGTGTCCCACAGCGTGGTGTAGGTTCGCTGGGATAGCCACAGCGACCTCCGGCTAAGCCGGATTGATCATGCTGCCATGGCAGGCAACGTGATGATGGGATTATCGCTTAAACCTGAGACGCTCTCAAGTGTCATGTAGCGGCAGCGTTGGACGGCCCATTCGTCGTTCTGTTCCAGAAGGATAGCGCCGACGAGACGGGTAATCGCCTCTTCGTTGGGGAAGATGCCGACAACATCAGTACGCCGCTTGATCTCGCCATTGAGCCGCTCGATCGGATTGTTGCTGTGCAACTTCGTGCGGTGTTGGGCTGGGAAGGTCATGTAGGCCAGCACATCCTCCTCGGCGCTGTCCATCAGGGCAGCGAGTTTTGGCACGGTAGGGCGCAATTGATCGGCGACGCTACGCCATTGGGCCTTTGCGGCCTCTGGAGTTTCCTGGGCGAAAGCGGTGGCGATGAATGCCGACACGACCCGGCGTCCGCTCTTGCCGGCATGGGCCAGCGCATTGCGCATAAAATGAACCCGGCATCGCTGCCAGGTGGCGCTGAACACTTTGGCGACGGAGGCTTTTATGCCTTCATGGGAATCTGAGATCACCAGCTTCACGCCGCGCAGACCGCGACGRGCAAGGCTGCGTAGAAACTCGGTCCAGAAGACCTCCGCTTCGGAATGACCGATCGCCATGCCGAGCACTTCGCGCCGGCCATCGCTGTTAACGCCAACGGCAATGATGACCGCGACAGAGACGATGCGACCGGCTCGCCGCACTTTGATGTAGGTCGCGTCCATCCAGAGATAGGGCCAGTCGCCTTCGATCGGACGATCGAGAAAGGCCTTCACCCGCTCGTCGATCTCCACGCACAGTCGGCTGACCTGGCTCTTTGAGATCCCACTCATGCCCATGGCTTTGACCAGATCGTCCACAGAGCGGGTCGAGATCCCCTGGATATAAGCTTCCTGGATGACGGCCGTCAGTGCCTTCTCTGCCATACGGCGGGGCTCCAGAAACCCTGGAAAATATGTTCCCTTGCGCAGTGGGGGATCCGCAGCTCGACCGTVCCTGCTCGCGTCTCCCAGTCCCGATCCCGATAGCCGTTGCGCTGCGCGAGGCGCTCRGGATCYTTATCRCCATAGGCMGCGCCSGTMASRYCGCCCACTTCCAGYTCCATCAGCCGCTGCGCGGCAAAGCCGATCATRTCGCGTAGAAAATCGCCGTCGGCTGTCTTCCCAACCAGRGCGTGCAGGTCCATCTTGTCATTGGTCATCGGWGGTCTCCGTAAGTTGAGTCTTGCAACCCAAACTTATCCGAAGTTCGCCGGTGACCACCCGCGAAACTGACCGGCCGCTACAGCGCTTTATCGATGAGCGCGCGTCCGGTCAGCTTCGCTACCCTCAAAACCTACACCACTTAACGTAATCGCCACACTCGACCTCCGCTTTGTTGCGGTAGGATGTCATTGCCGCTTCGGCGCTCGGCCGGAGTCGAACGTGGAGGACGTTATGGGAGTTTTTGCAGCACTGGATGTGTCACAGGAGGAGACGGCGATTTGCCTGGTTGGGGCGGAAGGTGAGATTCTCGCGGAGGCGAAGGTGCCGACCTGCCCTGACGCGATAGCCGACTGGCTAGCGAAGCGCGCCGCGGATGTCGAACGGGTGGGAATGGAGACAGGTCCCCTTGCCGTCTGGCTCTGGAACGCGCTGACGAAGCGGCGTGTCCCGATCATTTGCCTGGATGCGCGTCACGCTAATGCGGTCCTCAAAATGATGCCAAATAAAACCGACAGACATGATGCTCGCGGCTTGGCTCAGATTGTCCGCACAGGTTGGTTCAAGGCTGCCCGGATAAAGAGTCATGAGGCCTATGTTAACCGGGCGATGCTGACAGCGCGCGATACGCTGGTTGGCATGCGTGTGAAGCTTGAAAATGAGATCAGAGGGTTGCTGAAAAACGTTTGGCGTGATGTTCGGAAAACGGGTTGGGGGCTTCAAACGCCGTGCGACGGAGATCATCACAGGCGAGCTGGCAGTCGCACCGGAGCTCATACCTATCTTTGAAGCGTTGATGCACGCCCGGAGTGAAATTCTAGCCCGTATTGCCGCTCTCGATGGCAAAATCCGGGCGGTAGCCAAACAGCATGGTACGGTACGTCTTTTGATGACAGCGCCGGGAGTCGGACCGATCACCGCGATGGCGGTAACTGCAGCATTCGACGACGCCGAACGCTTCAACCGATCTTCCAGCGCGGGCGCTTATCTCGGTCTGACGCCAAGGCGCTACGAATCTGGCGAAATCAGCCGGAACGGGCGCATCTCGAAAAGCGGTGACAGGTTCGCTCGAAAATGCCTGTACGAAGCAGCAAATGCGATCTTGTCTCGAAAGCTTGGCGTCCCTCGCCTGCGTGAGTGGGCACAGGCGATCGCAGGCCGAACCGGGCCTCGCAAAGCGAAAGTCGCCCTGGCCAGGAAGCTGGCGGTAACATTGCACGCAATGTGGCGTACCAACACGACCTTCCGGGAGGCGGCCATGGCTGATCCAAATCCGAAGCAATACGCTGAACTCAAGCGCGACAGAACGCGTCCCGCTGGGACGCTTAGCGAGGGTGAGATCGTTCCCGCGAGTGCGGCACGGACCGCGCACACCACTTAGATTCACCCTACTTTGAACGCTAACATGCGGCGTCCAGCGCGACGACCGCGGAGAGAACCCTGGAGCCCAGCGCGCGTGACGAACCGCAAAGAGGTCAGCTGTTGACAGTGGCGATTAGAGAACGCGCCGGGACACGACCCGCGGGAGAGCGGCTTTGATCTTTGCCAGCTGGGTTGCAAAGCCCCCTCACATGATGTTTCTCCGGTCAATGGGGTGACAAAGCATTTTAGCAGTCCGTCCAATTGCCAATGATATCCAGCTGAGCCGAGTTACGAGTACCGGCGAACACGCCTCGCCTGTACAACCTCACATCCGGTCGCGTTCGAGATCGGCAGCACCATAATCCCGCCGATTCCGGGGCAGGGCTCGAGGAGGAACGGGACCGATTCTTTTCAGACGGCTGTTGCGGCCCAGGGGGGGCTTACGGTCCGTTCGCCTGGATCCATTGGGGCTGATCAGTGCCCCGGGGGATTGGGTCACATGAAGTATGTTGATCASCTTCGTCATGACGGCGCCCTCGATCACGACACCGCTCATGGCGTACTTCCAGAAGGCCACGAGCAGCTTGCGTGCCAGTGCGATGATGGCGACCTTCTTGCCGCGTCCGCCGTTGCGGCTGACGCGTTCCTGGAACCAGCGGGACAAAGCCGAGTCCGGCTGATAGCGCAGCCACAGCCATGCGGCTTGAACCATCGTCGTGCGCAAGCGTGGATTGCCAGACTTCGAGACGCCCTGCTCGCGATCGATCGAGCCGCTGCGCCATGGCGAGGGAGCAAGGCCGGCATAAGCTGCGATCTGGCGCCGGTTGTCGAAATGCCGGAACAGCCCTTCGCTGGCGAGGACATTCGCAAACTCTGGGCCTATGCCCTTGAGCATTGCGAGCATCGCCTGTGGCGAAGTCTCGGCCATGTCGTCACGCTCGGCCTCAACGCATTTTGATCTGTTCGCAGAGCAACTCGAGACGGTCGAGCTCACGATTGAGCTGCGCCTTWGAGA
>NZ_JEMV01000033.1 GCF_000588875.1 Sphingobium sp. Ant17
GCGCGCGCCGAGGCCGCCTTCGCGCGGCAGCAGGTTGCGCGCTATCAGCCGCTGGCGGCGTCTGGCGCAGAGCCAGGCGAGCGATTTGCCCAGCTTCAGACGCAGGCACGACAGGCAGATGAGCGCGCCAATGCTGCTCAGGCCGGCCTTACCGCAGCAGAAAGGCGCGTTGGCACGCTTGGTGCCCAGGTACGACAGGCGCAATCGCAGGCCGAAGCCGCTCGTGCTCAGCTCTCCGCCGCGCGTGTGAACACCGAATCGACGTTGCTCAAGGCAGCGATCGATGGTCGCGTCGGCGATCTCGCTGTCCGGGTAGGGCAGTTCGTACAGCCCGGAACGCGCCTGATGACGCTGGTGCCGGTGGAGCGCCTCTTCATCGAGGCCAATTTTAAAGAGACGCAGCTAGGTCTCATGCGAGTCGGCCAGCCCGTCAGTATCGACGTCGACGCGCTCCCCGGGGTCGAGCTGAAAGGGCGGGTTGCCAGCTTCGCACCGGGCACAGGTGCCCAGTTCTCCGTGCTCCCGCCGCAGAACGCGACCGGCAACTTCACGAAGATCGTTCAGCGCGTGCCCGTCCGTATCGCGATCGATGCGCCGCCCGAAGTCAGGCCCCTTCTGGTTCCCGGAATGTCGGTCGGCATTACTGTCGATACCCGTTCGGCCAAAGGCGACCTGGAGAGAATCCGGCAGGCCGTAAGTCGGAAGCGCTGAGCGTGGCGACGGTTGCTGCATCTCCGGGGACGTTACGCGCCGAGCGAGCCGACTCGACGGCCTGGATCGCGGTCGCGGCCGGCGCGCTGGGCGCGCTGCTCGCGACGCTCGACATCTCGATCGTCAACTCGGCGCTGCCGACTATCCAAGGGGAGATCGGAGCGACCGGCACGGAAGGAACGTGGATCGCCACGGCTTTTCTCGTTGCCGAGATCATCATCATACCGCTGAGCGCGTGGCTGGAACGGCTTTTGGGGTTGAGGACACTTCTCCTCATCTCGGTGACCTCTTTTACAGGATTCTCGGTCCTGTGCGGCACCGCTACGGATCTGATGACAATGATCGTCGGAAGGGCGGGTCAGGGGTTCACGGGCGGCGTGCTCATCCCGACAGCGATGACGATCGTCGCAAAGCGCCTCCCGCCATCGCAACAGCCGATCGGCATGGCCCTTTTTGGAATGACCGTCATCCTGGGTCCGGTTCTTGGCCCCCTGCTCGGAGGCTGGCTCACGGAAAATCTGAGCTGGCATTATGCCTTCTTCGTCAACGTGCCGGTCTGCGGTCTGCTCTTGCTGCTGCTGCTTCTCGGCCTGCCGCACGAGAAAACGAACTGGGTCTATTTCCGCGAGGCGGACTGGTTCGGGATCGTCGGCATGATCCTCGGCCTGGGAGGACTGACGGTCGTGCTTGAGGAAGGGCACCGTGAAGAATGGTTTGAATCGACGTACATCGTCCGGCTGACGATCATGACCCTGATTGGGTTTGTCATGTTGGGTATCGGACAATTCAGGGCCGCCAAGCCTGTGCTTAAGCTGCGGATCGTGATGAATCGACAATTCGGCAGCGTCGTCGTCATGGCGCTGGCGCTGGGCATGGTGATGTACGGCTCGACCTTCGTCATCCCGCAATTCCTCGCGCTGATCGCTGACTATAACGCCCTTGAGACGGGTCAGGTGATTTTCCTCATGGGTGTGCCTGCCTTCTTGCTGATGCCCGTCATCCCGCTGCTTATCCGCGTCGTCGATATCAGGCTCGCCGTCGGCACAGGCCTTGCGCTCATGGCCGCCAGCTGCCTCGTCAACACCAGCCTCACCGCGGAATCTGCCGGAGAAGCCTTTACCGCCGGACAGTTACTGCGTGGTGTCGGCATGATCCTCACCATGCTGTTCCTGAACCAGGCCACTATCGCTTCGGTCAGCAAGGAGGATGCCGGTGATGCATCAGGCATCTTCAATGCCGCACGAAATCTCGGCGGGTCGTTCGCTTTGGCCGCCCTGGCCTCCTTTCAGGACCAGCGAATGTCGCTCCATAGCCGGCGGATGGAAGAGACCCTTTGGGCAAACGACCCAAGTTTGCAGGATTATCTCGCCGGCATGGCCAGGACGTTCGGCCAGATGGACGCCGCCCTTCAGTCGCTTGCCGGGACCGTTCAGCAGCAGGCCTTCATCATGACGTACAATGACATTTTCCTGGCGATGGCGCTTGCGACACTGGCCACGCTTCCACTCGTTTTGTTCCTGCGCCCGCTGCCCAAAGGGCAGTCCATGGCGATGCATTGAGGCTGCGATGACAAACTTCAGAGGTCTCGTTCTCGCCCCCTTGCTGCTCGGCGGATGTGTCGTTGGCCCGGACTACGCCGGACCGCCGGGGTTGGGTCGCGCCGCCCCCCAATCCAAGTTCGTGCGCCAGACCGCGAGTACGAGCACCATTGACCCCGCAGTTGCTGAGTGGTGGACGGCCCTTCAAGATCCGGTCCTGAACGAGCTTGAGCGACGCGCACTTGCAGCGAATCCGTCGATCGATGTCGCCCAGGCGCGACTCCGTCAGGCGCGTGCATCCGTGCGCCAGGAGCGCGCTAACCGCTTTCCGAAAGCTGGGGCACAAGCGACCGGAATCTTCGCCGACCTTCCCGGGATCGATCTGCAGTCGGCTCAGGGGAACGGCGCAACGCCCCCTTCCCAGGACGCGGATTCCTCTCTCCAGTTTTTCAATCTCGGCCTGAACGCAAATTGGGAAATCGATCTTGCAGGAGGCCAGATCCGAAAAATAGAATCCGCTAACGCACTAGCCGCAGCGGCTTCCTACAACGCGGCAGATGCACACGTTCAACTCACAGCCGACGTTGCGCAAAGTTATACGAATCTGCGGGACCGGCAGCAGCGCGCCGCTGCACTTCGTGGGGGGCTGGACCTGCAGAAGCAGCAGCTAGGCCTCGCTCGGCAACGCTTTCAGCAGGGCACGGTGCCGGCCTTTGCCATTGGTCAGGCGAACCGCGCCATTCAGGCTACCAACGGCGATCTCGCTACGGCTGAGGCGGAGATCGGAATTTATCTCAATGCGCTCGCCGTGCTTGCAGGGGAGGCGCCAGGGAGGCTCGATTCCTTGCTGGCTGTCCCGCGTGACGTCCCCTTGCCGCCACAGGTCGTCGCCATCGGCGATCCCGCCTCTCTCCTTCGCCGTCGACCCGACATACGCGCCGCCGAGCGCAATCTGGCGGCCACGACCGCCCGGATTGGCGTCGCTGAAGCAGCGCGTTTTCCCAAGATCAGCTTTATGGGGATCCTAGGCATCGGCGGAACGTCTGTCGGAGACCTGGTCGATCTGGGAAATATCTCCAACATTGCCGTGCCCCAGCTACAATGGGGGTTGCTCGATTTTGGACGAACTTCGGCCCAGATAACGCAAGCGCGCGCTGGACGAGACGAAGCTGAGGCACAGTATCGACAGGTCGTTCTAGGTGCGTTCCAGGACGCCGAGAATTCGCTCGCGCGCTTTGCACAGCAACGTCGCAATGTGGCAGCGCTCGCCGAGATCAAGCGATCGGCCGATGAGTCAGACATTTTGACACAACAACGCTTCCAGCGACAGGTGATTTCCCGCAGTGACGCACTTGAGTCCGGTCGTCAGAAAGTGCTTGCTGCATCAAACCTTCAAAGTGCTGTTGCGGCTCTTACGGCAAGTTATGTCGCCATTCAAAAGTCGCTAGGGCTTGGGTGGGGGGAACCCACCGATTCAAGCCTGGGTTCTACTCCCTTGAATACTTCTGAAATAATTTCGAAAAACTGATGGTAATCGCTTAGTACAAGATGGTTATTATTATTGACTACCCAAATTAACTTAATACGGTTGTGCACAAAGCCTCGCCGCTGTTGAAGTATCATTGAGGCTTTTCTCCAAGATGTGATATCATCAATAGTTCATACCCAAGCGGATCGAATCTAACACTTGGTGCCCGCGCCTGACGGCGGCGATGATTTTATCAGGATCGGCGGTCCAGACGAAGGGTTTTGGGCTCTCGTTGTGCTCGGCGAGGAAGCGGTTGATGGCGGCCTGAAGATCGACGAGCGAGTGGAATACGCCTCGTTTGAGGCGTCGTGAGCCTGGCGAAGAAGCCCTCGACGGCGTTGAGCCACGAACAGGACGTTGGCGTAAAGTGGAAGGTGAAGCGCGGGTGCCGCTCGAGCCACTCGCGGACCTTGGGGTGCTTGTGGGCGGCATAGTTGTCGAGGATCACGTGGATCGCCTTACCGGCGGGGACTTGCGCCTCGATCAGATTGAGAAAGCGGATGAATTCCTGGTGCCGATGCCGATGCCGCTGCATGTTGCGGCCGATCACGGTCCCGTCGAGTATGTTGAGCGCCGCGAACAGCGTGGTGGTGCCGTTGCGCTTGTAATCATGGGTCATGGTGCCGGCTCGCCCCTTCTTGAGCGGCAGGCCGGGCTGGGATCGGTCGAGGGCCTGGATCTGGCTCTTCTCGTCGAACGACAGGACGATCGCGTGGGCGGGTGGCGCGATATAAAGGCCGACAACGTCGCGCAGCTTGTCGATGAACTCGGGATCATTGGAAAGCTTGAACTGCCGAACGCGGTGAGGCTGCAGGCCATGGGCGCGCCAGATCCGGTGAACCGAACTGGCGCTGATCCCCGCTTCGCGGGCCATCAGCGCGGCCGTCCAATGGGTCGTCTCACCCGGCGGTTCCTCACGCGTCCCGGTGGCAACCCAAACGAGCACCTCCGGGGTCAGCGGAGGGATGCGCGAAGGGCGGGTCTTGTCACGCAACAGACCTTCAACCCCTTCCTGCATGAACCGCTCCTGCCAGCGCCACACGCACGTCTTGGACGTGTCCGTCCGGCGCATGATCTCGCTGGTGCCGACCCCATCGGCGCTCAGAAGAACGATCTCGGCACGCCAGACGTGCTTCTGAGGGGCGTTACGATCCTTGCAGATCCGTTCGAGACGTTCGCGGTCCGCGGACGTGAGGTCGATGACGATACCACTGCGCATGCCCGCTGACTCGCACGGCCGCAGCCGACTGGGAATCCCTAATCGGACTCAACCGTCAGGCGAGAACCACTAGTCCGCCCTGGTGAGGACCGCGCAAGCGAATTACCGTACTGATCATTGCGATCAGACCATCGGGGCGACCTTCATCGCTGGCTCTCTAGCGATCCACTCGGAGTTACCCGAGCGTTACCCGAGAATCTACCAAATCCCAACTCGCCTCGTCGGCCAAGGTTCTAAGTGATTATTTTCACTGTATAACCTTGGAGCTGCGAAGGGAATCATTCGTTACCGTCGTTTTTCAAGGCGCGCGTTTGAGGTCGGAGGCCGACGTCTGGCCCTCCGCCTTGACCGACGGCGGACTTAGCCCGTCCTATTCAGTGGTGGCCTGAGGGCAGTGGCGCTGGGGGGCTGGCTTGAGGCGAAGACGCGGCTGGCCGAGGCGCCTTTTGCATCGCGTGTTGAGGGTGGTTTGCGGGGTTGAAGGACAGGGTTTGTTCAGCGGCGCCTGCCGCGTTGTTCAGGGTCCGGCGGCGCGCAGGGTGAGCGAGATGGATCGGAAGAGGGCGGCATCGGGGCAACCGGTCGCAAACGCGACACGGATGCGGCTGGCGGTTTCCACGATCCGTGCGGCGACCTTGAGCAGGCGCAGACGGATGGTGGCGAACTCGGCAGTTCGCAGCGCGGCGGTCGCTGGCATGGCGTTGCGGACCGCCCACATCAGCCAGTAGGCAGCGGTGTGGAGGATTAGCCGCATCTGGTTGGCGTTGGCCGAACGGCAGGAGGTGCGGTCGCTTTTGAGCTGGCTTTTGTGCAGCTTGATCAGATTCTCCGCCTGGCCGCGGGCGCAGTAGAGCGTGTCGTAAATCCATTCGGCGCTGCCCTCGGCGAGCGAGGTGACGACGAAGCGGACATCAAGGCCGAGCGCGCTCGCTTCGATACGGGCCGCCACCCGGCGCTTGCACGTGCCCCAGCTTTTCGCGGCATAGCGGATCTCGGCATAGCGGCGCAGCTCGACAAGCTGGCGCGTTGCGCGATCGGTGGCGCAGGCATCGCTCTGGGTCACGATGACCGGATTGGCGTGAAGAGCAGCGTTTCCAGCCAGGCCAAAGACATAGTCGATGCCGTTCGCTTCGCACCACGCCATCGGCTCGGGTCGGCCGTAATGGCTATCGCCGCGCAGCGTGATCCGGGTGTCGGGCCAATGGCGGCGGATATGCCGCACGAGCCGCCGGAGATGGCCGGCGACCTCGGTGCCGGAGGGCGTTTTGCCAGTCCGCAGCAGCATCGCCACCGGACGCCCGGTCGCGGTATCGTAGACGTGGATCGGCAGGAAGCAGCGCTCCGCGTGATGACCGTTCCAGAACGACAGCTGCTGCATGCCGTGAACGACATCGACCGTGTCGTCGATGTCGAGCGTGACCGCCACAGGCGGCGTCGGATAGCTCGCGCAGTAGATGTCGATGAGTGTCCCGGTCAGCCGGACCAGCTCGCGCGTGGTCGGCGCGTTCTCCCAACGGCTCATCGTCGGTTGGCTCGCCAGCCCGACCGGACCGTCGGGTCGCTTGCCGAGCGCCAGTTTGAACCCGGGGTCGTGGCGCAGCGTGTCGAGGTCGTCGGCATCCTCGTAGCCGCAGGCGATCGCCAATATGCGCGCGCGCAAAATATCATCGAGATCATGGGTGACGCGGCTCTGGTCGCGAGGATCGGCGATGCACGCGGCAAGCCGCCCGGCAATCCCCATACGTCGCTCAGCCTGAGCGAGTAACAGCACGCCACCGTCCGACGTCAGCCTGCCGCCATCGAAGGCGGCCGTGACTTTGCGGCCATGAACCGCTGGGAATGCGAAAGAGAGTACGCTATTGTCTGCCATGGCGGTCGTGGCACTTTCTGTCCGGCTTGAGGATTGGTCTCAGCAACCCTTCTCTAAACCAAATCAGATAGTTACGCTACGATCGCCAACCCAAAACCGTGCCCCCGGTGCATAAGACGGGCTAGGGCTCGACGTCTACGAGGAGGAGGACGGGCTCTTCTTCGAGAACCTGTCGCAAGACATGATCCAGGACGATATTTTCGCGCGCCTGCTGACATTCCCCAACGTTCTCGTCACCGGGCACCAGGGCTTCTTCACGGGCGAGGCTCTGACTGCGATTGCGGCGGCGACGATTGAGAACCTTTCCAGCTTCGAGGGGACAGGCGTCGCTGCGCACCAGATTGCGCCGGTTCGCAGCTGATATCGATCTGTCCCGCGACGCTCGCCGGACCCGTAACCTGCGCGATGTTCCGATCCGGTCAATTACGCATAGGCGCACAGCTGGCGAACGATCATCCTGCGTCCAACAACGGAGAAGCATGATGCGCACGATCCTGACAAGTATAGCGCTCCTCGCGCTCTGCGCCTGCGATGCGGCCGAAAAAAATGTAACAGAGCCGAGGGAAGTAGCCGGAAATGTGACCAATTATGTCGCAGAGGTCGTGGCTCTACCCGAACGTCAGCGGAATGCGGTCTTCTTCCGCGCGATCCGGGACGCGGGTCTGCCGTGCCAGAATGTGACCGGCGCCGAGCAGATCGCGACTGGCGAAAAGGCGCCGATGTGGCGCGCTCAATGCGAGGACGGCGTCGCGCACCTCATCCAGGTTCTGCCGGACGGGACCGCCAACGTCGTCAGCCGGGCGACCCCGTAGGTGACCGCGCCGTACGCAGATCACGAGAGCGCCAGGACGGACGCCGGCGGCCGGCGCTGGAGGGTGCGGTGATCACAGCCAGTGTCACGGATACGCAAGACGGCGACGACCTCCCCGAGCCGGATATTCAGCGTGAACACCCTGTGCGGATGCATATTTCCGACACGGTCCACAAGATCCTCGCGCGCTACGAAGGAGAGTCGGCCGAGATCAAGCTGAACCTGGCGCGCATTCTCATGCATGGCCGGGTAGGAGGCAGCGGCCGTCTGATCATCCTTCCCGTCGACCAGGGGATCGAGCACGGCCCGGCGCGAAGCTTTGCCGCCAATCCAGCCGCCTACGATCCCCACTACCATTTTCGGCTCGCGATCGATGCGGGCCTGTCTGCCTTTGCAGCACCGGCCGGCATGCTCGCGGCCGGGGCTGACTCGTTCGCCGGACAGATCCCCACGATCCTCAAGCTGAACGCCGCCAACAGCCTCACGGTGATCAAGGATCAAGCGGTCGTCGCGACCGTGGACGACGCGGTGCGCCTCAACTGCGCCGCTGTAGGATTCACGCTCTACCCTGGTTCGGATGCCTTTATCGACCAGGCCGAGGAGTTGCGCATCGTGGGCCAGGAGGCCCGCGCCGCCGGCCTTCCATTGCTTGTCTGGTCCTATCCGCGTGGCGGGCTGATTTCCGAACAGGGCGAGACCGCGCTCGATATCATCGCCTATGCCGCACACATCGCTGTCGCGCTGGGCGCCCATATCGTGAAGGTGAAGCTGCCCAGCGAGCATATCGAACAGGACGCCGCCAGGCCTGCCTATGCCGACCGGCAATGGTCCGACCCGGTCGAGAGGATAAGGCACGTCGTCCAGGCCGCTTTTTCCGGGCGTCGCCTCGTGCTCTTCTCGGGAGGCGCGGCTAGGGACGCAGAGTCGCTGTATCGG
This sequence comes from Sphingobium sp. Ant17, assembly GCF_000588875.1. Lineage (GTDB taxonomy): Bacteria > Pseudomonadota > Alphaproteobacteria > Sphingomonadales > Sphingomonadaceae > Sphingobium. The sequence goes on from NZ_JEMV01000033.1 coordinate 8,614, forward strand.
GACGCCCGCGCGATACGTGATGGCGGCGGCAGCGGCTCGATCATCGGCCGCAACAGCTTCCAGCGGCCTCGCTCCGAGGCTCTGGCGATGCTGGACGAGGTCGTGCGAATCTATTCCGGCACAGGCTGATGGCCCCCGGCACTTCTGACCCCAATCCCGAGTTGCGGGCAAAGATCGAAATGAGGAGAAACAGCATGGCGACCCAGCCGGAATTCCCGCCGCCAGACACCATCGAACCCCAGTCGCCACCGGAGGCTCCGCCTGGCCCCGGTCCGGCGGAAAATCCTTTTTCCGAGCCGCCGGAGATCATTCCAGACGTTCCCGACCAGGATTATCCGGGCCGAGAGAACGACCCGGCGTAAAGGCATTTCGCGCCGGGCGGTAGCCGGCCGCGAGAGGTAACGGCATGATCTGCCGTTCAGCGTGTCAGCCCGAGGCCTGAGCACTGCGCCAAGAGGATTAAGGTTGGCACGGATGTACGCGGCAGGAATTTGCGAGCTGGAGGGCTTTGCTTATGCGACCAAGGCATGCAGCACGTCGGCACGGCTGATCAGGCCTACAACCCGACCGTCCGTCACTACAGGAAGCCGTTTGACAGCATGGCATTCCATGAGCTCGATCGCTTCCTCCATGGATGCATCGGATCCGATCGTGATCGGGTCGCGCGACATAATCTCGCCGACGGTCCGGGATTCTAGCGCGTTGATGCGCGCGTTGGCATCTGCGCCGAAGAGCGCGGTCAGCCGAGCCGGCCGCTCTTCACGCCGGAAGAAATCCCCCTCGGAGATAATGCCCTGGAGTTGCCCGCCCCGATCGACCACGGGCAGGGCGCTGATGTGGTGGTTGGCCATGGTTCGTATCGCCTGCGCAAGCGAAGCATCATGCGTGATCGTCGCCGCCCCGAGGCTCATAACATCGCTTGCTTTCATCTTCTCTCTCCGTCCGCTCGATCATTTGCCTGCCGTTGCAGCAAGGTAGGGCGCTTGTCTCTCACGCGCGCTGTGCCTCCGCTGCCCGGCTGCTATGCGCTGCCATATTGATCGAAGCTTCCGCCGGCGTTTCGCCCGGATCGACAAGGACGTACAGCCGTTCCACCTCATCCCGATGGCAAAGATCAGTACCCGGCGTCAGGACGGCGGCGGCGCCTGCCGCGATTCCATATCGAAAGGCGTCCACCGGATCCCGGCCGCAAGCCAGCGCGAATGTCATTGCCGCAAGAAAGCTATCGCCGGCGCCGACTGCGCTCTTCGCTTCAACGGGCACTGCGGGCAGCCAGAGGACACCGGAGCGCTGCGCGAGGAGGCCGCCTTCATGGCCCATGGTCACAGCCACATATTGGGCCTGGTCCTTGTGGACGATGTCCGACGCTGCGTCGCGATGTCGCTGCGATCTGCCAGTGAACGGCCTACAAGCTGCTGAAGCTCGCCAAGACTGGGCTTGACCAGCAATATGCCGCCGGCGGCGAGGCCCTGCTGGAGTGCGGCCCCCGAACTGTCTAGAATGAACTCGATCCCGCGAGCCCGCGTCTTCGTCTGCAGGCGGCTGTAGAAATCGTCGGGCACGCCCGGCGGCAGCGATCCGCTCGCGACGAGATAATCACATTCGATACCGTCGAGATGGTCAAGGCATGCTTGCCATTCCTGCTCGGTGACGACGGGGCCGCGCGGCACGAACCGGAATTCCTTGCCTGTTTCCCGCTCATAGACCGCCGTGCTTATGCGGGTGTTGCCTTGGATCGGGATGCGGGAGCGAACCATCTGGTGAAGATCGAGAAGACTATCGAGCGTAGCGCCGGTGGCGCCGCCCGCGAGATAGTGCGCGCGCGCGGTGCCACCCAGCCGGGCGATGACACGCGCCACATTGATGCCGCCGCCGCCCGGGTCATAATGTTCCTGGCGGGCCCGGATCTTGTGAGTGTGAAAGACGCGGTCCGCCTCATAGGCCACATCTATGGCCGGGTTCATCGTAAGGGTCGCAATTCTCTTCATGTCCGGGAGGTTATCATCGCGAGCCTTGACGTCGGAATAAGTATATGTCCCGAGATGCTCCGCAGTTCGGCTCGCTTGACTGCCATGGCCACCGCGACGGCTCTGTCACCGCCATACCCCTGTGCAGCTATCGAGTGGGCTTCGGTGCGGACACGGCTCCGTATTGTTCCCTATGTTGTCACGCCCCGGCTTTCGACAGGAAAAGCCATGAAGAAATTCCTGCTTCTCGCCTTTGCCTGCTTCCTGCCCGCGGCATCCGTCCCCAACCCGCCGCATTGGCACAAGGCGCAGGCCGAACGCCTCGTCGAATGGCTCGACGCAGCTGCCGACGACGGCCTCGCGCCCGTCAGCAAGGAAGCGCACGTGGTCCGCGCGGCGATTGCGGCCGGTGAAGAGGTGCGCCTTGATACGGCGGCGACGGCGGCAGCGATCCGGCTGTTGCAGGCTCACCGGACGGGTTGCTGCAATGCGTCCCTGCGCACCGGTTGGCGCATCGCGGGGGAGCCGCTTGGGGCCGAACCGGCTGCTGCGGTGGCGGCGTCGTTGGCGCGAGACGACCTCGACCGGCTGTTCGGCACGGCGCGCCCCTCGCATCCCTTTTATTATTCGCTTCGCAAAGCCTATTCGCACGAGCAGGATCCTGCGCGGCGCGCGACAATCGCCGCCAATCTCGATCGTTGGCGCTGGATGCCGCGCGTGCTCGGAGCCCGCTACCTGCTGGTTAACACCGCGGCCTTCGAAGCGACGCTGTGGGACGGCCGGAAGCAAATCGGCCGCTGGGCGGTAATCGTCGGCAAGACCGGCTCGCCGACACCGGTATTCGCCGCAACAGTGACAGGTGTGACGTTCAACCCCTGGTGGGAGATTCCGTCGAGCATCGTCGCGGAAAGCGTCGGCGCTTTGGTGCGCAACCGTCCTGCCGAGGCGGCGCGCAAGGGCTATGTCGTGCAGGGTGGCCGGTATCGACAGCGCCCGGGCGCAACCAATGCACTCGGGCGGATGAAACTCGTCATGCCCAATCCTTACAGCGTTTATCTTCACGACACACCGAGCAAGGGTCTGTTCGAGCAGGATGTACGCGCCTTCAGCCATGGCTGCGTCCGGGTCGGGGACGCGCTCGGCCTCGCCACGGCGCTTCTTGCGACCGAGCCGGGCTGGGACCGGGCGCGCACGGATGCCATGGTCGCGGCAGGGCGGACGGCTACCGTACCGATGGCTGCTCCGGTTCCCGTCTATGTCGCCTATTTCACGGCCGAACCGGACGGCGAAGGCGGTATCCGCTATTTTCCCGACGTTTACCATCGGGACCGCGGCATGCCGGTGCCGGGCGAGGAGAATTGTCCCCGATAACCTTTGCAAATTGCGGTGCCCAGCGGGAACATCGACCACGCCCATCGGCCGAATCTGCGCGAGGCGGCTTAGCGTTCAGACGGCTCCTAGATGACATCACGAAACGGTGAGAGAAGGCATGCATGGCGGACGAAATCGAACTGAAGCTCGAACTGACGCCGGACGCCGCCGATGCGTTCGAAGCTTCCGCTTTGCTGCCGGCCAATCCTGAAAAGATCGAGCAAGGGTCGGTCTATTTCGACACTCCGGATCATGCTCTGGCGAAGAAGGGGTTTTCGCTTCGCATCCGCCGTTCGGGCAGGAAGCGCACGCAGACCGTGAAGGCGGATGGCGCCAGTGCCGCGGGCCTGTTCGTGCGCTCCGAATGGGAACGCGCCGTCAAGGACGACAAGCCAATCCTCGATGATACGACGCCGGTTCGGGCCATGATCGGCGGCGCGGTCGATAGCGTCGGTTCGGTCTTCGAGGTGCGGATCGCGCGGCGCGCGTGGATACTGAGGCAGGAGGGCGCGACGATCGAAGTGGTTCTGGACCGCGGCGAGGCGGCGGCGGGGGACCGAACATCGCCGATCTGCGAGATCGAGCTGGAGTTGAAGGCCGGCGATCCGGCCGCATTGTTCACGCTTGCCCGGCGCATCGATGCGGTCGCGCCCGTCCGGCTCAGTGTACAGACCAAGGCCGAGCGGGGCTACCGGCTCACCGGACCGGTCACGACGATGGTCAAGGCCGAGCCGATAGCGCTAACCAGCGACATGACGGCAGCCCAGGCGTTCCAGCATATCGTCCAGAGCTGCGTGCGGCAGTTCCGGTTGAACGAGACGCTGCTGCTGGCCCGCCGGGACACCGAGGCGCTGCATCAGGCGCGCGTGGCGTTGCGCCGCCTGCGATCAAGCTTCTCAATCTTCAAGCCGCTGATCGGTGGCGACCGCAAAGCGAAGCTGGGCGAGGAGCTGCGGTGCCTCGCTTCGAGGCTGGGCGACGCCCGCAACCTTGATGTGTTGCTCGAACGCGCCCGATCGGGTCCACTATACGATCGCATCGAGGCGGCGCGCCAAGCGGCCTATGGCGAGGTCGCGGATGCATTGGCGTCATCGCGCGCGCGGAAGCTGATGCTCGATCTTGCGGAGTGGACTGTGAACGGCGACTGGCTACATGTGTCCGCCACCGAGGCGGATCGCCATCAGCCGGCGCGAGAATTCGCGGTCGCCGCGCTCGGCCGCTTTCGCCGCAAAGTGAAGAAGGGGGGAGGTGATCTCGCTCATGCGGACGATGCGGCCCGGCACGAGGTCCGCAAGGACGCCAAGAAGCTGCGCTATGCCGCGGAGTTCTTCGCCGCCCTGTTCGAACGCAAGCGCGAGAAGCAGCGGTATCGAAGGTTCCTTGCCGTGCTGGAAGAGCTTCAGGACCAGCTCGGTCTGCTCAACGATCTGGCGACGGCGCCGCGCCTGCTGGAAACGCTAGGAATCGCTGACGATCACGATGCGTCAATGTTGTTGGCCGACGGCAGGAAGAAGGCGTTGCTGAAAGCTGCGGCCGATGCGTATCAAGCGCTGATCGACACGAAGCGGTTCTGGCGATGACCGATAGTTCCGGCTCTTGTCGCTGGCGTAGCAACGGATGCCGGCGCAAGCCCTGCTTGCACCAACCAACGTGCCTTTATCGGATGGATTGTAGTGGGCGGGACGGGCCGTCTATGCCAACCTGGCCGCCATGACATTGTCCACGCAACTGGGTATCGCAACAGCGGTCGTCGCCCTGACGGTGCTGGTGCACCTCGTCGGGCTTGGGGCGTTGCTCGCAATTCTGCGCCGACACCGTCACGCATCGAGCCGAATGCTGGCGGCGATGTTCAACACAGCGGCGATCCTTTTAGCGGCGTTCGGCCTCTTTGCGCTGCATTCGGTCGAGATCTGGATCTGGGCGGGCCTATACCGGTGGCTCAACGCTTTTCCTGATTTCGAGCAGGCGCTTTACTTCTCCACCTCGACCTATGTGACAATAGGCTACGGAGATCTGGTTCTTCCCCCGGGCAGTCGCATCCTGGGCGCGATCGAGGGCGCCAGCGGAATTATTCTGATCGGCTGGTCCACCGCCTTCTTCTTTTCCATCGTTGATCGTTTGAAGCTGCTTGAACGAGGGTTCGAGCATGATCGGGCAGAATAGCCTTGGTCAGTCATTCGTGGTCGCGCCTGATGGAAAGGGACGCAAAGTCGGCGCTCATCATCATCATGGCGCCAGCGGGCCGTCATGCTTCCCACCCGATCCGCATCCAGAACGTCGCCCAGCCTGGATCGCGACCGGTTCCGGAAAATCTTCATTGACGCCGAAATGGACGGCGTCGAAGCGATGAACATCGTCAGGCTCGGCGCTGCTATCTCCCAGACGTTGGGCATTGCGCGTTGCCCCTTTTTGCAGTCACCTTTCTTTCTCAAGCGACCGCAGCTTCTCTTCCTCATCGCGAAGGAGTTTGCGGATTTCATCATGCCTGTCGCGATGGGCGGCATTGTGGAGAAGCGCCTGGAAGCGCAGGATATTCTGGTTGTGCGCCCAGGATTGCTTCTCGAAGTCGCTCCGACCGTTCCCGCCCTCACGCGCCATTTGTAACGCTCCCGTTAGCGACCTGCCTACGGGTGAGCGGAGCGCCGCTGGCGGCTATCCTATCGACTCAGCGTGTCGGAGTGCACAGAGTGATGATCGTTCGCGCACGCGTCTGTTCGATGTCGAACATAGCATGAGCGTTTCCGAACCTTTCCCGAAAAATCAGCCGCCCGGCTGCGTTTCCGGACCGAACAATCGATTCATCTCTGCGGTGGTCTCGGCGTAGCATTCGCATGAGTCTCCTCGAGACCCGCCCGGTCGACGATCGTAATGATCCCGCGTACATAGTCGATGTATCCCGCCCGATGGAGCACCTTGGCGGTCAGCGAGACGCTGGAGCGGGTGGTTCCAAGCATCGTCGCGAGGAATTCGTGGGTGAGCGGAAAGGTGTCGGCAAGCGCACTGTCATGGCTCGTCAGCAGCCAACGACAGCAGCGCTCCTCGAGCGTATGCAGTCGGTTACAAGCCGCAGTCTGCGCGAGCTGGCCAAAGGCGAAGCGCCAGTACCGCTCCATCATCCGCCTCAGATCGCGATCCCGCTCGAGCTCGCGCGAAAGGAAAGTTCGGCTGATCTTCAGCGCGCTGCCCGGCACCTGCACCATCGTCTCGGTGATCGCGACATCGACGCCGAACAGCGCATTGGAATCGGTGATGCCCTCGAGGCCGATCGCGCCCACTTCGACGGAGCGGCCGTCGCGCATCACCTTGACCATCGAGACGATGCCCCGGTTTACGAAATAGAGATGCTGGATCAACCCGTTAACATGATCGATGACGGCCCCCGACTCCGTCCGAATAAGCTCCATCTCGGGCGTCAGCCGGGCGAGCGTTGCCGGAGGCAGCGCGAGCAAAAGGCGGTTGGTGATTGGCTCCCTTTCACTGACCATCGTGACGCGCTCCGCCTGACTGACGGTGCGCATGCAAGAGACGGTCGATAGTGTCACCGACGGCTCCTTCGCGAAACGGCTTCTCGATCACCGCCCCAAAGCCGAGGCTGGCAGCTCGCTCCTGAAGGTCTGGGGTGGAGTAGGCGGTAATCAGTATGGCGGGTCCATTCCAATCCCGCGAACGCAGGCGCGACAAAATCTCGAAGCCGTCGAGTTCGTCGAGCCGATAGTCCGCCACCAGGCAGGCAGCGCTTATGCAAAACGGATCGTCGAGCAGCGTCTTTCCGCTCGCGTGCGCCCTCACGTCATAGCCCCGCGCCTGCAAGACCAGCTGAAGCGATCGCCTGACGGCGGGATCGTCCTCTGCAAGCAGGATCTTCGGCTGTCCCGAATCCGAAACAGTGTTTCGGTATGGCATGTCGTTCCGTTCGGAGAGGAGATATTGCATCGCTCCCGATACCGGGCCCACCTACGCGGTGCGTTACGTAAAGCCCCGGATGGGGCGTCATCAGTCCCGCGCACCACTTCGGACAGGCGCCAGACGCTCAGTTCGTGATGGCCCGCGACCACCTCGCTTGTGTCGGAATTTGTGCTGCGGTCACGTCCCCGGGGATGTGACCGCGGCGATCTGCTCGCGCCACTCTACCGCGCGGTGCCGGGGGCTGCGGACCAGTGAACTCTGGCTCGCAAAGCGACGACGTTGAGGGAACATACCAATCTGCTGCGGTCTCTCGATGATGTAACGCCTGCGGACATATGATTGGTCATGCTTTCCGGGCAGCGTCCGGAAGAATGAAAGGATCGCGAATACCAGTGGCGATTTCGATACATCATCACATTCCGGGTCGAACGCGATTGCGGTTTTCTCCATGGCCTGCCGATGACGCGTTACGGCGTTTCCGAAGCAGATTGGTGGCTCGCGGTTGCCGTGTAGGGGAGGGCAATGCCTTCTTGGGCAGCATGCTTGTCGAACATGATCCCGCAGTGACCATTGCCGCCATCGTCTCCTGGTTGGAGGAATCGGCGCCGATCGAGGCGGCCGCCGAGCCAGATGACCGGCTTTCCCGCTCCGGTCCGCGGCGACCGAGGCTTTTGGACGAACCGCCACTGGAGAGTGACGCCATTTTCCGTTCGCGGGGTGAGGATATCCTCGAGCTGTTGCGTAGCGGGGCGGACGGTCTTTCTGCGAACGAGGCGCGCCGCCGGCTCGCCGTCTACGGGCCGAACCAGACTCCGCCGCCGCTCGGCCGCTCGCAGCGGGATATGGTCGCGGCGCAGTTCACGGGCTTGCCGGTGGCGCTGCTGTTCGGATCGGCGGTTCTTTCCTTCGCCACCGGTGGCCTGCTGGACGCCGCTTTGACGATCGGCGTCGTACTCGCCAACGCCGCCATCGGCTTCTCTTCGGAAAATGCCACGGAGCGCCTTATCCGCCGCCTGTCGCGGCCGACGGAGCATATGGCGGAGGTCCAGCGTGACGGCAATCGCCTTACGGTGCTCGCCGCGACGATCGTGCCCGGCGATATCCTCGTCCTCGCGCCGGGCCAGTTCGTGCCCGCCGATGCCCGAATTCTCGAATGCCGGGATCTGACGGTGGATGAATCGACGCTGACGGGCGAGAGCCTGCCAGTTCGAAAGCACGCCAAGGTGCTGGACCAGGCGCCGGCCGGAGTCGCCGACCGGCACAATATCGTCCACGATGGAACGATCGTCAGCGGTGGAGACGGGCGCGCAGTCGTCTTTCGTACAGGCAGCGGCACGGAGGCCGCACGAACCCGCGCCTTGATCGATCTGGCGCGTCCGCCCCGACCCGTCATCGAGGAGGAGCTCACTTCCCTCAGCGGCCGTCTCGCATTGCTCTGCGTCGGCGCATCGAGCGTTGTGTTCCTGGTCGGGCTACTGCGCGGCGAGCCACTGCTGGCCATGGCGCGAAGCGCGGTCGCGCTCGCCGTCGCTGCCATTCCCGAGGGTCTTCCGGCCATCGCGACCACGACACTTGCGCTGGGCGCAAGGGCGATGGAGCGCGAGCAGGCTTTTGTTCGGGCGCTGCCCGCGGTCGAGGCCCTGGGCACCATCGACACCATCTGCCTCGACAAGACGGGAACCCTGACCGAGAACAGGATGGCGGTCGTGGCGGTCGCCATCGGAGAAGAGGTTCGGCGGACTTCGGCGGACGGACATGGCCATGGCTCGGACACAGATTTGCTGCGGGCCATCGCCGAGGCCGTAGCGCTGTGCAATGAGGCAAATCTGGCTATGCAGACGGGATCCTCCACCGAGCTGGCGCTTCTTCGCTTTTCCAGCGACGTCGGCATCGACCCCGATGCCGTTCAACAACAGTCGCCGATAGTGGGCCTCCAGAGCCGGGATCAGGCGCATCGATGGATGGCGACAGCGCATCGCCGCAACGGCGCGGATTATGTCGCGGTCAAGGGCGCGCCGGACGAATTGCTCGCGCTTGCCGCCCACGAACTGACGGAGGATGGGCTTCGGCCGCTCGACGAGGAACGGCGTTACCGGATCCTTGCCACCAATGAGACGCTCGCCCGGGAAGGCTTGCGGGTGCTCGGCGTTGCGAGGAAGGAAGGTGATCTTCGCGACGGATTGCCGGACGACCTCGTCTGGCTGGGCCTCGTGGCGCTCGCTGACCCTGTCCGCGCGGAGGCGCAGGAAGCGGTCGAGATCTTTCACCGCGCCGGCATTCGAACGATCATTATCACCGGAGATCAGCCGGCCACCGCGCTTTCGGTCGCCGAAGCGGTCGCCGTGTCACGGACCGGCATCATCCCCGTCGTGGACGGCGCGAACCTTGCGGATCTCGACGATCAGGCGCTTGGCGCTTTGGCGCTCCGGACGTCGGTCTTCGCCCGTATCAGCCTAGTGACAAGCTGCGCATCGTCCGCGCGCTTCAGGGCGCGGGCCGGCGCGTGGCGATGATCGGGGATGGCGTCAACGACGGTCCCGCGCTCAGGGCTGCTGCGGTAGGCGTCGCCATGGGAAGGCAGGGAACCGATGTCGCGCTCGAGGTGGCGGACATCGTGATCGCCGACGATGATTTACGGGCGTTGGCACGGGCGATCGCCCGCGGGCGCGCGACCGATGACAGCATCGGCGCGGCCACCCGCTATTTCCTGTCGACGAACCTGTCGGAGGTGCTCCTCATGCTCGGCGAAACCCTGCATGGCCGGGGCGGGCTCGAAACGCCGATGGAGTTGTTCTGGCTCAATCTGGTGACGGACATCATGCCAGGTCTGGGGCTGGCGATGGCCGAGCCGCGAGGCGACGTGATGACACGCCCCCCGCGCACTGCGGATGCGCCGCTGTTCGGCCACGACGAGCTTCGGGATCTTGGATTCGACGGCGCGCACCTCGCTGCGTCGGCGTTGACCGCCCATCTCATCCTGTTGGCGCGCAAGGGCGCCGGACCACAGGCACGCGCGGCGACCTTCATAACATTGTCGCTGGCGCAGTTTGCCCACGCCTGGGGGCTGCGTGACCGGACGCCCGGATCGGTCGCAGGTCGAGTGGTATCGGAGATACGGCTTGGCGGCGCATTGGCAGCGGCTTGCGGACTGCTTGCCGCGCCTTTCCTGATCCGGCCACTGCGAACGCTGCTCGGGCTGGGTGTGCCCGGTCCGGGCGACTTGGCGCTCTCCGCCGGGCTGGCGGCGACCTCTTTCGGCATCGGCGAACTGCGACGGTCTCAGCGAATGAACGTTCGCAGTGGCCGGGCCATCGTCAGGGTGGCGGCCTGACCGAGGAGGGTCAGCGCCGGTCCGGCAACCCTGCCTCTTGCGAGCTGGATCACACCCCCGGCCACAAGCCCCGCGAAAGCCAGGCTCCACAGATCCGCACGGCCGTCCGTCAGGCGCGCTATCGCTCCGTCGACCGTACCAAGCTGCCGTGCGGCGGCGCCCATCGGATCAATCGGCTGAAGATGCGTGATGGACGAAGCAAACTGGATGCCTTCTCTGGCGATCGACTCCCGCAACTCATCAAAATCGCCGCGGTGTCTGATAACGATGCTGCCGCTTGTCGGCCTGATCTCGGCGGAGTCTATGCCCGGAATCGCGGCCAATGCCGTAGCAAGCGACTCAAGCCGCTCGAGGTGGGGCAGGGGACGATCGAGCACGATCCGGACGCGTCCGGGCATACGGTGCTTGAGATGACCTCGCGTCGTTTCAGCTTTTGGACTGCGATCCATCGACGGCGTCCTTCTCCTGGCTGGCTGCTCCTTGCGTGGCTGCGGTTGCGGAAGCGGCCTCTGGCGCCGGTGTTTGCTTCATCTCATGGGCGACCTCGGCGACCAGATCCTCGACATCTTCAGCGAAACGCGCGGCCGCGCCGCGAACTGCTGCATAGCCGGCAAGACCGGCCCGCAGCGCCCGTTTGGCCGCAGGCCTCGTCGTTTCCCACGGGATCGACGCCACCAGGGCGCCACCCGCTCCGACCACCATTCCCCAGAAGAAGCTGCCGCGCATGATCGTTCCCGTATTTTCCTGCCGCCATGGCAAATCGAGCCGTGCCTTTCGCTCGGCTTGAGCCGACTCTGCACGAGCAATATGAAAATCTGTGGCTGATCCGAGCCTGCCTCATGCTCTTAACCGGACGAATTCGTATACATACGTAGGTCCCGGCGATCACCGTCCCTCATAGTCCTTCCACTGGAAGCGAAGCGACAATCTTGTCGCAGCGGTCGTCCTTCAGCCAGAAGCCCAGGTGCCGACGCGGAAGGTTCCTTGCCGCGGTGGAAGCGCTTGGGGACCGGCAGCATGCCCAACGATCTGGTCAACCGTACCGCACATATAGGAGGAACTCGGAATAGCCGATGATCCCGATGCAGCAAAGCCGGTGGCCAGCCGCGGCAGGAAGGCGATGCCGAGGGCTGCGTCCAACGCCACATGACGTCCTGCACGAAGTGGTTCTGGCAAGGACCGATGGCCCGGTCCTCATCGTGGGCAGAAATCTCCCATCGCTTGGGACTTAGGGGAATTCCTTACAGAGGGACCTGCCTGACGCATCTAAAACCCTATATTTCGGATATGACGGTCTTGCCCACTTACAGCCCACGCAAGTCGACGGCAGCCGCCGGGGTTCCGCTCTGCGCCCTGCTGATCGCTTCGCTTCTGCTGGCCGGCTGCATTCCCCATAGCCCGCCGCCCAAGACCGGCGCAGCCGCGCCACCCGTCGCGCAGCCGGAAAGCAAAGGTAGACCAGACGGGCAGGAGGGCGGGCGAGATCGTGACCCAGCCGGTTCGCGACGTCGGTGTGGCCGCGACCAATATTCCGCCGGTGTTGGAAAGAGCGAGCGAGAACCCCTACAACCTCGACGGCCTTAGAGCCTGCACCGAACTGGCCCGTGCGGTAACCGAACTGAGCGCGGTGCTTGGACCGGACTTCATTGTCGGTGCGAAACAGCAAGAGAACAGCGCCGGAAAATTTGCAGAGGCCGGCGGCCAGATGGTGGTGAACTCGCTCATTCCCTTCCGGGGACTGGTGCGGGAGGCGACCGGCGCGGCGCCGGCGCAGCGTCGCCTCAACACCGCGATCGATGCGGGTTTTGCGCGACGGGGCTTCCTGCGCGGCATCCACCAGGCAAGAGGCTGCCGTCCGCCGCTCTGAGGCGCCGGGAACGCGTCCTCAAGAGGCTGGACGTCGCGGCGACCGATCCTAAAGAAGGTCTCCTTCCCGACGGTTGCCGACGACCGTACCGTCGGGAAGGCCGCTGCTGAAGAGATTCGCGCCGCTTGAGCGACCCGAGCGGCTCTCCCGGCTGGGCCGCGATCCGGCTGGGGATGTTGGAAAAGCATGTAAATCGCTGTGAATGTCGTCGTTGATCATTATCCATATATCCGTTAATATAGATACATGGATAATGATTCGGCCATCGCCACTTTAGGCGCTCTCGCGCAGGGCACCCGCCTTGACGCCTTCCGGCTTCTGGTCCGGCATGAGCCCGACGGGCTCGCTGCCGGCGAGATCGCCAAGGCATTGGCTGTTCCCCAGAACACCATGTCGGTTCACCTGGCCACGCTCTCACGAGCCGGATTGATCCGTTCCGAGCGGCGCAGCCGGGTCATCAACTATCGCGCCGAGCTGGACCAGTTGAAGACGCTGACCCTGTTTCTCGTGAAGGATTGCTGTGGCGGCAACGCGGCGCTGTGCGCGCCATTGATCGCCGAACTCGCCCCCTGCTGCTGATGGAGTCTGCCATGTCCGACCGCATCTTCAACGTCCTCTTCCTGTGCACCGGTAACTCGGCCCGCTCGATTCTTGCGGAGAGCGCCCTTACCAAGCTGGGCGGCGGTCGCTTCCGTGCCTTTTCGGCCGGGAGCTACCCCAAGGGCGCGATCAACCCTGACGCGCTCGCTCTGCTCGAGCGGATTGAATATCCTACAGAAGGTCTCCGTTCGAAGAGCTGGGACGAGTTCGCCGTGCCTGGCGCGCCCGTGATGGATTTCGTGTTCACGGTCTGCGACGACGCGGCGGGCGAGGTCTGCCCGATCTGGCCGGGTCATCCTGTCACCGCCCATTGGGGGATCGAGGATCCAAGCCACGTCCAGGGTTCGCAGATCGAGCGGGAGCGCGCGTTCGTGACAGCGCTGCGCTATCTTGAGAACCGCATCAAGCTCTTCGCGGCGTTGCCCTTCGACAGGCTCGACGCCATGGCTTTGCGGGCCCGTGTCCGTGAGATCGGGCATGGCGAAGGCGCGAGCAGCCGTCGCGGGGACGCAGCCTGACGCCGGTCGATATCATAATCTACCACAATCCCGAGTGCGGCACCTCCCGCAACACGCTGGCGATGATCCGCAATGCTGGAATCGAACCGCATGTGATCGACTATCTGAAGGCTCCTCCGTCGCGGTCGATGCTCATGTGGCTGATCGAGCGCATGGGTATTACCACGCGCTCTTTGCTGCGCGAGAAGGGCACGCCTTTCGCTGAGTTGGGGCTCGATAACCCGTCGCTGAGTGATGGGCAGCTTGTCGATGCGATGATGGCGCATCCAATCTTGATCAACCGCCCGATCGTAGTGTCACCGCTCGGCGTCAAGCTCTGCCGCCCTTCCGAGGAGGTGCTCGATCTGCTGCCGAGCGATCAGCGTGGCGCCTTCGCGAAGGAAGATGGCGAACGCATTGTCGATGACCGCGGCCAGCGGGTCGCATCATGAACGCCACCGCTGCTGGAACGTTGGCGCCGGGCAGGCCGGCGATCAGCACATTCGAACGCTATCTCAGCGTCTGGGTAGCGCTTTGCATCATCGTCGGCATCGCACTCGGCTATGCACTGCCCGGCCTGTTCGGCGTGATTGCGTCGACCGAGGTTGCGCGGGTCAACCTCATCGTTGCGGTTCTGATCTGGCTGATGATCGTCCCGATGCTGCTCAAGATCGATCTTGGCGCGCTTGGTTCGGTCAGGCAGCATTGGAAGGGTGTCGGCATAACGCTGTTCATCAACTGGGCGGTAAAGCCCTTCTCGATGGCGCTGCTCGGCACCCTGTTCCTGGGCTGGCTGTTTCGGCCGCTGTTGCCGGAGGCTGAGATCAGCTCCTATATCGCCGGACTGATCCTGCTTGCCGCAGCGCCCTGCACGGCGATGGTGTTCGTCTGGTCCAATCTCTGCGATGGTGACCCGACCTACACGCTGAGCCAGGTCGCGCTCAACGACACCATCATGGTGTTCGCGTTCGCCCCGCTGGTCGGCCTTCTCCTCGGCGTCGCATCGATCACCGTACCCTGGGACACGCTGCTGATCTCGGTCCTACTCTACATCGTCGTGCCGGTGATCGTCGCGCAGGTCATTCGGGGTGCCGTGCTCTCGTCGGGCGGACACCCCGCGCTTGACCGGCTGCTCAGCCGTCTTGGCCCAGTATCTTTGGTCGCGTTGCTGACGACTCTGGTGCTGCTGTTCGGATTCCAGGGGCAGGCGATCATAGCCCATCCGCTGGTGATCGCGCTGATCGCCGTGCCGATTCTCATCCAGGTCTATTTCAACGCAGGGCTCGCCTATTGGTTGAGCCGTCGGTTCGGCGTGGCATGGTGCGTTGCCGCCCCCGCCGCATTGATCGGCGCGTCCAACTTCTTCGAGCTGGCGGTCGCTGCCGCGATCAGTCTGTTCGGTCTCAACTCCGGCGCAGCGCTTGCTACCGTCGTCGGCGTGCTGGTCGAAGTTCCGGTCATGCTGTCCGTGGTCAGAATCGTGAAGGCGACACGCCCTTGGTATGAGCGTCGGGTAGCCTGATGTCGCGCCTTCGTTCCCTTGCCGACCCTGATGACCTGCCGGCGCTCGATCGGTCGCTCGTTAGACCTAGTCCCGCCGTCGGCCTCGGTTCGCTCGAACATCCGCCCCGCATCTTGCTGCTTTACGGATCCCTGCGGGAGCGATCATTCAGTCGACTCGCGGTCGAGGAGGCGGCGCGCCTGTTGATCCTGTTCGGCGCCGAGGTGCGGATCTTCGATCCGAGCGACCTGCCGCTGCCGGATCAGATCAGGGGGGACGACCATCCGGCGGTCCATGAACTTCGTCAGCACGCGCTCTGGTCCGAGGGCATGGTGTGGTGCAGTCCCGAGCGTCATGGCCAGATCACTGGCATCATGAAGGCGCAGATCGACCATCTGCCGCTGGAGTTTGGCGGTATGCGCCCGACCCAGGGAAGGACGCTCGCGGTGATGCAGGTCTCAGGCGGCTCGCAGTCTTTCAACGCGGTCAACACGCTGCGTCTGCTCGGCCGCTGGATGAGGATGTTCACGATCCCGAACCAATCGAGCATCGCAATGGCATTCAAGGAGTTCGATGAGGCAGGCCGCTTGAGACCCTCCAGCTACTACGACCGCATTGTCGACGTGATGGAAGAGTTGATCCGGTTCACCATTCTGATCCGAGGCCATGCCGAGCAGCTTGTCGATCGATATTCTGAGCGCAAGTCCGAGACCGCCAAGCGCGATGCCGCGAACGACCTGACGTCACGATCGATAGCGTGAGGCCCGCAATTGGGCCAGAACGCCGGGTCTGGCGCCTTATGGCTGTTCTATTCCCGCCAGCCGGACGCTGGATTTGCCCCCCGTCCCCCGGGCGATGCTGCGAGTCGCCATAATCGGAACGACGATCAGATCGGGCCGGGCCGGGCCGGTTTCACCTGCGGCGCGTCCGCATCAATGGGAAAGGAGCGACATAGAAAGGAGGCACGGCCATGTCGCAGCCATTTCGCCAGAGGTGGGCAGCACAAGCGCTCTTCTCTCCAGCCATGTCCGGCGGCAGCCGATCGGCAGATAGCCATGAACATCGCCGGTCCGGACTTGGCTGAATTCCGCGCCCATCGGAACATCCCGTATATTTCTGGGCTTCGGCTTGAAAGATAAGCGCCAAGAATTCTGAGCGAACGAGAGAGGGGGAACACGCTATGCCAAGAAATCTCCGACTTTGCCGAACCAATCGATAGGGCCTTCATCGGCCGTGTTGGAATCGGTTCGATAACCCTTGGCCATCACGTGCGACGTCGAACCGACAATGGGGTGAGACGCGATCGGTACTCACGCCAAACGGAAAAACGAGGAATCAATGAATCTCGAAAAATTCACCGATCGCGCCAAGGGCTTCCTCCAGAGCGCGCAAACCGTCGCGATCCGCATGAGCCATCAGCGGATAAGCCCGGAACATCTTCTGAAAGCTTTGCTCGAGGATGAGCAGGGCATGGCAAGCGGCCTCATCCGCGCGGCAGGCGGCGATCCCGCCGTGGCGACGCGGCAGACCGACGCCGCGCTCGCCAAGGTGCCATCGGTTTCAGGCAGCGGCGCGCAATCGGCCCCGAGCCTCGATAATGATGCTATGCTGGTGCTCGATCAGGCCGAGCAGGTCGCGCAGAAGGCGGGCGACAGCTATGTCACCGTCGAGCGGCTGCTTCTTGCGCTAGCGCTGGCCTCAAACACCGCGGCCGGCAAGTCCCTGGCCTCAGCGGGCTTGAAGGCAGAAGCGCTGAATGCGGCGATCAGCGCGCTGCGCAAGGGAAAGACTGCGGACACGGCCTCGGCCGAGGATCGCTACGACGCGCTCAAGAAGTTCGCACGCGACCTCACCGAAGCGGCCCGCGAAGGCAAGCTCGATCCGGTCATCGGCCGCGATGAGGAGATCCGTCGCACCATCCAGATCCTTGCCAGGCGCACGAAGAACAATCCCGTCCTCATCGGCGAACCCGGCGTCGGCAAGACCGCGATCGCCGAAGGGCTCGCCCTGCGCATCGCCAATGGCGACGTGCCCGATACGCTCAAGGACCGCGCGCTGATGGCGCTCGACATGGGCAGCCTGATCGCCGGGGCCAAATATCGCGGCGAGTTCGAGGAGCGGCTGAAGGGTGTGCTCGATGAGGTGAAGGCCGCCGAGGGCCATATCGTCCTGTTCATCGACGAGATGCATACGCTAATCGGCGCCGGCAAGGGCGAAGGCGCGATGGACGCATCCAACCTGCTCAAGCCCGCGCTCGCGCGCGGCGAACTCCATTGCATCGGCGCGACCACGCTCGATGAATATCGCAAGCATGTCGAGAAGGATCCAGCCCTCCAGCGGCGCTTCCAGCCCGTCTTCGTCGGTGAGCCCACGGTCGAAGATACCA
Organism: Sphingobium sp. Ant17; assembly: GCF_000588875.1. Taxonomy (GTDB): domain Bacteria; phylum Pseudomonadota; class Alphaproteobacteria; order Sphingomonadales; family Sphingomonadaceae; genus Sphingobium. The sequence continues at coordinate 26,040 of NZ_JEMV01000033.1, forward strand.
TCTCGATCCTGCGCGGCCTGAAGGAAAAATATGAGCTGCACCATGGCGTGCGCATCACCGATGGCGCGCTGGTCTCGGCGGCGACCTTGTCCCACCGCTACATCACCGACCGCTTCCTGCCGGACAAGGCGATCGACCTCATGGATGAGGCGGCCTCGCGCCTGCGTATGGAAGTCGAATCCAAGCCCGAGGAGATCGAGAATCTCGATCGGCGCATCATCCAGCTCAAGATCGAGCGGGAGGCGCTGAAAAAGGAGACCGACAAGGCGTCGAAGGACCGACTGGAGACGCTGGAGCAGGATCTCGCCAATCTCGAGCAGCAATCGGCTGAACTCACCTCGCGCTGGCAGGCCGAGAAGGAAAAGATCGCGGGTGAGAGCCGTATCAAGGAACAGCTCGACGCTGCACGCATCGAGCTCGACCAGGCGCAGCGCTCGGGCGACCTCGCCAAGGCAGGCGAACTGCAATACGGCACCATTCCCACGCTCGAAAAGCAGCTGGCCGATGCGGCGGGCGCAGCCGAAGGCGCAATGCTGCGCGAGGAGGTGACAGCGGAGGACATCGCCGGCGTCGTCGCGCGCTGGACCGGCATTCCGGTCGAGCGAATGATGACCGGCGAACGCGAGAAGCTGCTCGCCATGGAAGAGACGATTGGCAAGCGCGTCATCGGCCAGGCCGATGCGGTCCGCGCCGTGTCGACCGCCGTGCGCCGCGCGCGTGCCGGTCTGCAGGATCCCAATCGGCCCCTGGGCTCATTCCTGTTCCTAGGGCCCACAGGCGTCGGCAAGACCGAGCTCACCAAGGCGCTCGCCGGCTTCCTGTTCGACGACGACAACGCGATGGTTCGCATCGATATGAGCGAGTTCATGGAGAAACACTCGGTCGCCAGGCTGATCGGCGCCCCTCCGGGCTACGTCGGCTATGAAGAGGGCGGCGTGCTGACCGAAGCGGTTCGCCGCCGCCCCTATCAGGTCGTCCTCTTCGACGAGGTCGAGAAGGCGCATGGCGACGTGTTCAACATTCTCCTGCAGGTGCTCGACGACGGGCGGCTGACCGACGGCCAGGGCCGCACGGTCGACTTCACCAACACCATCATCGTGCTGACCAGCAATCTGGGCAGCCAGTATATTGCGGGCCTCGCCGACGACGAATCGGTCGAGAAGGTCGAGGACCAGGTGATGGAAATCGTCCGCGGCCATTTCCGACCGGAATTCCTCAACCGCCTCGACGAGATTATTCTGTTCCACAGGCTGGGCGCCGACCATATGGCGCCCATCGTCGATATTCAGGTCGCCCGCGTCGGCAAGCTGCTCCAGGACCGCAAGATCACGCTCGACCTCACCGATGCGGCCCGCGCCTGGCTCGGCCGCGCCGGCTATGATCCGGTCTACGGCGCGCGGCCATTGAAACGCGCGGTGCAACGCTTTCTCCAGGATCCGCTCGCCGACTTGATCCTCCAGGGCGAGATCCGCGACGGATCGACCGTCCATATCGATGAGGGTGACGGAGTACTCGTGCTGAATATAGGCTAAGAGTTACGATGGCCGCCTGGAATAGCGTGGGACTGAATTGGGCGACAGCAGCAGTTGACGAAGGATTGCCCGAACGAATTAGGGAGAAAGCTTATGAGCGCGCACGAAGCAAATAAGGGGGTCTGGGGTTCGCCGTTTCCGGCATCCACCGGTTGGGGATGGGTTCTGACCTATGGCGTGCTCCTGATCCTGGGCGGGATCCTGGCTTTCCTGAACCCGCTCGCGACGGGCTTTGCCGCCGGCGTGATCTTCGGAGCGATATTGCTTGCCTATGGCGTCATCGCGATAGTCGCTGGACTGTCAGCCTTTTCCACCCGATCGAAGGTGCTGGAGTTGCTCCTCGGCGTCGTGGCGGTACTCGCAGGCCTCTTCGTGCTGTTCGATCCATTCCAGGGTGCCGCATCGCTCGCTTGGGCGATCGGGCTGTGGCTGTTCGTCTCAGGATTTTCCCAGCTTTTCTATGGACTGAAAGGTACGCATGACAAGGGATGGAGGCTGTTGCTCGGCGTCGTCGATATCGGGCTGGGTACCTATCTGGTGATCAGCGGCCCGCTGGCAGGGCTTGCCTTCGTGGCGGCGATCATCGGCTTCAGCTTTCTCTTCCGCGGTGTTTTCCTTATCTCACTTGCCTTTGGCCTGAGGCGGCTGAAGTCCGCGTGACGAGGGGATGCGGCCAGGAGATGGATATACCGAGGCTGACGGCGAATGCTGCGGAAGGGTTCGCGCCGATCCTCAGCGCGGCCAGGAGGCGTAGCAGGTGAGCAATCCATATGAAGTTCTCGGCGTCGCCGCGTCCGCGAGCGGGGACGATATCCAGAAAGCGTATCGCAAGCTCGCGAAGAAGCTCCATCCGGACCTCAACCCTGGCGACAAGTCGGCCGAGGACAAGTTCAAGCAAGTCGCAGGCGCCTACGATCTGCTGAGCAACCCGGAGAAACGCAGGCGTTACGACACGGGCGAGATCGACGAGACCGGCGCAGAGCGGCCCCAACAGCAATATTATCGTGACTATGCCGGGTCGGACCCCGGCCATTATTCGAGTAACGCTGGCTTTGCGGATTTTGCCGCAGGCGACGATCCGTTCGCCGAACTCTTCCGTCGCAGCGCACAGGCGCGCGCCAATCGCCGCGGGCAAGACCTGCACTATCGCCTTTCGGTCAGCTTCGTGGAGTCGATCACCGGCGGTTCACAGCGGATAACCCTGCCAGCGGGCGGCACGCTCGACGTGACGATCCCGGCGGGCGTCGTTGATGGTCAATCGCTGCGCCTCAAGGGCAAGGGCGCACCTGGCGCCGGCAAGGGCGGCCCAGGAGACGCATATATCGAGATCGAGGTTCGATCCGACCCACGCTTCCTCCGCAATGGCGACGACATCACGATCGACGTTCCGATCTCGCTGAGGGAAGCCGTCCTCGGCGGCAAGATCCGCGTTCCCACGCCAACCGGTGATGTGACGATGACCGTGCCGGCCAATTCGAACAGTGGCAGCACGCTGCGCCTCAAAGGCAAGGGTGCCCCTCGGCTGGGCGGCGGTCGTGGCGATCAATTCGTGAAGCTCAGGATCGTGCTGCCCAAGCCGGCCGATCCGGAACTCATACAATTCGTTTCGACCTGGGAAGCCGGCAAGAATTTCAATCCTCGTGAGGCCTTGCGATGATAGACTTGGACGAATTTCTATCCCACTCGGGGATCGAACTCCACTCGCTCGAGCAGTGGATCGATCGCGAATGGCTCCTTGGCGAGCGCAGATCCACGACCATCGTCCTGACCGACATGGACGCGGCCCGCGCGCGCCTCATACATGATCTGAAGCGAGACTTCGGCGTGAACGACGAAGGCGTCGACATCGTGCTCCACCTCGTGGATCAACTGCATGGCCTTCGCCAGGTGCTCGCACAGATGCGAACGGAAACGCAGGCGGCGCGGCGCCGGGATATCCGGCGATCGCGAGGCCGCAAACCTGGTCCGATTCTGGCTCCGCGGCGCAGGTCGTAACCGGGCCATGAGTCTTGGTGAAAGGGCCTAGCTCCTCACAACATCTGCGCCACAGCTTCTATCCGCACCGAACTCGGTCAGCTGCGGTGAGAGCAAACAACGAGTTCACGTCGGAATTGGCGAACCGATCCCTGCTAAAGTCTGGAAGGCAATGATTGACGACTCGGAACCACTCCAGCCTGCGCAGGCGAGCGAATTCGACGCTTCGTTCCAAGCGACCAACCAGAGCCCGGTTGAGCAACTTCTTGCCCTTCTTGAGATTGAATATGGGGCGCTGCAAATGCGCCTCTCGGCGCATCTGCGTTCCTCCGAGGCTGCAGCTGAGGCGCTCCACGACGTCTATGTCAAGCTGAGGGCGGACCCGTCTATCGGCGATCTCCATAACCCACGCTTCTACCTCTACCGGATGGCCATCAATCTCGCAAAGAACAGGAGGCGGAGCGACTGGCGCGCGATCAACATGGAGGATGCTGGGCTTCTCGATATTCCGGACAATGCGCCGAGTCAGGAAGCCGCCACCTTGGCCACGGACGAAATGACGCGAGCTTTGCAGGCGCTTCATACCCTCCCGCCTCGGCGGCAGGCAATATTCCTGGCCAAGTGGCGCGACGAGAAATCGCAAAGCGAGATTGCCGCCGAGTTCGGGTTGCACAAGCGCACGGTTCAAAAGGAGCTCACTCGAGCGGAGATATATCTGAGGAAGGTCTTACGTCGTCCCAAGCGGCCGGTCTGACTGGCGCTGATGCCGCTCGAAAGGCTAGTCGAGGCCCACGTCCGTGCCACCGAACGGTTGCACGGGGACGACATTACCGTACCGGTTTAACCTGGTATGGCGTTCCCTTGTCATCGTATTTGTTGCAGATCTAACAAACCAAGGCTTGTCCGGTTGAGTGCAGGAGATGCTGGCATGAAGCATGAGGGAAGCTGCACTGCGGGACAATCCGCGTTGCGATTGAGGATGATCCTGTCGATGCCGGTGAGTGCAATTGCTCGATCTGCCGGCGAACCGGAGCACTGTGGACCTACCGCTCGCCCAGCCAAGTGAAAGTCGCGGGCATGGGCGTAGGCTATGTACAGGGCGACGCCACCCTGACGTTGTGGCATTGCGCGACATGTGGCGTCACCACCCACTGGAGCCCCCGCGATCCGACGTACGACCGGATGGGCATCAATCTCAGACTATTTGACCCGGCGTTGTGGAATGGGCTGCCCCGCCGGTTCATCGACGGCGCGAGTTGGTGAGGTATGGTGACTCCCAAGGCCGCAACTGTAATGATTTGGGCCATATCGTCATAAGACGGATCGCTGGCCGTTAACCTGCCTTCCGCGCCAGAAAGCAGATTTTCCGGTCCCCACGACATCATTGCTCCTCTGGGCGTCCGCTGAAGCCGCCATTCGGTGGCGGCCTGCGGTCTTCACCGGATGGCTACGGGAGGCCCGGCGCTGAACTCGGACAAAAAAGTGGGGCGCATTTTGGATCGCCAATGTGTCCCCCCATTGGGAATAGTAGGGCTTCCTCCTTCGAACGCGCCTCGGCTTGCGCCCTAGCGTCTCCTGGTGGTGGCCGATGAGGCAGGGCGCTGAGGTCCCCGGCGCAAGCAATCTGCCTCGCAACCCGTTGGGGGTCGCCATGGCGGCTTTTGGAAGTGTGGGCGCGAGCGCGACGTCGTGCGCGCGGTTGGCGCAGACTAAAACACAATCTGTGCCGACCGGACGGCAGAAGGGTTTCGGGGGACCCAGAGGAGAGACGAGCAGTCGGCCGATGCTTGCCCCCTGGCAGGTCAGTCTGGCCATGCGCACGATGCGGTGTAATCTCAGCAACGCAATCTCGATCTCCGAAATCGCGTCTCTGTGCCGATTGTCGCTCTGCTATTTTGTGCGAGCTTTCACGAACACGGTTGGGATCGCACCCTATGCCTGGTTTGTTCAGCAGCGCATCGTGTGCGCAAAACGCCTCTTGGCCGATACCGCGCTACCCCTGGTGCAAGTCGCTCTCGAGTGCGGATTCTCCGACCAGGCCCACTTCACCAAAGCGTTTGCCAAGGCATCCGGCATAACGCCTGCAAAATGGCGCCGTCAGATTTGCGCGTGCTGAGCTTTCATAGCGCGGGCAAGGCTGATCTCTCAGTCCTTCCTTTCGCCTTCCGCTCCTCGAGAAGCCGCACGGCGATTGGCGAAGGCGAGCAGGGCAGGGTCATGCTCAGGCCGATTCCAGCGTGCAGAATCCCGCAGAACCACCACATCCTCAAGATGCGTGAGAAACGTGTAGACCTTGTTGACGATGTCGATCATCAACGCCATCATTTCTGCATCGGAGATCCGCGAAAGCTGGTTCCATGGGATGTCACCAAAGGGCGTAACCACCTTCACATCGCTAAAATCGCCGACCGCTGTTCCTGGGGTCGTGCCAGCATGGAGATCCTCCAGTTGAGAATTGCGTACACAATTCTCAACGAGGGCCAGCGCGAGCCACCGCGCAGCGGCATCGGATATATCTTCAGCTGCCACAACTTTCTCCCGGATAGAAACCCTTTATGCCGTTTCGCTGGACATTGGCAGAGTGGGCGGCAATCGATAGACGCCTGCCATGCCGCTTCATGCTCACCATGATACGACGCGGAGAGGCGAATGCTGAAGGTTTGTGGAGACGATGAGGTCGTATGACGGCTTGACCGGCGATTCATCAATCGCCGGTCGTTAGGAATTCAGCCGTTCAGCTTATCCCTGATCGCCTTGGCTGGCGCGAAGGTGAGCTTTTTCGACGCGGCGATCTGGATGGTTGCGCCCGTAGCCGGATTGCGTCCCTCCCGCGCCAGCGTGTCTTTGACCTTGAACTTGCCAAAGCCGTTGAGCGAGATTTCCTCGCCGTTCGAGGCGGATTCCGCGATTGCGGCAAAGACCGTATCAACCGCCTTGCGGGCATCAGCCTTTGTGACGCCGATCACCGCTGCCAGCTTTTCGGCCAAGTCGCTGTTGTTCATTCATTTCCTCCTGCAAGGCTCGTCTGAATATGGGATAAAGCGCCTATAGCTCGGCGCGCAGCTCTGACAGCCTCTCCTGGCAGAGTTCGTTGACGATCGTGCCAAGCACCTCGACACGCTCGGAGAGGTACGCGAATTCCTCCTCCGTCATCTTGAAATGCTCGGAATGCCGGGCTTTCACATAGGCATCCTTGAGCTTGTTGAAGTGCGCTTCCTGCTTGCGGGTCTCCCTTGGCCAGGCCTCGACGAGGCGCGCAGAAATCGCTTCAGCGCGCGTCCGAAGGAATTTGATATTGTGGCTATAGGGCGTGTAGAAGGTGTAGACGAGAAGAACGCAGTAATAGAGACGTTCGCACGCCTGTTGAAGATTATAGGCTGCGTCGGGAAATTGCTTGTTGTCGTAGGCAAACTGATAAAGCATCCGCGACGATATAGCGAGGCCGAACCACTGGTCGAAATAACCCTTCGCCATGTCATAGGCTTGCTGCGGGGTCTTGGGCTTGGGCTCGTGCAGTTCGCTGTTGTCGACTTGATACAGCGCAATGCCATCGCGCGCGATGTCCATAAAGAAATAGCGGCCATGAGCCAGCCCATCGTTCACTTCCTGCAGCGTGTGAACGATGAAATTGACCGGCGTGCGCAGGCGGTTGAGGATCATGGTTTCCCGGTCGAGGCGTTCTTCCGCTTTCTCCCAATATTCGGCTCTGTCCGTCAGCTCCTTCTGGTTGACGATGATGAGAAGGTCGAAATCCGATCGATAGCCCCTCTCGGTATGCGGCTCATGCACCCACCGTCCGGTCGCATAGGAGCCGTAGAGGATGATCTTGAGGATGCGGCCAAGCTTGCGCGGCCCAGTCGGCTGGCCAAGCGCGTCCTCGAACTCCTCAAAGAGGATCCGGATGACCCGATCGAGTTCGCGCCGCTTGTTTACCGGAAGATGGTCGAGTTCGGTTTTCATCGTCTCATCGTCATTCGGGTCATGTGAGAGGGAAGCGCGAAGGCTCGTCTTCCCACGGGTTGAAGATCACGGCGCCGCTGTGGCGAGTATCCTTGATGTTTCGCGTCACGAGGAAGAGGTCGTGCTCGATCGCGGTTGCCGCGAGCAGCGTATCGATCACCGGCGGGGACTGCCCCGTGCGCCGCTTCACCTCACCCGAAATTGCGCCCCAGCGATAGACGATGGCGTCGTGAACGGAGAGGAGCCGGTCGCTGAAGCGTTCAGCGAGGGCGTCGCGGGCCGCTATATAGCGCGAACGATCCGGATGTTCCGGCTCGAGATTGTGGATGCCTTTATCGAATTCCGCGAGCGCCAGGACGCTCAGGAACATCCGGTGCTCGGGTTGCGCTGTCGCCCATGCCTTGACGCTTGGCGCACCGTTCGGGCTGGCCAACGCAGATACGATATGCGTGTCCAGCAGCCAGCCTTTCACAAGGCGACGTCCCGCCCGCGGTCGATCTCGCGCTCAAGGTCGAGGCCATCGAGTCCGAGGCCCTCGAGGAACGGAACGAACGCAGGTTTGCCCGCATCCCTGGGCAGAAGCCGGTCGAGTTCGTCCACGCTCATCACCACCACGGCCTCCCGGCCGCGGACCGTGACCCGCTGCGGTCCCTCGCTCTGGGCGCGCCGGACCACTTCGCTGAAGCGGGCCTTGGCATCTTCGAGTTTCCACGTACTGCGGGGACCGGATTTCTCACCTTCCGTCTTGCCAACTGCCGTGCCCATTGATTATCTCCTGACTAGCTAGTCAGATATAGACTGCTCTAGCCGCTATCGCAAGACCAATCGCCCCTTCGCGAGCAAACGGCTGATATGACTAAGTCCAAGCTCCGCCCGTGGACCTCCCATGTCAGCCAGGGAGCGTCGGTCTGCGGAGGTGTTCTATCGGCACATCCATCCACTATACTCCGGCGATGTCCACGAAGAACGATTCGTACCAAGGCTCGCTGTTCCGCGAAGGCGATTTGCCCTCACCCAGGCGCAACAGCCTTGCCTCCCGATCCGATACTCAAGGCGATTTGTCTTCAGACCCGCCACCTGCCAGCTTTCACATTCGGGTCCGTCGCGGACCGAAACGTCATCTGCTTGCCCGATTATGGCGCATTCTGCTGCGCAGCCGCCCACATGACGAACCTTGATCCAGACAGTCGCAGGGTACCCGCTGACCAGGGAGCTATGCCCTGACGTGGCCACGGCATTGGGCAAACATCTTGACATGGACCATTCAATAGTCCAAAAATGTTCATGTAGCCGACGGCCAGTGGGAGTTCAACATGCGAGTCTCTGTGAGCGACGCCAAGGCGCAGCTGACCGAGTTGGTGCGGCGGGCCGAAGCTGGAGACGAGATTGTCCTGACGCGACATGGACAACCGGCAGTGAGGTTGGTCCCCGTCCGTCCGGCGAGCGATGGAACGGCGCGCCGCAAGCTCCTGGACGCCGCTCGGATAGCTGGGGCGGCGAAGGCAACCACCGGTCCTGACGCTGCGCATAGCCAGGATTTCCTCTATGGCGACGATGGTTTGCCCGCGTGATCGCGGTCGATACGTCTGCACTGATGGCGATCGTCCTTGATGAACCGCATGCGGCTACCTGTAGCGATGCGATCGAGCTGCGGATGAATTGATCATCTCCGCCGGGACCGTGGCCGAGACTCTGATCGTCTCGGCCCGACGGAACGTCGCCGAGGAAATGGTGAGCCTGATCGACGGGCTTGGCTTCGAGATCGTGAGTGTGACCCCAGCCGCTGCGCGCCGCGTTGCCTCGGCCTATTCCAAGTGGGGAAAGGGCGTTCATGCAGCCGGGCTCAACTTTGGCGACTGCTTCGCCTATGAAGTCGCCAGGGAGCATGGATGTCCTCTCCTCTTCGTAGGGGACGACTTCACCAAGACCGATGTCGAGAGCGCAATATAGTCGGCGAAAGGTCACGCTCCGCCCGAATCTCGCCTTGAGACGACTATGTAGACCGTGGAAATCTGGCCCGATCAGTGATATGGGGCAGTGGAAGGGATTTCCCGATGGGCACTACCATCGACAAACATCAGGTGGAAAGCGCCGCTGACCAGCCGAAGCTGTCGAAGTGGCTCTGGCGGCCTTGGTATGCCAAGCTTTGGTGGTCCGCCATTCCCGTCTGGTGGCTCGGGATGGCAGTGGCGACACGCGTTGACTTTCTCGCGGCATTCTATCGTGGGGCACTCGCGGGCTATCTGAATGTCCTATTCTTCCCGATGACGGCGCTTATGGTGCTGGGCGTCGGCTACGTCCGAGAGCGTCTGGGCCACTTTGTGGGGCAAGGTGATGGAACGCCGCTGTCCGATGAGGAAGCTTCGACTGTGACGAAACGCATTTGGGCGGAGCATGATCGCGCGATGAAAGATCTGGCCGCCACAACTGACATGTTCGACCCGCGGTCGGGAGTACTCTGGATCGGCAACCCGTTGAACCCCCTCAATGCGGGGTACATCAATCCGCACACAGGTAAGCACTCTTAACGCTTCTTGAAGCTGGTGTCGCCGTCACCCGGACTGCTTTCGATATCAGTTGAGAAGCTCCCTTTCGCAAGAACCGAGTTCTGTTCCAGTGACGTCAGCGGCCCGGTGATATCGAAGGTAGCGCGCCCATTATCTGCATTTTTGAGGTAGCGATTGCGTATGCCTTCGTCACCGAGGACGCGGTTTGACAATTCGCGGGAGAATGCTGCTTCCGGGTCGCTGGAACGGGCTGCTGCGCGCTCTGCGGCGGCGATGGATTCGCGAACGTCATAGTTGACGATATCAAGCGTTGACCCCGCAGCCTCACTCGTGGAACCTGTGTCTCTGCTGCTAAACCCAACGCTTGCGCCAACGCGCCCCGACGTTGATTGCATCTTCTGTGGGGCTTGAGTACGCCGGCCCTGTGTTCTTCTTCCGGCCCCTTGCCCGCGTTCACCGATGTCTTCGTTTTCGGATACGCCGACTGAACGGCCGAGTTCCACGTTGACACTGGTACCCATCGTCGTCTGATCTTGGGCCGAACGTGACAGCGTTCTCTGCCAGCCGGTCTGCGCCATGATCGCCTGGACATCGCGCTGGAGCGTGTCGGCGACCTGCGGCTTCAGGCGCCATTCGCCCTTGCGGTCCATCTCGAACCCGCCGCGCAGCCAGTTGGCGAGCATGGCCTGGCCTTCGGCGCCGCCGCCCATGAAATGCTCAATCGTATCCGGTCCCGCCTGCTTGCCGGCCTCGAACCGGGTGCTGGTGTCGCTGCGCGCCGACCGGCTGAAATCCGTTCCGCTGGAGACGAGGAGATCGTTGTGCGCGAAGCTGAAGCGGGCGTGCCCGCCATTGGCGATCGCTCCCAGCTGGCTTTCGTTGATGAGCCCCGCTCTCCACATGGCCGCCGCCGTCTCAGGCGTGAGATTGAGGCCAAGGTCGCCATTCTGGTCCATCGCGATTTGTCGTTTGGTCAGCTGGATGCCGTTGTCGCCCAGAAGCCTTTGCATGCGGGTGAGCCGCTCCCGATCGACGATCGAGGTGAGCCGCTCGTTACGCGCGCGGTCGGCCACGCCCTCGGCGCCGCCCTCGGCCATGTCGACCTGGTTGCCCGCGGTCCGGCTCAATGCCTGGATGAAGCTGTCGAGCCGCGCTGCCTCGCGCGTCGATACGCCGGCTGCCTCCGCGCCCTCGGCAAAGCCGAAATTTTCCGCCTGACGCCGCTGCTCGCCGATCCGCGCCGCGCCGCGCGTGCCTGCGGTTCCGACTTCCCGCTGCGCATCGAGCTTGCCGGAGCGCTCGGCAAAGTCGTACCCAGCCGCCTCGGCCGTCCGTCCGTAGACGCTGGTGCCCTCGCGGCGCGCTTCGGCAGTGGCGCCATCAGCGGTTCCGACCTGCACCGCCATATTGTAGCGCTCAAGGGCCGCCATGACCTGCGCCTCGTTCCTTCCCGTCGCGCGCCCGAGCTGCGTAACGGCGGTGCTTCTCGCCTCGCCAGACAGCGCATTGATGAACCCGACCCGACGCGCCGTCTCGTCGACGGAGAGACCGAGCATCGAAGCCGCCTCTCGCTGGCCGTGATTGCTGCCGCTGCGCCAGCCCTGCTCGGTCGCGACATTGGTGCGCTCGACGCCCGCGACATTATCGCCGGCATAGTCGCGGCGCCCTTCCATCGCACCGACCTGGATCTGCGCCGACGTGAGATCGTTCCTCAGCATCTGCTCCTGGTCGAACGTGTTGGCGATCAGCTTGGCGAAAGTCGGATCGGCCTGGGCCTCTCCGATCACGCCCGAGGCTTTGAGCTCGGCATCGCTCGCCGAATAGCCGGCCCGCTCAAAATGGCGCGTGGCCGCCTGCATCATCATGCCGTAAGCTCGGCTGTCGCCGAACGCGCGCCATTGCACCAGGTTCTGGCTGAAGGCCGCGAACGTCCTCTCGCCGGCCTCACCCTGGCCGAAATAGCCCGTCCCGAGGCTCCTGAGCGCATCCTTCTCGGCAAATTGGTGGATCGCAGTGGTCGCGGCATTGGCCTGAACGGCGCGCGCAACCGCCGGGTCGGCGAGATCCCGGCCAGCCAACGCCGGCGCAAGGCTGCCAAGCTGACGAGAGCCCTCGATGCCGCCAAGCGCCATCGCCGTCCCGCCCGGGGTGCCGGGTCGCTGGCCAAGGATATGACCTGCCTCACCGAAGACGCGGTTGGCGCCGAAGGTCGATCGTTCCCCGAAATCGCCGAAGCTCGATGACGCAGCGGCGCGGGAGCGGGTGCCCAAAGCCGAGGCCTGCGCTTCCAGCGCAGACGCTTGTCCCTCGGCCGTACCCATGGGCGCGGCGGCGGCCGTGCCTTGGCTCGCCACGCCGAGGGAGCCCGACGTGAAGGAGGTGAACACATTGCCGCTGAAGCGGAACACGGTAAAGACGAACGCGCCGGCCAAGCCGGCGGCGGCCGTACGAAAGCTGCCGAAGATCGCCAGCGCCTTCATCGCCGCCGAAGGCGCGAGCAGCCAGGCGTTGGCCGCAAGCGCGTTCGAGCGCAACTCCGCGAGCGTCGCCGTCGCGCGACCGAGCGTGAGCTGATAGATGCCCGCATCGATAACGCCCCAGAGCGCCACAAAGACGAACATGCCGAGCGCAAAGCTCGCGACCCGCAGATTGATCGGCGTCAGGATGAACAGGAGCGCGATCGGGATCATGAACAGCATGATGCCGAACACGGTGGCGCGGATCGTCGGCATCCATTCGTTCGCCACCGACATGGTCGCGAGGCCGTTGGAGATGACTGCCCGATTGGCCATGACTCTCGCCGCACTCGCCGGTGAATCCTCGAACAGCACGTCGCCCACCGTGTTGCCGAGCAGAATGTGCGTCAGGAAGGCCTGCGCACTCAGCGGCCGGCCGAGCATCATCTGGCCCATCTCTCCGACTTGTTGCCGGCATCGTGTCATCTGCTGGACATTGTCCGTGTCATAGCCGGTTCGCGCGCAAATTTGCTTCGTATAGCCGTCGAACAGGACCGGGTCGGACAGGCGATCCGAGATATACGCCCAGGCATCGCTGCAACTGACCGTCGTGCCGCCCTTGTCGGCTTCGGTATAGACCGTTGAGAAGGTAGCGGGGCCTGCCATCGCCGCGAAGGAAGCCGGCAAGTCGGTCGAAGTCCGGAAGAGCTGGTCATCGTCCACGCCATAGGCAGCCGACACCCGCGCCACCGGATAGCATTGCCGGACATAGTCTTTGATTGTCGCGTCCAGGAAGACGTCGGTCATTGGCCCGCGCGGCGAAACGGCGTTCAGGAACAAGTCGAAGCTGTGTCCGCCGGCCCCGAACTCGATCTTGGCATTGGGATCGAGCGTGTTGTCGTCTATCGTCTCGACCATCGCGCGCTCGATCATGTTGGTCGCGCCGGCGACGAGCACGAGCAGGTTGGGAACGCCGCCGACCGGCTGATAGGCGTTGCGCACCCGGTCGTAGACATGGACCGTTCCCGTCGTGGCGACGAGTCCGACGAACAGGCCGACGCCGATGAGGATCTGGAAGCCGAAGGCGACCAGCCCCATGCCAGTCCCGCGCACGCTGGCGATGATCGCGCCGAGGCCGATCCCGACCGTCGCGACGATCATCACCAGCGTCTCGTAACGCGGATCGCCGAAGATCATCGACACCAGCCGGAAAGCCTCGACCGTCTCGGCAAAGCCGTCATAGGTGTGGAAGCTCGTGTCGACCGCCAGGGCGGGGGAAGCGAGGAGCAGGGCGGGAAGGGCGGCAAGAAGCCTTGGAAGCCGGCGCATGACAGGATCCTACTGGTTGCGGGCCGCGGCGCCGGCGGCGTCACGGGCGTCCCGATCGCGCTCGCGCAGGAGCCCGGCATAGTTGGCGGAGAGGTTGGTCTGGTTGAGGGCCGCCATATAGCTCTGGCGCATCTGCGCGCGTTGGCGCAGCACCTCGTCTCTCAAATCCCGTAGCTGCTCGATGCCCTTGGACAGAATCCGCGTCTGGCAGACATTGGCGTTGTTGCTGTCGGCCGACCCCGCCACCGTGGCTCCTCGATCTGCATTGGTCACCGTGAAGTCGATGGTGCGGGTGAGATCGTTGAGCATCTGGTAGGCGAGGGTGAGCGCGACCAGTTCGTCCGTGTCGGCGATCACCGAGTCGACGACGCCCTGGCGCACGCCCCATTCGAGCATGCGATAGACGGGAAGCGTCCGGACATTGGCCACGAACTGCCGTTCCTCGGCCGCCAGCGCAGCGCGCGTGCGGATCTTGGTGGCGATCGACTGCATGCGCTCGCGCGCCAGGACGAGCGCACCGCGTCCGCTGCCGTCCTGCGCGCAGTCGGCGCCGGTGGGCGGGAAATTGAGCGTGCGGCGCTGGACGCGCCCCGTCAGGAAATCCTGCGCGCTTTCCGTGTCCTGCGCGGGGCATTGGGGGATAGCCGTGAAGAGCGGCACTCGGTCGCCATCGTCCCAGCGCATGTACACGTCGCCGACCCGGGCACGCATCACGCTCGCCCAGTCGCCGGCGCCGACCCGCTGCGCGGCGTGGGCGAGGAGCGAGCCGGTGCGGAAAATGTCCGTCACCTCTGCCGGGCAGTTGGCGAGCGCGTCCTTCAAATCCTCGGTGGGATTGTTGTTGTTGGCCTCGATCTTCTCGCGGCTCTGCTGGTAGCTCTTGGCGAACCCTTGCTTGACCGAGCGATAGCCGGTCATCTCCTCGATGATCCCAGACATATTGTCGTCGCCCTTGGCAATCTGCACCATGCGGTTGGCGAGCCGGCAATCGTTGACCTGGATCGAGTTCAGGAAATTGGTCGCCGCTTCCATCTTCGAGATGATGTTCCCCATCTTCTCGTCGAGCGTCTCGAGGAGATACTGGAACGCGACCGCGGGAGCTGCCTGGAGAATGCTTTCGAGCTTCTGGACGAGATAGTCCGGATCGAGGAACGACATACCGCCAAGGAACATGTCGATCCCGCCGCAGCCGGCGCGGACCTTGGGCAGGCTGACCGACATGAGATAGTCGTTGTGGACATCGACGCGGCCCGACATGCCACCGGCCGTGATGTAGCCCCGCGTCTGGTCCTGGAAGCTGCCCGGCGACGTATAGGTCACATTGTCAAACCAGCTCTCGGCCCAGCTCTGCGCGTGAGCGGGAACTGCGGCAACGATCGTCGCGAGGGCAAGGGCGATCAGCGAACGGACGATGGCGCGGTGGCAAGCGAACATGGCGGACTCCGGATGATTGGGGATGACGAAGGAAGGACCGAGGCCGCCATTGCTCAGCGCCTTCCTGCACGCTTCGCCGACAGCCCCACGATGCCGGTGAACTTGGACATGGCCCGGACGCCGACGTCGGGCCTCACCCCCGTCAGCATCTTCGCGGCCAGATAGAGATTGCGGGCCAGATTGGGCGAATGGTCGGTGCCGATCGCCACCGGCACGACACGCGCATCGTCCGCCATCGGCCGCACCCAGGCGACCGGATGTCCGACCCAGGGCAAACCGAGGCGTCCCGACCGGATCATCGCCTCCTGACTGCCGATGGTGCGTACCTGCCAACCATAGCGCGCGCCCAGCGCGGCCAGCTTTGTCCAGAGGTCGCCGCACGGTATGCAGCCGGGGCTTGTCGTCATCTCGATGATGAAGGCGGCGCCATGTCCGCGTAGCGTTGTCGTGAAGTCATCTGGAAAGTCACGCGTGACAGGAACGCGCGAGAGCCAAGCCTGCAGGGTCTTCGCATCGTCGACCGGGTGGATCGCCGCTCGCATCGCGTCCTCGCGGCTAACGGTCTGCGCGGATGCCGAGCCCATGCCGATGACGAGGCCCGGGATGCCGAGGAGGATGAGACCGCGCATCATGGCCTCGGCTCGCTGGAGGTTTTCACGAGATCGCCGCCGAGCGCTCGCGGATCGGTCGCTGATACCGGGCCGTTGCCAAGCGCGTCGAAGAAGCCCGCATCCTCCCCCGGACCGGTCATGAACTGTTCCGGCCGGATGTCGCCGCGCAGCAGGCGGACCGCTTGATAAGCCATCTGCGCGAGGTTGGGATAAGCCTCGACGCCCGAGGCGATGATCATGCGCTGCTGACTTCCTCGGCGAATGACCATCGTCGTCGGTGTGATCTCGACTCCAAACCGCTCCCTCAGGTCGGGCCGCTTGTCCAGATCCATGGGCGTGACCTGCCAGCCCATCTCTTCCTGGAAGCGCTGGATGATCGGCCACTGGACACGGCAATAGCCGCAGGTCGAACGCGAGAACATGACGAGCGCGAACTCGCCCGCATGGGCGCGCAGATAGGACCGGCGAGTGGCGTCCTTCTCGGCGGTCAGCTCGGAGCGCGCGTCGCCCACCATCGGATTAGCGGACTTCGAGTTGAGTTCGGGATATTGCAGCATCGCGATCTGGGTGACGCCGGCGAACGCTCTTGCCTTGCGCCGCGCAAAATCCTGAAGCCGCCAGAAATCCGCGACGGCATCGACCGTCAGCACCGTCGCTGCATAGTCCCGCTGCTGCTCGATGAGCTTGCGAATCTTCGGCGGCGTCCAGGTCGCCAGCTCCGCCATGGGCGGGATGACCGGCTTCACAAGCGCATCCGCCTCGTCTGGCTTTTCGGGAGGCGCAGGCGGCGCCTGATACCACCAATAGCCCTGCTTGGACGCCACGGCAGTCGGGCTCGCGCCTTGCGCACCGACAGATTGGGGAACGGCGAAGAAGGCTGCTCCGGCCAAGCCCACGACGAGAAGCCGATGACGAGGGAGGTACAAATGTATTGACATTGTCGTGGCAAATCGCCAAATGCCGGCAAGGAGTTTAGCGATATGGCACAGCACGCCCGTTCCGACCGAAGCGCCTCTGCGCGTAAGGACGATGTCATCCAGATCAGGGCTGCAGCCGAGCTCAAGGCGATGCTCAGCCGCGCCGCTTCTCTGCGAGGCCAGAAACTGTCCGAGTTCATGCTTGCGAGCGCGCGGCGGGAAGCCGAGGCCGCCATCCTCGATCAGCGAACCTTCTTTCTGGATGCCGAGAGCCATGAGCAGTTTCTTAGCCTTCTCGATGCGCCGGCCGTGCCGTCGCCTAGCCTTGAAAAGCTGATGAAGCGCGAACCGCTCTGGAATCGATGATCGGACGCGTCGCTCATTTCCATGTCCACGCGCCGTGTTACGCCGCCTGAGCGATTGAACTTCGACCATGATGTCGATGCGTTCCGCAATGGACGGCACGCCTCGCTCGATCTTTGGCTCAACGAGCGCGCGCTCGCCAGTGAAGGCGCTTCGGCCCGCACCTACGTCGTGTGCGGTGCTGACCGGCCCAGTCAAGTTGTGGGCTATTATACGATCACGACCGCGATGGAGGAGCGTGCGGCGCTGCCCACGGCAAAGCTGCGAAAGGGCATGCCGGACAAGGTGCCTCTCCTTCTCATTGCAAGGCTGGCCGTCGATTCCGCCTTCCAGGGGTTTGGCTTGGGTCCCGATCTGCTCGCCGACGCGCTCCGCCGCTGCGCGGCCGCCTCGGAGATCGCCGGCGTTCGCGCCGTCATCGTACACGCGATCGACGACGATGCCGTGGGCTTTTACGAACGGCATGGTTTCATCGCCTCGCCGTTGGGAGAGCGCGTTCTCCTGATGCCCATCGAGGCCGTCCGGGCCTTGCAAGACTGACGACACCCCGCATTGCGCAGGGGCGATCACAGCCTCCTGAAGATCGCCAGAGTCACTCCGCTGCGGGATGTGCTCGGCGAGCGTCCGTTGATCGCGCGCGGTCACAGGATGCGCTCCATGCGCGTGAGACGCGCGATCGGGAGCAATCCGAAATAACGGCTGTCGAATCCGCGCGGATGCGTCGAACCCACATAGACCATGCCGGGCGGAATGATTCCGCTCCAGCTCATATGCTCGAGCTTCATCCCGTTATGGGCTTGCGGAAGGCTCACGCCCAGGAGCACGCCGTTGCAATAATAATGACCGTCTCTGCTACGAGGGATGAGGGGCGAGGGGGTCTCGAACATCGTCAGCCGGTCGCCGGCCATGCAGAGTGCATGCTTGGTGACGGACACCGGCTTTGGCCCGGCGATCGGGTGATGGAGCGTGAACATGACATAGTCGCCGCGTGCAATCGGCCCCGGGCTCTTGTGCACCGCGAAAGCCTCGATCGACGGCGACATGACCAGAGTGACCTGCGGGACGACGAGCGCCGCGAACAGCGCAGGGGGCAGGACGACCAGCATTGCCAGCCACAGGCGTTCGGGTCGCGCCGGTGCGTCAGGGCCGGGTGCGCCCAGCGCCACCGCCGCTTTGCGCGGCAATCGGCGCAGACGCGGCCACAGGCCGGCGATCGCCCTAGCGAGCGCGAGCAAGAGCCTGAGCATGGCTCACCTCCTCCTTCCCCCCGAGACGGGCATATTCTTCGAACATTCCCGAAAGCGCGCTGTCGCCGAAGACGACATGGGTCGCGCGGGGGCTTTCCTCGTCGCGCTCGCAATAGGCCTGGGTCGGATCGCCCGGGATCATCGCGAGCGCCGGAACCTGGGCGATCCCATGTTGGCGAAACACGATCGGATCGATGATGATCTGCACGTCGCGCATCACGCAGTTCGGGCCCTCGCAACCCGGGTCAAGCCTAAGGATTTGCGCCGTCAGCTTCGCCATCGGGCCCATCTTCCTGAGACCGCCGGGCACCCCGCGGAATGCCATGACGCCTCGAACCTTTTCGAGCTGGACGGCATAATTGCGCAGTGTCGAAATCGGCATGGACGAGGACACAAACAGGACCGGCACCCATCCCGCTGCGGCCACCGGCGGCGCAGCTTTGGCGAGCGCCAGCTCTTCCGCCGGCTCTAGCCCGAGCGCCCGACGCAGCGCCTTGGCCTGCCGCTCACGCTCGGCCGCGAGACTTGCCTCGCCGCGCGCCTGCGCTGCGCGAGCGCGTGCTTCCATGTCCGGCTCGGGAAGTCGCTTGTGCAGGCCGTCGAACGCGCGCCTTCGATCGGCGGGGTCGTCGGTCCGCGGAAGCCTGGGCTCGGGAAGTTGCGCCGCATCGTTCTTGCCGCGGGAGACCGCGCGCTCCAGCCGGTTCATGCTCGCTTGGCCTTGGTCCGCGGCGGACTGCCTCGCAGCGCCGCGAGGGGCGTCACTCGCGACGCTCTGCGCGAGCGCGGCCGTCGCCACGCCCAACAGCAGGCCCATGCAGGCGCTATGGATTGACCGCTTTGAGATACGCATCGATGCGCTCCCCCATGTCGATTTGGATTTCGGATTGGGCGCGGGCTTCGATGTCCGCATAATATTCGGAGAGATCCATCTTGCTGAAATCGAGCGCCTGGAACTCCTCCGGCGTGAACCCGCGACACATCGGCTTCTTGGCCGTGCCCCACAGGTTGCCGTTGAAGGCCTTGAGCTGGGGACGGCCCTGTTCCTGGATGATTCGGCCGAGCTTGGTGTTGAAGCAGCAATGGCCACGGGCCTGCTGCAGGCAGACGCCAAGGAAGCTCGAGGTGCAGTAGCTGCCGATCTCGTGGCACATGCCT
The DNA here is from genome assembly GCF_000588875.1 of Sphingobium sp. Ant17. GTDB lineage: Bacteria > Pseudomonadota > Alphaproteobacteria > Sphingomonadales > Sphingomonadaceae > Sphingobium. Next base: position 45,528 of record NZ_JEMV01000033.1, read on the forward strand.
GACGAGCGCAGCATCGCCGTCTCCATGTCCTGCTGGTCGCAACCCGCGAACAGGAACTCCATCATGAAGTTGATCGCCAGGCTGACGGCGATCGAGGTGGGGTCGAGGCCGACGATCAGGGCGTTGGCGCCGGCACTCGCGGCCTGGCTCGCGGTCGCACCGGCCTTGAAGGCGACATAGGCAGCCTTCATGCCCGTGAACACGCCCTTCGCGACCGCGATCTTGGTACCGATCGACGAGATGGAAGAACCCATCCCGTCCTTCACGATCTTGCCCTTGTCCTTGCAGCAGTTCGCGAAGGTGGTCGAAAGCCCGGCGGGCCGGCACCGCACTCCGCGTCCCGAGAATATCTCGATCTTTCCCAGGCAATTGCCGTCGGCATCGACGCCGCCGTCCGGCGCGGTGCCTGGATCGTCCATCGGCGGCTCATCCACGATGGGATTGGTCGCGAGATCGGCACACTGATTGGGCGAGCAGGCCGGCGCGCCACCCTCAGTCTTTACGAGGCAAGCATATTGCGGGCCGACCGGGCAGCTATATTGGCCCATCGCATCCGCGACGCAGGCGACCTCCTGGATCGGGCAAGCCCAAGCGCCGCTGGTGGTGGAACGGCAGCTCGCCTGCTCACCTTCATCGGCCGCATCGCCGTTATTGTTGAGATCCGCCGCGCAGATCTGCTGCGCCCTGGCGGCACTGGGGCAGACGAGAACGAAACCAATGCCGAGCACCAGCGCGAGCGCGGCGCCGCGCGGATCGAGATACCAATATCTCGTTGTCGGGAGGCCGTTCATTGCACGCTCCCCGTGCAGACCATGTCGGCGCCGGCGAGGCGCACGGTCTGCATCATCACGACCGCTTCGGGAAAATCGTCGAGGCAACCGCAGGCGGAGACGACCTCCTCACCGGGGCCTGCCGGGCATTGATTGTCCGCAGTGCAGGCGTGGAAGAAGGTGTCGTAGCCGGTCGGCACATTCTGTTTCGCACCCACGACGCCATCGGGCGCCGCCTCGCTGTTGGCCTTGGCCGCGCGGGTCTTGCACACGGGCTCGCAGGCCGCGACCGAGCCCCGGTCGGGAAGGCTGAAGGCGCGCGTCGATGTCGCATAGCTTCCGTCGCTCTGGCGCGTCCGGTCGGCCAGCATCGTCTCGGTCGAATGGTCGATGATATAGGCGCCGCGGCTCGTGTCGGGTTTCGCGATGTCATCGACCGCGCAGCGATAGGTGCGGTCCTTCAGGAAGAAGTCGCGCGTGAGTTGTGTCGGGCAGCTCGGCCCGCCCAATATACGGGTCTGGGGGAGGGGGCGTAGCCCGGTCACGACGCCGTTGATCCAGGTCTGGACACCATCGACCAGCTCGCTGTCGAGTTTGCATTGCGGATCGGAAGCGATCGCGCCGCAACCATCGACGACCTGCTCCAGCGTCTTGCAGCTGTTGTCGACCTCGACATGGACCTGCGCGAAGCCTTCGCCGCCCTCCGCGACCGCGACGCGCAGCCAGATCTCATGATCGCCTGCGGTAAGATAAGGCCGCAGATCGAGGTTCGGATAGGCGTAGAAGGTTTTCTTGAGTTCGCATTTGCCCGGAGGAAGGCCAAGGCTAGTCCAAGCGGAGGGGCCCGAGCCGATGAACTGCCCATCGATCCGCACCTGCGCCCAATCGTCGGCAAAGAACTGAGCAAGCCGTGCGTCGACGATGCGGTCGGGGTCGTTCACATGCAACGTCATGCGGAAGTCGATGAGCGTGCAGCTTCCGCCGGCGAGGCTGTTATCCGCCGGTGAGCCCATCAGGAAATCGAAGGACGAGCCGTTCTGTATCGTGGAATAGCCGCCCGAGGTTCGGCTGATGATATCCTCCGCGCCGGGCTTCAACACGGTCACCCGCCGCTCGATCGAGCAATGGCGATATTGGAGCGCGGTGCCCGTACCGGTCGCCGACCCCTTGAGCGCCTGGAACACGGAATTGCTTGTGGACGCGGCATAGGCGTCCGACGCGATCGTCGCGGGATTGGCGCGATAGGCGGTCTGGGGAAGGTCGGGATTGGCGGAGCAGGCGGTCGACCTGGCGCCCACATAGCGGATGGAGGGGCCGTCGATCACAGCCTCGGCAACGCCGTAGCGCGGGTCGGCGGTGGTGAGCGCGCCAATCATCCCGCCGCCAAGGTCGCGCAGCACCGAGGCCATATTGCCCCAGGCGAGGTTGGTGCCGCAGCTATTGTTGAGGCAATAGCATCCGGCGAGCTTGGGCATGTCGACCGAGGTCAGCTTGAGCGCTCGCCCCCCGTCGACATCCCAGCGGAAGAAGCTGCACCCATTCCAGGTGCCGGGCTGGCAGGAGACGATCCCGTTCGCGCAAATGCCCGATACCGGGACGGGAAGGTTCGCCGTGCTGTCGACCGTTCCGTCGAGATCGGTGTCGCGGGCGATCGTGACCTTGCCGAGATCGCCAGTCCCTGCCGGTTGCACCAGCACCTCCAGCATCGACGCGGTTTTCTGGCAGGCGATGTTGGGCGCGAACGTGCGACTGTTGTCGACCGTCGAAATCTGCTGCCCGGCCAGGCCCGGCGTCACATAATTTTGCTGAAGCGCGTCGCTATCGCCGCTCTTTGCGCGCGACGCTTCGGCTGCGGCCCGGGCGCGCTCTTCCATCGTCTGCGCCGCTGCGGGCGCGGTGAGCGGGATGGCCAGCGCGGTCGCTAGGACGGAACAGGCGGAGAGGAAGCGCCGATCCCATCGGGGGAGCGTTGCGGCCGCGCTGGCGGGGTGGAGCGGCGCCGCCAGGGGGGCATGGCGACGCCGCTCCGGTTCCGCACGGAAGCCATCGGCCGTAGGGGCCTTGGCGAACAGACCTCCGGAATGGACGGCTGTCTCGCGCGGAACACGGCGGAAGCGACCTGTTCATGGCACGGGTATCCCGGCGCAGCAGATCACCTTTTCGAAGAGCATGAACTGGGCGTTGTCCTTGCCCGGCGCGTGCTTGGCTGAAGACCAGAGCGCGCCGGGCCTGCCGATATTGACGCACTTGCTGCCCTTTACCGGCTCCATGATCTGGAGCTTGTAGCGGGACTTGGTCCAGACGGGCTGGGGGATGAAGGAGCAGCCGTCCGCCGAACTGATGGTGAGCGCGCCCAGCCGCCCCATCATGAAGACCCCGCGCGCCGCGAGCCCCGCCCAGGCCTCGACGCTGTCGTCGAAATGGATGTCGCCGGCGATCGGATAGGTCGCGCCCCAAGAGCCCATGCACCAGAACAAGGGGTCGATCACCTTGCCCGCCGCTGCCGCGGCGCTGTCGCCCATGCAGGCGAGACCGGCGGCGGGATTGCCGAAAAGAATGCCTTCGGGCTGGATGATCGCGCCGAGCGTGCCCGACTGCCAGGTCGGCAGAACCTCGGTGATCATGGCGACGTCGAAGCCGTCATTCTCGAGGCACGGCAGGTCGGTGAACATGTCGAGCATCGCCCAGACCGGCGAGATGTAATAGTGCATCTGCGCGAACATCTTGCGGGTGTTTGTCCCGTCCGAAATCGACGACTGGCTGCCTTGCAGCTTGCCGCCGGTCGGCAGGAGATCGGCGCCAAGCGCCATCATGCAGCCGGGTTCGGTCACGATGTCGACCATCCGGTTCGGCGACCAATAGGAGACCTTGACACCGAACCAGAACTGGAGTCCCTTGCGGCAGGCGCACAGAGGCTTGGACGAGGATTGTGCGTCAAGCGCCTTGTCGAGCTTGTCGAAACTCCCCACCCGGATGCCGCCGACCGTGATCGGAAAGATGCAGGTCCAGCGCACCTTGGTGATGGGGTTGAAGACCGTGCCGGCCTCGCATTTGGAGGCATGGGCCTGACTCGGCCAGGCGAGCGTCATCAGCAACCCGATGACGAGGCCCGCGACGAAGACGGGAAGACGCCCGATCATCGCGTCGCTCCTTTCGCCGCGGTCGCGGCAGCCCGGCTCTTGGGGCCATATTCGGTGAGGACGAGGCGCGTGCCGGACTGCTCGACGATGACCGGAGCCACGGTGAGTCCCAGACGCTGCTTGACCCGCTCCTCGAGAATGTAAATCGGGCGGCCGGTCTTTTCGCTCAGATCGATCGCGTCGCCATTCTGTGCCCCAAGCGCGGCGAGCAGGATGAAGTCGCTCGCCCGGGCACTACGGAGCGCCCAGCCAAGGTCTTGGCGATGCACGACGACAAGGCGCTGCGGCAGCTTCACATAGGTCAGCGGGTTGAAGGGGAAGCCCTTCGGGTAGAGCGTCTTGCCGCCCGGGAGCGTGATGTCGAAGTCGAGCGTGTAGAAGGGGACGACGCTGCGCACGCGATCGGCGCCGGCGACGCCGAGCGGCGCCGCCTTCAGAGCGCTCCATTTGTCGCGCGGGCCGAACGCCTTGCTCATGTCGCTGGGCAGAGTCGCGACCTTGGCCTCGATCTCGGCGAGCGCGTCGGGCTCCGCGATCGGCCAGGTTCGCCCGATCGTGCTGCGCGATTGGGCGCTGCCCGCGATCGGCGCGGCCGCAGGCAGCGTTGCCGCGACGGCCAGCATGCTGCCCGTGACGAGCACAAGAAGAGGACCGCGACGAACACGGCGGAGCGGATCAGCGGCCATGGCGCTGCCTCCAATGCCTCTCGGGAGGCTCGGGAATGCCGATGAGGGCCGCGACGAAGGCGGAAAATGCGAGCGGCGTCAGAATCCAGATCAGCGTGCCGGCATCGCCGCCGAGCGACGGCGACACGAGCAGCATCGTGCTCTGGACAGCCAAGAGCAGGAAGCCGCTGACGGTGAGCCGGATCGCCGATTGTGATGGCGCGGAAGAGGTAAGGCCGTTCATTTGCCCCTTCTCCTGCGCAGGCGGCTCATGACCCTCGCGGTGCCCGCCGACAGGCTGAGCAAAAGGAGACCGGTCGCCAGGCACGACGCGGCAATGATGAGCGAAGCGCGGAGCACCATCATCGTCGGCTGCTTGAGCAACAGCCCGGCGACGAGCACCAGCAGACCCATCATCGCCGTCTCGATCATCACGAGCCGGAAGCGCCACTGGAAGGATTCCGCTTCGAACCGTTCGGCGAGGCGCTGCTCGACAATTATCTCGATGGCTTCGTTGTCGGACCATTTGAGCGGCAATTGATCGGGGTGCGGAGTATGGCGTCCCATGACCCTCATACCCCCACGAGGCCGGACACGGCCGGCGTACCCAGGATTTCCGAGGGGTCGACACCGGCCAGGCGGCACACGGCTTCGAGCGGGGAGAGGCCCTGGCGCATCAGCGCCTCGAACGCAGCCACCTCGTCGGGCGCGGACGTGTTGATCCAGTAGGAGAAGGGATCGACCACGAGCCGGGCGATGCCAAGACCCAGGGGCGAGTCGATGAACACCTCGCTGTAGTTGGGCTTCGAGTTGCGGACCGACTTCAGGAGATCGAGGACGAACCCCGAATAGTCGAGGATCTTGTTGTCAACCGCCCGATCATAGGTCGAGCCCTGAAGCAGGAACCGCGTCGCGGCATTTTCGAGGATGACCTGACCCGTCCCGCCGAACAGCGTCAGGTCGTTCATCGACTGCAGCACGATGCCGAACGAACCGCGATATTTGCGCGCGCGCCGATAGCCCTGGCCGAATGCCTCGGCGAGGCGCGAGAGATCCTGCCCGTCAGTCCGGGTCATGAACTGCGCGGCTTCGTCGCATAGCACGAAGCGGGGACGGTCGCGCGCGGACAGGTAGAGTTCCTGCGTGACCGCGTTCACCACCACCATGACGATGACGTTGAAGAGGTCGGGCATCGCTTTGAGGCGTTCGAGCTCGAGCACCACGAATTCGTCATTGCGGATGTCGAGGGTCGACGGCCCGTTGAAATAATGGCCATAGGCGCCGCCCGAGCCGAAATCCCGCAGATTGAAAGCCAGTTCGCGTGACGTCGGCACGAGGTGGTCGACGCGATCGAGATCGGTCTCGACGAGTGAGGGATAGGTGCCGAGCCACTCGCGCACGGCATCAATGCCATGATCGGCCCTCCCTGTGTCGATCGTCCATTGAACGGCGGACTTGAGGAGGTTCCATTCCGAGGTGGTGACGCCCTTGCGCGTTGAGGCGTTGGCCATCTCGGCGACGATGGCGACCGCCATGGTGATGGCCGACTGCTTGTCGTCGCCGTCGAGCGCCAGCCCCATGTCGAAGGGGTTGAGCACCAGATGCTCTTCGCCGATGTCGATATAGCGGCCCGAGCAGAGCGTGCAGAGTTTCCGGTAGCTGCCGCCGATATCGATGATACGGATGAGCGCGCCGCAGGCATAATATTGCTGGCAGAGATTGTTGAGCAGGAAGCTCTTGCCCGCGCCGCTCTCCGCCGAGACGATGAAATTGTAGTTGTTGATCCTGGGGTCGAAAAGATCGAGCGTGACAAGCTGGCCCTTGCGCCCCGTGTAGAGAAGCGCCGGACGCCCGCCGCCGCGAAAGTCGGTCTGGATCGGCGCCAGCATTACCGCCGCTTTGACCGGCATGCGGAAGTCGCGCTCGAGCAGGCGCAGCGTCGCGCGGTCGGGATAGAGCCCGAACGGCAGGCTCATCACCAGCAGGGTCGGGTTGAGATAGCTCTCCTCCTGCATCGAGAAGGGCAGGGGTTCGCCCTCCCATAGTCGCTTGGCGCGCGCGGCGAGATCGCGGGCATGGGCACGGTCGCGACCGAACACCCAGATGGTGGGAATGACCCGGACGAACTTGCTGTTCCCCGCCTCGTCGAGGATCCAGCCGATCTCCTCGATCTGCTTGCCGACCTCGACGGCGAAACTGCCCGCCGCCTTCTGCGCCGAGAGGATCTGCGCCCGTTTGTGGATCTCGAATTGGGAATGATCGAACAGGATATTGAGCGTATAGAGGAAGGGGCCGCCGATCTGGTCGCTATCCTCCGAGGCGCCGCGCATCCCGCCCATCAGACGGTTGGCGCGCTCCGCGGTGATGCGCCGGGCCGGCGCCTTGGGCGTCAGGCAGCGTGCAACCTGGTTGCCGAGGAAAACCTCCGCGCCCTCGAACACGAGATCGGGGCCTGCATCGATGATCTGCTTGGCGATCGGCGGCGCGCCTGTCGCGGTGCCGTCGGCGAAGACGCCAGGGGCCTGCGTCGCGACGCCGTTGAAGACGCGCCGGTAGAAGGCGACCATCTCCTCTGGCGGGAGCCGGCGGATGCCGAGCTTTGACAATTGTTCCTCGACCTGCCGACGCAGATCCTCGCCCAGCGGCCGGCGTGTCTTGATCGACAGCAGCGTGCGGAAATTGCGGACCGGGATGCCGTGCAGGGCCTTCAGGCCATGACGCCCTTCGCTGAGATACGCGTGGGTGTGACGCGCGGAAGCCTGAATGAGCGGATCGTCGCGGGTCTTCAGATCGAGAAACGCGTCGAGGGCGTCGTCGATCAGCGGATCCGCGAAGGTATGGAGCTGCAGGACTGTCCCGTCGGGGAAGTGGATATTGAGCAACCCCTGCAGCGCACTCTGGACATGCGCGAACATATAGGCGGTGGGCACCAGCTCCCAGGCATGGCCCCAAGTGTCGTCGATACAGAGAAACGCGTTGGTTTCCTCCTCCCAGCCACAAGCGGCAGATAGTCGGAGAAGCTGTCGCGCCGCACGGCATTGCGCAGCCGGCTAAAAGTCAGGCCACTCATGGCTGCGGCGCCGGCGGCACGATGGCCGGTGCGGGTGGAGTCGTCCCTGCCGGTGCGGGCTCGCCATCGGGTGTGGCGATATCGCGCACCTGGCCGAGGATCGGTGCCTGAGCCGCACGATCCGGGGCGGCGACAAGTGCGCCGCCCACGACCCAGACCGGCTTGTCGACCACCGAATAAACATAGCGCGGCATGTAGAGCCGATCCGGGCGCTGCCGATCGGCATAGGGAAGGATCAGCGTCCGGACGGTCTGCGCGGGCTTGAGCATCGGCGTGACCGGTGCTTCGATCAGGCCTTTCAGTTCACGATAAACACTGTCGCGATAGCTGCCATAGGCGTTGCCCGCGCTTCCTCCCGGCGATCGGGAGCCTGCTCGGTCGGCGTCCTGCCCGCGCAGCATGGCACGGTCATTGGTAACCTTGGGGTCCGACTTCGAGGTGACGCCGGCAACCGCATCCGCATAGGCCCGATCGGGATGGATGCATTGGCCGTGGTCGCTGTTCTTGCAGTCGAACTTCTCCGAATAGGGCGACATCATCGAGCCGACCGTCGCGCATCCGCTCAAGCCCGCGAGCAGGCTGAGCGAGAGCAGAGACCGATGGAGAGACTGGTGGGCCAGCAAGAGCATGGCGGAACCTCCTGTAAGATGGGGGGAGCATCGCATCAGAATTTGGCTCCGACCGACGGCTTGATCTCGAGGGCGAGGCCTTCCTGGATGACGACCACGACATCCTTGGCCGCGCCGACTTCGACCACCGGGCCGGCCTGGCGGGCGAGATCGAGATAAAAATCGGTGAGCTTGTCCGACGATTTGGAGAGCCCGCCGGCAACGCCCGACTTGACGGCATCGCCCGCGTCGAGACTGCGCACGCTGCCAAGCGCCGAGGTCGAGAGGCTCCCGAACGTACCTTCGACCGACTGCGAAATGCCGGCGATCGTCCCGGCGATGAACGAGCGCGCGAGCGTCGCGCCGCGCGGGTCACGACCTTCCCGGACAGCCCCTTCTTTCCATCGGCATCGACGAAGAAGCCCTTGATCGCCTGGTCGACCACCGCGTGGCTCTCGAAATCGACGCACGAGATCGAGACGAGCTGGATCTCGACCCGCTCCTTGGCGAGGCTGCCGGTCGCGTTGCCGATGACGAAGCAGCCGGCGAGATTGGCCTTCACCTCATTCGGAAGCACGGCGGGCGCCTGGACCCGGGCGATGATCGGCTCGGGATTACTGGTCGCGTCCCGGCTTGCCAGCGCGTCGATACCGGTCAGCAGCCGCGCCTTCATGAAACCAGGTGGCAAATAGATCGTCCGCTTCGCTTTTTTTGACGCGGCCCCGCCGCCCGCGCCTCCCTCCGCCGCTTGCGTGGCGGTCGCCGCGCCGATCGCGCCAACTGCCGTTCCGTGGGCGGCG
>NZ_JEMV01000034.1 GCF_000588875.1 Sphingobium sp. Ant17
ATCGATCTTCGACCCATCCAAATTCAGACGGGACATTGCACCTATGATAAAAGCAGTCTGCGGATATCRGCCTGACCCGCTTTCGAAATACGTCCAAGGCGCTCCTTTCCGCCCGAGGAGAATTGTCGCGGGACAAGACCGAGCCAGGCCGCGAAGTCCCGCCCGCATCGGAAGCTCTCCATTGATGGRGCGAAGGCCTCGACCGCTAAGGCTGTTAAAGGGCCAACTCCCGGAATCGTCTGTAGCCGCTTGGCCGCGTCAGTTTCAGCCGCCAGCGCTTTGATCTTCTTTGTCCGTATATTGATACGCTCAGTTTTCTCAGCGATCTGTGCCARTAGATCTCGGCATTCCTCCCCGCATCAAAAACGGGGCAAAATCGCTGTTAAGCTCATCAAGAAATGTCCGCAATCCTGCAGAGCTGATTTATGCCTTGGGGGGACAACATGACCATATTCATAGAGCGCCGCCCTTACGGCATTGACCAGTTCCGTGCGTTGATGAACCAGCCGTTCTCTTCCGCGAAATAGAATCGCCCTGCTTTGCTGCTCTTCCGACTTTGGATCAACAAACCGCATCTCTGGTCGTTGAGCCGCAATTACGATCGCTTCAGCGTCAGCGGCATCATTTTTTCTGTCGCTTCACGAACGGCTTAACATAGTGTGGTGCGATAAGTTTGACCTCGTGGCCAAGCCGGATCATTTCCCGGGCCCAATAATGCGCACTGCCACATGCTTCCATCACGATCACCGCCGACGGTTGCGCTGCCATAAATGCGGCGAAGGCTGAACGCGGAAGCTTTTTCCGAAACTTGGGTTCGCCTGTCATTGACGCTGCATGAAGCTGAAACACGGACTTTGCCAAGTCCACGCCGATCATTGTATCTTTTGACACGATTGCCGTCCTTTCCGCTCAGTGGTCCTAATTCCACTATCCTGGCACATCTCAGTGCCGTCTGGGGAGGGCGGCAACCACCCCATCTCGTCAAGCAGCTGCCGAGGGTGCCCGCAGTTTTTTGAGCGCCGCAGAATGGCCTCCTCTGGCCGCCTGCCTTTTGCAAATCGCTTTCCTATGCGGGACGCATACTGAAGTTGCGCGCGCGAGTAAGGGAACCAAGGCGGTAAACTCGACACCAGCGCCTATCAGTAACGCTGAGGCTTTGGTCATCAGTAATGATAGTGGAACACCTGTCCTTACGCTTGCCCAGATCAGTCCACCGGATTCGGAAGCTGGATGGCGCAAGGTCAGCAAGGATGACACCGGCATTAGCCGGTTAAATCCCCTTTTGCAGGTGGTACCTGGCATGGCGATGGCCGTAGAGGTTGGGACCAGCAATTACATGAATGTGAGCCCGGCTGGAACCAAATTGGTGGAGAGCGTCAAACACGGTGGCCTTATCGGCACACTCCGCAAAATCGGCACGAACGAACTCGCCGGAGCCACCAAACTCGATGTCGGGAAGCTTTTGGTCCTAGCCACTTCCGGCGCGGCTCTCAATATCGCATCTGCTGTGTTGGCGCAAAAACATCTCGCCGACATCAGCGAGAAGCTCTCGGACATCAAGGAAGCCATCGAGGATGTCGCTACGTTTCAAAAAAAACGAGCGTCGATCGGTCCTGACAGGATCGATCCGCTACTTTGAACAGATTGCTGGGTCCGTGCTGTCCGGAGAGCTCTCGGATGAGGTGGTTCACGTCATTGAAATGCACGAGACCAAGCTGCTGGAGGTGCAGGACCATCTTGCCATCGACATCCGCAGCCAAACCGAAGCCCTGAAGATCCTGAAAGATGAGGAGTGGGTCCGACAGGGTAAGTATATAAAGGCGTTGTATGAGCAGCAGTCAGCACTGGACAAACTCTATCGCGAAATGCTGCTGTGCTTACGCGCGCGCGCCTGTGGCTGGCAGCTCTTCTCTGCCTTCCCCGACCGAGAACAGTGTAAATGGGATCGGCTTCAGGATATCAGAGCCTCTGTACTAGCCTTGCTGCCGCAGGGCGAGGCAGCCATTGCGCTGGACCAACTCCTCCGCGAGAAAATCAAAGCCGTCACCAGTGCTAATGAACGCTCCAAAATTTTGCGCAACGAAAACGCTGTGTTAGACCGCATCTCCGCTCAAAGCGCGATTGTGTTCGATGGCCTCCAAACAATCGGCACGGATATCTCCACTCACGACGCCCCCCTCTCGATAGATTTGAAAATTGAAGATGGGGTCATCGTAGCAACGCGTATGCGTTGAGCTGCAAGCAACTCCTCAAATTTTCTGGAGCTGAACAAGGCATCGTGAGGAGCCCGGCTGCCAGTTCTCGGAAGGAAGAACGGTAGGTGTTGGCAAGAGCCGACATTTCCAGCACTGCAACGGAACGGCCTAAGCTGGTCGCACCTGTCGCCTGCGGGAACGGCATGGCGTGGGACATCAATCCTTTCCTAACCGAACTCGCATATCGCCGCGAAGTGTTAGGACAAGAGTGCGACCGCTGGTACCGTCGGCGTTGGCGCTAAGAACGGCATCGCAACGGGGTCTATCGTACGAGTCGAAGCGAAAACCGGCGTGCAGTTCGACCGCACGTCGTGGTTGCCAGGGATCAGGCAAGTCCGTCGTTGATCCATACTCACCTGCCATCTACTCTCGAAAGATTGGCAACAGTCGAAAGTGTCTCATGCAGCGGCAGACCTATATCGTACACGGTCGTCTCGCGTCCCGTGAGATCCGTCTCGACGCCGCCCGCAACCAGCACCACGGCACCCAGGTAATGGCGTTCGAGCAACTGGCGGCACGCCTCGCCGGCGGCTTCGCGCAGCCCATTGACGCCGAATCGCTCCGCGATGCGATCCAGCGCGTGCTCCCGGAAACCGATCTGGGCGAACTCGACACCATCAAGCTGCTGCCTGGCATGGTCGGAGCCACGGCCGATACGCTGCACAAGGTCTGGCGCACCGGGATCGATCTCTCGGCACGAGCGGCCAACCATCCCCGGCTCGCCGCTATGGCGACCCTCGAGGAGGCCGTGCTGGCCGTGCTGCCGCCCGCCATGCTCCGGCCGGTCGATCTGGCCTCTCACGCAATGGACCGTCTCCAACACGCGCCTGCGTTGTTCGGCGAGATCCATATTCAGGGCATCAGCGAGCTGTCGCCGTGTTGGCGCGACCTGTTGTTCGGTCTGGCGAAAGCGGTGCCGGTTCGCTGGCACGCCGGCCCGCGCTCTGTGCCCGCTTGGCTCGACGGCTCGCCGGTCGAGATCATCCGGTCAGCGCCGAACACACCGCAGATCGAGGCAGTGAGCGCTGCCAATGGTTACCACGAAGCGATCGAGGCTTTGCGCTGGGCTCGTGAGCTGATTGCGAGTGGCACGGCCAAACCGTCCGAGATCGCGATCGCGGCAGCGGCGCCTGCAGTCTATGACGATGAATTCATGGCACTGAGGGCCGACGCCAATATCGATCTGCACTTCGTCCACAGCATTCGCGTCGTTACGACGCGTGACGGTCAGACGGCCGCCGCGCTCGCTGACATACTGGTGCGGGGCGTGTCGCAGGCGCATCTGCGTCGTCTTGCGACGTTGCTGGCCGGAAGGGGATTGTTCAAAGCTCTGCCGGATGGTTGGCAACGCGTGCTCCTACCCGATGCGCCGCTCTCCTGCGCCGACGCCTGGACGCGGCTCCTTGGCGCTTTGACGCCCGATCGCTGGCCGGACGGTATCGACCATGCACCGGCGTTGCGCGCGATCGTCGACACGCTTTCGGGCGGCATCCCGCAGGCCGAAGAGATCGGGCGCGCGTTCCTCTCGGGCGGTGCCTTGCGCATTTGGCGCAAGGCACTGCTTGCCGGAAGCCCGGCAGCCATCGATGTCACCATCGACAGCCTTCGCCAGGAAGATGCGTGCGAAGCCTGCGTTTCGGTCGTCTGGATGCCGGCGTCGGCACTGGCGGCTTCGCCGCGCAAATTCGTGCGCCTCCTTGGTCTCACCTCGACCGGCTGGCCGCGGCGGATCTCGGAAGACCCCCTGCTATCGGATCACATCGTTCCGACCAGCGAACTGGATTCGCTGCCGGTGACCGCCGCCGATCGCCGCGACTTCGAGACGATCCTTTGTACTACAGCCGCGCAGGTCGTGCTGTCCCGGCCGCGTCGTGACGGCGAGGGTCGCCTGCTTGGCAAGAGTCCGTTGCTGCGTGGCCAGCCCGTGGCCCGCTATGTCCGCCGCAACTGTCGACCGGCACACGCGATGAGCGAGACTGACCGTCTCGTCGCGCGTCCGGTCGATTTCGGTGCCTTTGCGCAGGCGCTCTCGGCGACGGCATGCTGGCAGGATTGGCAGCGCCCGACCGTCACCGCCCATGATGGCCTGGTGCGCGGCGACCATCCGGCGGTGCTGGCGGCGCTTGAACGACGGCAGTCGGCGAGCTCGCTCGCCAAACTGCTGCGCAACCCGCTCGGCTTCACCTGGACCTACGCGCTTGGGATCAGGGCACCGGAGAGCGCGGAGGAGGCGCTGGTACTGGATGCGCGGCAGAGCGGCATCTTGCTCCACGATACGCTGGATCATGCCGTGCGGTTGCTCGAGGGGGAGGGAGGACTGGCCCGCGCGCGACCGGACCAGGTCGTCGCGGCGATCGAAGCTGGTGCCGCGACGGTCACGGCACGGTGGCAGGCCGGGCAGGCCACCCCGCCGCTCGTAGTGTGGCGGCGGACACTCGAGGATGCCAAGCAGACCGCGCTGAACGCGCTGCAGCATCCCGAACCACCGCTTGCAGATCAGAAAAGCTATACCGAGGTCCCCTTCGGCGGGCAGGCAGCGAAATCTGACGGCGCGATCCCATGGGATCCCGCCACACCGGTCGCGATCGCCGACACCGGGTTTCAGATCTCGGGCTACATTGATCGCCTCGACCTTTCGGGCGATGCCGCACGGGCGCGCGTGCTCGACTATAAGGGCGGAAAGCTACCGCCAAAGCCGGTCATCCTGCAGGGCGGCAAGGAGCTCCAGCGCTGCCTCTACGCTTATGCGGTCAAGGCGCTGCTCGGCGACGATATCGAGATCGATGCGGCCTTGCTCTATCCGCGCGATACCGAGGCCCGCCATCTCGACGCGCCGGCCGATGTCCTGGAGGAGCTTGCCGGGCATCTGCGTGCGGCGCGCGCGAGCCTGCTCGCCGGGCGCGCGCTGATCGGCCCAGACAATGGCGGTGATTATGATGATCTGAGCTTCGCGCTGCCCGCGAACGCCCCCAACGGGTATTGCCTGCGCAAACTCGAACACGCGCGAGTCGCTCTCGGCGATGCGGCCATCGTATGGGAGGCGATCTGATGACCGGTACTACACCCGCCCTGCACGACGAGACCGCGCGCCTCGCTGCAATGACCGCACATGATCGCTCCGTGCTTGTCGAAGCCGGAGCCGGTTCGGGCAAGACCGCTGTCATGGCCGGCCGTCTTGCCCTGCTGCTGGCCGGCGGCACCGCCCCCAAGGCGATCGCGGCAGTCACCTTCACCGAACTCGCGGCGAGCGAATTGCTCGCTCGCGTTCGCGACTTCGTCGACGAGCTGCTCGACGGTAGAGTGCCACGCGAACTGGCCATCGCCTTGCCGAACGGTTTGTCGGCGGAACAGCAAGCGAGCCTCGAGGAGGCGGCTGCCTCGATCGACGAGATCACCTGCTCGACGATCCACGGCTTCTGCCAGCGGCTTATCAAGCCATATCCGGTCGAGGCCAATATCGATCCAGGCGCGGCGCTGATGGATCCGGCGCAGGCCGAGCTGGTGTTCGGCGATATCGTCGATCGCTGGCTGCGCGATACGCTCAATGTCGGCGACGATAGCCTTGTCGCGGAACTCGTCTTCCAGAACCCGGCGAAGGCAACCGAGCTGATCGCAACGGCCGCCGCGGCCCTGCGCGACAACCGTGTGCTCGTACCGCCGGCCTCCGGCCCAATCCAGCCGCTGGTGGCGGCGTTCCGCACCGCCACGGAGGCATATCGCACCTTCGTCGTTGGCGCGGCCGCGCAAGAAGAGGAAAGCATCGCCGGCGCTTCGGCCTATGTCGAGATGGCCGCCGGTGTCGCGTTCGCCGAGACGGACGAGACGTCGTCGGCGCTCGTCGGGCTTCTGACGTCGCTGCCGCATCCTTCGCTCTGTACCGCCAAAGGGGCGTTCAGCGTCTACAAGAAAAAGGGGAAATGGGAGGCGGCCGCAAAGGCCGCGGGCCTCGCCAAGGCGGAAGGTGGTGTGTTGAATGCGCGTGCCGAGGAGCTGCATCTCGCCTGCTGCGAGGGCTGGACGCGTTTGCGGCAGGGCGCTGCGGCGCACGTTCTGGCGGAGCTGATCTGCGCGATCCAGCCGATCGCGGACGGCTTTCGCGATTATAAGCGCTCAGCCGCCCTGCTCGATTTCGACGACCTAATCTTTGCCGCGCGCGATCTCCTGCGCGACCATGGCGATGTTCGGGGCGCCCTATCGCGCCGCTACGCCCATGTGCTGGTCGATGAATTCCAGGATACCGATCCGTTGCAGACCGAGATCTTCTGGCGGCTGTGTGGCGATCCAGCTCTCGGCGCGGATCCGCTCGACTGGGTCAGCTACCGGATCCGGCCGGGCGCACTGTTTTTGGTCGGGGATCCCAAACAGGCCATCTACCGGTTTCGCGGTGCCGACGTCGCCGCCTATGTGCGAGCGCGCGAAGCCATCCGCGCGTTCAATCCGGACGATCTGCTCTCGATCTCGACCAATTTCCGGTCCTGTGCCGCGATCCTCACTTATGTGAACGAGCGCTTCGCGCCCCATCTTACGGAGGAGAAGGGGCAGCCCGGCTTCACCGCGCTCGACAGCTTTCATCCCGATAACGAGGAAGGACTGTGCGTCGCAACGCTTCCCGTTGCCTGTGCAGACGAGGACGGCAAGGCCAAGGCGGGCGTGCAGCGCGACTGCGAGGCCGAGGCGGTCGCTGAGATGTGCAGCCGCCTGATCGGCAGCCAGATCATCGTGGATCGCAAGACTGATACGAAGAGGCCGTGCCGCCCTGGCGACATTGCATTGCTGGCCCCGGGCGGGACCGAATTGTGGCGCTACGAGGAGGCGCTCGAGAAGCGCGGAGTGCCGGTAGCGACCCAGGCAGGGAAAGGGTTCTATCGCCGGCAGGAGGTGCAGGACCTCATCGCGATCGCCCGCGTACTGGCCGACAGTCGTGATACCCTCGCGCTTGTCGCACTCCTGCGCGGGCCACTGGTCGGGTTGAGCGAAGAGCAGCTGCTCGACCTCGTTTGGAGTCAGCCGCGTGATCCCGAGCGCCCCGATGCCCGACCCAAGCTTACCATCCATCTCGCGGCGGAGGCGATCGGGGACTCGTATGCGCGCGACATCGTCGAAAAGCTGCAGGCTATCCGTCGCGGGATCAACGCGACGACCCCGCACCAGCTTCTCGCCGAAGCCGTCGACCTGCTCCGCGTGCGTCCTATTCTGCTCCAACGACACGGCGGGCAGGCAGAGCGGCCGTTGGCAAATGTTGATCTCTTCCTGAGTCTCGCGCAGCCGTATGGCGTGCGCGGCATCAGGGCGTTCGCCGACGCGATGACCGCTGCCTGGGAGGGGAAGACCCGCTCGGCGGAAGGCAGGCCCGATGCGCAGGAAGAGGCGGTATCGCTAGTGACGATGCATGCGTCCAAGGGATTGGAATGGCCTATCGTCGTACCAATCAACACGATGACCTCGGGCAACGAAGTGCGCGATCCGATCATCGACGGCGAGACCAAGACAATCTTTCTGCCGATCTTCGGCGTCGCGCCCGCGGGCTATGAGGACGCCAAGACCGCCGAGGTCGCCGAGCGCGAGCGCGAGCGCCTGCGTCTCTGGTATGTCGCAGCGACCCGAGCGCGCGAGCTTCTCGTGCTGCCCAAGCTCGACGTGGCGCCGGCGCGAAGCAGCTGGAACGCCTGATGGACTTCGATCTCGACGGATTGCCGTTGATCGCGATCGATCACCACCCGCCGGGCTTCGAGACGGTCGATAGCGATCCGGAGAATAGCCAGACGCGCGAGACGTTCGCGGCCGAAGCCGCTGCCGTAATGGCAGCGACGCTGCGCCTCCGATGGATCGCACCGAGCCGTGACGAGGATCCGCAGGGACCTCTCGAGGTGGTCGCCGAACCGAAGATCGTCGTGGCCGCCGACAATGCGCCTGCGCCGGACGTGGCGATCTCGGCGCAAGGCGGACGCGAACGGGGTCTCGTGATCCATAAGCTGTTCGAAGAGGTGCTGACCGGGGAAACCGCGGACGATCTGTCCACACTCACCGCCCGGGCGGCGGATCTGGCGCGCGCGATCGGGCGCGAACCAGGAAGGGACGCGATGTCGGGTCTCTCTGCCGAGGAAATGGCGGGCACGGTCGCGAGGACCTTGCAGCTGTCGGAGATCGCGGCGCTTCGCCCCCGACTCCTGGCCGAACTTCCCGTCTACGGACTAAGCGAGGATGACGGCGTCGACCTTGCGACGTTCGGCATCGTCGATGCGCTATGCGTCGGCGAGGACGGAAAGCCCGAGCTAGTGATCGACTGGAAGAGCGACGTCAGCCCAAGCGCCGCAGCGTCGGATCACTACCGATCGCAGGTCCGCCGATATCTGGAGGTTACCGGCATTCCGAAGGGTTTAGTCGTGTTCGTGACTACAGGCGATGTGCTGAGGGTGTCGGCGCCCGTCCTCACACTCTCAAAGGCCCGGACTTGAGCCGCCAACCTCGCCTTCGCGTCGAGCCCGCAACCCTCATTGCGAACGACGCACCGGAGGATCATGCGAAGGCGATCGCTGAAATAATCGCTGACGCCGACGAGATCATGATCGCGGTAGCTTTCCTCAAGCTTGGGGGGGCTGACTTTTTGGCACCAAAACTGTCGAAACGTCTTAAAGCTGGCGCCGTCGTTGAGCTTTTTATCGGCACTGACTTCTACCTAACCCAACCCTCCGCTTTGGAGCGGCTCCTTGAACTCAAAAACCAGCATCCAGCCTGCAAAGTGAGCGTTGCGGACAAGGCATCGGCAACTTTCCATCCAAAGGCGTACCTTACGCGTCGAGGGAACAGCTACCGAACTCTCATCGGTTCGGCGAACCTCACTCAGGGCGGATTGAAGTCGAACGACGAATTGTCAATGTGCGTCACCCACACCAAGGGAGACGATTTTACACGCGCCCTGTTGGATACCTTCAATCGGTATCGGGTCGGAAAGCGCTTCCAAGATATAGATCCACTGGTCCTTCAGCAGTACGCCTCGAGGCATGAGATAAATGAGCGCGAACGGAAGAAGTTCGAGAAGGCGAGGGATGCCGCGCTTCCCGCTGGATTCGACCTCCGCGTAATCGAAGCCTGGTACGCGCGATACCTTGCTGATCCACAGGCGGTGTCGGATCTCGCCGAACGGAAGCAGCGTCGGTCGGAAGCCCTCAAGGTTCAGAGGCGCATTGCCGCGTTGAAAGATGGGCGGCTCGATCAAGCCTCGCGGATCGCCTTTCAGGATGGGTTGCGGGATCTGATGACCTCCAAGGGAGGTCGGCATCTATGGGGCTCGGGCGATATCCATCGGAGGGGCACCGAGGCTCTGTCCCACCCAAAGCCGATGATCGAGCTTTTCGCGTCAGCTCAGGCCGCAGCGCAACGGCCGCCTCGTGAGGGTTACGAAATGATCCGCAAGCTTGCCGACCCAATCCCAGGCGTCGGCCTCAACATGGCGACTGAGATCCTCTGCAACTTCGCGCCGGACCGCTACGCGATCTACAACGGCAACACGGTGGGTGCTTTAGGGGCTCTCGGCATTGCCGCTCCCCAGTTCGCCAATTTTCAGGCGATCGGACCGGCGCGATATGAGGGACTTTGTGCAACCATCAAAGCCTTAGGCGCGCGACTTGGCGGCGCAAACTTTTCGGAATCAGACGCCTTCCTCAACTGGCTGTACTGGAAAACCAAAAAAGCTAAGCCTCATGATCAGCGTGCTGCATCCTCGCGACATGGAACAGCCGGTGGTGACCTTGGATGAGACGAATGGCTGGTTCCAGCACAAGCGGCCGCTCACATTACGGCTAGTGAAGGTCGTGAGTTGGTCGATTGCTGCCGGGAGAACCTGTGGCTGGTCGGAGATAGCAGCATCTCGGGTGCCCAAGTGGCGCGCGAACTCGATACGCTGGTACGGCTCTATGGCAAATCGGCTTGCATTGTCAGCGATAGCGGAACCGAGTTCGTCAGTCGGGCGCCCCTAGAATGGGCTGGCAAGAAAAAGGTCGAGTGGCATATCATCGACCCGGGCAAACCTCAGCAGAATGGGTTCATCGGTCCTTCAACGGCTCGCTGCACGACGAACTGCTCAACGAGGAGTTGTTTGAGAGCCTGGCCGATGCGCGCCGGAAGCTGGCCATCTAGCGCTATGATTACAACAATGTCCGGCCCCACTCGTCGTTGGGAAATCGGACGCCTGCACAAACGCGTCGGGCGTTCGAGCAAGACGAGAGCATCACTCCCGACGCGCTTGTACACGCGCAGGGGCCATCGTGTTTAACGGGGGGCAGGTCATCTGGGTACTCATTCAAGCAGCGGTGTCGCAAGACTATGCATCATCTTGGCCATTTTTGCCCGCGTCCGGCCCGACAACCTGATGAAACTTCGCCTGCGATCAGGAGAATGGAGAATGCGATCAAGTAGATCATCACCCAACATTTCGATGGTCCTGCGATAGACACCCGCTGGTCTCGGATCGGCGGAATTGGGAAAAAATTGCCTCAGTACTTCATCCAAATTCCACTGCTCGATTATGAAAAGATCGAACAGCATCATCCAGTCAGACTCCTGATAACGCTCGAGACCCAATCAATTCGGAAGTCCGCCTGGTTCTCAAGTGCAAAAAGATCGATCGCACCGGAGGGGAGGCTGAGAGGGAAGATGAACCTATGCGAGACTATAACAATGAAATCTTTAAAACTTGAATTCGAGGGCGAAGCACTTTGCCGAAAGCTAGGCGGAACATGGCAAATGGATCGCGGTCTGTGCCTATGTCCCGCCCATGATGACCATAATCCCAGCCTGTCTATCCGTGTTGGCAAAAGCGCGCTGCTGTTCAAATGCTTTGCCGGTTGCGACACGAGAGACGTCCTGCGAGCAATCCGGCATTTACGCCTGCCCCATTCGGAGCAACACATTTCCGATTTGTCGCGCAACGTGCCCTCGCCTCACGCGGGTGCAGGGCCAGCCCTACGCATATGGAACGCATCCACATCCCTCGTGGGAACGCCCGCGCAAAGCTACCTGTCTGGGCGCCTGCTCACGCCGCCCTGGCATGATCTGCGCTATAATCCACGCACGCCGCTGGGAGGAGGCAGCCGCGCGCTGTTCCGGCCCGCCATGATTGCAGCCGTGCGGGAGAGACGACGGCTCGTCGCCATCCACCGCACCTTCCTTGATGCCGCAACTGCCACCAAAGCAAAGGATCTTGCCGATCCCCGCATGATGCTCGGACGTCCGGGGCGCGGCGCGGTACAACTCATGCCTCCCACTTCGGTGCTCGGCCTCGCCGAAGGCATCGAGACCGCGCTGGCGGCGATGCAACTGCACAAGATCCCGGTATGGGCGATCCTCGGGACAGAACGGGCCGGCCATATCCTGCTACCCGACAGTCTCGAACGCCTCGTTCTGCTGTTCGACCGGGATGAGGCTGGATGGAAAGCCAACAAAAATGCGAGCCTCGCCTATGAGCGTCCTGGCCTTGAGATCATCAGCGCGTGGCCGCCGCCGCCCAATAATGATTGGGCGGATGTGCTGGAAGGGCAGTCACGCGCTGCCTGATTACCATGATGCGGCTCCGCTGCCCTGCACCTGTTGGCAGCAGAGCAGCGATATAGGTCAGCCGTTAAGACGGTCCTTGATCACCTTGGCGGGGGTGAACGTCAGCTTCTTCGACGCCTTGATGGCGATGGTTTCGCCGGTGGCCGGATTGCGGCCCTCGCGCGCTGCAACGTCCTTGACCTTGAACTTGCCGAACCCGTTCAGCGAAATCTCGTCGCCTTTGGCCGCCGCGTCGGCAATGACCCCAAACAGGGCGTCAACGAGTTTGCGTGCGTCAGCCTTGGTCAGTCCATGATCGGCGCTGAGCGCTTCAGCCAGCTCGGAATTGTTCATAAAACGTCCTCCTGAAATTGTGCAGCTGCCGTGTCTAGCGTCACGGCACTGTGCCGTCACGCCTCAAAACGGCGCAAACGAAAGGAGAGGGGGAAGGAAGCGAATGCGCGGTTCGATGTGCGGGCCGCAGCTTTTGCGGAGTTTGTTGCATGACCAAGCCATCCATCCTCGTCCCGGCAACCCATCTCACCAAGTCGCCCGTCAATGTGCGCAAGCGGACCGATCCGCGCGCTGACGCTGAACTCGAAGCCAGCATCGCCGGGCATGGACTTATCCAGAATCTCGTCGGCGTGCCGGTCTCCCGTAAGAAAGGTCATTATCGCATCACTGCCGGTGGCCGCCGCCTCGATGCGATCCATCGCCTGATCGAGAAGGGAACGCTGCCTGCCGATTATGAGGTCCCCGTCCTTGTTCTTGCCAAAGCGAAGGACGGCCGCGAAATCAGCCTTGCTGAAAATTATGACCGGCTGCAGATGTCGCCTGCCGAAGATTGTCTGGCATTTCGCGATCTGATCGAGGTCGAGGGCCGCAGCACGGCGGAGATCGCCAAGCGCTTTGGCATCGAGGAACGCTTTGTTGTCGGGCGCCTGCGTCTCGCGAACCTCGCCCAGCCGATCTTCGATGCGCTCGAGGCTGACGAAATCACGCTCGACGTGGCCAAGGCCTATGCGACGACCGCGGACACCGCCCGTCAGACGGCGATCTGGGAGACGTTGCGAGGCAGCTATTCCCGCGACAATGTGAATGAAATCCGGCGGGCGCTCAATGGCTACAGCTATCGCGCAACCGATCCCAAGGCCCTGCTGGTCGGGCGGGATTCCTATATCGCGGCAGGTGGCCGTGTAGAGGACGCGGACCTGTTCTCCACTGCAGCGGACGAGCGCTGGATCGACACCCATATTCTCGATGATCTGGCGGAGACGAAACTCGCCGCGCACGCCGAGGCACTCCGCGAGCGTGAAGGCCTGGGGGAAGTACGCATCGTCACCGGCGCGCGAATCCCCTATATGGAGACCTATGCGATGCAACCGCTGACCGGCGTCGCCGAACCGCTCACGCAGGCGCAGGAAGCGCGTAAACTGGAGATTGAGGAGGAGATTGCCGAGATCGAACTGCTCGCCGAAAACGAGGCCTATGAGCCGGAAGAGGATGAGGAACAGCGCTATGCTGCCCTCCAGGCGGAACTCACGGCGATCGTAGAGCGCGAGGTTGTGATCGATCCTGAGCAGAAAGCGACCGCTCTAGGCTATGTGGTGCTCGGCCAAGACGGCACACCGCAAATCCATCATCAACTCTATATCGCGCCGGCGTCTGACGAGGAGAGCGGCGAGGCCGATGATGAAGGCGACGAGGGCGACGATAATGCCAGCGTTGAAACGCAGGAGAACGATGCTGCCGAAAACGCTCGCCCGGTGATGAGCCTGCGCCTTCGCGAAATGCTGGCGATGATGAAGACTGAGCTTCTTGCGGTCCACGTCGCCAGTGATCCCGCGTTCGCGTTAGATCTCGGCACCTTCATCATGGTCGATCGTGAATCCCGCCTGGCGGCCTTCGACATGCCGAGCGATCTGCGGGCTTCGGTGCCTTCCCGTCTCTTGCCCGATTTCAAGCCGGAAACAGCGGCGGCGGGTGAATGGACGAAGCTTGACGGGGCGCTTGATCGGAGCTGGCTCCACCACCCGGCAGTTCCAGATCGTTACGACGCCTTCTGCGCGCTGCCAGACGATGCACGAGCGGCCTGGCTCGGATGGGTGATCGCACGCACGCTTCATGCCGTTCCTGCCGGACAACGCGAGGCAGGCTTTCTCGATCATCTGGGGCGGAAGCTCGGGATCGATGTCGCTGCCTGGTGGCGGCCGACGGCGCTCACCTATTTCGACAAGCTGACCAAGCCTGGCATCCTCGCTTTGTTCGAGGAGATTGGCGGACTGGAGTTGCGGGTACGCTATTCCGGGTCGAAGAAGCACGATCTGGCCGCCTCGGCCGAGCGGTTGTTCGGTGGCGATGTCATCATCGAGCCCGAAATCCAGGAACGGGCGCTCGCCTGGCTGCCCGAGGAAATGCGGTTCGCCGCCCCCGAAAGCGGCGACGAGCTGACCTCGCCCGACAATAGCGACCACGACCTGGCGGACATGGTGAACAAGGAAGGTGGCAACGAAGGCGACCAAAGCTTCGCGCAAGCCGCCTGAACATGGCCGGGGGCACGGCTTAGTCCCCGCCCCCGGTTTCGGCCTTGGATGGAACTGTATAACGGTCTAAAATGAGCCGCTGCTCTCAATCGCCAGAGATAATGGCCTATGCATATTTCCATATCTGATGCGGCAGGCCAACTCATCGACCTTGTTCGGCGCGCGGAAGCAGGAGAAGAAATCATCCTGACCGGTGAGGGTCACGCTTCAGTCCGTCTTGTTCCGGTCAATATGCCTACTGACAGTGCCAGCCGCCGCGTTTTGCTGGAAGAGGTGCGCTTGGCCGCCACAGCCAAGACGACAACTGGCCCCAATGCGGCGCGTAGCCAGGACTTTCTTTATGGCGATGATGGCATGCCCGGATGATTGCGGTCGGAACGGGAAACAGCGAACATGTCTGCTGCATTTTGTCGGAGACGATTTCAGCCGGGCGGATGTCGATCGCCGTTTAACTTGATCGGGTTGACGGGTTTGGAAGCGCGCAGAGGAAGACCCAGCTGACGGTCATGCCGCGCCCGCAGTTGTCCGCGATCATTTAGTTCAAACCGCAGCACTTCTTGTATTTGGCGCCTGACCCGCAGGGACATGGATCGTTACGCCCTGTCTTTTCGCGCTTGATGGTGACCGGTCGGTAGGGGTCATTTTCAATTCGCCACTGGTGCAGCATCTCGACCCAAATCGGGATCAGGTCAGGTGCTTCCCGATCCCATTGGTCTTCCGCAGTGAGAGTCAACTTTTTCGTCCCATCGGCAAACGAGCGAAGTTCGCGAATACCCTCTATCGCGGCGCGGCAACCGGGATCATCGTCATTGAGGACACGCTGCCAGCCCGAAGGGGCAAGATCCATCGCCTGTCCGAAACCCTCGATCCACATCTCCCACAATGTCTCGTCCGACCGTGTGTCGATCTCCAGCACGGGTTCGAAGCTGCCCGGCTGACCCAGGCAGGCCAGGATGACATGATAATGGTGCATGACGAGGTCTGTGAAATGCTGGAAACCGCCCAGGTTGGTGAAATCCAGCATGCCCGTGCCGTCTTCGCCGACCCAGATCATCTTCAGCCATTGGCTTGGTGCAAGCAGGTCGGGACTGACAAGTATCCCTGTGAGGAAACCGTCCAGCTGCGACAGCAGCATGCAATCCTCGCCTTGATCAAGCAGCAGCCGATCGAGTTCGCCGAGATAGTCGAGTGGAATAGCCATGCTCTTCCATAGCCTCGAGCCGATCCCCCGTCACCGGGTCTGATCTATCCTTCCTGCAAAGTCAGGGGACGGAATGAAGGAGAGCGGGAAAAGGAGAGCCGGATCGGGCTGGATCCTCCCGCGGCGTAGCGCCCCCTGGAAAATTCCGGCTTATCCATTTGAGACGAACCGAGGTTTGGCCGTCGGCACTATAGTCGACGTGCAGCCGCTCCCTCGCTGAGCCCCGCAATCCTAGCCCAACAATCCAGCCCGTGCCCGCTGCACCCGGCTGCGTGGAGTCACGTCCATGGCACAATTCCAAATCCTGTCTCCCTATTCGGCTTCCGATTGGCGGCCGGTAACGATCGAATTCAACTATGCACCACATGGCGATCAGCAATATGTGTGGTCGAGCTTTGAAGATGCGCAAGCCGCCCTGCAGCGGCTTGTCGAGCGCGCGCCTGATGTCGGGTTCCGTGTCGCGCTTGTCGGCGCGGAGATTGGCGACCTCGACTGGCAGATTCGCGAGAAGCTCCGCTTTGCCGACGGTACGTATCAACCGACACCCTGGCACGACGAACCTTGGTACCAGTCGAAGCATGAGGCGCATTTTTGCCATGTCTCAATGGAGCAGGCGGGTAAAATCGCATTCACCGAAAATGCCGCAAAAGGGGCAATGGATCGCCAACTGGTGATGTCGCCGGGTCGCTACCTTAACCGCTTCTTCTGCGAGCATCTGGACAACAACGCGATAGAAGGCTGGTGCGCCAGATTGTCCGTCCAGTTACAGGAGGACACGCTCAAGATAACCCAGGACGCAGACGAGATCGAAGACGTCTATGTCGGCGGCCCCAGCAGCTGCATGGCGCATACGGCGTGCGGCTTTGATAGCTCATGTCATCCGACACGCGTTTATGCCGGGCCGGACACAGCTCTCGCTTATATTGGATCGCGCGAGGACGCCAAAGCCCGCAGCGTCATTTGGCCAAGCCGTAAAATCTACACCAGAATCTATGGAGATGTCTCCCGTCTGACGCTATTGCTTGAGGGCGCCGGCTACACCGAAGGCAGCCTGAACGGCGCTCGCATCCGACGCATCGAGGATGATGACCATTTTGTCGTTCCGTATATCGACGCAGGTGGCGACCTTGCCGATGATGGCGAATATCTCGTTATCGGCCACGGTAGTATCTCCTGTGAGAGTACGACCGGGCTGGCAAACGACCCTTGGTATTGTCCGCATTGCGACAGTGACGGCAGTCCCTATGATTCAGTATATCTCAGTGGCGGTGGATATGAGGAATGGTGCTACAGTTGCTTCCACAACCACAGTAGCTTCTGTGAGCATAACGAGTGCCACTATAGTGACGACGAAAACTTCATCACCGTCTATGCGGACGACAGTTCGCATAGCATAATTGAAGAAGATGCAGTGGCGTTCGGCGCCGTCTATCTCGAAGATCGCTGCCAATGGTGGATCAGCCGTTGCTGCCGCCAATGCGATGGCTCCGGCGGTTGGTTCCACATGGAGGACCTCACCGAATATCATGGCGAATGGCTGTCCGACGACCATCTCCCCGAGCCGTTTGACGATGACGATACCTCTTGCGCCAATGCGCATATCCTTGCTTACCGCCAGTTCCACGATGAAATGGCGGCGATCCATGCGGACGTCGCCAAGTGGCAGGCCGCTGGCGAGCGCGCCCGAGCCGCAAGGCTAGAGCGTGAGCGAGACGAGGCAGAGCGCCTTCGTCGCGAAGCGCTCCGGCATGATGTCGATAAGCCGCACGATGGTTCATGCTCACCGGGCGAGAACCACCTGTCGCCTGGCATTCCCGGAAGCCGCTTTCCCGCCATCGCGATGACAGCGCCGCTATCGAGCGCCGCCGCTTCCCAAGCAGGAGCCTGATCCCATGACCTATCATCATGTTGCAGGCCGGACCGGCCTGCTCGAAATCCTGTCTTGGGCACGTCCTCATAACAGCCCCGTCGAACGCGCCTTCTGCCAGGAATATCTCGATCGGATTCCTGGTATGAAGGCCGATGCCTTCGGCAACCGGATACTGACCATCGGGGATAGACCTCGGGTGATGTGGAGTTCTCATGTCGATACTGTCGCTGCACGCGGCGGACAGCAGGACGTAGGCATTGATGAACTCGATATCGCCAGCTTGTGTAAGGGCAAGGCCGGCATGTCGCTCGGTGCCGACGATGGGGCCGGGATATGGATCATGCTCAACATGATCGCGGCAGGCCGCCCCGGCCTTTACCTGTTCCATCGCGGCGAAGAGCAAGGCTGCCTCGGATCGCACTGGATTGCGCGCAATACGCCGGATCTGCTGAAGGATATCGACGCAGCAATCGCTTTCGACCGTGCCGGCCTCAGCGACGTCATCACCCATCAGAGCTACGGGCGAACATGCTCGGACGCTTTTGCTGCTAGCCTGGCGTCCGCTCTCAATGACCTTAATCCAGGCTTCCGCTATCGGCCTGACGATACGGGGGTCTATACTGACACCAACGAATATGCCGGCATTGTCCCTGAATGCACCAACCTGTCGGTCGGCTATCATGGCCAGCATGGGCCGAGGGAAACGCTTAACGTCGACCATTGCGAGAAGCTGCTCGCCGCCATGTTGCAACTCGACGCTTCCCTGTTGGTGATCGAGCGCGATCCCTCGCTACAGGACGATGATCGCTGGGGTTGGCACGAAACGTATCGTGGCCAAGCTGGCGACCTCGCGGACGCGGTGGAAAATCCGCAATTGGCCGCCCGGATGCTGGAGCAGTGCGGCGTCACGCTGGACGACTTCCGGATGATTGCTTGGGAGGAAGAGATGAACGATGAAACAGGCTATCGCCCGCTCATGGCATCATGATGTCTGACGCTGGCTGGCAGAATATCCCAAAGAACAATCATCGCCTCGCATGCGTGATCAGATTTGCCTTTATGCTGTTGAGGCGCTCCTTCACCAACGAACGGACGAGGTGCGGCTTATTTTGGCGCACCTCGTCCAGGATATCATTTGGTCGGCGCTGGTGCTGCTACCTTAGCAGCGCCTTTGTCCTCCGCAGATGCGCGTTGCCTTGCGGCTTTCGGCTTAGCGGTTGCCGCAGCCTTTGGCGTCGCGGCCTTTCCAGTTGTCTCTTTCCCGGTAGCTGACTTGGCGGGTTTGGCCTTTGCAGGCTCTGATACTGCGGGTTCCAACGGCTCTTTCAGGGCCGCTGTCGGGGCCTTCGCAATTCGCGGGGCCGTTTGTACGCCCAGTTTCTTCCTGGCAGGCTTTATCGTCGCGGCCTCCGCTTTTGCGGGTACAGTCGCAGGTTCAGGCTCTGGCTCAGACGCCACGATTTCGGCCTGTTGGCTGGGTTTGGCAGCGGCCGCCTTGCCGCGGCCGCGCTTGGGCTTAGCTTCCGTCGAAACTGCCGGTGTGGCTTCGACAACCGGTGTCGCTTCGACAACTGGCGCCGCCTCTACCACGGGTGATGCTTCCTCCAACGGTACCGCATCCTGTGCTTTCGCGCTAACCCGCCGTCCAAGGCCGAGTTTTTGCGCGACGATGCGCCGCTGTTCCGAATAAGCAGGCGCGACCATGGGGTAATCCTTGGGAAGATTATAGCGCTCGCGATATTCGGCGGGTGTCAGTCCGTTGACCGCCAGATGCCGCTTGAGGGTCTTGTACGGTTTTCCATCAAGCATGCTGATGATGTGCTCGCGTGAACCAAGGCTCTTGCGGACCGAGACAGCGGGAACATGATCGGGCGCTACTGGCGGGGCCTCCACCTGGGCCTTTCGTTCCAATGCGTCGCGTGTCGCTTCAATGATCCCGGCAATCTCGCCGGCTGGAACCTGATTGTTGGAGAAATAGGCGCTCAGTAACTGCACCGTCATTGCGGTGAAATCAGACTGCTCGGTATCGGCCACGAAAGGACTCCCGGTTGAGGAAAACATGCCGGTTATCGCCGGACTGGAACTGCGCTGTAGCTAAGCGGGAATCCGCAGCTCATGCAAGGCGGGAATGAGTGACGGTCATACGGTCCGGTAAAGGGGAGGGGGTGAGGATGGAGAGATCGACTGGAGTCCAGTAACTACGAAAGGCATGTCATGGCCGACCGTGTGTCCGCGCATATCATGATAGGCGGTGTGCTTTCCCGCGCGCAATATTCCCTTCTCGTTCAGGCGATCGGCAGCGACAATGCGGCTGTAGATTGGGACGGAACGCCCTTCGATCCCGCCGATCTTCCCGTAAATAATCCTCTCACCTTGATGGATCACGAAGTGGCCAATGGATGCTTCGAGAGAATCGAAGAAAGCTGTCGACGTCTTGGCCTTCATTATGTCCGATGGTCGGGCGGATATGCGGGAAGCTTCCCCTCTGTCCGCGTCATTTACAAGGGCCATGGCGAACCGCGACACTATCTGACGACTGAAGATGACCAGCAGCTCTTCTCGATCGAACGCATTCGGGAATTGGGAAGCATCGTGGCAGTCGAAAATGACTACCAGCTTGCACGCCAGAACCCGCCGCCGCTGGTGCTCATCGATGAAGAACCAATCGATGAAGCCATGATGGAGCCGGTCCATGGGTGACCATTATGTTCAAGCTTCCTTTGCCTTCACCTGCATGGCACGTGAAGCTGCGTTGATCGAGGAGGCGTGGCAGCACGCGTCCGATCTATTGGGTGATTTTGCCCCGGGGGAACCGAGCGCTGAATTCCTCGCCGCCTTCATGCCGACCGATCTCGCCAATCCGTTCAACGGCCTGCTCGAAATCTTCGATGATCCCGACTTCCCGCATTTCGGGGCTGAGATCGAGATTGCGGGTGCAGCCAAATGCATCGTCGCCATCTATGGCACGACCGACTTCCAGCCAGGTCCGATTGCGGAACTCATCCGGCGCTGTTGCCAGGAGAGCTTGCAAACCGCGCCTGTTGGGTTCGACTGGAGCTATGGCTGTTCGCGCCCACGTCGCGACAGTTTTGGTGGAGGATGGTGTGCGATATTTGCCGATCATGTCGAATTTGCCAGCACCCAGGAGGAACTGGCGCGCCGGTTGGGCCGATCTGCAGTGACGCCACCGGCGGAGCCGCCTGATCCATGGATCGACTATCCACAATATCCTTCGGTCAATTGGCAGACCGAAGTCGCCAACGGCGATACGCGTCTTGGCTATCTCGACTGGGTTCTCGCCCGAACTGAAGCAGACCACAGCTTGCCTCCCTCAATGGAATCGCCGTTGGCCTGACGCACTCGCCCCTCCAAATCTGATCGAGCCATAGGGATGACATCATGACCGACGCTAACGCGCCGGGGCGCGTCCGCGCGCCTGTATAGCCAGACCGACCATGACGGACGCGGCAATTTCCATTATGAAGGTGATCTCTATCGCGCCGGCGAAGCGTTGCCATCGCTCGCCTCCCGGATCGAACGCCATCTCGCCCGGCATTTTACTGGCACCAGCTTTGCGATCCGCACCGAGACATTTGCTGGCGGACGCAAGGTCATCGCGGAAATCCTCGATACACCTGACGACCTCACCGTCCGTGAAGCGCAGGACGCCTTTATTTGCGAGGGGCGCGATCAAATGGAACGGTTCGGGTTCACGCGGACCAATCCCTTGCAGGATTTCTGGTCATGCAGTTTCTACGGTGAGGTCCGCATTGGCCAGGCCTATTGGGCAGCATTGGCAAAACGTCAGGGTATCCGCAATCCCGTCGATAGGGTCCTATCACTGGCGGCGTTCAAGAAGCGCGTAAAGGCGGGTGATCGGCTGAAGCTTCTCGACGCACCGTCTGGTCATCGACTGCTTGGAACGACCCGCGACATCACCAAAGTGCGCTCGGGCGACCTGATCCTCGAAGGTCGTTCCTACCTGTCCTTTCCCAGGGCCTCTGCCTTCGCCTGCGACGGCCGTCTGATCCGGATCGCCATCGGCTCGCAATATGGTCCTGACGATCATCTGCTCTACGAATGGCTAAGGGCTTCCTGAGCGCCATTCCTCTCCGCCGAAACGCCGGTCGGGCGCAAACAGGGCTTGAGAAGAAAGCCCGTCGCTGTTCGGCCCTTCGGCGCCGTTCCATCTCATCGTCAATTGCGGAGGCATTCGTGCACAAGCCGCATGTCAAAGCCATGGCGGCGCTCTTGCGCCGTAGCCAGCCGCGCCATGACCTCTATACCGTCTTTGGTGACTGCATGGAGGCGATGGCGATCGCCATGGCGAACAGTATCGACCTGCGCGCCCGCGAACCGCGCGAGGCTCGTTATCTGGATATTGTCGGGCGCTACCCGCGCGAAATCCTCGAATTGTTCCCGCAACTTCTCGCCGAACTGGTGCAGGCTCTCGAAGCCGGGCCTGGCGACTTGCTCGGCACCCTGTTCCACGAGCTTGACCTTCACAGCAAGGCGCGCGGGCAATATTTCACACCCTATGCGCTCAGCCGCTGCATGGCGCAGGCCACTCTGGGGAGTCGCGAAAATGTGGAAGCGATGATCGCGCAGCATGGCTTCGTGACCGCCATGGAACCAGCATGCGGCGCGGGGTCGATGGTAATCGCGCTTGCCGAGGCCATGCGCGATAACGGGCATAACTATCAGCGGCACCTTCATGTGACGGCGATCGATATCGATCCGCGTGCGATCCACATGGCCTATGTTCAACTCTCATTGCTTCATATTCCAGCACATCTCATGGTCAGAAACGCCTTATCGGGTGAAACATGTGACCATTGGTTCACCCCGGCGCATATATTGGGGGGATGGACCGCTCGGCTCGCCCTTCGCCAACGTCGTGAACCCGTGGCTGAGACCGCCCAACGCGCGACCACCGTCACCGCCGCGACATCACCATCACAAGGCGCCGTTTCGCCATCGCACGAACCACGGGCATCGCAGCGATCCATGCCGCGACAGTTGAGCCTCTTCTGACATTCTCACGCCTCACATCATAGGAGATTGGCATGTCCCGACATGTCCATATCGACGCCCTGGGCCGGATGACGTCCGCCACAGCAATCATAACTTTGGCCATCTGCGGACCGCGCGGCGGCATGCGCGCCGTCGAGGATATTTCGATCGATGAAGCCGAGAAAATGGTAACGCAGCTTCAGGCTGCGGTCGCTCATGCTCGAGCCGGGGCCGCCATCGCTCCAGTTGATCGCTTCATGCAGGACGTCATCGACCGGCTCGCCGATCAGGGGCTCGCGCTCGATCCTTCCTTCCGTACATGGTGTGCCGGCAATCACGGCCTGCTCAGTCCACGGCAGGCCGCTGAACGCTGGTGCTGCTGGCATGTTGCCTGACCGATCCTGCCGGTCGCGAGCATGGTCGGTTTCCCGCGCCTATGTGACGGTTCAATACAGGATGACGCCCGTCCCGGGAATGATCTGATCGAAAAAATCGAAGTCGCGCCGGTTGCCTGTCAGCAGGTCACAGCCGGTCGCCGCCGCCTGCAGAAACAGCAGGGCGTCGTTGAGCAGGGCGATCGAATGGGGTTGGCCAGAAAGCCTCGTGACCATGCCTGCCAGCATACCGGCCTCTCCGAACATGCGGGAGGAGGGCGCGCTGAGGCGATGCTCCGGGATATCGTCGATTGTCCGTCCCAGCGTCTTGAGGACCGACGCGGTGCGTTTGTCGGCCGGATCGAGCGCGCCCATCAGATGGGTCATCTCGCAAGCGCCACGCAGGAATGATTGACGATCCGGTTTTCCAGCAAACAGTCTACTTCAACCGGTGTCTTGCCCTGGAGCACATCAATATAGACACACGTGTCGAGCAGAAGCTCGCGGCCTATGACAGCTGCCTTGTGAACCAGCGGCAATGCCTCTTCGGGTCGTCGCGCCAGCCTGGCAGCAGATCGCTGCGGCCTGATCCTGCGCAACGAGGCCTTGCGATCAAATCCCAAGCGCAATGTCCGCAGGGATCGCACCCTTCCGGCTCACAAGCCTGGTTCCGAAATCATCTTCGAGCGCCACTTTGGCGAGCGCATATTCGACAAGATCGGTGGTCGAGGCGATGCCGCTGCGCATCTTGGCGCGATCGATGAGTTCGCGTGGCACGCGGGCGCCGACCGCGCTGTTCGTGCCCGACAGCAAACCCGCCGCCTTGGCAGCGGCCACGACCGCTTCATGTCGCTGAGACAGATGATCCTCGTGCTTCGTTGCCATCATGGCCTCCTTTCGTTGAACATATACGCCAGTTTGTAAAACATACAAGCCGCCGTCGTACCTGCCGCCGCCGGTCGGGGTCTCGTGAACCCGATATCGCGGTGCGCGAAAGGGAAGGGAGGGGCGGAGATGTGACAGGGGCGGTGAAGCACCTGTCGCTCTGCATCTCAAGGAGACGATTTCCATGGCGACCCTTGCCCCCATGAACGAAAGCCCCCGCGTCACGGCGCCCTATCGGATCGATGTCTCGCGCGGACGCATGAGCAGCCGCGTATCGTCCGAGTGGTTCTCCCGTCCCGACGACGAGAAATATCTCTCGCTGACCAGTCTCTATGATGCCGTGCGCGGCCGCGCGGACCGTGCGACCACGCGTATCGTTGAAAGCCGGTCGATCCGGGTCGAGGCGAAAAGCGACAATCCAGAACGGCTGATGCTGGTGGCGCCTGGCGATGATCGACCGCTTGCACCCACCAACTGGTCCTTTGGCCAGGTGGCAAGTCTCGTCGGTGCTCCGGCTTCCTATCTGCGCCAGCTTCCTGCCGCGCTTGCCGGCATCAACCTGCAGCATGGGTTGATCAACCACCGGGGCGAGCAGGTCAAACTGCTCCAGACCGAGAATGGTCGCACCGAATTGCGGGCGGCGACCGGGTCGGAATATGGCAGGATCTTCGACTGGGAACTGGTCCAGGCGGTGATGGCCTTTGCCGGCGATGGCGTCGGCGACACGCGCTGGAAGGTGCCCGGAACGATCGACTGGGCCGGCATGACCTATAACCCGCATGTCGATATCACCAGGGAGACGACCACGCTCTACGCATCGGACCGGGACATTTTCCTGTTCCTCGTGGACGACACGCACCCTATCGAGGCTGGCAAACTTCCGAATGGCGATCCCGACCTTTATTTCCGAGGGTTCTACGCCTGGAACAGTGAGGTCGGGTCCAAAACCCTCGGGATCGCGACCTTCTATCTGCGCGGTGTGTGCGCCAACCGGTGTCTGTGGGGTGTCGAGAATTTCGAGGAGGTCAATATCCGCCACTCGAAATTCGCCGGCGCCCGTTTTGCCCATCAGGCCGCGCCCGCGCTCGAGCATTTCGCGAACTCCTCGCCGTCGCATTTCATCTCCGGCATCAAAGCCGCTCGCGAGCGGATCGTCGCGCGCAAGGAGGAAGAGCGCGAACCCTTCCTGCGCAAACGCGGCTTTTCCAAGGCCGAGACGGCAAAGATCATCCAGACCGTGCTGGCCGAGGAAGGCCGTCCGCCTGAATCCATCTATGATTTCGTCCAGGGCATAACGGCGCTGGCCCGATCGAAGCCGCATCAGGACAGCCGCCTCGATCTGGAGAACAAGGCCAGAAAGCTGCTCGAACAGGCGCTTTGAGGCCCGGCGCCGCCGCTCTCATGCCTTCTCCACCTCCCTCCTCGCCATCCCGGTCATTCGCCCGGGTGGCCATCGTTATGAAAGGATGCCGCCATGCGCGCCCATTCGTCCCCGCCCCTGCCGCAATTCATCGTCGACATCGCCTTCTTCAGCGGCGGCGAGCGATATGCCACCGAGACTTACACCGTTCCCGCATCCACCTGGTTTGCTGCGGAGCAACAGGCGCTGCAGATGTCGGTAAACAGCGTCTATGACGATGCGCGCATTCCTGACCTCAGCCGAACCGCCACTGTCCGCACGGCCTGATCATGCTCTGCGATCAATTTCGATGACAGCACTTGCGAACCGGAATCCTGGGACGGGTGTGCCGATCCAGCCGCTGTCCGAACCGTGGGCGCCGTGCCACCTCCCCCTGGAGCCATCTCCATGACCCGCTACACATTATCCCATCTCGAAACCGCTGCTTGTCTTTGGGAAGCGGTCCTCGAACTGCGCGATCGGCCAGAGACCACTCCCGATGCAAGCAGTCTGGCGCTCGCCTTGCGCAAATGCGTCGATACGCTCGGTACAGCGGCGCTGCGTCTGATCGTGGTAGGCTGGGTCGATGCGGTCGAGGCTGCATGGCGCACCGTCGAAGGCGAATATCCGTTGTCGTTCGATTGGGATTTCGTGCCCCGTTGGATTGCCGACATGATCGACTGGTCAGTTCCGCGCCGTCCCGTCATTCGCGCAACTGCGCCGGTTCGGTACGTCAGATCGACGTCGTTTCCACCTATAGGATATGACGCACCCCCCCCAACCGCGATTGGGACCAGCCATGAGGACCATCTGGCGATAGAGGTCCACACTGCCGTGATTGAACATCGGCATGGAATGAATATCCACGTCGCAGTCGATGCGACGGCTCTCGATGTGGAAATCGCTGCTTATTGCCGTGAATATTGGAGCGAGATCGACGACGCGCGCGACCCGGATAACCTGTCCGACACAGAGGCGATATCAAGCTATTTCGAATGTCATCCGTCGGAAAGCTGCACGAAGGATCGCATACGTATTGCGCCCGTCGCAAATCCGTCTCCCCTTGCTGCCGGATCGATCGAGCAGGGTCGCTATTGCGTGCTGTCGACCGCCCATCTCACGGTCTATACTGCCTCATGTCTCGATAAATGGGCGTCCTGGCCGCCCAGCGACCGACCGATCGATATTGCGGCTTCCGTTTATGGCTGGTTCGTGCCGACGCGTGCCATCAATCCTGATCGGAGCGCGCAGTTGCCGCAGGATCTGCTGCGGCTCATCGCCTTTGGCCGCGAGCGCGGCTTTCAGTTCCTGCTCTTCGACTGTGACGGCAGCGACATCGACGGGTTGCCGCTGCACGATTGGTAAGGGGCTTTCCGACTGGTCGGCTGTGGCTTTCAAGAAATTACGCGAATTTACCCGCGACCTGATTCCAGAAGCCGATCTTGCGTCCATGCACCTTGCGAAGATCGGCCAGCCAGTCATCATGCGGTACGACATCGACATCGCCTGCGATACGGTCGGCCAAATCCGTCGCGGCTGCAAAGTCCCGCGCGGCATAGGGGTAGTATTTCGAACTCGCCCGGTCGAGCACGCCAGTCACCAGTCGGCGATAGAGCAGGGTGGCCCCACCCGGATCGGCCTGAGCCAATGCCTCGGCGGCGGGACGGAGAACATCGTAAGTCCGGGCTTCCAGCTCTTCGAGCCTTTCCCTTGCCAGCCTGCCCGCGCGCTTGAGATCGGGCCAGGCAATGAGGAATTCCAGTGCCGATGTCGCTCGATCATAGGTCATGGCCTGATCGAGAGCCTGCCTTTCCGCAGCGACATCCTCGAAATCAGGCAAAGCCTGAGCCAGTCGCGCAACGCCTGAGCGTCGAGCCAGCGGTCGAAGATCGCCTTGCGCTGCGCCTGCACATCGTCCCTGTGGCCCAGCGTCTCAAAGGCGCGTAATTTGAGATCGGCGAGTTCGCGCTCGTTATGGCTGCGCTCAACCGGTGCGTCGATCCAGTCAAGGGCTTCTGCCGCACGACCATGTGCGATCAATCGGGCGGCCACCTGCGCATTGAGTACGGGGTTGCGACGATCGGGATCGACAGTTGCAATATAGGCGTCCACATCGCCGTCGAGGTCGGCGAGTTTGGGTAGCAGCCAGCCGACCTTATAGTCGAACTGTCGCCGGTCATTCCCTGTCTTCGCCGCCTGCCGCTCAAGCAGCATCCCGCGCAAGGCTGCGCGGCCCTTCTGCCCCAAGGCTGGAGAAGCCGCTTCCGGCAGATCGTCGAAGACGCCATAACCGTCGCCCTCGACAAGCATCAGAATGTCACCTGCCAGCAGCTCGACATCGGACATGTCCGCCTGGCACCATAGTCGGCCAAGATCCTCACCGCCCTGCCGGAATATCTCGCCAAGCGACCCGCTGCTGTCGTCCGACCTTTCGAACACCGGCTCGGCAAGGCTCAGGAACAGCCGCATGCTATCGATCGCCTGGCTCAGAGAGTGTTCGGCCAGCGGCCCCATGATCGCTTCGCGTAACTGATCGAGTTCGCGCGCGAGTGCAGGGGCCTTGTCCCATTCGACGAACCCGCGCGAACGCCGGATGGTCTTCAGTCGCTTGTCGATCTCGTGGGCCAGCGCGCCGCCATCGTGCCTGGCCGCCAGTTCCATGCGGACGGCGCGGGCGAATATGGCGTCACGCTCCGCCTGGGCCAGGACAATCCGGGCAAGGCGCGCTGGTCCCAGCGCTTCGATCGCCTCGAGCGTCATCCTGCCGGTGCCGCGTTTACCACTGCCAGAGGTCGCCATCAGATGTCTTCACCTCCCGACCGTCCTGCCCCCTTGACCAGCGCAAGCAGCATGGCGTGCAGCACCTCTTCCGCGCGCTCGCGCCGCGCCGGATCGGCGGCGGAAATGTCCCGGCGTATCCAGTCCGGCAGGCGGCGCAGAAAGTCGGTGAGTTGCGAATCCAGATCCTGAGGCATTCCCTGTCCTTCGCAGTCCGGGACCGCTGCCGCAATATCGGATGCATAGTGGCATCCGCGGCCCTGGAAGACGAACGGAGGGGAGGGAGCGGGGCGGGGTGAGGGTTCCAGTCCGGACCCAGGGAGATCACCATGCCCCTTCCCGCAACGATCCATAGCACTGTCAGTCCGGACGCGATCCGCCGCGCGTCACGCCTTTTTTCAGGCGACAGCCGGGACTGCCTTCATGAGATGTTCCAGAATGCCAGGCGCGCCGGTGCCACCTGCATCGCGGTCGATCTGACCGAACAGGATGGCCGATACCTTCTGCACATCCGCGATGATGGCTGCGGCATCGATGATCCCGCCGCCCTGCTGATGCTGGGCCATTCGGGCTGGGGCGATGACATTGCCCGCAGCGAAGACCCGGCCGGCATGGGCATGTTCAGCCTGGCCGGCCGCGCGGTCGAAATCCAGTCCTTCTCTCCCTCTGCGGGCACAGCCTGGAAAGTCCAGATTCCGGCAGACGCATGGGACAGCGGCGCGCCGCTTGCCATCGCCCCGGCCATGATCGGTTGGGGCACGCTGATCTCGATCGAACTGCCGCCCGACTGGAAGCAAGGCTTGTCTGCGGTCGTCGCCGATGCAGCCCGTCACTATCCCTTACCGGTCACCTTGAACGAAACGCTGCTGCCCCGCGAAGACTTCCTCAAGGACGCCATATTTGTCGAAAAACGCCTGCGGCTGCCGTATCGGTGTCTATGATCGGGATCCTGATTGGCCAAGAGACCAACGCATCAATTTTCACGGGCACCGCGTCAAATGCGCCTTGCCGACGGTGCGGGAAGAAAAGGATAGCGGCAGTCTCTGGACGGTCCGGATCGATATTATGGATGCGCCGGAAATTCATATGGTTCTGCCGGCGCGCAAGGAAGTTATCGACAACGCGGCATTGAAGGCCCTTCACGACGCTGCCGAGCAGATCCTGTACAAGGCCATAGCGACCCGGCCAGACCACCGGCTGCCTTTTACCGCCTGGCAGCGAGCCTGCGAGCTGGGCGTCACGCTGCCGCAAGCGCGCTCAGGGCTGGCGATCTGGCGGCCGCAGACAGCCGACGACTGTCATGGGCGCAGCAGCCGCATGATCGCTCCTGAAGGCGCAATGCTGATCGTGCCGGCGCTGGAGCCCGATATCGCGCAGGCGCTTGCGCTGGCGCGGGGCAAACCGCCCATCCAGGACGTGCAACTCGTCGAGGCGGAAGACGCGCTGCAAGGCTATGCCTGGTATGACAATCTCCCGGTGATCAGGGATATTTCCCTGCGCATCGACCGGGAAGGCTCCGTGCATCGCTATGACGACGATATGTGTCTCCCCGCCGATTTCGCTTGTGGCCTGGTCGACCGGATCGTCATCGACCTGCCGGTTTGTGAAACCGGTCGCACGGACGCGCCACGCAGCGTCCATTCCATCGAAATCCCGGCGCTCGTCTGCCGCAATGGCGGTTGGGATATTGAGGAGGCCATCATCCTGGCCACGCGCGATGATGGTATCACCCCGGACAGACTGAGCCGCATGATCTATGCGACGATCTTCTGTGGGGCTGATGATGGCGACTGCGACAGCTGGGACACCCAGTCGCGATCCTTCGAACGCGAGGCGCGGCAGCACGCTACGCATATCCTCCTTGGGGAGGACGCTGCCACCCTGGAAGCCATCAACATGAGCGCATGGGATAATCTGAGCTGGCTGATCCCGCTCGATCGCAAGATCGTCATTCACGCCGAGCGCGGTGCCATCACGGTCGATTTCTTGCCGAATTGAAAGGGCGCCTGAGTTTGCTCGCCGCGCCTGTCACCCCTGTCCCAACCCAATCAAGGAGACCGGCCATGCGCCGCTTCCCCGTCTGCGCCTGTTCGACAGCGCATCTTCCCCGCGCCGAGAATGACGCCATCGACCGGCTGATCCAGCACGCGCCGCGAAGGAGCGGCCGGATCATCGTCAATCATCCGATCCTGTCGATCGAGGCCCACCAATATGGCTTCTGGGTCCATCTTGCTTCATCGATGACTGGCCCGATCGCCCCGATGGGCTTTCGCCTGAATTCTGGGCTTTGCTGTCGGACGCCCGCAAGGCTGGAGCGAATTGGCTGAGCTTCGACCGTGATGAACCGCCTTCCGATCGGTTCCCGGTCTTCGCGGCCGGGCAGGGGGAGGCAACGGGCGACGCCGGGAAATCGGTCAATGCCGCAAACCCCGCTGCCAGGATCACGATCCGCTGTTCTGCATGTGGCAGCGCCGAGGTGATGCGCGATGCCTGGGCGCGCTGGGACGATGATGCCCAGGACTGGGCGCTTGGCGCTGTCTTCGACGCAGCTTTTTGCGAGGCCTGTGAAAAGGACGCCACGCTGTCCCAACAGCCGCTCAAAGGATGGCAGCACAGCCATTCCTGATTGCCAGGCCGCCAGGCCACTTATCGCGTCAAGCCCATTCCCTCGACCAGCATCTCCGGCCGCTCTGCGCGACGCCGGGTGAAGAAGGACATCAGATGACCATCGCCAACCATGATTTCACCCGTGACACGAAAGTCCCGCTCGGCCGCTCTTCAACGGGTCCGCTCGAACTGGATCTCGGCAAGCTGATGTCGGGGCGCTGTCTGATTCAGGGATCTTCGGGTGCGGGCAAAAGCCAGACGCTGCGCCGGATCATCGAAGAAGCCTTCGACTATCTCACCACCATCATTGTCGACCCGGAAGGCGAGTTCGCCAACCTTGCTACGCATATCGGCGCAACGACGGTCATCGCGCGCGAATATGCCAATGATGGTCTCACAGCGCTCGCGCTGCGAACGCGGCAGCATCGTATCGCCCTCCATCTCGACCTTACCGATCTGGAGCCCGATCATCGTATCGAGAAAGCGGCGGCCTTCTTTGCGGGCCTGCTCTCGACACCGCGCGAACATTGGGCTCACACCGTGCTGGTATGTATCGACGAGGCGCATCTGCTCGCGCCACATATGGCAGCCTCGGCCCGCGACGCGGAGACCCGCCGTCTGGGCGTCGCCACCTTGACGGATATGTGCGCGCGGGGTCGCAAGCGCGGCATTGGCACGATAATCGCGACCCAGCGTCTCGCCAAGCTCGCAAGTTCGGTGGTTTCCGAACTGCACAATCATCTGATCGGCCTCAATGTCTTCGACCGCGATGTTGCGCGCGCTGCCGATCTTCTCGGGTTCGGCAGCGACCAGGCGGCGCTGCTGCGCCAGCTTCCGCCCGGCGAATTCTTCGCCTTTGGCCCCGCGCTCGCGGCGATCCCAGTGCTGGCGAAGATCGATCCCACGATCACCCCCCATATCGGGCGCACGCCCGATCTCGTCGCTGCCGCCGATCTTGATGCCGATGAAAGCCGGACCCTGCTCGATCTTGACACCCTGCGCGAGGTCGCGCCGACCAGAGGGAACCAGGTGACCATGCGAGGCCAACGCGCGCTCGACGCCTTCCTCCTCGATCCCGCCGCCCCCGCCGCTGCACGGATTGTCGGCGCGCTGGGCAGCATAGCGCCCAACGCCACCACGGCGGACGATCTGGTGCGGCACCTTGCCCTGCCTGCGAACGATATCGATGCCGGGCTCGACCTGCTCGCCGCGATCGGTGCGTCCGACACCATGCCGCGCGGCGATACGCGGATCGCGCGGCTGTCTGCCCGGTTGCGCCTGCGTGTCGTCGATACGCCCGTTATCGGCCTGGTCTGAACGGAGAGTGCCATGAAAGAGACAAGCTTCGATCTCGACGCTGAAATCGTCGAACTCACCCCGTTCGTCCCTGACCAGCAAACGGGTACAACCGCGCCACTTGCCGAACTGGCTTTCCGTGCCGACGCATGGCTCCCCGATGAAATGCTGCGTTTGCGCGCCGCCTTCGCCGATGACTGCACGCTAGAGGAGATTGCCACAGTGCTGGGCCGATCGCGTGCCAGCATCGCCACGCGTATCTATGATCTTGGCCTCCGCCGAAACTCGCGGCGATCCTGGATCGCGTGGGAGGATGAGGAACTGGCGCGCTGCTATATGCACGAACCAACCGCGACACTGGCTGCCCGCCTAGGCCGCGCTGTCAGCGCCCTCTATGCCCGTGCGCAACTGCTCGGACTCTCCGAGCCCGGATCGCCGCCCTATAGCGGTTGGGAAGATGCACAGCTTCGCGCCGGGTACGCCAAGGGTGTTCCCGTCGCCCAGATTGCCAGCCTCATCGGCCGTCCCTTCGCTGGCGTCATCTCCCGCGCTTCGGCGCTGGGTCTGCGCCATGCCTGCCAGCCGGACGACTGGAGCGACGCGGAAATGGCTCGCGCACTCACACTCGCGGCCACAGGCGTGCCCTATGTCGTCATTGCCAGGGCGCTCGCTTCTGAGGGATTTCCGGCCCGGAACAGTCGCAGCCTTGGCCAACGCCTTCGCAAACTGGGTTACGGCAGAGGGTGGGGCAGGCCGTGGACCATCGAGGAAGACGAACTGCTGCGCCACGCCTACGCTACCGGGGCGAGCCTTACGCCCCTGCGGGAGCGGCTTGGCCGCAGCCCGCATTCCATCCGCTGGCGTGCAGAGGCGCTTGGCTTGCGCGGCACGCATGTCCGCCGCGACGGGTTTCGACAGGGACCGGTCTGGACGGCCGGGGAAGAAGCCCGGTTGCGAGCGGATTATGGCAAGGTCCCGACACGGGACATTGCCCAGAACCTTGGTCGCGGTGTGCGCGCTGTCCTCTATCATGCCAATCGCCTGGAGCTCGTGCATGGCTTCATGCGCGCGTTCAGTACGGACGAGGATTGCGCCATCCGCAACGCCTGGACCCATGGCGTCTCAATGGTTGATGTCGCCCAGGCGCTTGGCCGCGATCCCGCCGTCATCGGTAAGCGCGCCGCACGTATCGGCTGTCGGTTCAACGATCCGGCCAGACCGTCCCGAGGCCCCAGGACCCGGCGGGCAAATCGCACACCCGTCACGCTTCAAAGCCTGCTTGCACTTAAATCCGCTGAGGCGGTCGATGCAAACCGGTCAATCGCTGCCTGAACCTATTCCAGCATGGAGGCCATGATGCCCTCGTCCGATCTGCCCGCCCGGTTGTCACCTTGCCGGCGCCGCTTATGCTCATTCGATCACGCCTATAAAATCGCCCTCAATCTTCGGCGGGACACCGGCATCCCGCATTATGTCATCCGCGGGATCGTACCCTTGCAGGCCTATCGGGTGACGACAAGGCCGCCGGCCTGGCCGGATCGCTGGCTGGCGATGGCGGCATGATCTCACCATGCGCACCGCTACCGCTATTCACCCGACCGTAGCCCCACCGCGCCTTCAGCCTCGCGCGCCATCCACCAGCGCTGCCCCCGGCAGGGCTGTATTGGCGACCCGTCCTGCCGGGGTTTTGCGCTGAATTGTGGGCCGGTCGCAGGGCTGCGCGTGGCGGAGGGGCGAGCGTCGCGCGGGAAGGATGGGGAGCGCTGTCCTCCGGGCGGGCGGTGCGCGGGGCAAGGGCGGGACAGAGAGGAGAGAAGGGACGGGGAGGGTGTCGCCGGAAAATGGATTTCGAGCGACATTCGAAAGGTCAAGACGATGAACATCGGTGAAATCTTCAATCAGAACGGCCGCCTGACGGGCTCGATCGCCACTCGCACGATCGATCTCCCGCGCATCGGGCTGCGCAAGGTCATGAGCGAGAATGAGAAGGCTCCGGTCTACGAGATCCTTGCGCTCAACGTCGCGCGTCGCTGGGTTCAGGTCGGCGCACTGTGGGAGGCTGCGTCCAAGCGCACCGGCGAGGTCTTCCTTGCCGGCAATATCGACGATCCCAGCCTCCCTGAACCGCTGCCGATCGCGCTCTTCCCGGCCGATCATGGCGGCTACATGGTCGCATGGCGGCGCGACRCCATGCGCTCCGACTTCGGGGGGCAGCATGGGGACCAGCCGCACCAATTATGACGATCGCGGTTCGCGCGACGAAGGCGGCTTCGGCGACAGCACCGCAGGGGCTGACGGCGARCTGGCCGGTGCGGGTGCGCCGTTTGGCGAGGAGGACCCGTTCTGATCACCCGTTGATCGGAACCCGTTCCGGCCGGGGAGGTGTCAGGCCTYCCCCGGCCCTTTTCCTTTCTTCGCATGAGGAGACAGTCCATGCCGCTTCCTTCTTTTCATGACATCGCGCCGCTGTCCGATCTCTCGGCGCTCTGCGCCGCGATCATGGCCAGTCCCGCTATCCGGGATCTGCTGGCACCCCAAAACACGCTTGCGGTCCGCTCGCCGGAGATACCTGGCGGCGTAACATGCGGCGAGATCATCGCTGCTATCTATGACCTGCTCGAAGGCACGCCCTTTGCGCCCCATGCGGCGCAAATCGTCGATGCCGTCCTGACGCGCTCAGCCGCTTTCGCCAGCGTACGGGCGAACATGCACTGATCGACATAATGGGGCGGGACGCTTTTGCGCGTTCGCGCCCCTGTTTCCCTTTCCATGATGAGGAGAAGTCCCATGACCCACGACCATTCGCACAGTATCAACCACTTTGCAGACCTGCCGGCGCTGTTTGCACAGATGACGGCGACACCGGAATTCAAACGCGCCTTTGGCGACCCCATCCCGCTTTCGATCATCGCGCCGGGCGACGAGCCGGGCGAGCATGATATGCCCGAACCGCTCCACGCGCAGGCCGATTGCGCGGGTGTGATCGCCACAATCTTCGATCTTTTGACCGATACCCGCCTGGACGCGCTCGCGTCCGAGATCGCCTGGGGCATGGTCAACAGCTTCCACTTCGTCGCTGGCAAGCTTGAACGACAGGAAGACATGCTGGCTCATGAGCTGCGCGATATGATCCGGCGGATCGAGCCTTCCGAGGTCTTCAACAGCGAACTGGAGGAGAAACAGCTCCTGTGCCAGTCGCTGACCGAACAGCGCGAGGCGGTCGAGTGTATGCGCGATTATGCCGCCGAAACTTTCCACGTGCTATCGGGTCGTCCCTGGTCGCCGGCGCGTGGATCGCGCGTCTCGAAGGCCGCTACCGCTACGCAGGTGTCGATACAGGATTTCCTGCGCGCCCGGGAACTGGCCGAACGCGAGCGGTACCGTCCCCGTGGACCGATCGTTATCGCCTCAGGCCATGCGGAATGGCATGACTGGCAATTGCTCTGGGATCGGCTCGACACGATCCTCGAACGTATCCCGCATATGACGCTGGTGACGACTGCGCAGCGCAAGGGCTTCGACGCGATCGTGGCCTCTTGGGCTGGCAATCGGGAGGTGCAACTTGTGACATATTCGCTGACGGGGTCGGGGCGCGGTGCGCCCTTCGCCCGCAATCGCAAGCTTGTGGACCTGAAACCCGTCGAAGCCTTGCTGGGTGAGGGATCGGGTATTCAGGCCAACCTTTATCAGGCCCTGCGCAAGGCCAGTGTTCCGATTCATGCCTTCCGCAAGGCCGAACAGGTGCCGGTCGAAAAGGTCTCTCCGCCCCAACGCAGCCGACTTCGCCGCGCCGCCTGACATAACATCGTTCGCATTTCGTTCGGGGACAGC
Source organism: Sphingobium sp. Ant17 (assembly GCF_000588875.1). Classification (GTDB taxonomy): domain Bacteria; phylum Pseudomonadota; class Alphaproteobacteria; order Sphingomonadales; family Sphingomonadaceae; genus Sphingobium. Next base: position 35,584 of record NZ_JEMV01000034.1, read on the forward strand.
GCTACGCGCGCTGTCCCCTTTTTCATGGAACAGATGCTAACCCTGGCGATGAGGGCAAGCGTGGCTAGCTCTCTCCCGCAAGGGCAGCGCCTGGAGGCACCCAGTTGCGAATCAGGGGCATCGAGCCCCAGATTCGCAACGCCTCTTCTCTCTCTCAAGAATTCCAAGGGTGGCACGGGACCGCGTCGGCCTCAAGGACGACGGGGCCCCACCATTTTTCGGGGCGGCTCAGGCGCCGCGCTTCTCACTCGACCATGGTGGCCGCCCAAAAAATCGTGACCCCCATCGCCGGCTGCGCCGGTCGCGTTCCGCGATCCTTGACCCCGCCGCTCGGGGCCCGTGCCCAAGGGGGAACCTCTTTCGTTTCAACAGGAGGTTCACATGACGAAGATCAACCAGTCTGACCGCACATTTTCCGACATTGCTACATTCATCACGCAGGAGACAGCGGCCACCACCGACGATTTCCACACCGCCTTCGCGTCCGATCTCGATGGTGTCCGCATCGGGCGAGGCGGTGAGGAGATGGCGACCGATATGCCCGATCCGAGGGAAGCCCAGCTCGCCGTCGAACTGATCGTCACGACACTTTTCGATGTCCTGCGGGAGACGCGATTGGAACCCGCCGCGCAACGCCTGGCATGGGGTATCGTCAACAGCTTTCATCACGTCGCCGACCAGTGGGAGGGCCAGGCCGACAAGGCGACACGGCAGGTTCAGGACCTGCTGCGTCGCGCCGATGGCAGCGAAATCCACAGCGTCGAACTCGAGCAGGCACGCTACGAACTTGAATATCTCGACGAAGCTACCGATGCGCTGCGGTGCATGCGCGACCATGCCGCCGACGTTTTTCACGCCGAAACCGGGCGGCCATGGTCCGCGCCGAGGGGCTCGCTGGTGTCGAGCAAGCGCACCGCGTCGGTGATTGCCGCCACCGATTTCCTCGCCGCCCGTCGCCAGCGCAGAACCGACGCGCACAACCCGCAGGGACCCATCGTGATCTTCTCAGGAGGCGCGGAATGCTGGTTCGACGACCGCCTCATCTGGGAGAAGCTCGACGAAGCCAAATCCCGAAATCCGATGATGGTGCTGGCGACGACTGCGCAGGACAAGGGGTGCGACGCCATGGCCGCAGCGTGGGCAGCGTCGCGCAAAATCACGCTCATAACATTCCGGCTCAGCGCAAAGCTTGGCAAACGGGCGGGGTTCGTACGCAACGAGCAGATGGTCGGATTACGTCCCGTCGAAGCGCTGGTCTGCGAAGGATCGGGATTGCAATCGCACCTTGCGCGACTGGTCAGGGAGAAGCGTATCCCGGCGCGGTTTGTGAGGCTGAGCGATCAGGAATGGGAGGCGCAATGATGCCTCAAGAGGATCGGTCCGGTTTACCGGGCCGATCCTCATTTCTTTTTTCGAGCGCAGCACTCGCCCCCGCTCAGGGACCCGCAAGCGGGCCCGTCGCGGACGCGATGCGGAACCGCCAGCGCGGTCCCGGCCTCCTGCGCGCGGCTTCGCCGTGCTCGTCGCAGGGACACCCTTCGGGTGCGGTTTGGAAGGGCTGGTCGTCGCGGAAACGTCCAATGTGACGATCAGAGGAGGGGAGGGCAGTGGCGAGGGATGCCTCCTGTGGCATTGTGATCGGGGAAGGTCGGCGCAGGTGAAGTCTCGCCGATATCCGTCGGTGTGGCGACCGGGGATGCTTCATCATTATCTGATTTGCGCCGGAAGACCGCATCGTCATCCTGCGCTCCGATACCGACAGGACTGGGTTCCTTATGCTCCACCCCTGCCGGTTATCATCAGATTGCCGCTTCGCGGCGGGTCAGGTCACTGGCGGCAACTTTTTCAGGGCCGTCAGCGCTGCGCTGCCGCCAACCCGGATAGCCTGTGTCAGAAGTTCGCGAAACTCGCGCTCCGTCAGGGTTTCTATCGGCACATCGTTCACCATGGCCGCATATTTGCCGCGCAGAGCGCGGCGGGCGGTTTCCAGATCTTCCGTCAGCTTACGCTGACGTGTTTCGAGATCGGCAAGCCGATCCCTTTCGGTCATCTTTGGCATTTCCATCGTCCTTCCCCGATGGCCTGCCCGTCACACGCAACTTTGCCATTTCGACGGGCCAAAGCAAGAGTGGCTTGCCCCTTACTGCGGAACTGGCGGGGTGAAGGGCGCGCCGACGAGGCGGCGATGAGCCTGTCGTTAAATCCCCTGAAGAAGGTAATCCCGCTCGCGGGACCGGCCCTGATGCACGTCCCCCTTTTTTACATTCTGGGAGAACAAGCCCATGAGATTTACCCCTCGATCCACCTCAATATCGACCCCTGAAAACCAGCAGAAAGGTAGCCCCGCGCCTACCGGCACGAGGCTGCGCAGCGCGAGCGCGCTGCGTAAGGCGGGACGCACGGCGCAAGGCCGTATTGTAATGGACCCTACGCACGGGTGCTGCGGGCGCATTATGCCCTGAAAACATCGAGATAAGTCTGTATCACATGTCACACGTCGAACCGGTGGGCTGTCGTACGCGGAACACAGGGCTCACACGGGGCCACATATCGTATTGAAATGACTTCGGGAATTTCGTGATACGCGTCGTACGCCATTGCGGATCCCAGAATGCTGTGACGGCAGGTCACCGCCCGTTGAATCCTGGCCGAATTCATGGTCTTTTTGCCGCGGCAGAAAGGATAGCGCCATGACGGAATTGAACGAGGAATATATCAGCGACCTCCGCCGGGCGGTGGTCAAGGCCATCTGCGAAGTGTCGGCGCAAAGGCAGCACTCTCCGGAAGCGGGGAAGGGGGACACACTCTATATCGGCTCAGCCGAAGTCTGTCAGATGCTCACGATTTTGCTGGCCGAGTTTCTGGAGGGCGTCCCTGGTCTCGATACGCCCAGTGAGGTGCGGCGCATGTCGGACGTTGTAGCCAAGAAGATCAGACTGGGGATCGGCGAAATCCGTCGATACCGCGACGAGACAGGCGGAACGCCGCCGCCGTCCATCATCATCAGAGGCAACTGATTGAGCTGCTCAGCCTGTTCCTGTCGGCACATATCCTCAGCGCTCAATCTCTGGATCAATCTGGTGATAGGGCGGCTTGCGCCAATATTGCCATTCCGGTAATATGCGACCGCTTCATGATATTTTCGAAGGTCTCTGGATAAGGAGACCCTTCGCTTGCCCAAGCTTAATTTCCGCCTCGATGAATCGCTGCATGCCGCCTTGATGCGCCGTGCGCTCGGTGCGAACCTGTCCTTATCGGGGTTCATCCGTCAGCTCCTTGAACAGGCGGTCGATGAGCGCAAACGCTATGTTTTCTCCTCCCAGGATGAAATCCTCGCCACGTCGATCCAGATCCTATCGATTGTCGCGACGTCCGTCGGCCAGCAATCCCCCAAAGCGCTGGAACAGGGCATGGCGCAAGCCCGAATGATCCTTGCCGAACGCGGACTGCTTGGCGGGGAGGAGATCCCATGAGCATCTTTCGCAACGACACATTAGGCTCCTGGACGCGCGGTGGCCAGGCGATCGTCCACAATGTCCGCATGACGACCCAGGTCTTTTATCAGACCATATTAGCGGGTTTCATCATCTGGATCATCGGCACACTCTGGTATGCGTTCGAGAAATCGACCGAGTATGAGCGGTTCGTTCTGGTCAAACTGGCTGAGGCGACGATCAAGGTGGATGCGGCCGCCGGGACCAATGATCCGGTGCAGTTTCGCACCCCCGAAGGCCAGGCTTACTGGACCTCGGCGGACTGGCTGGTTGCCTCCACCCTTGCGAAAAAGACCATGCATGCATTTGAAGTCTATCTGCTGCATGGCGCACTGCTCTCTGGCCTGTTCACCCTTGTTATGCTCGCCTGGGCCTGGTTCTACTTCACCCGGACGGGTAGGGGCCTTGGCTCCAACGAATATCTGCGAGGGGCAAGGTTCGGCACGATCCGCCAGGTGAAACGTGCGCTATGGCGACAGACCAAGGGACCTCTGGTGATCGGCAATGTGCCGGTGCCTGAGGCCTATGAGCCTGAGCATATCCTGCTGTGCGGTGCGCCTGGCACGGGAAAGACAAACCTCATCGTCGGCATGCTCGACGGCATCCGCAAATCGGGTCGGCGCGCCATCGTCTATGATACCGCCGGTACCTTCGTCGAGAAATTCTATCGGCAGGGCACTGACATGTTGCTCAACCCACTCGACCAACGCGCGGCGCGCTGGTCGCCCTGGGTCGATGTGCCACGCGATTATCATTATGATCAGATCGCGGAATCGACCATTCCCGACAAGCATGGCGATCCCTTCTGGGCGAAGGCGGCGCGGGGCACGCTGGTTGCGGTCATGCGCAAGCTGGCGCGCCAGAAACATACCTATGTATCGGTGCTGCTCGATCGTCTGCTGCGCTCCAAACTGAAGGACCTCGCCGCCTTTGTCACCGGCACTGATGCCGCCGCCTTCATCAGCACCGAAGGCGAACGGACATCCGCCGGCATCCAGGCCGAACTTGCATCGGTCATGCGCAGCTTCGGCTATCTCGATGATACCGAAGACGGCTTCTCGATCCGAGACTGGGTGGAAAAGGGCGCTGATGGAAGCTGGCTCTTCATCACAGTGAAAGCCGACCAGCTTCCCTCGCTACGCCCGCTTATCACCGTCTGGCTCGACATCGCAATCAGCGCGATCATGAGCCTGGCGCCCGATCGCGACCGACGGCTTTATTGCGTGATCGATGAACTGCCGACGCTGCATAAGCTGCCGTCGCTCTCGGACTTTCTCGCCCGTGCCCGCAAATATGGGGGGTGCGGCATATTGGGCTTCCAGTCCTATCCCCAGCTCAAGGCGACCTACGGCAAGGACGATGCGGCCGCTATCACTGGCTATTGCTCGACCTGGGTGGCGCTGCGCGCGAACGACACCGATACCGCCGAGCATGTTTCGATCAACCTTGGTCAGGTCGAACAGGTCGAAGCCAACGAGGGCATGTCCTATGGGGTCAACGACATGCGCGATGGGGTCAATCTGTCGCGGATGCAGGTGACGCGGCCACTGGTCATGTCGACCGAGGTCACCAACCTGCCAAACCTGGTGGGCTTCCTGCGCTTCGGCCGCAATTTGCCCGTGGTGAGGTTCGATAGCCGGTTCAACAATGTACCATCGTTGGGACCAGCTTTCCTCGAACGCACGACGCCCCCCATTCAGATCGACAAGGCCGGGATGCTCGTTCGCATCGCTCACGCCGAAGCGCGTGTTCGCGAAGCGATGGAGCGGGAAGCCACGCAGTCATCTCCGCCGGCGACACATGGCGAGATCAAGCCAGCGAAGCCTTCGGTATCTTCAGAATCCGTCCCGACGCCACCACCGCAGCCGGAACTGTTTACGCTTCCAGCGCAGAACATCGACCCGCAGCGCGTGGAAGATATATTGCTCAATGACGAGAATGCCGAGCTTCCTGCGCCCGCCCGCACCCTTTGGACGATCCTTGCCGGCAGGCAGGGAGAAATCCGGTCCGATCTTGTCCAGCATGGCCGGGATGACGGACCGCGTGAGCGGGCGAGGCCAGCATGATCCAGCCGCAACGTCTCCATGGTACACCAGCCAATATCGCCCGCTACTACACGGTTGGCGATTACTACACCAAGGGCGGCAATGAACCGTCTGCATGGAGTGGGCAGCTTGCAGCCGATCTCGGCCTCTTCGGCGCTGTTGATCCGAAGCTGCTGCGCGACCTTCTTGCTGGAAAAGTCGGCGATCAACAACTCGGGCGGCACCGCGCGGATGGCGAAATTCAGCATCACCCCGGTTGGGATTTTGCGGTCAATGCGCCAAAGTCGGTTTCGATCATGGGGCTGGTGGCAGGTGACGAACGCGTGCTTGCCGCCCATGAGGACGGGGTGACCGCAGCTATTTCCTATCTGGAGGAGCAGGCGCAGTTGCGCCGCCGCGATGAGGGCAAGATTGTTCATGAAACAACGGGTCGGATCCTGGTTGCTCGCTTTACCGAGCATGGCAGCCGGGAACTTGATCCGCATCTGCATACGCATCTCGTCGTGCTCAACATGACGAACCGCGAGAATGGCGATCCCATGGCAAGCCTCGAAAGCCGGGTCATGTATGGCGAACAGCGCGTGGCCGGGCAGATCTATCGCAACGCGCTGGCTTTCGGCTTGCGCGAAGCGGGCTACGAAATCGATGCTGATCCGCGTTCCGGATTGTTCGAGATACAAGGCGTGCCGAAGGACCTGATTGACCAATTCTCGCAGCGCGCCGAAGCGATCGAGGATCATGCGCGCGAGCATGGTCTGGTGGGACAGAAAGCCCAGCGTGCTTCCTTCTACGCCACCCGCAAGGCGAAGGTTAAGATCAGCCAGGAAGAACTCGGCGCGCAATGGCATCAGCGGACAGGCCAGCGTCTCGAAACGCTGCAGGAGATTGCTGCGCTGGCGCGGGGTCGGGAAGGGGAGCATCCGGCGCCCACGGAACGCGATGCGTCGCGTGCGGCTCTTTTCGGCTTGCGGCAACTGGAGACATCCGAGGCGGTCAACAATTTAGGCGATATATTGCGCACTGGTCTTGCTGCCTATGTCGGTGAAGTCCGGCTCGACCATATCCGTCCCCGGATCGCAGCACATGAGGTCCTGCGCAAATTGCTGCCGACCCCTGATCAGACCGGTGACAGGTTGTTGACCCGTGGCCGCACCAGCCGGAAGTCGTGGCGTCTGGAGCTGGCATTGACCCAGCATATCGCGCTTGGCCTTGATGACGCGCGTCCAATCGCCACCAGCGATCGCTTGCTGGCCGTGCTCGACGGGACGTCGCTCAACACGCAGCAGCAGCGCGCACTTGTCGAGACGGCGCTGACGCGGGATCGGGTCACGGCGATTCACGGTGTTGCCGGTTCTGGAAAATCTACGCTGGTGAGAGTTCTCGCTGAGGCGGCCGAGCCGGGAACGTCATTGATTGCATTAGCACCCACATCATCGGCCGCTGCGGAACTGGGAAGTAAGGCGAACATCATGTCTCATACTGTCGCCAGCTTCGTCGCGCGCGGCGGGCAGGGGATCACGGACCGCCATGTGCTGGTTCTCGATGAAGCAGGGCAGCTCGGCAACCGGCAGGCCCAGCGGATGCTGGAGATCAGCAGGACAACCGGCGCACGGCTGCTTTTCCTTGGAGACGAGAAACAGACAGGGGCAATCGAGCAGGGTAAACCCTTCTGGTTGATGCGAAGGCTGGGCTTGCCAACGGTCGAGTTGACGCACGCCGTGCGGCAGGAAACCAAATCAATCAAGGCCGCCGTCACAGCCGCGCGGACGGGGAACTTTGCCGAGGCATTGGCGAAGCTCGATAGCGTCAACACCGTCGACGACAATGAAAAGATGGCGGAGCAGGTCGTCAATGCCTGGATACGGCTCAAGCCGGAATCACGGACAGGGACCAATATCCTTGCTCTCGACAATGCGACCCGGCTGATCGTCAACAGTAAGATTCGCGATGTGTTGAAAAACGAGAATGGGCTGGCTGCCGAGGACAGCCGGTTTTCCATCCTGGCCCCGGCGGGCTTGACCGATATCCAGAAGCATATGGCCCGCTTCTACGGGGCGGGGCAGGTGGTGCGCTTTGATCGGGACATCGCTGGCCACGGTATCGCACAGCACGCCGATTATCGCGTCGCAGGACTAGGCCGGGAGGTCAATGGGCGCCAGGTTGTGCGTTTTGTCGACGATCAGGGGCGCGTCATACGCTGGGATCCGCAGACGACAAGGGCCCGTCACATCAATGTGTTCAATCCTGAAGAACGGGAAATCGCCGAGGGCGACCGTATCCAGTGGCGGCTCGTCAGTCGCGAACTTGGTCTGCGCAATGCCGAGCGCGGCACCGTGGAGAAACTTGACGGCCCCTTAGCGACGATACGATGGGATCGAGATGGGCGCGTGCAGCGGGTTGATCTGTCAGAACACCGGACCTGGGATCATGGTTATGCAGAGACGGTCTATTCCGCTCAGTCCAAAACCTATCCGCGCGTTTTCGTGCTAGCGCCCGTCGAATCTCCGCTGGTCAACGCCCAGAATTTCTACACGGCTATCACCCGCGCGGCATTCGGCGCCAGGCTCTGGACCAACAACGTCAAGGAACTGATTGCCAAGCTTGAGCGCCAATCAGGAGAGAAGACGTCTTCGTTGGAAGGGTTGGGCCGGTTGAAGACTGACCGCGTAGATGCCTTTTCGAAACGCCGGGAAGACCATTTGGCAAGTCTGAGGGCCGAGCAGGAGCGAGACCGAAACGAGCGGCGCGATTGGGCTCTCGATCGACAACACCACTATCGTGACCGCTCACCCCGTGGCGCGGCTGAGCATCTTGCCGACGGTGCCCGGAGCATCGCGCAGGTGCTCGACAGGTTTCTCGCAGGCATTCCCGACCATGCGCGCGCCGAAGGGAGAGCGCCGAAAACCGGCATCAACCGGGAAAATCACTCTCCTGCACCTCGACCCGAACCCTCCCATGGCCCCGAACGATAAGGTCACTGCCCATGCTTCGCTCCAAATTTGCCCTTCAGCTGACCCATGCAAAGCGCTTAGCAGTTGCCGTCCCGCCTGAGTATCTATTTGAATTCAGTACTTCGCGCCAGACCAGAGGGTGTAGAGTCTCCCTGAGCCGCATTGGATGGACCAAACCGCACAGCAGGACTTCTGTCAGTCGTAGCGCCGCCGCCGAGATCAATTCGGGGAGAGCGCTCTTTGCATTTCTCAAAGGTGGCCCAGCTGCGGCGCTGTCACTTTACAGTGATCCGACCAATTCGATCACTACGCCTGGAACCGCTATCCGGAGGGTCAGATGACGTCATACGGCATCCCCAGGCTGTTATGCACTGCCGTCATCAGTATGGCATTGTACACCACCCCCACACTTTCGAAGTAACTACCAACCTCCTCGTAGGGTCGCTCAGGCGGAGATAGCGCCCAGGATGGTGCGGAATGGCAGTTGTCCGGTGAGGCGCGCGGTGTCGACGGTTGACCGCAGTGCGGCCTCCGCGTCCGCAGCCCATTTGGCGCGATAGCCGTTGGTGACTTTTCGCTGGATGACGCTTGGCCTCAGCGCCCGCTCGCTCACGTTGTTCGTGGCATCGACCTTTCCGGCAAAGTCGCAGAAGGTGAGCAATTGGTCACGGGCACGGCGGATTTGGCCGAGCAGTTCACTGGCCAACGGACAATCGGTCGCGCTGGCGAGGATGGCGCCGAGGTCGCGCTCAAGCTTACGCTTATGGCTTCTTACGGTGGAAGAGGCCAGTTCGGCGATACTTCGGGCGAGGCTGAAGGCACGATCAAGCCAGAGCTGAAGACGCACGCCTGTCAGATCGCTGCCATGTTCGGCAACAAAGCGGGCCTTTCGGTCGAGGTGGGCGAGACACGTCTGGTGCAGCCGGCCATGCCCTTGCTGGGCGGTATAACGGTCAGATATCCAGACGTCGGGCTGGTGGCCATTCATGATGTCACGCACGACTTGGCCTGCCCGGGTAAAGTCGGCGGTATGGACGATGGCCTCAGCCGAGCAGAATACCCACTGGTAGGCATTGCACCCTTCGATCCGCACACCTGTTTCATCGCAAGCGACGACATCGGCTCGGCGCAATGCGGCCAGCGCGCTGTCGCGTCCCGTCTCCGCCTGTATTCGGCAAGCCTCGCTTGGTCAGCCCTGGCTCGAGAAAACGCTTTGGGGATTGCGTGATCAGGAAGCGGGCTGGATTGGCGCTGAAGTTCGTAACAGCAATGGCTCTTATGATCTTGGTCCCTTGCAGATCAACAGTTGGTGGATACCTCGCATCGCTGCGCTTGTTGGGCGTGCACCTGTTCAGGTTCGACATTGGCTGCGGTTTGATCCCTGCTTCAATGCGCAGGCTGCAGGGTGGGACTGTCAGGATTTCCGTGTGCGGCCGGGCGGTTGAACATTACGCCGCCATGGCCCTGATGAAGCGCTCACCGAAGATTACGGCGAACTGGGCCTTGGCCATGGTCCACTCACGTGGCGGCATTTTCCACTCTTTTTCCGACCTGTTCAAGATCAGATAGAGCAATTTGGTGGCAGCTTCGTCGCTGGGGAAGTGGCCCCTGGCCCGGACCGCGCGCCTGAGCTTCGAGTTCAGCGCCTCGATCGCGTTCGTCGTGTAAATGATCCGCCGCACGTCGTCTGGGAAGGCGAAGAACGGGATGACCTCACCCCAGGCACGCCGCCAGCTCTGGCCGATCGCGGGATAGCGCTGGCCCCAGGGACTGGCCTCGAACGCCGTCAGCGCCTTTTCGGCAGCGTCAGCATCTGTGGCGCGGTAAATCTCCTTGAGCGCGGTTGCCAGCCCTTTGCGGTCTTTCCAGGATACGAAGTCCATGGAGTTGCGCAGCAGATGGACAATGCATATGTGGACGGCCTCCGCCTTACAATAGATTTAACAGACTATGACCGATCGCTTGCGTTCATATGTCCGGCCTCAAAGGTGCAGCCGCAAATGACCGCGGGCCAAGATGGTTTCCGCCACATGAGTTCCAAACACGTTTCCGGCATTGAGTAGCCATTGCATCGTACGGAGTGTCTCACGCCCGGAATGATCGATCCCATCTGCGCATTCTATTGCAAGTTCAGGCCTTAGCTCAACACGGGTTCTTGCACATCAGCACCCTTGTTTCGCCAAGCTCTATGCCGCTACCTCGCGTAGCGGAATACTGTTTGCCCGGTAGCGCTCGCCGGTCACCATGAGCTTCCAGGCAATGCGCGCAATCTTGTTCGCAACCGCCACGGCAACGAGCTTTGGCGGCTTGCGCTTGAGCAGTTCAAGTAGCCAGGCGTTTGCATTGTTGCCCTTTCCTGCTCGAACATGCCGTAGAAGCGCGGTCGCACCGGCCACCAGCACACTTCGCAGCAGTTCGTCCCCGGCGCGTGTTATAATGCCAAGCCGAACCTTGCCGCCGGTAGAATGGTCCTTTGGTGTCAGGCCCATCCAGGCGGCAAATTGTCGCCCTGAGGCAAACAGCTCGGGCGCTGGCGTTTTCATCATGAGGAGCGACGCTCCGATTGGACCGACACCGGGGATTTCCGCCAAGCGTCGGCTGCATTCGTTGGCGCGGTGCCATGCCGCCAACTCCGCTTCGACCTCTTCGATTTGGTCCTGAAGCTGAGAATATTCCTTCGCCTGCGCGGCAAACAGCGTTCGCGCAAGCGCCGGCACAGTTGGGTCGATCGCGATACGATCGAGCAGCGTAACGATCCGGCACTTGCCTTGGGCAGCAATCAGCCCGAACTCGGCTGCATAACCGCGGATCGCGTTGACCAGCTGCGTACGGGTGCGGATCAACCGATCGCGTACGCGATCAGCATGAGCGCTGCCTGCTGCTCGGCAGTTTTTCATGGGCACAAAGCGCATCGTGGGTCGGCTCATTGCTTCACACAGAGCCTCAGCATCAGCCGCATCGTTCTTCCCGGCGCTTACATAGGGCTTCACCAACTGCGGCGCGATCAGCTTCACTTCATGGCCGTACGACGTAAGGAGCCGCGCCAGATGGTGAGACGCCCCACACGCCTCAATTGCAATCACCGTTGGCGGCAGCTTCTCGAAAAACGCCATCATCTCGGTACGACGCAGCTTTTTGCGTAAAATTGGCTTCTCGGCGGCGTTGACGCCATGCAACTGGTAAACGTGCTTTGACGTGTCGACGCCAACTCGGATAAGGTGTTCCACGGACGGTCTCCTCCTTGAGATTTGCAACAACCTCAATCTGGCACATTGTGATGCCGTTTGGAGGCCGTCCACACCAACACGTTTGAACAATTGCCTCCGGGAACACGGCGGTGATCGCATCAGGGAAGCCCTTCAAGCCATCGACGACAGCGAGAAGGATATCTTCGACGCCGCGGTTCCGCAGTTCGTTCATCACCCGCAGCCAGAACTTGGCGCCTTCGTTTTGCTCCAGCCACAGGCCCAGAACCTCCTTGGTGCCATCAGCACGGACGCCCAGCGCGATATGGATCGCCTTGTTGCGGACCATGCCTTCATCGCGGATCTTGACCCGGATCGCGTCGAAGAAAACCAACGGATAAACCGGGTCGAGCGGCCTTTGCTGCCAGGTGGCAACTTCGTCGAGGACAGCATCGGTCACCGTGCTGATCAGATCCGGCGATACGTCGATACCGTACAGATCGCGCAGGTGCCCGGTGATCTCCCGCGTGCTCATGCCCCGCGCATACATCGACACAATCTTCTCATCGAAGCCCGGAAAGCGGCGCTGATACTTGGCTATCAGCTGCGGGTCGAAGCTAGACTGGCGGTCGCGCGGGACATCAATCTCCAGCTTGCCGGTCTCGGTCATTACGGTCTTCCGGCCATAGCCGTTGCGCGTGTTGCCGGCACCTTCGCCTGTCGCAAGATGGTGATCCATCTCCGCGTTTAACGCGCGCTCCGTCAGCGCCTTCTTCAGCGAATCCAGCAAGCCACCTTGTTCAAATGCCGCACTGGCAGCGCCTCCGGCCAAAAGCTCGTCGAGAAGCGCATTGGGAATAACGGATTCTTTGCGTCGTGACATAGTGGGACTCCTTGTTACCCATTAAGCCCGGCCACACACGGAAATCCTGACAGTCCCTGCAGGGTGGATAACACCAGTTCCGAGGTCCACCCACGCAGGCCCTCAAGTTCTTCGACCAGCTCTACCGGATCGAAAGGCAGGCGCGGGACGAAATACCCGATGAGGGAGAAACGCAGGCCAGCTACACAGGCCAGCTACACAGGCTTGCGATTACCCACAAGTGGCAAGCTCCGCGCCTATTTGGATATCGACGAGGCGTCGTAGGCCGCGCCAGACAACGGTGTTGCCAGGCGGGGGGTCAGACATCCGCGCAAGATAACCGCCAAGGCGGGACAATTTGGTGAGATATAGCTGGAGCGTTCCCGGCTTTGCTCGGCGGTTCCCGCTATCGGTAACGAGGCGGTCGAGGATTGCAATTTCCGTTGCTGTAAATGCGATCGCCGGATCGGCATCGGGGGCAGCACGTGCCATCATGGTCATCCACATCACGCGCCAACTGACGATACAAAACAGCGCGACAAGGTTGGCTAAACGATCGGCGGTGCGAAGCTTGGCATCTTCAGCACGACATCCTGACTTCAGAATCTTATGAAAAACTTCGATCTTCCAGCGCGTCGAATACCAACGTATTTTCTCGATCGCTGCGTCGAGGTCGGCAACTTCCAGATCGGTGACGAGCTTCCACAGTATCGGCTTCCGGCCCAATGGGACACCGACTTCCGACGCATGGATCACCGTCAGATCGAGCGCCGGGTAGCGTTTTTGCTTCCCGATCGGCGGGCAGACGTGGATTCGTTTGTACCGTATATCAAGGGTTACACGTTCGACCGTGTCATTATCGACCCTCACTTCGATGCTATGCATGCCCGCGCTTGGAGCCTCTTGCATTTCGATTTTCACGGTGTGATCGCCGTTGCCAGCGAGCCTGTCGACAACGGTGCGGACGACGAAGTGAGTGCCGAGATCTTTGGCGAGGCAATAGAGTTCGTAAATGTCGCTCTCTCGATCGCCGACATGGACACACCGATCCGGCTGCCCCAACAGAGCGACTGACTGGCGAAGATTATCGAGCCAACGAACGCTCTCCTTCGCTTCGATCGGAACCCGCGTCGGGTTTATTCTCCGCTTGAGCTGGGCAGTACCCTTGAACTTATCGCGGTTCCAGAATTTGACCGCGGCCAGGCCGAGGGGCAGTCCCTCATCCGTGACAACGAGGCTGGAATGCATAAGTATTCCGCAAACCGCATGATGGCGGAGCCGACCACTCTTGTCGCGACCACTGTTGACGCTTTTGGTGAAACCGATGTCGTGCGGGTTCCGCCGCTGATAGGTGAACTCTGTCGTATCCTGAAGCACCAAGATCGGTCCGTCAGATGCGGCATACCGCGCCTTCGTCGCCTCGATATGGCCTGCAAGGATGTCCCCTTCCTCGACCTTTGGGTTGGAAAAGAACCGATATGCGGCTTTGGTGCTCGCCCAGTCCTGACAGGCCAGAGGAATTGATCCTCCCATTCTGTCGCTCAGGCGGCGAAGCAAATCGCCGAACCGGCGCCCGAGACGAGCATCTCTGAAAGCTGTTTCATCGACCTCGCTGCGCGACCAGTGGTCACCCAAAGGCAGCAGTTTTTCGCTTTCGGCCTGCATCGCGCACCTCACGAACACAATCACGGTGCTCGTGAATGAATCACAACTGATTCATCCGATTCAACAATTTTCTCTCGGAGACACGCAAGCGATTCAAATACTTGTGGGTAATCGCAAGCCGGTAGCGGCCGCATTGTCGGTCGGATGTAGCCGGCGCATTGCGCGGGCATGGATGAGATAATCAGCGATGTGTTTCCGGGCGTTCGTCGCCTGGATGTATTGGAGACGGGCCGGCGTAGGCGTTGGACCGATGACGCAAAGCAACGGATCGTAGAGGAGGCGTTTCAGCGCGGCGTTTCAGTTTTGACGGTAGCGCGGCGCCATGATGTTGATCCATCCCAGATCTATGATTGGCGCAGACGGCTATTTCCGCAGATTTCCAGAGGGATATCCGGCTTTGCGCCGGTGGTTGTGACCCCTGATTGCCCAGTTCCGTCGTCACGCGGCCAGATGGAGATTGTTTGCGGCAATGGCCGCCGGATCATCGTCGACCGCGACGTCGATGTCGCCGCGCTGCTTCGGGTGCTGGCGGGGCTTGAAGGATGATCCCCGTGCCGAGCGATGCGAAGATCTGGATCGCGCTGGGTCACACAGACATGCGACGTGGCATGCGCGGTCTGGCGCTGCAGGTTCAGGAAAGTCTGAAGCGTGATCCTCATCAAGGGGATCTGTACATTTTCCGGGGGCGCAGCGGATCATTGATCAAGATTTTGTGGCACGACGATTTCGGCATGTCGTTATATGCAAAACGGCTCGAGAAGGGGCGTTTTTGTTTGGCCTTCTGCGAAGGACGGTACGGTGCCGATTTCGGCCTCGGCACTGGCCTGCCTGCTAGAGGGCATTGACTGGCGCAACCCGCAGAAAGCCTGGCGTCCGAGCAAAGTTGGGTAGCATTTTTCTGGCGATTTTCCTTCGGGCTCAGGGCCGATTCTGCTAGGGATTCCGGCGATGGAGACGCTCTCGGCCCGCGATATGCAAGACCTGCGCGAGGCCGTTGCCCGCGCGGATCTGCGCGCCGTCGAGGCAGAGGCCAATGCCGCCCGCGTCCTGGCAATCAACGCTGATCTGATCGCCCGCAACGCCCATCTTGAGCTGCAAAACGAGAAGATGCGTCGCGCGCTGCACGGACCATCTTCGGAGCGTTCGCGCCGCCTGATCGACCAGATGGAACTCGAGTTCGAAGAGCTAGAGGCCACTGCAACCGAAGATGAGATCGCTGCGCAGCAGGCAGCTGCAAAAACGACCACTGTCGAAGCCTTCACACGCAAGCGTCAAACGCGCCGGGAGTTTCCGCCAGGTCTTCCCGTCGAGCGGGTCGTTATTCCCGCCGAGAAGAACTGTCCTTGCTGCGGTTCGGATAACCTGAGCAAGCTTGGCGAGAGCGTCATTCGTGCGCTTGAGACTGTGCCTGCCCAGCACAAGATCATCGAGACCGTGCGCGAGCGCTTTTCCTGCAGATCGTGCCAGACCATCACGCAGCCGCCAGCGCCGTTTCACGTCACGCCGCGCGCCATGTTTGGCCCGCATTTCCTCGCATGCCTTGCGTTCAACAAGTTCGGGCTGCACCAGCCACTCAATAGCCAGCGCGATCGCCTCGAGAGCCAGGGCATCCCGCTCAGCCTTTCGACGCTTGCCGATCAGATCGGTGCGATCGCTGCCGCTGTGAAGCCGGTTTTTCTGCTGCTCGAAGCGCACACGCTCGGTGCCGGGCGCCTCCACGGCGACGACACCACCGTGCCGCGCCTGGCAAAGTACAAGACCGACATCGCCCGGATGTGGACTTATGTCTGCGATGATGCGCCGTTTGCAGGTGGGCGGGCACCGGCGGCACTGTTCTACTATTCTAGGGACCGCAAGGGCGAGCACAGCCGGGGGCATCTCACTGGCTATCGGGGCATCCTTCAAGCCGACAATTATGCCGGCTATAACGCGCTTTATGACCCCGGTCGGGCCGAAGGGACGATTACCCACGCTGCCTGTTGGGCCCATGCGAGGCGATACTTCTTCGAACTTGCCGACATCGCCACCCAGCTGAAGCGTAAACCTGGCAAGCGTGTCGTCATCTCGCCACTTGCGATTGAGGCCGTACAGCGCATCGACCGCATCTTCGCTATCGAGCGCGATATCAACGGCAGTCCTGCCGCCGAACGGCATGCCGTGCGCCAAATCCTGTCAGCCCCGCTGGTCGCGGAGCTGGGTGACTGGATGCGTGAACAGCGCGGGCTGCTCTCCTCTAAGGACGCAGTCGGCAAAAAGATGGATTACATGCTCAACGCATGGCCCGCTTTTACCGCATTCCTCGAAGATGGCCGGATATGTCTCACGAACAACGCCGCCGAACGCGCCCTGAGAGCCATTGCAAGAGGAAGAAAAGCTTGGTTGTTCGTCGGTTCTGACCGTGGCGGTGAGCGCGCCGCAATGATGTACACCCTCATCGCCACTTGCAAACTCAACGATGTCGATCCCCTCTCTGGCTAACCGACGTGCTCACGCGGATCGCTGACATATCCCAGAACCGCCTCCATGAGTTGCTGCCATGGACCTGGAAACACCTGCGCGAAAAGATCGATACCGCTCAGGCGGCCTGATTTGCCAGCAGCGTAAACCCGATCTCACAGGAATATCGGTAGCGATACTCCTATGAGGTCTTACCTCAAAAATGCTGCGCGCCTGCGGTCCACACCGGATGCGTACGGTCATATCGACATCAGCACTTCACTTAATGAGGCAACAGCCGAAGCGCTTGCGGATAAGATACTCGCCGAAAATGAGCATCCCCGCCTGTTTGAGCATCAGATTGAGGGTTTGCTCTGGCTGGACTTCTTCATTGATGGCCCTCCCCTCTGGCAAGTGGTCGCAGACCATGATGCGGTCGATGAACCCATGAAGGGCATCAGCACATCAATCGACTTCAACGAGGGCATCTCAACCGTGGAGGTGCGAGGATGATCGACAGGGGAACAGTTTTCGTCCTGCCCAAGAGCGTGTCTATCGCGCCCAGCAGCACGGCCACCGCTACGAGCGCGTCCAACATGCTACACGACGAGAAGGCGCTTGTATGGCGCTCCACGGGGGTGACAGGGGTAAATCTCGTGCTGTCGCAGACCGGCGCTTGGGATACGATTGCGCTTGTGGGAACGAACTTGCGCGCAACCGATACAATCCGCATTCGTGCTGCCAATGACACCACGACAGTCACGACCGCACCAGCAATCGACCAAACTATTCCGGCTTATTCAGGTGTAGCGAAGGCAACCGGCGGCATGGTGGTATTTCGACTGAGCAGCGCAGTTACCCACACAGTTATCCACATTGAAATAACATCGACCGGCAACCCAGCGGGTTATGTTCAAGTGAGCAATCTGATCCTTGGCACCGCTGTTGAATGGGATGGCATCGACGTAGGCGCGGAAGTCTCATACGAAAATCAAGGCCAGAGCTATCTGAGGAAGTTCCTCACGAAGCCGACTTGGAAGATCAATCTGTCGGGTATGGATACCACTTCATATTATGAGGTGTGGGAGGACTTCTGCTTAGCTGCCAGTGATCGACGCGGCTTTCTATTCATTCCTATCTACGGCGACACTTTCCAGCAGAAGCGCAGCGCTTTCGTGT
>NZ_JEMV01000035.1 GCF_000588875.1 Sphingobium sp. Ant17
TCCAGGCGGGCCGAGCGGTCGCGCGCTTCGTCCGACTGACGGCGGGCGGCCTTGAGCGCGGCCTGTTCCTGCGCCAACGTGGTGCCTGCGGTGCCGGGCAGGATGATCGCGGCGTCATCGGCCGCCGGCAGGCGCGTGGCGGCCAACGCCACAAGGGCCAGCAGTCCACCGGTGATGATCGTCCCCCGCTTCACGCCGCTATCCTTCGCGATGATAGGGGTGGTTGGCAAGGATGGAGCAGGCGCGCCACAATTGTTCGGCCAGCATCGCGCGGGCCATCATGTGGGGCCAGGTCATTGCGCCAAAGGCGATCAGCAGGTCCGCATTGGCCCGATCGGCATCGTCGAAGCCATCCGCTGCGCCGATCAGGAAGCGGCATTCGCGGGTGCCCGCGTCGCGCCAGCCTTCCAGCCGCCGCGCGAAATCCATCGAGCCAAGCTGGCGCCCCTTTTCGTCGAGCATCACCGTCACGGTGCCGGGCGCGGCAGGCGGCAGCTTGCCGCCCCGGTCGGCATTTCGGTGATCTTGTGCGGCATGGTCAACCGCTTGACATAGCGGTCGACCAGACCGGCTTCGGGTGAGCGTCCGATTTTTCCGCGCGCGATGATGTGGAGGAGCATGATGCTCCTCCTACTGCGTCATGGCGTCGCTGTCGAAGGCTTCGGCGAAGGCTTCAGGCCGTACCCGCGACCGGTGCATCGACAAAGCCCCACATGCGCTCCAGATTATAGAAGCTGCGCACTTCGGGCTTGAAGAGATGAACGATCACGTCGCCCGCGTCGATCAGCACCCAGTCAGCGACCGGCAGCCCTTCGACTCGTGCCGAACGGCCGGTTTCCTTTTTGATCCGTTCGGCCAGATGCTGGGCGATCGCCGCGACCTGACGCGACGAACGACCGCTCGCGATCACCATATAATCGGCGATGCTGCTCTTGCCTTCCAGGGGGATGGAGATGGTTTCCTGCGCCTGGTCGTCGTCGAGCGACTGCATGACGAGGGCGTGCAGGGCGGCCACGCTATCGGCCAATGGGGCCGTGTCGTTGGCGGGATGAGGTCTGGTCAAAAAGGCTCCATTCTAGATCACTAACCGACGCGTGAGCGGATCGCGCACACACGCTCTTTCATATTCGCGATGCCAGAGGGGGTCCGCCTGCCGAAGCAGGGTCGCCGATCTTGGATCAGGGCGAAAGCGCAAAAGCACGAGCGCCGGTGGTCTCCAATTCGTCCAGTCTGCACTCTGGCGCGGGGACCGGACGAAGCGCCGCAGCCAGCTCATGGCCGCAGAGCCATAGGCATCGCTATCATAGCCTGGACGGGCGATTACGGCAATGGGCATTTGCCGGGCAATGCCACGCCAGTTGCGCCATTCGCCAAACTGGACCAGATTATCGGCTCCCATCAACCAGATGAAGCGGTTTCCGGGATAGCGGCGGGCAAGCGCGCGGAGCGTATCGACCGTATAACGTGTACCCAAAGTCGCCTCGATGGCGGTCGCGCGAATCGGCGCGCGGCGCGCGACCTGACGGGCATGGGCGAGGCGCGCGGGGAGGGGGGCCATCCCGATGCGCGGTTTGAGCGGGTTGCCGGGGGACACAAGCCACCAGACTTCGTTGAGCCCAAGCGCCTTAGCCGCAAACAACGATATGGCGCGGTGGCCACCATGCGCCGGATTGAAGGAGCCGCCAAGCAGGCCGATCTTTTTCATCGATCTGCCATGCCAGCGGCAGGAGTATGGAGCAAGGGAGGGGTGAGGGGCTTCGTCTCACACGTGATGCTTGCCATCAGAGATGACCGCAGGGCATGCCGGGACTTGGCTACGCCTTCACCACGTTCGATGGCCTGGATCTTAGAACCTCAGTACAGACCCGTTCTGGATTGGATAAGGAATTCGATCAAGCTTCGCCATCAGGTCGGCAAAGAGGTGCTCCGGTTCGGGCTGCCGGGTCCGGCGCGGTTGTTCCGGTTCGAGGGGAACGGCAGGCGACTTGGGCGCGCGCCTGATGCTGAACTGCTTCCACATGTTAGTCTCCGACCCTTGCCTCACAACCCTTACGGCTTTGATTTTCAAGGCTTCATAGGCAAGAGACGCAGGTCGAGGCCGGTTGGTTCCGCAGCGCTATTGCGCAGCGTCGGGCAGGGCGCGCAGCGCTTCGGGGGAAGCGGGGTCGCGGACCAGCGCCTCGACCGGGCCAAGCTCCTCCAATTCCTTGCCGCCGGTCTCGATATTGAGGTCACGCAGCTTGCGTCCGGTCACCAGCACGCGGCCTTCGAAGCTGCCGACGAAGGCGTTATAGTCGCCGACCGCGCCGTGGAGCCGATTGCCGAGCTTTTTGAGCGTGCCTGCGGCAGCGGCAAGGCGTTCGTAGAGTTGCTTGCCCAGTTCAGCGACTTCGCGCGCTTGATCCTGCAACTTGGCCTGTCGCCACTGGCTGGCGAGGGTGCGGGCCAGGGGCAGGAAGGTCGTCGGGCCACAGATGATGACGCGATTGCGCGCGGCGCGCTCCCACAAGTCCATGTCCGCTTCCAGGGCGGCGGTGACGAAATTGTCGCCCGGCACATACATGATGACGAAGTCGGGTGCCTTGTCGAACTGTTCCCAATAGGCCTTGCGCCCCAGCGCGTCGGCATGGGTGCGCATGGCGCGGGCATGGTCGGCCATATGCGCGTCGCGCAGCGCGGGGTCGACTTGGTCGACAGCGTTCAGATAAGCGACGAGCGAGCATTTCACGTC
Organism: Sphingobium sp. Ant17; assembly: GCF_000588875.1. Taxonomy (GTDB): domain Bacteria; phylum Pseudomonadota; class Alphaproteobacteria; order Sphingomonadales; family Sphingomonadaceae; genus Sphingobium. The sequence goes on from NZ_JEMV01000035.1 coordinate 2,732, forward strand.
GACCACCATCTGCTGGTCGCCGGGCAGGTTGATGATGAAGTCGGGGCGCAACCGGCCATCTTCCACCGCGACTGATACTTCCTCGCTGAAATCGACATGGGCCGACAGGCCGGCGGCCTCGATCAGATTCTTGAACTGCTGTTCGCCCCAGCGGCCGCGCGTCTTGGGCGCGGCCCGCAGCGCATTGACCAGCTTGGCGGTCTCTTCGCGCACTTGGCCCTGGCCGATATGCACCTGGCTCACCGCCTCGCGCAGTTCGGCATAGCTGCCGACGCGGTCCTTCTCGACCCGCTGCAGGCCCTCCTCATAGCGTTTGAGCGTGGTTTCGACGGGCGAAAGCAGGGTCTTCAACTGTGCCTCGCTCTTCTCGTTCGCCTGCGCAAAACGCTGGTCGGCGCGGTCGAGGAAGGTTTTCTGCGCCTCGCCCAGCAGCTTGCCGCCAATCTCGCTGAACTGGGCGGACAGCTGTTCCTTGGCATCCTTAAGCGCGGCGATCTGCGCTTCAAAGGCTTCGGCGCGGGCCTGGGTATCGGACTGCAGCGCCGCGAGTTCGCGCAGCGCCGCCTCACGCTCAGCTTGAGCAGTTTCGAAACGCTCCTGCGCGCTGGCCTGGATCGCATCGAGCCGCTGCGCCGACGCGACCTGTGCGGCGTCGAGCCGGGCGATCTGGGCATGGGCCTGCGCCACCCGCTCCTGCTCCACCGCCAACTCGGCGATCGCGCCATTGCGCTGTGTGCTGGCCACCTCCAACCGCGCGGCCAGATCCGCCTTCTCGGCCGCCAACGGAGCAAGCATCCGCCCACGCAACAGCCACCCCACCGCCAGCCCGACAAGCAGCGCGACCAGAATCAGGAGGGCGGAAAGGCTGTCCATAAATTTCCCTTTGCAGAACGAAAAGGGAACTTAGCGGGGGGAGAAGGTGGGGGCAAGGGGTGATGGGCGGTGGCAGAGAAGTCGAGGCAGTCGAAGGGCCACACTCCCCGCATAAAAATTGGGCTTCGACAAGATCAGCCCGAACGGCGTTGGAGCGGGGGTTTTGGCTACTCATTACCTGCGCCGTGGATTAGCGGACGCGCCGCCCCTCTTCGAACATACTACGCCGCAATTTGCTTTCCTCTGCCTCCCTTACGTTGTTCGGCTGCCGATCAAAGATGGTGCGGATCGCTGGCCAGCGATCACGATACGTTATTCAAATGCATTTTGTTCGTTCTCTGTCCTTTTCCTATTGCGCGAATCGCGGGTTCATTCATGATGTGGTCGCCAGCCCATGAATGCCACAACATCTTGTGGAAGATGGCGGTAGAAAGGAGAAAATCATGAGCAAGACGATGAAGCCTGGTCAGTCTGCGCCCCGTTCGGGCCAGTACGGCATCTTCGGCCCTCGCGGCGGAGACACTGGTGCAGAGCGGACTGTGACGCGGGGTGAACCGCTGCCACCGACGCCGAAGCCCGGCATGGGTTACAAGCTGGTCGATCCGACCAAGCATAAGTAATCTGATTTAGCGGAGGTGCGACAAGACCCGGCTTATTCCTAACAAAGGCCAGCAAGCGGTAACCAGAACAAAACAGCCAGATGCTGAAACCTGTTCATAATAGTCGGTATCGACGATCAAACCAATGCAGCGACTAAGAAAAGGGCGGCTCGAAAGGGCCGCCCTTTTCGCTATACATCACGAGCAGTTATTATACCAACCTGCATTGATCACGACCCACGTGCCCATTTGCGGCGTCCAATTGTCATGATGCGCCAGGGCTGATCGATCAGCCTGTTCCAGGCTTCGCAGCAAAGGTCGACGATGTTGTCGTGGGACGTGAAGATGCGGTTGGATAGCCAGTTATCGCGCATGAACTGCCAGATATTTTCGACCGGGTTGAGTTCAGGACATTTTGGCGGCAGCGGAACGATGCTGATATTATCGGGTACTTCCAGCTTCCCGGTCATGTGCCATCCGGCCTGATCCATCAGCAGCACGCCGTGGGCACCTGGTTCGATAGCGAGCGATATCTCCGCCAGGTGCAGCGACATGGTCTGGGTATTACAGAAGGGGCAGGACCAAGCCAGCGCTTACCAAGCTCAGGGCAGATAGCGCCGAAGATGTAGGCTGATTTGGTCCTCTGATCCTTGGGCGCTGAAGGCCGGGTGCCGCGCCTGGCCCAGCGGCGGGTGATCTTGTTTTTCTGGCCGATACGGGCCTCGTCCTGGAACCATACCTCTATGGGCGTGTCGCGCGGGAGAGCGGCTTTGATCTTTGCCAGCTCGGCTGCAAAGCCCCCTTTTTGAAGTCCTCCATCGCATATTCGTTCTGGGCATGGTGACGTGGGCGTGCCGTCAATTTTSACATAGCCCAGCTTTTTTCAAACTCTCGCCCTACGGTCGTTTCCGTCAGAGACACCCCCAAATTCGTCATGAAGCCACCGCGCCAGGTCGATCAGCCGCCAACGCACAACTCCATGGATCGCTGGTATCGGTCCACTTTCAACGACCTCCGCGAGCGCTTGGCGCTGGGTATCATTCAGCAAGGGCGGCTTGCCTGGGGCCTTGCCGTCAAGGAGACCSGCTGGACCTCGGGCGTTGAACCGCACCACCCAATCCCGCACGATCTGCAGGGTCACTCCGCCGATGCGCGCGGCATCGCTGCGGTTCGCGCCATCATAGATTTCCGCCAAAGCTAGCAGTCGGCGTCCCTGGTTCGCGCTCTTCGTCGTCCGCGCCAGTCGCCTCAAGCCCGCTGCATCAAAGTCGTCTCGCAATCCAATCGCTGCACCCATGACAATGCCCTCCAACCCGAAGACATAGATTCATAGTTTCGCCGCTTTGGGAATCCCCCACGTGTGTCAGCATCACGGACGGATGGTATGAGTTGTTACAATTGGCCTTGATCTGGCCAAAACGGTTTTCCAAGTTCACGGTGTAGATGAGGCCGGCTTAACCGTGCTTCGCCGAAAGTGAAGCGTCCCGGGTTTTCAGGAGGCTCCAACTTGTGAGAAGGAGCATCCGTTATGAGCAAGACAACCAACAAATTTTCACCTGAAGTTCGCGAACGGGCGGTTCGTATGGTGATGGAGCAGCGGGCCGAATATGGCTCGGAATGGGAAGTGATGAAGTCGATCGCTGCGAAGCTCGGCTGCTCGCTGGAGACGCTGCGCCGCTGGTGCCGCGAGGAGGCGGGCCGACGAGCGGGGCCAGCGGCGTTGGCTGCCGATGACCGTGAGCGGCTAAGGCTGCTAGAGCGCGAAGTGAAGGAACTACGCCGGGCCAACGAGATTTTGCGCAAGGCATCTGCGTATTTTTGCGATGGCGGAGCTTTGTCTTATGAGAATCCCTGGCTCCTAGGCAAAAAGGGGAGGCCACTACCCGGCACCGCAGCTGCGGTGCCGGGTGGTGGCGGGGGCGGCGCCGTGCGGAGCTTGGTCTTGCAGGACCGCGGTCGAGTTTGGCGAGTCCCTGTCTCTTTTCTTACGACTGAACGGATACGTGGGCTCCGGGCCCGAACGACAAGCAAAGGTGGATAGAAAAGATGGCAAAGGATACCATCGGAATCGATGTGTCGAAAGACCGTCTGGACGCTTTCTGGCACTCCCATGACGTAGCGCTCAGCCTGCCTAATACGGCTGAAGGTTTCGCTCAGCTATGCGCCTGGCTGGGCGAGAATGATGGGGTACTGTTCGTTTTCGAGGCGACCGGTGCCTATCATCGTGGGCTTGAGCGATATCTCAGTTTGGCGGGGCACCCCTTCATCAAGGTCAATCCGAAACAAGCGCGACGATTTGCACAGGCTATCGGCCGACTGGCCAAAACCGATAGCGTTGACGCCAAAATGCTGGCTCGCATGGGGATTGTTCTGGATTTGACCCCTCAAGGCATAGAAGGTGAAGATGTTCATGATCTCAGGGAGTTGCTGACAGCACGGCGTGCCTTGGTCAAAGATCAGATCACGGCAAAGACACGCCTTGCTACAGCAACCAACCCTTTGGTGAAAGACCAACTCTGCCGCCGGATCAATGACATTGACACCGACATCAAAGCCTTGGATGAAGTCGTTGCCCAGATCGCCAAACAGCGTGGAACCCTTGATGAGCGCATCAGGCGTCTGATGACCATTCCGGGGGTCGGCAGATTAACCGCGACCATCTTGGTGATCGACATGCCGGAACTTGGGCATCTCGACAGCAAAAAGATTGCTGCTCTGGCTGGACTTGCGCCCATGACGCAACAGTCAGGCAAGTGGCAGGGCAAAGAGCGGATTATTGGTGGCCGGGCGTCACTCCGGCGGGCAATCTACATGCCTGCGTTGGTCGCCATTCGCTTTAATCACGATCTCCGCGACAAATATCAGCAGCTCGTAAATGCAGGAAAGGCGAAAAAGGTCGCCACTCACCGCCGTCATGCGTCGCATCATCGTTCTGGCAAACACGCTGCTGCGTGAAGGGCGTGATTGGCAGCCAAAACGACCTTGACCAAGACGGATACTCGACCGCCCCGGGAGATGATGATGGCGTTCATCGACGTCCATCGCGAGGAWTTTGGGTATCGAGCCGATCTGCCGGGAACTGGCAATCGCCCCATCCTCCTACCATGAACACGCCGCGCGTAGTGCCGATCCCGGCAGGCGTCCAGCACGTGCGCAGCGTGATGACGAGATCAGGGAGCAGATCAAGCGGGTCCATGAGGCCAGCTTCGGTCTCTATGGCGCACGCAAGGTCTGGCACCAGATGCGGCGTGAAGGCATCATGGTGGCGAAATGCACGGTGGAACGATTAATGCGCGCCATGGGGCTGGCAGGCGTCCGTCGTGGGAAGAAGACGATCACCACCATCAGCAACCCGAAGGCGCCGTGTCCGCTGGACAAGGTCAATCGGGCATTTCGCGTCAGCCGGCCAAACGCCCTGTGGGTCGTCGATTTCACCTACGTGCATACTTGGGCAGGCTTCGTCTATGTCGCCTTCGTGATTGAYGCTTTTGCCCGGCGGATYGTCGGATGGAAGGTCAGMACGTCAGCCACTGCCARCTTCGTTCTGGATGCCCTGGAGCAGGCGATYCATGCCCGYAGGCCCGGTCCCGATGATGGACTGATCCACCATAGCGACAGGGGAGTTCAATATCTTGCCATGAACTATACCCAGCGCTTGGCCGAGGCCAAACTCGTCCCCTCGGTCGGTAGCGTCGGTGATTCCTACGACAACGCCTTAGCCGAGACGATCAACGGCCTTTACAAGGCCGAGGTCATCTGGCGGCAGCGATCATGGCCAAGCGTTTCGGCCGTGGAAATGGCAACGCTGCGCTGGGTCGATTGGTACAATAATCACCGGCTCTTCGGCCCTATCGGGCACATCCCGCCCGCTGAGGCCGAAGACAATTACTATGCAGCCCTCGAGAACCTCGATATGGCTGCATAGCCAAATGAAAACTGCCTCCTGAAAACCCGGGGCGCTTCACTGGACCAGCATTCTCGTCTCTGCCTGGTATGGCCATCTCAACGGCAAGACGCTCGAGATCACATCCGACATCGCATTATGGTACAGGCCCGGCACCCCGGTCTTGCCGGCCCGCTGGGTCTTGGTTCGCGACCCTGACGGAAAGCGCGAGCCGCAAGCCTTCTTCAGTACCGACATCACCCTCGAGCCCGCCGACATCATCGCCCTCTACGTCCGGCGGTGGCAGATTGAGGTCACATTTGCCGAAACCCGCGCTCACCTGGGTGTCGAGACACAGCGCCAGTGGACCGACAAAGCCATAGCGCGAACCACACCGGCGCTGCTGGGTCTCTACACTCTTATATCACTATGGGCCTGCGATCTGCTGACCAATAAAAGCACCCCGTATTCCGCCGCGTGGTATCGAAAAACCAGCCCGACATTCAGTGACGCCATCGGTGCCGTCCGCCTCCAGATCTGGGTCGGCGACATTAATCCACACTCCCCGCCGCACCGAGAAACGCACTATATTCCGACAACCCGCCTCGTACGTATGGCTCAAGCACTATGCTTCGCTACCTAATCGTACAAAGTCGAGCTTAGATACCAAGTCATCATGCCTGCCTTTCGATTTTCTTGACTGGCAATGCCGGATCGGGGTTTTCGCCAGTCAATCCCTGCCAACGATTCTCCAGGTTGCGATGAAGTCCGAATTGATCAAGCACCCGCATGCAGCTGTGATCGATAATTTCGTCGATTTCGAGTGGGCGATTGTAAAACGCTGGTACGGGGGGGAAGATCACCGCGCCCATTTCTGTGCACGCAGTCATGTTGCGAAGGTGTGCCAGATTAAGCGGCGTTTCTCTCGTCATCAGCACCAGTTTGCGCCGTTCCTTAAGCATGACGTCCGCCGCGCGTGTAATCAGATTGTCGGACAGGCCATTGGCGACTGCAGCCAATGTCCGCATTGAGCATGGCGCGATCACCATGCCTTCGCACAGGAACGAACCGCTCGCGATGCTCGCCCCTACATTGCGGCTGCTGTGCACGACGTTTGCAGCATCCTCGAATTGCTGCCGCCCATCGACAAGCTCTTCGCGGATGTTGAGCAAGGCGGCCTGCGACATGACCAAATGCGTTTCCCAGCCAGCTTGATCTTTCAGCATTGTCAACAGACGCAACCCGTAGATCGCACCGGTTGCTCCGGTTATGGCAACGACGATCCGTTTCACGAGCGCACAGCGCCAACAAAGGTTGGTTCTAAAACTTCAACGAATGGACAAGATACACTTGTCAACAATCTGTCACCCTTCCGCTTCGTCTGAGACAAAAGGGGGCGGCAAGTTAAGCCGCCCCCCGATCCTAAGTTTTAGAATTCATAACCGACCCTGAGGAACCATTCCCGTGGGCGGGAAAAGTTGGCAGTTGCCAGACCAGCCACATCAAGATCGACAAAGCCACCTTGGATGTACCGCTTATCAGTCAGATTGGTAACGCCTCCGGTGATCGTGAAATGATCTCCAGGGAGGGTGTATGAAGCGTTCGCACCGAACACGCTGTAAGCGGGTTGGAAAAGTTGCGGGTTGTTGATAGCGTCCTTGAAAGTTGAACTCTGATGATACCAATCACCACGGAGTACCAGCTTGCCGTTTTCATTGTCGAGCACAGTCGCATTCGCTGCAACGGTTCCTGTCCATTCAGGCACCATAGCGAACTTGGAGTCGATGTTCACAGGAAACGCGCTCGCAAGCACCGAGCGATAGCCAGCGTCCAGATAGCCCAGGCCGTAGTCAATCCGCAACCAATCGGTCGGGGCAGCCTGTCCCTCGATTTCAAAGCCTCTGATCCGTCCGACACCACCGTTGCGTGCCTTGGGTGCAATGCCCTCGCTGACGACGATCTGGATGTCGGTATAATCAGACTGGAACACCGCCATGTTCAACCGCAGGCGGCGATCGAACAACTCGGTCTTGAGGCCGACCTCGTAGGTTTCGACGAATTCGGGCGTGAAGGAGGGGGTTACCAGTTCGCCCGGGAAGATACGCTGGGTGAAACCGCCGTTCTTGAATCCCTTCGAATAAGAGACATAGCCCATGACATCATCACTGAACTCGTAGTTTGCCGACACTGCCGGGGTCCACTCCTTGGCCTTGGCGGCAACTTCGACAGCGGGGACAACGTGGTTGCCGCCCGGATTGGTTGCCGAGGGAACGCAGGTTGGATCGGGGAACCCATCAGGCCCGAGCACTGGCGCAGCCTGTCCGGTGATACAGCGAGCAAACTGGATGAACACACCATCTGGATATGGGCCAGGCAAACCGGCCGTCCGATCGACGGTGATGACTTGCACAGACGGATCGAAGCGCTTTGTTTCGTCAGTGTAGCGAATGCCCGGGGTGATCGAAAGCCGGTCCGTAACCTCAAATGTCGCCTGAGCGAAGGCGGCGTAACTGTCATTGTCGATCCCGCCGCCGCTAAAGAAATCGGCGAAGCCAAACTGCAGCAGCTCGTCGCCGAACCCCTTCTCCTTAAGGTAATACGCGCCGAGAGTAAATTTCAACCGGTCGTCCAGCACACTTCCGTTCAGTTGAAGTTCCTGGGAGGCCTGCCACAGGTCGAGCTTGTTGGTATTCTGGGTTACCACGTGTGGCGTTGCGTCAAAGTCTGACTCAATGATTGAATTTTGTTCGCGATAGGCGCTGATCGATTTCAGGGTCAGATTCCCTAAATTATACTCCAGCGTGAGGTTTGTACCCCAAAGGTCGAAATCGGACTGGTTGTTGCTGCCAGCCCATGTCGTGTCGATGTCACCGGTAACCCAGCGAGAGGAGACACAGTTGGGATTATCAAGGGGTGCCAGTTCGCCGGGCGCACCGCACTGACCGGCCCCGCCGCCGAGCTTGTTGTATCCAAAATTCGCACTTGGGAAAGCGAACGTACCGTTGGGAGTGGTGACGAACTGCAACAGATCGGGCGAATCCCGGTTTTCGATAAGAGTATTTGAGGCGGTCCCTTCGCGACGAATGTTAACGTCGCCTGCCAAGGTCGCTGTGAAAACATCACTTGGTTCCCACTTGAAGGCTACGCGTCCTGAGAAACTGTCCTTGTCGCCCTGCCGGTCACCGTCAACCAGCCGCAACTGGTAGCCGTCGCGCGTTTCATAGGATGCGACCGCTCGCATGGCGAGCGTGTCGCTGATGGGAATATTAATGATCCCCTTGATGTCCGCCCGATTGAACCGACCGGTAGCGGCCTCGAGCTTGAGCTCAAACTCGTTGGAAGGCTCGCGGCTGTTGACGACGATCGCGCCGCCAATGGTGTTCTTGCCGAAGAGCGTTCCCTGGGGCCCACGAAGGATCTGTACACTTTGGATGTCGGCCATTTCCAAGAGACCGCCAACCGACCGCGCCACATAGACACCATCAACATAGATGCCCACGCCAGGGTCTACCGTGATATTGAAGTCAGTTTGCCCCACACCACGGATGAAAGCGGTGAGTGACGCGCTTGATCCGGAGATATTCGCAACTGGCTGGATAGCGACGTTCGGCGCGTAGGATGCAACCTGCGCGACGTTGGATATCTGCCGACCTTCAATCATGTCACCGCTCATCGCAGTAATTGCGATTGGGGTGTCTTGCGCATTTTCTTCACGTTTGCGTGCGGTCACCACAATTTCATCGAGACCTCCGCTGCTCTGTTCGACGGCTGCTTGGACATTTGCCGCATCTTGCGCCCAAGCGGGGGCGGATGACACGACCATAGCTAAACCGCTGCCAGCCAAAAGAAATATTCTGTGCCTATTCTGGTTCATTTCCATCTCCCTAAATACTTGTTTTAATTAAATCATTGGAACGAATAAGATTATAAGAGGAATTGGGATCAAAAGCTTCTTTTTTAGAGCGGTCATGCTAACTGGGGGCTTCCTATCGACCACACTACGCTGCCAAAAGCGGGGCTACGAGTTTCTTAAAATTGTAAAGGAAAGCTTCCTTCATTGCACCCAACACTCTCTCTCTGAAAGCAGCCTTTACGACGCTAAATACGTGCGACTTTGCATCGAGCGCGGCCAAACGCCATGCTGTCGAGAGCGACGATGGTTTTTGGACCCACACCTCGGAAGCTCCCATCCATATTAATCTTTTATAAACTTCATACTTTGAATTTTAATCAAGAAGATAACTTTCAAGAAAATCGAGGCGATCGTTGCCCCAGAATATCTGATCATCGACAAACATCATCGGCGCGCCGAATACGCCTCGCTGGTAGGCTTGCGTACGGGCCTTGCGGTATTCGCCCCGGCCCGCGGGTGAAGCGACGAATTCGCACAATGCATCTGCGTCCAATCCAACGTCTTCGGCACAGCCGCGCAACTCATTCCGATCGCGCGGATCAATCCCGATCCCCCAGATTCGGTGGAACGCGGCACTAACAAATGCTTCCGCCCGGCCGTGGCTGCGGGCATAAAGCGCTGCACAGTTCCAATCCGAACAGGCGAAGCTCGCGGGAAACGTCAAAGGTACCCCGTACTTGACCGCCCAGCGCTCCAAATCGGCCATCAGGACCTTTATCTTGGGAACAACTTCGCGGTTGGACGGGCCATAGTTTCCGGCAGCAATCTTCGCCTCCGGAATGTCGATCGGCCAATATTCGATCAGGCAGCCGGTCCTGCGGGCCAAATCAGGCAGTTTCGCCTGCGCGAGGTAGCTGAACGGACTGATGAAATCGAAATAGAAATCGATCTTTTTGGTCATGACGCGGCTCCGTAACCCACTAGCTTTTCGTAGTTTTCCCAGAATCCAACGATTGAGCCCTCGGTGACCAGGTGATCTGCATCGTCCGCACGGCCTCCGCCCATGGCGATGTAAGATTCTGCTTCCATTTCGCCAATGACGGCCCTTTGGACGATTTCGACAGCTTCACCATCTTCCATGGAGATCAGCCCGGCCGGACCGATCAGGTTGGTTTGCTTTTGCCGGATAGCCTGCATCTCGGCATCATCATCAGCGTAGCCGAAATGGGTCCAGACAAGCTCGAAGCCGTCGGTGCCCTTGGTTAGTATCTGCCGCACCGCCAGGGTGTTCTGAATCTGCTGGAGCACCAGATTGGGGAACACTGCGAGGATAACGAGGGTTATGCCATCATCGAATTCCTGCCGACCTTTAAGGAGCGACATGTCCTGCAGCTTGAAATCGGTGTTAAAGGTGCGAGAATCCCCATAGGCCTGCTTATCCGCGGCATCGTCGTTGCTGGCAGCGATCGAGTAAAGCAGCGAATGACGCTTGTTCGCGTCCATCACGCTTTTGCCCGTCTGTGTCGATCGGTATAATCCGAATGTGTTGTGGAACAGGTGGAGTAGGCTTGCGTGATATGGGTCGCGCGTGTTTTCGGCGTAGAGCTTCCAGTTGCCATGCACATGCTGGCGCTGGTCGCCCAGCACCTTGATTGGCTTGCACATGATGCGCTCGATGTGCTCGATCACGATCGGCCCCAAAAAGTCACGCAGCGGTTCAACGGTTTCAGAGAAACTGGCGAAAACCAGACCGCCAATGCTTTCCGCACGGAGCTTTCTCAGGCCGTGTTGCTTCATGTCGAAGTCACCGGGCATGCCGCCCTGACCCTTGAGGCCACGCCGGAATGGGACTCCGATCAGATTGCCTTCCAGATCATAGGCCCACTGATGGTATACGCATTCCAGATTTGGGCGGTTGCCGCGCACTTCGCGGCAAACCAGTGCACCGCGGTGCGCGCAACGATTGACCACGGCATGCACTTTACCGTCACTGGCACGGGTCACTATGACCGGAGTCTCGCCCACGAAGGTTGATTTGAAGTCTCCCGGTTCGGGCACTTCCGCTTCCAGGGCAACGAAAGACCATGTTTCTCCCTGGAAGATATTCTCTTGCTCTCGCCGATAATATTCCGGATCGGTGAATACGCGATACGGTACACGGCACCCGGCAACGTCCGATGCATCCGAATCTTGACTACCCTTAAGCACTGTTTCTGGCATAAGTAAAATCTCACAATCGGCTTATATTGGACGTACCATCATTGTATCTATGACATTCGTGTCAAATACAGCGACTTTCGATGTAAAGAGCGGTTTCTCTCCGCTACAGTCGATTTCATCGATATATTTGCCGGAATTGTATATTTCCGTACGACCGTCCGCTCGAGTCATGAATACGGTGTAATTTGTTTGAGCCGTGATCTTTAATTCGTGTTCTGACACGATGCGAGTAGGCCCCAGAATATGACGATAGCTGTGCACCGGAAAGATATTTGCTTTGCGCAAGGATACGATGCGGTCGACCAGCATGCCTTTGCTATCGCAGAATATCGCCGAGACGGTCAGATTGCGGTCATGGTTCTCGCGCGCGATAACCTTGTAAATGCAGTCGTCCGCGAACAGCTCTGGCCATTCCTCAAGTCGATCATCATCTATCCACTCGGCATGGATGGCGTTGATTTCGGTTGCAAGATACTGCAAGCGAAGGCGCTCGGAAATGTTCGGATCCATCTCAGGCCACTCCTTCCAGTTGATCGATGCAGACCCACCCGTCTTCGATCCTGACGGGGTAAGTCTTGATCGCAACCTGGCAAGGAAAGGCCTTCGCCGCCCCAGTGGCGATATCGAACGATCCACCATGAAATGGGCATTCGATGATGCCGCCATCTTGGTACCCATCAGTCAGCATTGCGTTTCCATGGGTGCACATGTTGTCGGTGACGAAGATATCACCATCGACGTTGTAGACAGCCAGCGCGGGCAGTTGCTCCAGAAACACTCCGACCGGTTCGCCATCCTTGACGTCAGCAACCGGGCAAAGACGTACCTTACTTGTCATCGTGCTTCGTAATCCTTTGATGTATTTGATATAGCAGCCAGTCTGGAGGCGGCTTACTGGAGAGGAACATCCATGCCGTACCCCTGGGCCTCATTGCCGTGACCGAAAATGTCGCGGGTGTAGAATTCCTGCTGGGCAGGCGCCTTACGAGCACCCCAACCAAATTCCCACAGCCAGCCAGAAGGGTTGGCGCAGTAGAAGGTGAGGGCCAAATCGTTGGCATGCTTGCCGAGCTGAAGCGCGACATCAATCTGACGCTCGCGCACGATGTCGTGGGCGAGCCCGAGGTCGTCCAGTTCGGTATATTCAAACATCAGATGGTTAATGCGCTTTTCCATCGGGCCGAGGCCGAAGGCGACCGAGTGCTGCCGTTCATTGCAATGCATGAAGTACGGCATGGCCACCATGCCGTTGGGCAGATGCAACTGGTATTCAACCGATCCGCGCAGCCCCAACAGGCGGTAAAACGCGGCTGCGGCTTCGACATCGTCTTGGCGCAGGATGCAGTGACCGATCCCCTCCGACCCGGTGACGAATTTGCCGAACATGGGGCGTCCGGGATGGAAAGGCTTGTGGGCATCCACTTGCGGGCCGTAGAAGATTTCGGTGGGGTTTCCACCGGGATCGGTCAACTTGGCCAGGCCGAGCACGCGGCGCTCGCGGGCTTCGGCATCGCTCGCCACAGTCACTGCTATCCCGGCGTTGGTCAGCTTTTCAACCATTGCCTCGAACTCGGTCGGATCACCAAGCCGCCAGCCCATGTAGGCGAGATCGTCAGTGTCGCCTTTGATAAGTGCTATGCGATGATGCCACAGATCCATCCGGAGATAGATGCGATCACTCTCACCTTCGTCGACGACTTCCATTCCGGCAACCTCTGCTGCGTAGGCTCGCCACGCATCGAGATCTGTCACTGACATGCCGAGATATCCAAGTTCGCTGACCGATGACATTGACTGCTCTCCCAAAATTGCCGCCTTTTTTGGCGCTGTGTCCAGCATGCTCGACGACGCTAAACATGCGGCTTCGGCACCTAATCTGGAAACTCTATTAGGCGAATGTTTCGCTGGGTGCAATACGTTGCACTGAATAATTTTTAGCGGTAGGATAGCGGCCTGGCATTGGCTGGTTGATTCGCCGACAGGTGATTGGCGAACTGGTAACTGTTCAGCGACCGGCATTTGCAATGGCGCCGGGGCCAATTGATCGCAGAAGCGACGTCGGGTCAAAAGGACGATGCGGGAGAGACAGGTAATGAACGCGAAAGAACGACTGGTTGGGCGTATCGCCAACCTGCAGGTCCTGCGGGGACGGCTCCAATCCTGGTTGGCCAAGGATGAAACGCGCGGCGTCTATAAAGTAGATCGTGCAGCTTTTACCGACCCCGAGATTTTCGAGCTTGAGCTTAAGTATGTCTTCGAACGCAACTGGGTGTTCGTTTCGCATGAAAGTCAGGTCGCTAAGCCCAACGATTTTATCACAACCAAAATTGGCAGAGTGCCTGTCATTATAACCCGTGATAAGACGGGGGTGCTTCGCGGAATGGTGAATGCTTGCGCGCATCGGGGCGCGCGCGTCTGCCGTGAAAAGGCCGGAAATAAAAAGAATTTCATGTGCCCGTTCCATGGATGGACCTATTCATCGGCAGGCGATTTGCTTGATGTGACGGAAGAGGCGGCTGGTGGCTACGCGCCTGGATTCGACAAGGCTGATCTTGGTCTGCCGCAAATTGCGCGCCTTGAAAGCTATCGCGGCTTCATCTTCGCCAGCCTTTCCGACGACGTCTTGCCGCTTGAGGATTATCTTGCAGGGTCGAAAAAGTTCATCGATCTGCTGGTCGATCAATCCAAGACCGGAGAGCTTGAGGTAATCCCTGGCGCGACCCGATATCGTTATCGGGGCAACTGGAAGTTGCAGGTTGAAAACGGTCTGGACGGATACCACGTCAGCACTGTGCATGCGAACTACTTCATGACCGTTCAAAGGCGTGTGCTGGGCGTATCTAAGAACGATACGAAAGCTATCGATTTGGCCAATTACAATCGACAGGATGGTGGGTCATTCTCTTTCGAGAATGGTCATGCAGTCCTGTGGATGGACTACGCCAACTTCATTGACCGGCCGAACTTTGAAATTCTTGACTGGCTGACTGCCAATCACGGAGAGGAGAAGTCGTTGTGGATGAACAAGCGGATCCGCAATCTCCAACTTTTCCCCAATGTGTTCTTGATGGACCAGAGCAGTAGCCAGATCAGAATCATTCACCCGATTTCGGTCGATGAAACGGAAGTCACGACCTATTGCATCGCGCCTGTTGGTGAGAGTGCTGAGGCCCGGGCCTTGCGGCTTCGGCAGTATGAAGACTTCTTCAACGCCAGCGGCATGGCGACGCCCGATGACCTGACCGAGTTCAACAACTGCCAGGCCGGTTTCGCTGCCGGTGAAGGCCGGATGAACGACATGTCGCGTGGCGCCACAAGGTGGGAGAAGGACGCTGGACATTTTGGTGCAGGCTTGGGTGTGGACGCCGTCCTCAGCAGTCCCTCCGTGGCTGACGAAGGCCTTTATGTCGCGATCCATGATGAGTGGGTGAACCGTATGAATTCGGCGATCGATCGCGAAGGCGCTGAACTGATGGCGTTTGGGGACAAGGAGCCGGTTTTGTGAATGACGTCGATGCAAAATGGCTGTCGGTGTTGCGCTTCCTTGGGCGAGAAGCCCAGGCGCTGGACGAGAAGGACTGGGATTCCTGGTTGTCGCTCTACGACGAGGAGGCTGAATATTGGGTGCCTGCCTGGGATGATAGTGAACGCCTGACCGCCGATCCGAAGCGTGAAATCTCGCTGATCTATTATCATAACCGGGGCGGGCTGGAAGATCGGGTGTTTCGCATCCGGACCGGTCGGTCTTCATCCAGTACGCCTGCTCCACGGACGCAGCATATGTTCACGCTGCTGTCGGTCGAGGATACCGCTGCTGGTTTGCAGGTGCGAACCTCATGGACCGTCACTTCGGTGCTTGAGGGAGATGTCACCGTTTACAGCGGATCCGCGCACTACGACCTTGCGCCAGCAGGAAATTCCTTTGTGATCAAACGCAAGAAGACGATCGTGATCAACGACGTCGCAAGGACGATGCTCGATGTCTACAGTATCTGACCGGCCAATGGGTTCGCTTGGCGCACGGCCGGTCGTTGGAACGCTGATCGGCGACCCTGCCGGGATCGGTCCGCAGGTTGCGGTCAAGGCGCTTGCGAGCGGGCAGGTTCACGAGGTGTCGGTCCCGGTTCTGGTCGGGTCGTCCGCGGCCGTCGAACGGGCCATCGACATGACTGGGGTCAAAGCACGCGTGCGTGCCATGAAGTCGCTCGAGACGCCCAGTGACGATCCGGGCGTGATTGATGTGATCGACACGGGTGCCTTGCCTGCCGGGGTTCTGCCGCTGGGCGAAGACACTGAGGCGGCGGGGCACGCGACGGCGCAATGGCTTGATGAGCTTGATGCGCTGGCGCGGGACGGATCCTTTGCGGCGACGATCATGGGACCGATCAGTACCGGTTCGCTGAAGATGGCCGGCAAGCTGGACAAGGTTATCAGCCCCACGCCCGGCGAGAGCTATCTCGTTTTGCTGACCGGCCCCTTGCGGGTTGCGCATCTTACTGATCATTTGTCCTTGCGTCAGGTGATCGATGTCATTTCCGCTGATCTGGTGGCCAAGGCCATCGGTCAGGTGAATGATGCCATGCGGTCCTGGGGCATTGCCAAGCCGCGCATTGCGGTTGCCGGGCTCAATCCCCACGCCATGGGCGATGAGGAACGACTGGCCATCGTGCCGGGTGTCGAGCGGGCCAAGGCCATGGGCATCGCCGTTGAAGGACCGGTCGCGCCGGATTCGGTCTTTCGCCAGTGCATCGAGGGCCGTTACGACATGGTTCTCGCGATGTTCCACGATCAGGGCCATATTGCGGTCAAGACCTGGGGATTTTCGGGCAACTGCGTAATCATAATGGGGCCGCCCTATCTCCACATGTCGGTCGCCCATGGCACCGCCTACGACATTGTCGGTTCAGGCAAGGCGGACGCGGCGATGATGCTCAGCGCGATGCGCACCTGTGGGCGGCTCGCATCTGGGCAGGGATTTGAACTTGAAGGAGAAGCGAAATGAACACTCAAGCACGGGTTGAGGCCCAGCGATCAATCCCCACGGCGATCGACTATAAGGTCTATCACGACCCCGAAATCTTCGCTGCGGAACAGAGCAACGTCTTCAAAGGGCGCACCTGGTGTTACCTTGGACTAGAAGCCGAAATTGCCAATGCAGGCGATTTTCGGACGAGCCATGTCGGTGAAACACCAGTGGTCCTGGTGCGCGGTCAGGACGGCAAGATTTTCGCCTGGGTCAACCGCTGCGCACACAAGGGGGCAACCGTGTGCCGCTCGCTGCGCGGTAACCAGGCCGATGGCGCTTTCGTCTGCGTCTATCACCAGTGGGCTTACGATTCCGAAGGAACGCTGGTTGGCGTGCCGTTCCGGCGCGGCATGAAGGGCGTCGGCGGCTATGACAAGGATTTCGATCCGGCCAATCACTCGCTCGAGAAGCTGCGGGTTGAGAGCTACAAGGGCATGGTTTTCGGCACGTTTTCGTCCGAGATAGAGCCGCTCGAAGATTTTCTAGGCCCCGTGATGCGCAAATATATCGACCGGGTTTTTCATCGCCCGATCAAGGTTTTGGGCTACGCGCGTCAGTATATGTCTGGCAACTGGAAGCTCTATTCCGAAAACAGCCGTGATAGCTATCACGGAGCCTTGCTACATCTTTTCTACCCGACCTTCGGCATTTACCGCCAAAGCCAGGACAGCGCGGGGGAACTTACCGAGCAGGGCTTCCATAACGTCTTTACCGTGTCCAAGCCCAAGGGCGACATCGATTACACGTCGTTCGGCGACGAAGCCAATCGGGAGATGCAAGGAGCTACGAAATTGCAGGACGAAAGACTGTTGCAATTCCGGCCCGAAATTGACGACGATGTGGGGCTGCACATCCAGTCGCTGTTCCCCAACGTGGTGTTGCAGCAAATCCAGAACACGCTGGCGACCCGTCAGATCGTGACGCTTGGCCCTGACAAGACAGAGCTGGTCTGGACTTACTTTGGCTATGCGACGATGATGAGGAAACAACGCGGCACCGCCTGCGCAACCTGAATCTTGTTGGGCCCTCCGGGCTGATATCGATGGAGGACGGCGAAGCGGTCGAGCTTTGCCAGCAGGGTACCATCGGGGCGGAAGGCAAGTTTAATTTCATCGAAATGGGTGGCGACGATGTGCGCGAATATTACGCGCCGATGGGCATGGATGAGAACGCCGTGCGTGGATTCTGGAAAGGGTATCTGGAATTGATGGGTGATGCCTTGTCGGCCTCGACAGTGGGGGTGCCAGCATGACAATCGCCGATCCCGTTCTGCAAGGTCTGATCGATTCCCTGAACGCCGCTTACGGCCTATGCCTCGATGACGGGCGCCTTGAAGATTGGCCCGAGTTCTTTGTTGAAGATTGCCTCTACCAGGTGATCGCTCGCGAGAATGTCGACAATGGCCTGCCTGCCGCAGTGATGTATTGTGATAGCAAGGGGATGCTGGTTGATCGCGTGGTGGCCCTGCGCCATGCCAACGTGTTCCCCGAACAATTCAGTCGTCATCTAATCTCTCGGGCGGTGGTGACCGGGAGCGACGGGAACACGGTGACGGCGGAGGCCAGCTATGCTGTGCTGCAAACCCGCAATGACGGTGAAACGCGCATCTATAATGCCGGGAAGTATATCGACAGGTTGCTGGTCAAGGATGGCGCGGCAAGGTTGATTAGCCGGACGTGCGTCTACGACACCCATCGGATCGCGACCCTGCTGGCGACCCCGATCTGACGGCCGTAATTTTTTACCGACAAAAGACAAGAGGAGAAACACAATGCAGTTGTTCATCAGTCCGGGCGCCTGTTCGCTTGCACCGCATATTGCCCTGCGCGAAGCCGGCGCGGATTTCGAGGCGGTCAAGGTCGATCTCTCAACCCGCAAAACCGAAGCAGGCGACGATTTTCTGGCCGTTAATCCATCCGGGAAGGTACCTGCGCTGACCCTGGACAACGGTCAGAGCCTGACCGAGAACCCAGCAATTCTGCTCTATATCGCCGATCAAAATCCCGGAGTCGGCTTGGCGCCAGCCGAGGGCAGCATTGAGCGCTATCAGCTGTTGAGCCGCCTCAGCTTTCTCGGCTCGGAATTCCACAAGGCCTTTGTGCCCCTGTTCACTCCCGGAACGTCCGATGAGGTCAAGGCGGCGGCCGCGGTGTTGGTCAAGAATCACCTGGCAGCGCTCGACAAGGAGCTGGACGGACGCGATCACTACGTCGGAGATTCGTTCAGCGTCGCCGATATCTACCTATTCGTGATGCTTGGATGGCCCGGACATGTGGGCATCGATATGTCTGCATATCCCGCGCTCGGCACTTATGCCGGCAAGATCGCGCAGCGTCCCGCTGTGGGTGCAGCGCTAAAGGCCGAAGGCCTAGCATGAGGTAGCTCGCGCACCGCTCGCAGGTATACGGCGAGTATAATGCATTCGCTAATTGCCAACGCGTTCTGTTTTGTGCAATAAAGCTGAAAATGATTCTAGCGCCCGCCTATAATGTTTTCCGTCAAGATGACGGGAGGCGCTTAGGCTTGAAGGCGGTAAAGGCGCGATCGGGAGAGATATGGTCACCGCAACGAAAGAAGATCCACGCCCCGAGATTGGCAAGTCGCTGGTAGTCGATGGCAGTGTGACCAACTACCATGATGTGGGCGAAGGGCCGCCAGTCGTGCTTATCCATGGATCGGGACCAGGTGTCACGGCATGGGCTAACTGGCGGCTCAATATGCCAGCTCTTGCAAAACAGTTCCGGGTGATTGCGCCGGACATGTACGGATTTGGTTATTCCGATTCCAAGGGCCGTATCGAAGACAAGCAGATCTGGGTCGACCAGATTGCCGCCCTGCTTGACGGGCTTGGCATCGACAAGGTGTCAATGGTGGGCAATTCGTTCGGTGGCGGCATTGCGCTGGCTTTCACGATCGCGCATCCTGATCGAGTCGAGCGGGCGGTCCTTATGGGACCGGCCGGTCTTGAGTTCCCGATCACGCCAGCGCTCGATGAGGTCTGGGGCTATGTTCCCTCGGTCGAGGCCATGCGCTCGTCGCTCGAATATCTTGCCTGGGATCACAGCAGGCTGACCGACGATCTGATCAAGTCGCGATACGAAGCAAGTATGCGTCCTGGTGCACAGGAACCGTATCATGCGACCTTTGGCGGCGCGGACCGTCAAGCCAATATCGCGATGCTGGCAAGCCGCGAAGAAGACATTGCGGCGCTGCAACACGAAATGCTGGTGCTGCATGGCCGGTTCGATGAGGTTATTCCACTGGAGTCGAGCGTGCGCTTGGCAACGCTGCTGCCTCGTGCTGACTTGAACGTGTTCGGCGAATGCGGGCACTGGGTCCAGATTGAGCGCATGGTCAGCTTTAACCGAGTTGTGTCTGAATTTTTCAGCAACGGCCTCAAGGGCTGACGCATGCAAGGAGAACTGAAATGGCTTTGACCGGTGTAATCCGCCCTGGATATGTGCAACTGCGGGTCCTCGATCTCGATGAGGCTATTGTTCATTATCGTGACCGGATTGGTCTCAATCTCGTCAGCGTCGAGGATGGGCGTGCCTTTTTCCAGGCGTTCGACGAATTCGACCGCCACAGCATTATCCTGCGCGAAGCCGATACCGCTGGGCTTGACCGCATGGCGTTCAAGGTCGCGAAAGACTCCGATCTTGATCATTTTGCCGAACGCCTGCTCGATGCGGGAGTGAACGTCGATGTCATTCCCGCTGGCGAAGATCCGGGTGTCGGACGCAAAATCCGCTTCAACGCGCCGACCGCGCATGTGTTTGACCTATACGCAGAAATGGAGCTGTCCGAAACCGGGCCGGCGGTCCGCAATCCTGATGTCTGGATAGCCGAACCGCGTGGCATGCGGGCAACCCGCTTTGATCACTGCGCGCTCAACGGCGTGGACATCTCGGCGAGCGCCAAGATCTTCGTGGAAGTTCTCGACTTCTCAGTAACCGAGGAACTGGTCGACGAAAGTACCGGGGCACGTCTCGGTATCTTCCTTTCATGCAGCAACAAGGCCCATGATGTCGCTTTTCTGGGTTATCCGGAAGATGGCCGGATCCACCACACTTCGTTCAACCTCGAATCCTGGAACGATGTTGGGCACGCGGCTGACATTATCAGTCGCTACGATATTTCGCTCGACATCGGCCCGACGCGCCACGGGATCACTCGCGGCCAGACGATCTATTTCTTCGATCCGTCGGGCAACCGCAACGAGACGTTCAGCGGCGGCTATATCTATTACCCCGACAACCCGCGCCGTATGTGGCAGGCAGAAAACGCGGGTAAGGCGATCTTCTATTACGAGAAGGCGCTGAACGAACGCTTCATGACGGTAAACACCTGATCATGGACGGTTTGGTGACAATCCGGACAATCGGACACGGCTTGGCCGCACAAGCGGTTTCGGCCGCCGTCGCCAAGGGCGAGGAAGCCGGTTACCCGGTCGTTGCCGCCATCATCGGTGGAGGAGGCGAACTGGCGGCTCTGCTGCGCGCGAGCGGTACACCCTTTCCCTCGTCACAAATTGCCCAGGACAAGGCCTATACCGCCGCCAGCTTTCGGGTTGCGACGCCTGACGTGTACAAGATGGTTTCAGGCAATCCGGCGCTGAGCGACGGGATAACCGTTCAGCCGGGGATCGTGATGTTTGGCGGGGGACTTCCCATCGTTATCGATGGCGAATTCGTCGGTGCAATCGGCGTCTCTGGTGGATCTGAAGAACTCGACATTGCCTGCGCCAACGCTGGCCTCTCCGCAATCGGCGCAGAGCAGCAGTGAGCGGCCAGTGCAATAATACATTGGGACGATAGAAATCAAATGACTACCAATTCGCCTCGACCTGTAGCCGACCACATACTCAATTTCATTGGGGGTTCCTATCGCAAGGGCAGCCAAGGAAAGACCTTTGACAACGTCAATCCGGCAACGGGACAAACAATCGGCACGGTTTATGAGGCAAGCGAAGCCGATGTCGCCGATGCAGTGGCGGCCGCTAAAGCGGCTCTTGATGGTCCTTGGGGCAAGATGACGACTGCCGAGAGGGTTAAGTTGATCGTCGCGGTGGCCGCCGAAATCGAGCGCCGTGCGGATGATTTTCTCGATGCCGAAGTGGCCGATACGGGCAAGCCCCGTCACGTGGCTTCGCACATCGACATTCCTCGCGGCGCGGCGAATTTCCGCATGTTCGCGGACGTTATCGCGACGATGCCAGGTGAATCCTTCACCACGCCGACGCCCGATGGTGGGCAGGCGATCAATTATGCCGTGCGCAAGGCCAAGGGCGTGATCGCGGTGATCTGCCCGTGGAACTTCCCGTTGCTGCTGATGACCTGGAAGGTCGGACCGGCGCTAGCTGCGGAAACACAGTGGTGGTCAAGCCTTCGGAGGAAACCCCCCGAACAGCAGCGCTACTAGGCGAAGTCATGAACGCGGTGGGGATGCCCCAAGGCGTCTACAACGTCGTCCATGGTTTCGGCGGCGGCTCGGCAGGCGAGTTTCTGACCTCCAACAAGGATGTCGATGCGATCACTTTTACCGGCGAGACCGGAACCGGGCAGGCGATCATGCAAAAGGCTGCAGTCGGGGTCCGCGACGTTTCTTTCGAGCTCGGCGGAAAGAATGCGGCGATCGTCTTCGCCGACGCTGATCTCGACAAGGCGATTGAGGGCCTGTCACGCTCGGTCTTCCTCAACACCGGGCAGGTCTGTCTCGGCACAGAGAGGGTCTATGTCGAGCGGCCTCTGTTCGATGAGTTCGTCCGGCGGATGACGCTGGCGGCGCAGGCATTCAAGCCCGGTTCCATGGGCGATCCGGCCTACCTTGGGCCGTTGAGCAGCGCAGAGCACCGCGATAAGGTGCTAGGCTATTACGCGAAAGCGGTCGAAGAAGGGGCGACGGTTGTCACCGGCGGCGGCGTTCCGAAAGTCGAAGGCGATCAGGCGGGCGGCTTCTACGTGGAGCCGACGCTGTGGACCGGACTTGCGCACGATGCCACGGTGATCCGGGAGGAAATCTTCGGTCCGTGCTGCGGGGTAATCCCGTTCGACTCCGAAGACGAGGTTATCGCGCTGGCCAACGACACCGACTACGGATTGTGCGCGACCGTGTGGACCGAAAACGTTTCGCGCGCGCACCGGGTGGCAGCGGCGATGCAGGTCGGTGTGTGCTGGGTCAATTGCTGGTTCCTGCGCGATCTGCGCACGGCGTTTGGCGGGTCTGGCCATTCCGGGATCGGCCGGGAGGGTGGTGTCCACAGCCTCGAATTCTACACCGAAACCGCAAACATTTGCGTGAAGCTCTGAGATTATGACCATGGAAACCACGATAGACCCTCGGGTCATTCAACAAGCCGCCGAAATGCTGCGTGGAGCTGCGACAAGCGGAACACCCGTGGCGCCGGTTCGCGATCTCATTTCGCGGGCGGGGTTGATGCTGCCTATGCCGTGCAGGAGGTCAATACCCGGCACTATGTCGACAGCGGACGAAGACTGGTAGGCCGCAAGATCGGCCTCACTTCGCTTGCGGTCCAGCGGCAGCTTGGCGTCGACCAGCCCGATTACGGCATGCTGTTTGCCGATATGGACGTGCCCGAAGGCATACCGATCTCGCTCAATCAGGTGATCCAGCCCAAGGTCGAAGCCGAGATCGCGATTGTCATCGGTCGCGACCTGCCGCATCCCGATCTGACGACCGCAGAAATGATCCGCGCGGTTGAATATGTCGTGCCGGCCATCGAGATCGTCGACAGCCGGGTGGCCAATTGGGACATCCGCATCTGGGACACCGTGGCCGATAACGCCTCGAGCGGGCTGTTCGTGCTGGGCGCGGTTCCGCGCAAGCTCGATGGGCTCGATCTGCGTGAATGCGGCATGGTGATGGAGATCAAGGGCGAACCCATTTCGGTCGGCGCTGGTATCGCCTGCCTGGGCAGCCCGATCACCGCAGCATTGTGGCTGGCACGGGTCATGGCGCGGGTCGGTCGGCCGATGCTTGAAGGCGACGTGATCCTGTCTGGTGCGCTCGGTCCGATGGCCGGGGTAAACCGCGGCGATGTCGTCGAGGCGAGAATCAATGGAGTTGGAACAGTTCGCGCAGAATTCGCCGCGGACTGAAACTGAAGATTGGATGAAAGGCAAGCGTATGGCCAAGATGAAATGTGCGATCATCGGCTCAGGCAATATTGGTACTGATCTGATGATCAAGATGCTCAAGGGTTCGGATGTGCTCGAACTCGCTGCGGTGGTCGGCATCGACCCAGCATCGGAGGGGCTGGCGATGGCCCGCGAGCGCGGTGTGACGACCACCCATGAGGGGATGGACGGGCTGCGCAAGCTGCCGGTTTATCCGGAGATCGGAATCGTCTTCGATGCAACCTCGGCTTACGCCCACAAGGAGCATGATGCCGTGCTGCAGCAGGACGGCAAGCTGGTCGTTGACCTGACGCCTGCTGCTTTGGGGCCGTTTTTCGTGCCCCCGGTAGGAAATGTGCTCGATAGCAGCGTCCGCAACGTGAACATGGTCACCTGCGGTGGCCAGGCGACCATCCCGATCGTCGCAGCGGTATCACGCGTGAGTCCTGTCCATTACGCAGAAATTGTCGCATCGGTATCATCGCGTTCGGCAGGGCCGGGCACCCGCGCCAATATCGACGAGTTCACCCGGACCACCGCTAAGGCGATCGAGGTCGTCGGCGGAGCGCGCCGCGGACGCGCGATTATCATCCTCAATCCGGCTGAACCGCCGATGATCATGCGCGATACGATCTTCACGCTGACCGATCAGGTTGATGAGGATCTTATCCGCCAGTCGGTGCAGGACATGGTGCAGACCGTCCAGTCCTACGTCCCCGGCTATCGCCTCAAGCAGGAGGTGCAGTTTGAACGGTTTGGTTCCAACCATCCGCTGAAAATTCCCGGCTACGGCGAGTTCGTCGGTCTCAAGACCAGCGTTTTCCTCGAGGTAGAGGGGGCGGGCGATTACCTGCCAAAATATTCCGGCAACCTCGACATTATGACCGCTGCGGCCAAGGCGGCCGGCGAGCGGATTGCACTGCAGAACCTAGAAAGGGTGGCAGCATGACTTTCAACCCTGAAACCGGCAAGCTTTACATCCAAGATGTCACCCTGCGTGACGGGATGCATGCCATCCTTCACATGTATGGCACTGACAGCGTCCGCACGATCGCCAAGGCCCTGGACGATGCCGGTGTCGACGCCATCGAAGTGTCGCACGGCGATGGTCTCAACGGCACGTCATTCAATTATGGCTTTGGCTCTCACACCGACTGGGAATGGATCGAGGCGGCAGCGACGTGATCAAACGGGCGGTGCTGACCACGCTGCTGGTGCCTGGCATCGGCACTGTCGAAGAGCTTCGCCGCGCTTACGCATTGGGTGTTCGCTCGGTGCGGGTCGCGACCCATTGCACCGAGGCAGACGTTGCCAAGCAGCATATCGGTATCGCCCGCGATCTGGGCATGGATGTATCGGGCTTTCTGATGATGAGCCACATGATCGACGCCGAGGCGCTGGCCCAGCAGGCCTTGCTGATGGAAAGCTACGGCGCGCACTGCGTTTATGTGACCGACAGCGGCGGCGCGCTTGACATGGACGGTGTGCGCGAACGGCTGCGGGCCTACGACCGCGTGCTCAAGCCGGAAACCCAGCGCGGCATGCATGCCCACCACAACTTGTCGCTCGGTGTCGCGAATTCGATCGTTGCTGCTCAGGAAGGGGCCGTGCGGATTGACGCCAGCCTCGCCGGGATGGGCGCGGGAGCGGGCAATGCTCCGCTCGAAGTGTTCGTTGCTGCGGCCGACCGAAAGGGCTGGAACCATGGATGCGACGTGATGGCGCTGATGGACGCAGCAGAAGATCTGGTCCGTCCGCTTCAGGATCGCCCGGTGCGGGTCGACCGCGAGACGCTGAGCCTGGGTTATGCCGGTGTCTATTCAAGCTTCCTTCGTCACGCGGAAAAGGCGGCCGAACAATACGGCCTCGACACCCGCGAAATTCTGATCGAGCTGGGTAAGCGGCGTATGGTTGGCGGGCAGGAAGACATGATTGTCGATGTTGCGCTCGATCTCGTTTCTGTGCGGGCAGCATAGGCGATGGCAATGAACAAGATTGAACGTTACGCGGAAATTCTGGACAGCGCGGCGCTTCATGCGCGCGCAACGCCCCAACTCACGGATACCGAACCCGATCTGAGTGTGGCAGATGCCTATCTGGTGCAGAAGCTGTCGGTCGATCGTCGCCTCAGCCGCGGTGAACGCCGAATCGGAGTCAAGATGGGTCTGACGAGCCGGGCCAAGATGCTGCAGGTCGGGGTCGACGAGGTGGCATGGGGCCGCCTGACCGACGCGATGCTGATCGAGGAAGGCGCGTCGATGTCTCGCGCACGTTTCGTTCACCCACGGGTTGAACCGGAAGTGGCCTTCCTTATGAAGGCACCGCTTTCCGGAAAGGTCACAGCGATGGAGGCGCTGGCGGCGGTCGAAGCGATTGCTCCGGCAATGGAAATCATTGATAGCCGGTACGAGAACTTCAAGTTCGCTTTGTCCGATGTTATTGCCGACAACACCTCGTCCTCTGGCCTTGTGATCGGACAATGGAACGATCCGGCCAAGGATTTCTCGAACCTCGGGGTTATTCTCGAAATCGACGGCCATGTGATCGAGGTCGGTTCGACTGCAGCTATTCTCGGCCACCCCTTGCGGTCGTTGGTCGCCGCAGCGCGACTTGTCGCTGAAGGCGGAGAAGAAATCTCAGCAGGCGACATCGTGATGGCAGGTGGCATCACCGCCGCTCCCAATCTCGCGCCCGGTCAAACCGTCCGCACGAGTATCCAGGGGCTTGGTGCCGTAATGTTTCAGGTGGAGGCGTGAATGCCAATCATCGAGGTCAACATGCTCGAGGGTAGATCGACGGACGACAAAGAACGGCTGATCCAAGCCCTGACCGATGCTGCCATCACTTCGATTGGGGCGCCGCGTGAATCAGTTCGCATTATCTTGCGCGAGATGCCGAGCGGCCACTTCGCGGTCGGCGGACAGTCCTTTGCGGCGAAAGCGGCTGCAAAGGCAGCTGAGAAGGTATAGCGTGACAACCGGGCTGCACCGGATCCGGATCGTCGGCGGCGGAGAGTTCAGCTGCGGTGAGGACGAGCGGATCTTGCTTGCCATGGAGCGATGCGGATCGAGCGATATCGGCGTTGGTTGCCGTGGCGGCGGGTGCGGAATTTGCAGGGTCAGGGTGGTCGGCGGAGATTACACGACCGGTAAGATGAGCGTGGCGAAGATTTCGGAGACCGAGCGTGCGGCGGGCTTTGCCCTTGCCTGCAGAGTGTTTCCGGTGAGCGACCTTTTGATCGAAGTTGTATGAATTCTAAGGAGAGATGCAATGGCTACACAGTTGAAAAGTGGTACTAACGAGTACGGAATTAAGAGTGAATACGGTCACTTTATCGGCGGCGAGTGGATTTCCAGTGATAGCGGAAAGACGATCGACCTGATTAACCCTGCCACCGGGGCGGTGCTGACCAAAATCCAGGCTGGCAATGCCAAGGATATCCAGCGCGCAGTGGCCGCCGCGAAGGCTGCTTTCCCGAAGTGGGCGGATAGTTCGGCCGCCGAACGCCAGGAAATTTTGATCGAGGTCGCGCGCCGACTCAAGGCACGGCATCAGCATTACGCGACGCTCGAAACGTTGAACAACGGCAAACCGATCCGCGAATCGATGCATTTCGACATGCCCCAGGCAATCGGCCAGTTCGAATTGTTCGCGGGCGCTGCGTACGGCCTCCATGGCCAGACCATGGATTATCCCGATGCCGTCGGCATCGTTCATCGCGAGCCGTTGGGGGTCTGCGCGCAGATTATCCCGTGGAACGTTCCGATGCTGATGATGGCCTGCAAGATCGCGCCCGCGCTCGCTTCGGGTAACACGGTTGTGCTTAAACCCGCCGAGACGGTCTGCCTTTCGGTGATCGAATTCTTCGTGGAAATGGCCGATCTTCTGCCCCCCGGCGTGATCAACGTGGTCACCGGCTATGGTGCCGACGTCGGAGAGGCGCTTGTGACTCATGAGGACGTCCGCAAGGTCGCCTTCACCGGTTCGGTGGGGACAGCCCGTCGGATCATGCAGTATGCATCCACCAATATCATCCCGCAGACGCTGGAACTGGGCGGCAAGTCCGCGCACATCGTCTGCGCCGATGCCGATATCGATGCCGCGGTCGAAAGCGCCACGATGTCGACCGTGCTCAACAAGGGCGAGGTTTGCCTGGCCGGATCGCGACTGTTCCTGCACGAGTCGATCCAGGATGAATTCCTCGCCAAGTTCAAGGTCGCACTCGAAGGTATTCGCCAGGGCGACCCGCTCGACTTCGCCACACAGCTCGGCGCGCAGGCGTCCCAGATGCAGATGGACAAGGTCGTAAGCTACCTCGAACTGGCGACGGAAGAAGGCGCCAACGTTCTGACCGGCGGCAGCCGCAACGACAAGCTTGCCGATGGGAACTTCATCAGGCCGACGGTCTTTACCAACGTCAACAACTCGATGCGTATTGCGCGTGAAGAGATCTTCGGCCCCGTTACCAGCGTGATTAGCTGGAAGGACGAAGACGACATGATGAAGGTGGCGAACGATACCAATTACGGCCTAGCCGGTGGTATCTGGACCCGCGACATTGCGCGCGCGCACCGCATGGCACGCAAGCTCGAAACCGGCACGGTGTGGATCAACCGCTACTACAATCTGAAGGCCAACATGCCACTCGGCGGCTACAAGCAGAGCGGGTTCGGTCGTGAGTTCAGCCATGAAGTGCTCAACCACTACACCCAGACCAAGTCGGTCGTGGTGAACTTGCAAGAAGGTCGCACCGGGATGTTCGATCATTAATCCCATACTGATCGATAACCGGAGGCGGAGGAGAGAAAATTGTCTAACAGGCTTGATGGACAGGTGGCGCTACTTACCGGTGGCGCCACCGGGATCGGGGCGGCGGTGGTCGCGCGTTATATTGAGGAGGGCGCCAAGGTTGGCGTCCTGGTCAAGGACGATGAGCAGGTAGAACTCGTACGTTCGCGGCATGGGGACAGCGTGGTGGCCGTGGCGGGAGACGTGCGTTCCTATGCAGACAATGCCCGCGCCGTGGCGGAAACCGTGGCGGCTTTCGGCAAGCTCGATGTATTTGTCGGGAACGTTGGGATCTGGGATTTTATGGTCCCGCTCGAACAGCAGGATCCCGAGCAACTCGGCAAGGTCTTCGACGAAATCTTCGACGTCAACCTGAAGGGTTATTTTCTTGGTGCCCGCGCCGCCATCCCCGAACTCAGGAAGGTTAAGGGAAGCATCATTTTCACGGCCTCGACCTCGAGTTATTATACCGGAGGCGGCGGCACGCTATACGTCGCCTCTAAGCACGCAGTACTCGGGCTGATCAAGCAACTGGCCTGGGAACTGGCACCCGAAATCCGGGTTAACGGCGTTGCACCGGGAGGGACCCGGACCCCACTCAGCGGTACTCAGACGGGTGGCTTTGCAGAAATGAAGATGGAACAGATGCCCGGGCTTGACGAAATGATTTCCAGCATGACCCCGCTCGGGCGGATAGCCGAACCAGCCGACCATGCTGGTCTTTACGCGCTTTTGGCTTCGCGCCGGGACTCTTCGTACATGACTGGCACTGTGCTGCTCAGTGATGGCGGTAGCGGAATCGGCAATCGTCCTGATGGTTGAGTACTCTGCACTCAGCCAGGGTCATTAAAAGGCCCATTGACGTCATAGGTTGAAAAGCGGCAAACTCGTAGAACGGATCCGGAACGGACTGCGCGATTGACTGTTGCTTTCCGCTGTTCGAATGATGTGAGCAGGCGGGCCGGAAACGACAATGTCGGTGTTAATATCTGGGGCGACGAGGATCTCGCCGGACGTCAAGGAGACCAGTGAGCAGTAAGATCGCGCCAATGAGCATCGCCAGGCGAACGCGTGGCGATTTAACCCCTCGCATTCATGACGGTGCCGTATTTGGTCGCGTTTGGCACCCGACGGCACTGTCGGCTTGATCAAGGCGAGCGTGTCCGCTGCGCCTGTTGCATCGCTGGTGGTCGAGAGGCTTGCAAGGTTGATGGACGGGGTTGAGGCTTTCGGCGGCGCGGCCGCGTCGGCTATGCCGGAGTGGGCCTGAGCGCGAGGGCGATAGACCGGAAGAGGGCGGCGTCGGGGCAGGCGGATGCGAACGCAACCCGGATGCGTGAGGCATTCTTGATGACGCGGGCGGCGACCTTGAGCAGCCGCACGCGCAGCGTCGTGAACTCGGCGGTGGCCAGAGTGGTGGTATTGGGCGCGGTGGCCTTGGGGATTTCCTGCGGGATGCGCCACATCAGCCAGAACGCGGCGGTGTTGTCAACGGCACTGTAATTTTCCCCGGAACGGGGCTCTCCCGCAATTTTGGTGCAGGTGTCATGCCATGATACGCGCCCGGAGTAGGTCGAGGCCAGCCCGGCCGTACATGGAACGCTTGATCAGCTTGAGCTTGTTGATCTTGCCTTCGACCGGTCCAGTGCTCCACGGTAAAATCAATGCGGCGCGCACCGCATCGATATCGCGCCGGAGGCCGCGCGCGAACGAAGCGATGGCGCTTCCAAGTGCCTGGGCGAGCCATGGCTCGAACTCTACGGCTTCGCGTCCGATCAGTATGGCGTAGAAACGCCGCGCGAGGTCGGCAGATTCCGCGATTATGGGCGAGGCGGCGCGGACGGCATCGACGAACCGCGCATCGTCCCGGCAGAGTGTATCGCTGAACGGGGTGAGGAGCCTGTCGCAGCTTGCTGCGCCATGTGTAATACCAACCTGCATTGATCACGACCCACGTGCCCATTTGCGGCGTCCAATTGTCATGATGCGCCATATGTGGACGGCCCCCTCCCTGCAAGATTTGGCAGATAATATTGATCGGATCGCTTGCGTTCATATGTCCGGCCTGTGGGTGCGTTCGCACATGAACGCTGGCCAAGATGGTTTCCGCGACACGAGTTCCAAACAAGGCTGCGACCTGCAACGGCCACTGGCGCATACGGGCTATCACGCGTCTCGGATCGATCGATCCACCATCTGCTGTTTCTTGCAAGTTCACGCATCAGTTCAGGATGGTAGCTCTGAYTGTCCGCTCACCATCGCTGCCTGATCTCTTATGCCGTGCATTTCAACTCTGATAGCACGACGCTTTTTCGATAAGTTTCGCCGGTGGCCATCATTTTCCAAGCGATCCGCGCAATTTTTGTTCGCCAATGCCACGGCCACCAGCTTGGGCGGTTTGCGTTTGAGCATGGAGAGCAGCCAGGGCGTGGCATTTTTTCCGCTTCCATCCCTGACACGTCGAAGCAATGATGTGGCCCCGACCACCAGTATACTTCGCAATGCTTCGTCGCCAGCGCGCGTGATAACGCCCTGCCTTGCTTTGCCGGCGGTTGAGTGATCCTTCGGGGTCAGGCCTAGCCAAGCTGCAAATTGACGCCCCGACGCGAAGAGTTCCGGGGCGGGCGTTTTCATCATGAGAAGCGATGCGCCAATCGGCCCGACGCCTGGAATTTGGGCCAGGCGTCGGCTGCACTCATTTTGCGGTGCCATGCTAGTAGCTTTGCCTCGACGTCTTCAAGCTGCCGTTCCAACTGTTGGTATTCGCTGGCGTGCAACGCGAAGAGTTCGCGTGCCAATGTCGGAACGGTCTCATCGGTTGCAGTGCGTTCGAGCAGCGGCTCGATCTTGTATATGCCCTTGGCTGTGGTTAGTCCGAACTCGGCAGCGTAGCCGCGGATCGCATTGGYGAGTTGGGTTCTGCTTCTCACCAGCCTGTCGCGCATTCCGACCAGCATTAGCGCTGCCTGCTGTTCTGCGGTCTTTACCGGCACGAAGCGCATTGTCGGGCGGCTCATGGCCTCGCACAGCGCCTCGGCATCGGCGGCATCATTCTTGCCGCGCTTCACGTACGGCTTTGCCAATTGTGGTGCGATCAGCTTCACCTCATGACCGAACGAGCCCAGCAGGCGGGCCCAATGATGTGAGGCGCCGCACGCCTCGATGGCGACCACCGTTGACGGCAGCTTCTGGAAGAAGTCGATCATTTCCTTGCGTCGCAGCTTCTTGCGCAAAATCGGCTGTTCCGCTGCATTCACACCGTGCAGCTGAAAGAGATGTTTTGACGTATCCATGCCAATGCGGATAATCTGTTCCATGGGCGGTCTCCTTCGATCGAAATCTAACGACTCACTCTGGCACATTCTGATGCCATACGGAGGCCGTCCACCCCAGCAGGGCTGATCGATCAGCCTGTTCCAGGCTTCGCAGCAAAGGTCGACGATGTTGTCGTGGGACGTGAAGATGCGGTTGGATAGCCAGTTATCGCGCATGAATTGCCAGATATTTTCGACCGGGTTGAGTTCAGGACATTTTGGCGGCACCGGAACGATGCTGATATTATCGGGTACTTCCAGCTTCCCGGTCATGTGCCATCCGGCCTGATCCATCAGCAGCACGCCGTGGGCACCTGGTTCGATAGCGAGCGATATCTCCGCCAGGTGCAGCGACATGGTCTGGGTATTACAGAAGGGCAGGACCAAGCCAGCGCCCTTGCCAAGCTCAGGGCAGATAACGCCGGGCCGAAGGCGGGCGTAGCCCAACATGTAGGCTGATTTGGTCCTCTGATCCTTGGGCGCTGAAGGCCGGGTGCCGCGCCTGGCCCAGCGGCGGGTGATCTTGTTTTTCTGGCCGATACGGGCCTCGTCCTGGAACCATACCTCTATGGGCGTGTCGCGCGAGAGGGCGGCTTTRATCTTTGCCAGCTCGGCTGCAAAGCCCCCTTTTTGAAGTCCTCCATCGCATATTCGTTCTGGGCATGGTGACGTGGGCGTGCCGTCAATTTGACATAGCCCAGCTTTTTCAAYTCTCGCCCTACGGTCGTTTCCGTCAGAGACACCCCAAATTCGTCATGAAGCCACCGCGCCAGGTCGATCAGCCGCCAACGCACAACTCCATGGATCGCTGGTATCGGTCCACTTTCAACGACCTCCGCGAGCGCTTGGCGCTGGRTATCATTCAGCAAGGGCGGCTTGCCTGGGGCCTTGCCGTCAAGGAGGCCGGCTGGACCTCGGGCGTTGAACCGCATCACCCAATCCCGCACGATCTGCAGGGTCACTCCGCCGATGCGCGCGGCATCGCTGCGGTTCGCGCCATCATAGATTTCAGCCAAAGCTAGCAGTCGGCGTCCCTGGTTCGCACTCTTCGTCGTCCGCGCCAGTCGCCTCAAGCCCGCTGCATCAAAGTCGTCTCGCAATCCAATCGCTGCACCCATGACAATGCCCTCCAACCCGAAGACATAGATTCATAGTTTCGCCGCTTTGGGAATCCCCCACGTGAGTCAGCATCACGGACGATGGTATGAGCCGGAAACCTCTTGCCCCAGACCCCCATCCGCCCCATCTCACGCTAGCTAAGGCGGGTTGCGGCGAAGCCTGCCGTTTGAGCGTCGCACGTCGAACGGCAGCATTGTCTCACGACCCGGCGTTCGCCCCCCGGCAAAACCGACCCATTCCGGCCTTTCAGCAGGAGAATTTCGCCTCCTAGGTGCAGACCGTCCACTATTTTGGCGGCTGACCGCTTTGGAGCGACCCGACCAACTGAAATAGCCGACTCTCGTTCGCACTACTGCCTTCCTAAGCTCGAAAAGATGCTTGTTCTTCATCGCACGCGCATATCGCCGCTCAGGACATTAAACGAAGAGGCCATCAAACAATACTCGTGCGTCGCCTGGGCTTTTTATGTCTGGCCGGAGAATCCGCTCGATCCGACTCCGGAATGGCCGCACGGCTCGAACTGCCCTGGACCCATCGCGTTGCGGTTAACCCTGCTGGCTCCGCTTGTAGAGTTCAACGACCCAGGGCGAAGGATTTCCGTCCTGATAGACGATCGCGAGCTCCTTTCGCGGCCGCGTCACGCCAACATAGAAGAGCCGCCGGGCCTCGCGCAGCGCCGTTGGCGTTTTTCGGTCGCGTTGACTTGGGAGCGCCCCGGCGTTCATGCCAAAGAGAATGACCGCATCGAACTCACGGCCTTTTGCGCTGTGCAGCGTACTGAGACTGACGCGGCCCGTTCCCTCAATCCGGCCAGCGAAAATGTTGAGGGCAATGTCCCCGCCGCGCGCAGGATCCGTTCGCGTGGCTATCTCGGAGCAAACGTCCCATTCTCCCTGTGGATTGCGCGCGATCGCGCGCCATGGCGTGACCAATTCGCGCCAGAATCTTTGCAACCAGAAATGGGTGGTCTCGCCGCTGTCAATCCCGCTGCGCAAAAATGCAATCAGCTGGCTTGATAGCATCTGCTCTTCCGCGTCGCTGCTGCGTCCGCCGAACACCAAGGCCTTGGCCTGCGAGAGCAAGCGCGCAAAAGGCGGGTTGGCCTCGCGCCAGCCGCCGGTGGTCCAGCGGGCACACCCCTCAATGAACCGCGCGAGCCGCGAGCTGCGTTTGATCAGCGCGTTGCCGTCGGTGCGGACATAGGGGATATCCTTAGCATCAAGCGCGGCGGCGATCTTGTCGCCCAGCCAGGCCGCGCGATAGAGAATGGCGACTTCCTCGGCGGGATGGCGCTCAAGAAGCACGGGTAAGATCTTGTTGCCGATAGTGCGCGCTTGCGTATCGATGTCGCCTATCACCTTCCAGAAGAACAAGTCGCCGTCGGGCGCACCGTCGCGCCCACGATAATCGCGCTCCTCGCCGAGCGCGCCCATCGAGGCGCGAATGATCTTGGCGCCGGACCGGTAGTTAAAACGCAGGCGAAGGACGCGGACATCAGCACGCGCGACCAGGCTTTGCAGCAGTTCGGGATCAGCGCCGGTAAAGCCGTAAATCGATTGGTCCGCGTCCCCTACCGCGAACAGGCGCATTCCGCCGGCGAAGCAGAGGAGGAGCACCAGTTCGTGCAGCGCATAGCCAAGGTCCTGATATTCGTCGACGAATAGGACCGGAAATCGTGCTCGCAGTGCGGCACGAATCCAGCCATGCTGCTGGATCATGCGAAAGGCGATCAGCGGCATGTCGTCGAAGTCGATCAGACTGCGGCGGCGCAGTTCGGCCTCATAGGCTTCGATAAAATCGGCAAGCTCAGGATTGCAACCGCGCCAATCAGGGCGCGATCGGTCGACATCGCGTCGGCGCTTCTCTTCGGCAAAGCCCCAGCGATCATGGGGATCGAACTGGTCGTCAAAGACCTGCGAATAAGCAATTTCGACCGCAGCACGGCATTCCGCCCGGCTCGCGACGCGGAATTCATCCGGCAGCAGTCCGGGGAGACAGCGCGCATAAGGCACGATCACCTGCGTGAGCGCGAAGCTGTGGACCGTGCCGATGAAGGCGCGATCGTTGCTGGCAATGCCGAGCGCGGCGAGGCGTGTCTCGAGCTCGATCGCGCACTCGTTATTGTAGGTGATACATGCGACCCCGCGCGGGTCGACGACATCTTCCACGAGGCAGCGTGCCATCGCCGTGGTCAGGGTCTTGGTCTTGCCGCTGCCAGGGCCGGCCAGGACAACGCAATGGCCGCGCTCCTGAACCGCCGCGGCCTGTTCGGCGTTGGCAGCAAGATCGACCAGTGCCCGCGCCAGCGCGAGATGGTTAGACACGGTCGGCCACGAACCTGATGGCGGCAGCGATATAGCCGGGTGGATGCTGGCCGAAGGGCAGCTTGCGGGCGATCTTGGCGCTCAGCCGTCCCTTCCCGATATCCGCGACCATCGCGAGCAGCTGCGCAGGATCGACTTTCATGTCGGCACGCCAAGCTGCGATGCGCTTGGTGCGGACGGAGCCGAACCCCTGTTCAGATAGGATATCGAGGAGCGTGCCGAGCAAGGCGGGGGTATTCGCGACGGAGACTTCGAAGGTCTGGTCGTTCAGGAAAACGCCGGACTGCTCCCACGCTTTGCTGAACGCGGCAAAGTCTGACGCATCCCACCTGGCGCGCTGCGCAGCCGAAAGCACTTCTCTCCCTGATACAGACGCATAGGCGTCCCAGATGTCGAGGGTGCGGGCTATGCCGAGCGGCGGCTTGGTGCCGTCGAGGGGATCCCAGTCGGTGACGACCGAAAACGGGAAGCCCAGGCTGGCGGCGAGTTTGACATAGGGTGTGAAATTGACACCGGCGACGTTGCACACCGAGATACCGAGCCGATCAAGATTGTACCCAAGCGCATCGGCAAACGCCGGCATCAGCGTTTCCTCGGCGTCGCCCTCGACGAAGATGACGCCGCGAGAGAACAGCAGCTCGGAGCGCGTGGCGGTCAGGTAGCGCTCGATGTCATCAAGGTCTTCGGGCGTAACGGGGAGGTTCGCGAGCGAGTAAGCGTTCGTCCTTCCACCTTGCGCCTTAAGGTGCACAATCGCGCGAAGCGGCGCGACAGCGGCGAGAGTCGGCGAGTGGCTTGTGACGATCAGCGCCTGGTTAGGATCGCCGGCGTTGAACAGCTTATCGAACACACCGCGCTGCAGCTGGGGGTGGAGGTGTGCTTCGGGCTCCTCGATGCACAGCAGCGAGTAGTTGCGCTCATTCTTCGCCCGGCGCCACGCGAACTCGGCGAGTTTGAGTGCGATCAGCGCGACATTGGCAGAGCCGAGGCTCGCTTCCGCGATGCCGCGTTTTCCGTTGTCGATGAACATGGAAATCGAGCGGAAAAGGCGCAGCGGGTCAGCTGGCGCAAAACGCAGACGGGCATCGATGTCGTGGGTCTTACCGGCGAGATCTAGGATACCTGAGCGCAGTCCATCCTCGAGCGCCTTCACCGTAGGAAAGGCCTCTAGCGCCTTGGTGGCGCGATCGAGGTCGGCGGCGACGGCTTCGAGCGATGCGTGATCTACACCGGCGATCGCGTCTTCGAGCAGGGGCCGGAGCGGCGAGTTGCGCCACGAGCCGAGCTGGCCTTCGGCGTCGCGCAAGGCGTCGAGCATGTCGAGCGCGATACGACGCCGCAGCCGGCTGGGAATCGGGCGCGATTCATCTCCACCACCGTAGACGATGAACTCGCAATCCGCGCTGGACTGTGGCGGCCCGCCAACCTCCGGCTTCTTGCGAAAAACATAGCTGAGCCTGGCGATCGTAGGATCACCGGCGATGCGAAAATCGGTGAGCAGGGCCGCCTGCGCCTCGTCGGTATCGAACCCGGCAAAGTCGAGATGCACTTCGATCCGCGGCCCCTTGGCAAGTTCGCAGCCGTCCCAGAAGTCGGAAAGCTTAAGCTGACGCGCCGCGTCAGCAAGCGTCGGGTCGAGAACGAGGCGAATGGCGAAAAGGAGATTGCTCTTGCCGAATGTTCCTCATGCAACGCCGTCAACGGTAGCTCGATCCCGCGGGTGAGCTCATCGATCTGCTCGGGGCGAGGTAGGGAAGAGCCAGCCGTCACGCGCTTGCACGCCCCTTCAGCAGGTCCATATGCTCCCAAGCGACACGCTGCGCGACGGCTCTGGCCTGACTTTCCGACCAGTAGCGTGCTTGGTCGAGCCGCCCCAACCAAAGGCAATCATTCGCTTCTTCGAATATGAACTCGGTCGCTGCGAAATGGTCTGCGAGCGGCAGAAATTTGCCCCAGTCGATATGCGGGACTGCCTGTCCATTCGGCTTCGCAACGCTGGAGGTAAGGCGAATGCCCCGCCACGGTGAGGCATCCAGCTTGGCGGCCGGCCGCGCTTCTATGCATCGGCCCAACCTTTTGCCCCATAGCGACAATTCTGCTTCCAAGACCGCGCAAAACTCGTTCACGGCCTCATCTTCGGCCGGAGCTTGGGCGAGACGGCGGTTCCCGGCGAAAGGCAGCCCAAACTTCAATGTGTCCGCTACGACCCCTAGGTCGCGCTCACGCAAATGATAGATACCGGCGCACCAGCGATCGACCTCGTCCCACGCGTCAGGGGTGCGTCCTGAACCCGTTGGAAGAGCCGAAGCACCTCGGTCCGGTCATGGTGGGACAGAGATTCAACCGCGGGGATGAACAGTCGGTCGATCGTCGCTTTCTCAATCGTATCGCGCTCGAAGGCGAATTCACCACTAGTGATCAGAACCTGCCACAACGCGATCTTGCTGCCAATGACGAGGCTGAGGTAACGGACGAGCAATCCATCGTCGTGCGCTCGCGAGCTATAGCCGTACAGGCTAGTGTTGAAGACGGCACCGCCCTGCACGACTGCTGTCCTGATCCGCCCTAGGGAGGCAGGCGGCGCTTTCTGGACGACGACGAGAGCGCCGTCGAATAATGTCTCGGCCCGGCGATCATGAATGCGGGGCTCGGTGAAAAAAGGAAGTGTCCTCTCATCAACCAATATGTTGGTCATCGACGCGAGAGTGACTTCTCGGCGGCCGTGCAGGTAGTCAGCTGCGACGCCTGGCAGGCCATCTCCATGTTTTCTTATGCGACTGCTGTTCCTCAGCTTTTGGTACCCGTTTCCGGTGAAGCGGGCCCGCCCAGCCTCTACTCCGAAAAGGCGGCCCCAGTACTGACCGAGGCGCTCCGGCACATGAGCTCGCAGGCGCTCATAGACGTGGGCGTCGGCCCGCGTTCCTTTGAAGAGAAGCTTGAAGATTTCCGGCGTCTCGATGATTTCCTGCGTCGTGATTAATTCGGCGTTGCTCGCATCGATGCGCATGCCGCCGGCATGGTTAAGTGCCAATTCCAACCTCGGGCTGACCAAGCGACATCCCGCGCCCTGTGGAGGCACCTGGTTCCGAGCATAAAGAATGCAAAAGGGTGCCGCGATTTCCGGCCACACCCGCGTCTGGCGTAGCTCGACTCCATTGACCACGCCCGTAACGTCAAGCGCTGCAAACAACGCCCGTCGCGCCAACTGCATGCCATCGCCCTGCTGAAACAGTAGCCGGGCATGGAGCGCGAAAGCGATCTGGCCGAGCGGCTTGGCCCATTCCATTGCGCGCCACAAAAAAGGTAGGTCGAGCACCTCGTTCGGGATCGGCGGAGGTGGATATCCCTGCGGCAATCGCTCAGCCGCGACACGATGGATGACCGCCTGTACACTATGCCATTCCGGCAGGCGGGTGCTGGTTGCCCAAGGCGGATTTCCCACGACCAGATCATATCGACCGACATGCTCGTCGCCGACGGCAGGCCCCAAGCTACCTAGCGGCCTGTCCTGTCCGTCGTCGCACATCTTTAGGAGAACCCGGCCGCGAAGATTCTCGAACTTGAGTTTCCTCACCGGCTCAGGATTCGCGTCGAGTTCGATCGACATCAGATAGAGACCGAGCGCTGCAAAGCGGAGGGCCGCCTCGTTGATGTCGAACCCAGTGATCTGTTCGTAGAGGATGCGGCGCAACTCATGCGTATCAGGGCGTCGACCGGACTCTCGCCAATTCTCTGCCACCAGTTGACGAAAGGCGGTAATCAAGAAGACGCCAGCCCCCGCAGCTGGGTCAAGGATGCGGGCTGTATGGACCGGCGTCGAACGAGCGACCGCGTTTAACCCTCCGCGCACCATCAGGTCCGCGATCGGGCGAGGCGTATAGAAGCCACCTTCGCGCCGCTGCCGATCTGGTGTATGGCGCGGCGATCTGGATGAGAAGTTTCCGTCAATCAGGATGAGAACTGATCGTCGCGGTTTTCAAGTGGTGCCTGCTTTGATTGACGCTGGCAAGCGCTACTCGCAGGTTTGATTGTCGCTGCGCGACATTTCCTCGTTGGACTTGATTGTCGCGAAGGTCGGTGGCCGACCAGCGCGTGATTGTCGCTGGATCGCCGAGCGGCGGCGGTAGCTCTCGACATTCATCTCGAAGATTGTCGCGTGGTGAACGAGGCGATCTACGGCGGCGAGCGTCATGGCGGGATCGGGGAAGACCCGGTTCCATTCACCAAAAGGCTGGTTGGCGGTGATGAGCGTGGAACGCCGTTCGTACCGTGCGCTGATCAACTCGAACAGGACGGACGTTTCAGCCTGATCCTTGGTCACATATGCGAGGTCATCGAGGATCAGCAGATGATATTTGTCGAGTTTGGCTATCGCGGCTTCGAGCGCCAGTTCACGGCGGGCAACCTGAAGTTTCTGGACCAGGTCGGAAGTGCGGGTAAACAGGACGCGCCAGCCATTTTCGATCAACGCAAGGCCGATTGCGGCTGCCAGATGGGTTTTACCCCCACCCGGTGGACCAAAGAAGATGAGGTTGGCGCCTTTTTCGAGCCAGCCATCACCAGAACACAGCGCCGTCACCCGGGCGCGGGAGATCATTGGCACTGCATCGAAGGCGAAGCTGTCGAGAGTCTTGCCAGGTGGCAGGCGGGCTTCGCCCAGATGCCTTTCGATCCGGCGTCGGTCCCGTTCTGCGATCTCATGCTCAGCGAGCGCCGCAAGCAGGCGGGCCCCAGGCCAGCCTTCCTTGTCTGCCCGCGTGGTAAAGTCGGGCCAGATCTGTTTGATTGCTGGCAGGCGCAGGTCGTTGAGGATGAGGCTCAGACGCTGGGCGTCGATAGCGGGTGCGTTCCGGCTCATGCGGCTTCTCCCGCCAGGAGAACATCATAGGTGACAAGGGGGACTAGTTCCACCACCACGTCGGGAAGCGCCGCCGGATCGGGAGCGAAGCGTATTCGCAAGGCATCCATGTCGGGGAGACGGTTAGCAGCCACGTCGGCTGCCAGCAGTTCCGCGAGTTCGGCTTCGCAGGCCCTTTCGTGCGCCATTGCCAACAGTTCTACCATCTGCCGACAAGCGATCCGTTCGGGCAACGCGGCGATGAGCCGGTCGAAGGTCTGACGATAAGGCTCCCTTGGGAAGAGCTGGTCACGATAGACCAACTTCAGGAGCGCCATGGGTTTGCGCCGCAGGCTATGGATGACGTGCCGATAATCGACCACATGGCCGTGGGAGCCGTTATTGAACGACCGCCCCCGCGGCAATGTCATGAGGTGAGTGCCGCCGATGAACAGATCGAGGCGATCATCGTAAAGCCGAACGCGCAGCCGATGCCCGATCAGCCGTGAGGGCACGGTATAGAACACCTTACGAAGCGTGAAGCTGCTGGTCGAGGTGACCGTGACGATCGTCTCCTCATAATCGCTGGTGCGCGCGCCAGGCAGGGGCTGCAATATCGCACGCTCGGCGTCTATGCGTGGGCCGTTGCGCCGGTTCTTGCGGCTGACGACTTCGTCGATGAAGTGCCGGTAACTCGCCAGATCATCGAAGTCTCGCGAACCACGCATCAGCAGCGCGTCCTTTATTGCTGCCTTCAAATGCCCGTGCGGGCTCTCGATCCCGCCATTCTCATGGGCAACGCCGCGGTTGTTGCGCGTCGGCGTCATGCCATAATGTTCGCACAGCGCGTCATATCGCAACGTCAGATCTTGCCGGGCATCGCATTGCCTCGCCTGAATTGCTCCTGAGTGTTGTCCAGTTGCCTCATCTAAAATGCTCCCGGCGGAGGCAGGGAGGAAACGATGAGGAAGGTGAGCATGGCGACGCGGAGAGAATTGGTTGAAGCGGTTGGCGAGCGGTATCGCGCGGCTGACCGAACGAGCAAGGGCAAGGTTCTCGACGAGTTCGTCGCAGTCACGGGATTGCACCGCAAGCATGCGATGCGGATTTTGCGAGAAAAGGTGCCGTCGCGGCAGACGGCGCGTCCCGAGCGCAGGATTTATACCGAGGCGGTGCGAACCGCGCTGATCCTATTGTGGGAGGCGAGCGACCGCCTCTGCGGTAAGCGGTTGCGGCCACTCATACCGATCCTGATCGAGGCCATGGAAGGCCATGGCCATCTTGACCTGGAACCTACGATCAAGGCGAAGTTGTTGCAGATGAGCGCAGCGACTATCGACCGGGCGTTGAAAACCGTGAGGGAAAGCAGTCCGAGGCTGCGGCGGCGGGGTGTGGCAGGATCCGAACTGAGGCGCAGCGTTCCGATCCGAACCTTCAGCGACTGGGGGGACCCGGCTCCGGGGCATATGGAAGCAGACCTTGTGTCACACAGCGGGCCGATGGCGAAGGGTAGCTGGGCCTGGACGCTTACGCTAACCGATATCGCGACAGGTTGGACCGAGTGCGCCCCGCTGCTGGTTCGCGAACAAACGCTGTTGGTTGCCGTACTTTCCGAACTGCGGAAGCTGATGCCGTTCCCATTGCTGGGGTTCGATTCTGACAATGACAGTGTGTTCATCAATGAGACCGTACGCGACTACTGTGCCGCGACTGGGGTCACCTTTACCCGTTGCCGGCCCTATCGGAAGAACGATCAGGCCTGGGTTGAGCAAAAAAATGGCTCCGTTGTGCGTCGCCTGGTGGGATATCGTCGGTTCGAGGGACTGGAAGCGGCCGGGTCGCTGGCGGAGTTGTACGCCGCATCCCGTCTTTTTGTGAACTTCTTCCAACCTTCGTTCAAACTGGCCGGGAAGCAGCGGGACGGAGCCAGAGTGTATAAACGCTATCATGCACCGGCGACGCCGTTCCAGCGCCTGATGGATGAGCCCCGGACCAGCGAGCAGACACGTCAGCAGCTTCGCCACATCGCTGCCGGGCTGGATCCGGTTCGGCTGCTGCGCGACATCCGCGCGGCGCAGCAAAAACTGGTGGTACTCGCTGATGCCGTGGCCTCGGCGACACCGGCGGAGACAGCGTCGCCCCCGCCGCTGGACGCGTTTCTGTTGAGCCTGAGAACGTTATGGAAAAACGGCGAGGCGCGGCCTACGGCGACAGCGAAACCACCGCAGAAACGGGGGCGTCGCCGACCAGATCCGCTGGTCCACGTTGTCGACCAATTAGAAACCTGGTTCGAGGAAGAACCTGGCGCACCGGACGGGAGTTGTTGGAAAGGCTCCAAGCAGAGCAACCGGGAAATTACCCCAATGGTCTCCTTCGGACGGTCCAACGTCGGCTGAAAGGCTGGCGCACTGAAAAAGCACGTGCCCTCGTGTTCAGTCATATGCCTGCGGTAACCAGCGAAGGCACAGCAGGCACTATGGCCATGATCAGCGCTGCGTGACGGGTGGCCGCTCCGCCTCGCCTACGGCTCGGCTGCACAGCCACCCGTCACGCAAATATCGCCATGACTGGCTATGTCCTGTAGGGAGCATTTACGTGAGGCAACGATCACTCCATTCGGGAGCATTCCTCCGTGAGGCAACACGCTCTCTCATCCTGATTGTCGCGCGGCACTGGTGCATGTCTGTGGAGATAGTGCTCATAGGCCTGGCTGAGCACGCGACGGGGA
This sequence comes from Sphingobium sp. Ant17, assembly GCF_000588875.1. Taxonomy (GTDB): domain Bacteria; phylum Pseudomonadota; class Alphaproteobacteria; order Sphingomonadales; family Sphingomonadaceae; genus Sphingobium. The sequence goes on from NZ_JEMV01000035.1 coordinate 45,432, forward strand.
TATGCGCGAAGTCGAGATTATCCCAACGCTCTTCCCATCCGAGGCGGAGCTGGCCACCGGGCGCACGCCGCAGGATGTCGCCCAGTACCTTGAACGCGTCCAGCGGTAAACGCTCCCAGATCCCCGAAGAGGTAGGAAGAAAGTCGCCGTTGAAGGTTACATCGAGCCATTGAGACGTTTTCGCGGCGCTGGCCGCATCATCGAACAAGCAGGCCGTCGCAAGTATATCGACACCAAGCGAGCCCAGCAAATGACGGTCGCCTAGGAAGCGTGTAAAAAGGGCACGTCCTACCAAGGATATAGCATCGTCATCATCGACTCCGCATGTCGTCTTGAGCGTGTCGATTGAATCTCCGAGGAGCTTAAGGACGACCTGCGAGATCCATTGCCGGTGGCCTGTCGGCAGACCCGGCCGCGCATTGGCGAGGTGAGCCAGCGTCGCGACCTCTTGGCCGGCCGCTACCCCGACATCAACACGCGCCTCAACCGTCCGGCGATCATCCAAGCTGATATGATAGATATCGAGACGTCCGGGACCGACGACGCCGAGATAGGGGGCGTCGCCGCGCATAGCGAGAACGCGACGAATTCGCTGCAGCTTCGCCTCATCCTCGCCCAGCCTGTCGGCCGCCACGAGAAAGACGAGCGGAGTGCCCTGCCACTCGTAGATACCGCCAAGCGCCTGGAGATCCTCGTCACCACTATCGCGGGCAGTCAGCAAAGTTGCATAAGGAAGCAGCCCAGGCTCGTCGACGTCCAGCAGGCGCAATGCCGCCTCGTCCGCCCCGAACTGGCGTAGCGCTGCGACAAGATCGATCGTTACTGATCCGGTCACTGGCCGATCTCCGTGGCAGTCGATGACAAACGGCCATCAAACCGCTGCGAAACGATAGGCGTACCGGCGGAAACCTGAAATTCGAGATGCATGCCGCTCATCGTGCGGCCTTGAGTATCTGTGGCGGGAAAGGAAGCGCGCTCTGCGTGGCAACGGGCGTAGAGGGCATCATGCGAGCACTAATCTGGCTGACGATGGGATCGCAGGGCACGATCAGAGTAGGTTCGTCGATCTGCCGCGCCGAAAAATCGCCGACCGTCAGGAGACGAGCGGATGCCGAACCGATCAATGCAACAAGTCCTTCAAGATGGGTGGGTCGCGCGTTGGCGAGTTCATGAAACAGCTTATCCACGCTAGCACCGATGTCACTGATCCGCGCTCCGAACCGGTTCGTCAGTTCACTGGTGATCGCGAGGCCAATCAAGTCCGCAAAAGTGAACCGCGCGGCTTTGCCAGGTTTGGCGGCCAGATACGGAACGGCTTTGCGCCAAGCGCGCACGTCGCCCGGGGATACCTTAGCGATGTCTCGTGCCTGCTCCTGGGTAAACTGAATTGTCGCTAACGCCATTTTTTCCTGTCGCTGACGACAAGAAAAAATGCAAGCAGGAACGACTTGATCCGATTTATTTCCCATCCTGCTTTTTCTTCCTCTCGGTCGAGGACGCTCACATGATGAAACAGCAGCTCCCAAAACCGGCCCAACCAACCCATCAACGTCTGCCCTGTCCGCAGCAAATGACATCGAAATCCTGAGCCGGGAGTGGCCGTTTTCCCATTTCTGTCGCTCCAAAGCGGACCGAGCACAAAGTTGTCTAATTGATTTTCGCATCACCATTCTTTTTCCCTGAGCCCGATTGCCAATGGTTGTCTTCGGGGTCATCGGACAGCTGGGAGAGCCTTTTGTCCGTGCCTCATGATCGCGGCCGAGCGGTGGTGGGTGGACGTCTCCGGGTCCCAAACGAGGTTTAACCCTCCACTTTTGTGACGAGATCGTCCGGGCATGGCTGATCGGGAGCGGGGCGCCGGGTCAGACCCAGCGGAACTCGGTCTCGTTCAACCAAAGGGAATGGAGTAATATGGCCAGCTTCCGGGCGACTGCGACCCTGGCACGCTTAGGACCTTTGACTTCGGCCAATTTCCTACCCCAGCGTTGCAGTGCGAATGGCTGCCTTACCCGCGACAATATGATGTTGGCCGCCTCGTACAGCGACCGTCGCAGCATCGGATCGCCGGCCTTTGAGATATGACCTTGCGTATCACGTTCGCCAGACTGGCTTCGTCGAGGGACAAGCCCAGCATACGCCCCAACGTCCTCACCTCTGGCAAAGCGACGAGGATCTTCTATGCTCATGGTGTAGGTGAGGGCGGTGATCGGCCCAACGCCAGGGACCGTCATCAGACGCGCGCAAACGGGATCCGAGGCAGCCCTCTTCTCCAATATTCGGTTCGAGGCGCGCAGTTGCGCTTCGATCACCTCGATGGATGCCATAAGCGGCGCGAACAATGCCTCCAGATCGGGGCGTTGGGCATAAAGCACTATCAGGCGGTCGGTTCGTTTGCCGGGAGCTCGGGCTGAACCTAAGCGAAGGCCGAACAGCTTCAACAAGCCGCGCAACTGGTTGATCATGGCAGTCCGCGCCGTGATAAGCTGTGCACGAATTCGTATCGCGGCACGATCAAAATGCGTGGCGGAAGCTTTCATATGGATGCGCTTGAACCAGCCCGTTCGGGCCATCTGCGCAATCCCCTCAGCATCATGAACATCGCTCTTGTTGACCCGCGCCGACAGCACGCCCTTGGCATGGCGAGCACAGATACACTCTACCGGCACATCGCGGGCTACCATGCCATGATAGAGAAACGCCGACAGCGGCCCCGTCTCAAGCACCACGCGCACCAGATCCGGGCAATAGCGGCCAAGCCATTTAGCGATGACGTCGGGATCGCTCGCCAGAACCTCGCGCCGCAACACAGCGCCTTCGCCATCAACCACGCACACATGCGTGGACTTGTCACTCACATCCAGTCCTGCGTAGATCGACATGGTCACCCTCCTGCATTGAAGCGTTCATGCGACTTCGTACCATACAGAAGGGTGGCTACATCAATTACGCGGTGTCCCAAACTCGGTCATTCCGGCGTCGGATATTTTACGCAGCAAATCCGTGCGACAACGTCAATGGCGCGCTTTTTCCTTTAGCTTGGTTATGTGAGAAACGCATATCGAATGGGTCGTCTGGCCGAGATTTTCGATGCGTTCAGCTAGCCAACGCAGCTCTTCTAAATCGATCTGATAATGCTTGGAATATCTCGCCTTCACATAGGCGTCCTTGAGCTTTTGGAACATCGCCCGCTCCTTTCGGGAGTTCCGTGGCCATATGTCAAACAGCGCAGGGTGCCTGCTCTCAGCTTGTGCGCGGAGAAATGCGATGTTGTGGTCATATGGCGTGTAGAAGGTGAGAGTTAGCAAAATGGCTTGATAGAGACGCTCAGTAGTCTGGTGGAGATCAAATGCCGCCTTCCTGACGAATGACTTTTCAATGCCAAACTTTGCGACTTCGAACACTTGCATGGCTTCAGAAAAATAATCGTCGAAATAGTCCTGCGCCGCATTCGCTGCTTCCGACGGCGTCTTGGGCTTGGGTTTGGCCAGTTCGCGATCATCGGCTTCGTAGAGGGCGATGCCCTGTTCGGCTATTTCCATGAAGAAGACCCGGCCATGGCTGAGGCCCTGGTTCACCTGCTGAAGCGAGTGAACGATGAAATGCACCGGCGTATGGATGCGCTTCTCGATCAGATAGGCGTCGATGAGGCGCTGCTCTGCGACCGACCAATAGGCAGCGACGTCGGCCAGTTCCTTCTGGTTGACGATGACCAGGATATCCATGTCGGATTTATACTGATTGGCATCGAAGGGCGCATCGACCCAATCGCCCCGCGCATAGGAGCCGAAAAGGATGATCTTGAGGATGCGGGCCGACTTCTTGCGGCCAGTCGCATTCTCGGTTGCCTCCCGAAACTCGGCGAAACAAGATGCGCACGACCTCTTCGAGCTCTCGCTGCTTGGCTGCTGGGAGGTGGTCAAGGTCGGTACGCATCACTGATGTCCAATGAGGTGGATCGCGTCCTTGCCCCCCGGCCCACCCCCCTTGGGCGTCAGGCGGCGATCAAAGTCGCGAGCTTGCCCCATTTGCGACCGCAAGGGCAAGGAGATAGGTGTCGGTCACCTGCGCTGACGTCAGGATCTGGCTTGCATCGACATGGTCTGCGGTCAGCAGGCTGATATCGTCCGGCCAAAAACTGTGACCGGGAAGTCTGCACATCTGGGCCATGATCGTCGCGACCTCGGCCGGAGAACCGGCGTKSCGGGATAGCGGACGTTGCCGACGATCCGGATCACGCCGTTTTCGGTCATAGGGCAAGTCGCCCAGGCCTTGCTGCCTTCCGCCTCGAACCAGCGGTGCGCTGCCTCGTGACCGACATGATTGGGGGTCGATCAGTGCGACAAGAATGTTGACGTCCAGAAGGTAGGTCATGGCGCCTCATCACGAAGGGCGTTGACGATATCCTGCGTCACCACGACCCCCAGGCTTGGCTGGCAAGAGACTGATCCCCGTTGCGCGTGCGCGTTTGCTTCGGGGCGCACGGAGCGCCCTTTACGGGGCGAGATCCCGACAGGACGCGCCCCGATCGAACTATGCTGATGATCGG
>NZ_JEMV01000036.1 GCF_000588875.1 Sphingobium sp. Ant17
CGGCGCGGGTGGTGCCGCCGGAGCAGTAGGCGGCGCAGGGATTTCGTCGGCTGCGCCCCTGGCGTCGGGAGGAGCGGGCGGGTAGGCGGGGGCCTCGCCGGGTAGGGCAGGCGGAAGGTCTCCGTCGCCGCTCGCGCTTTGGGCGTGGCCGGTGTCGGCGGCGCCCGGGACCACCTTGCCTTCCTCGATCGCAGTCACCCGGTCTCCGAGCAGCGTCTGTCCGTCGAGGATCTTCTGGAGATCGCCGCGCAGCTTCACCTCGAGGCTGTCGCCGCGAAGGCCCGCGCCCATGTCGAGATTGGAGGCCTGGGGCGCCTTGGGCGCCTCCTTCTGGCCGCTGGTGCTCGCCGTGTAGAGACCGAGGCAAGCAGTGCGATCGTCGATACGACACCCAGTTGCTTGGCGCGTAACTTCTGGTTGGAACTGAGCTTCGACCACTGCGCCGGCAGATCGAGCAGAGCCGGGCGCGCGGTATTCGCCGTCTCGTTGACGTCCCCACCCTGACGGGCCGACGGGCCAGCCTCTCCCTGAGGTTTCTCTTCGGGCGCTGTCATGGCTGGACACTCCGGCGAACGACGATCAGCCGAGCCGTCTCATTGGGACCCAGCGTCAGTCGGTCGATCGTGATGGCAAAGATGTCGGCCCCGAGCGCCGTATCGAGGAAGTCGCGTTCATCGAGCGTGATCGCGACGCTGGTGCGGACCAGATATTCACTGACCGAAAGCCCGGCGCCCTCGACTTCGAGACGCCGCCGTTCGCTGAGCGACGCCGTGGGAAGGTCGGCAAGGGTGAGCCTGTCGTGGGACGGTGCCACCTCGGAGAACGACGCGGGCACCCGGTCCTGCAGGATCGCAAGCGCAATCCCGACAGCCCGCTCTTCCTCCACTAACGGACCCAGAAGCGCATCATTGGCGCGCGCGCGCTGTGCCCCGCCGGGGACCAGCGTCACGGTCTGGGCCGGAATGTCGGCGGGCTCGGTGTAGAGCGGATAGATTGCGCCGTTGCACGAGACGAAGAATTCGGACGGTGTCGTCACGTAGGTGCGCGTCTTCATGTCGCCTGGCGCCGCGCCCGGATCTTCGGTTTCGAGGACGAGGAACTTGATCCATGCGTCAGATCCACCGCGTTCGACCGCGAGGCCCTTCTCGGCCGAGAATTTGACGTCCTCGATGTCGCCGCCGATGCACACGACATGATTGACGTCGCGATTGGAGAGCCGGATGCGGCTCGTCTGATCGGGCAGTGCCGCGATCGACTGGGCGAATGCGGGAACGCAAGCGGGAAGGGACGCGACGAACGCCCCCGCGAGGCAAGCGAGCCTCGCGCGGTTACCGGACATCGGCACTGAAATTCTCCTCCTGGAGGGCGGTCAGCCAGAAGCGGCCGTTCTCGAGCGCGTAGCGAATGCGCAGATTGCCGCGGAACTTGCGGATGACGCCGCCGATCACACGGACCTTTTCGACGGGCACGAGGATTTCGCTGCCCGTCCATGTGACGGGCTGGTCGCCGCGGATATAGGTCGCGATCGAGAGCGTGGGATTGTTGCCGAGCTCATCGAGCAGCCGATTCAGACTGTCGCGCAGGCCATTATACGCGGTGGGATGCGCGATTCGCAGCAGTTCCTGGAACTGCCGGTCCGCCGAATAAGCGGAATAGGTGCCGGCGAGACCCACGATGTTGAACGTGATCGAGCGGAGATAGCTCTCCGACGGTTTGTTCCCCGTCACATAGAGGTCGCCGTCTGCGCCGAAGGGCACGATCACGGTGCGCGTGTTCTGGTTCGAGGTGTAGATGAGCGTGCCGAGCACCGCGGTGATGCCGAACAAGCCGGCGATCGCCACCTTGAGCAGCCGGTTCTCCTCGAACAGGTTGGCTGATCCCTGCAGATAGCGATGCAGGTGCCAGCTCGGGCGCGTGTCGCCGATCATGTCGGCCGCTGCCTTGCGTCGGAATGGATGTGCCATCTCGCCTACTCGAAGAAGCGGGTCTGGGTCGGACCCGGATAGTTGCGGAAGCGGGCAAGGCCCCATCGCCAGGCCAGGTGCGGGATGAAGCCGCGCGGCTTGGTCCGCTTCCAGGGAATGAAGAGGAGAAGAGCGCCGATGAGCGACCAGCCGATGATTCCGCCGACGATGACCGCGACGAAGATCACGCTCATCACGACGATGAACTCCTGACTGTCGAACCAGAGGATCTGGACCGGCCGGTGCAGGAACTGCGGAAGTCGTTCGTCCACGCCCTTCTCCCTTGCTTCACCACGCTGCTGAGCGTGGTCTTCGGAAGGCGACCATCACCTTCCGTTGCGGTGGACGGGCGCCGGCGGACCGGCCACCCGACCTGTCTTCAGATCAGCATGCCGAAGGTCTGGAGGATCGAATCCGCCTTGATGAGGCAGACCGCCGCCACGATCGTCGGGATGCCGATCATGATGTTCGAAAAGAGCCGCGAGACGCCGAACAGGAAGGCGGCAACGCCGCCCACGAAGCCGAGCGGTCCCTTCACGCCCTGGTTCACGACAATGTCGTAAATGTCGTAACCAAGGTCGCCGGCGGCCGGCGCCTGGAAGGCGTGGGCGACGCTCGTGCCGGCGATCGCGGTCAGAAGGAAAAGGACGGCCGCGTCGATCGTGCGGAACGTCCTTCCCCGAAGCAAAGTCAACATGTTCAGTCTCCTTGTGGTCACCAGAGCCGTCCAGATCATGCTTGCCGGTACCGATCGGTGGTCGTGTCCGGCCGGCGGCTTCGCTGGACGGCCCCTGGAGGCGCGCTGCCGCCGGCATCCCGGTCCTCGCCAGCGCGGCATTCGCCGCGCACGTGCGAGATCCGCCAAAGTCATTCGGGCCGACCCTTCAGGGACTGGGCTTGGGTTTCCGGCTTTCGGTCTCGAGGAACGCTTCGAGTTCGGCCTGCTGGAAGCCCGAAACGAGTTTGCCGTTGACGAAGAGCGTCGGCGTGCCTGAGACGCCCATCTTGCGGACGGTTTCGGCGTCGCGGGCGACCTTCTCGGCGCCGGGACGGCATTTGTGCAGCGTGGCGGGCTGAGCACCGGAGTAGACGGATTTGAAGGCCGCTTGGCTGTCCGGGGAACAGAGGATATGCTCGGCTTTCGCTGCCGCCTGCGGGTGAATACCGCTCACGAAGTAGACGAGGCGCTGGACTGGTTTCCCCTCGGCTTCCTTGGCCAGCCAGAAGCGTTCGAGCGCTTGGCAATAAGGACAGTCGGGATCGGTGAACTCGATGACCTTGGGCGCGCCTGCAGGCCCTATCACAAGGGCCTCTGCGGGATTGATCGCGCTGAGGCGCTTCCTGGCGCTCGCATCCTGCGCCAGCGCTGTCAGGTTGACCCCGTTCTTGTCGTAGATCGCCGCAAAGAGCAGATGCTGGCTCTCCGGCGCGAAATAGATGACTCGTCCACCGGCAATAGCCTGATATATCGGACCACTGACAGGCGCCGGACCGAAGTCCTCGAAGGTCAGATTGGTGAAGGTCTGGCGCAATTGACGCTGAGCCTCCGCGGCGGCCGCCGTGAGCGGCTCGGCGCTGTTCTCTTGCGCATTGGCGGGAGCCGACGCGCAAAGTAGCGCAGCCAGGATCAGTTTACCGCTGCGGGACATCGGAGGACTCCGGACGAACGAGGGAGGTGCGCGCGAAAATTCGCCTGTCGAGAGTGAGCGAGTTTCCGAGCTTGATCGCCGCCGACAGAGGCGCCGGTGTCGCCGCAGGGGGAGGCGGGACAGAGTCGGCCTTTTCGCGGATCGAAAAGCCGGTCTCGCCCTGGACGACCGCGAGTTGGGCGGTACGGGCGCAAGGATAGGCTTCCGCGTCGGGACGATAGCTCTGGCCGCTGGCGGGATTGGCGCCGATGACATGCAGAAGGGCTGCTGCAAGCATGGGCGGGGAGCATGGAAAGTCCATGGCACGCGTCTCCTCATGGCGCCGCAAGGCGCTCGGGTCTGGGGTTTGGATGGTCCGGACGGTGGAGCTGGAGTTAGGTTCTAGACCTCCCCCAATCCGGTGCGTTCACAGCAATGGCGGTCTCGAACGACTGCCGCAATAGGCAGGGCACTGAAGTGCCGAAGCGGCGCAACAAAGAAGAGATAGAGCAGAACGGATCGAATGAAGTCGAGGAATGTCGAGACGATCAGATTTGGCGTAAAGCGGCACTATAATGCCGCTTTTGCCTCCGTTCGTCTTGCAAAAGCACCTGTTCGGGTTCGCGAACGGGTGCCGGCGCACTAGTCAGGCAGGAGAGACAGGCAATGGGTCGAGCACGACGCAGCTTCAAACTCCGGCTTTCATCCGCAGGCCTTGACGTCCTGATCGATTCCCACTGCCATCTGATTCGCGTTACGCGCTCGCTGATCGCCTGGGGAACCACGCTTCACGTGGCGATCGAACATCTGAATACCCTACCACCGAGTATAATTGCCGACCAACTGAAGGAGCCGGAACTTGCCGGCTTTGGTGGAAATGAGGAGCATCATGTCGGGGCGTCGCACCAGCTCTGGAATATCGCCACAAGCATTACCGAACGCGTCCAGGGTCACATGGCGGAAGGCCGGGCGCCGACCCTCGGCATGATCTACATCCTGGCGCTCCGGCAGATCACCACGGCCGACCAGTCGGCGCTGTTGCGCGCGTTTGATCGCGCTCTACAATCGGGAGCCAGAACGCCTGCTATCCGGGATACCCATGATCTTGCTGGATAAATCCCGACAAGTTGGCCGAGGTTCCATATTGACACTAGTGGTAAGTACACCTTAGCGTTCGACCTTACGGAAATGCCTTGGCGGGCGGAATCTCCCGTAAGGAGACGCGGATATGTCGCATTTGATAGCGACTTCCGTTGCTGAAAGTCCGATCCTGTATGTGAAGGTGCAATCGGGGCGGCAAATTGAAGAGGCACGGAAGAAACGGCGCCTGACCCAGCGCGATCTGGCGCGCGAGCTCGGCATGGGTGTGCGTTGGCTTCGTGAAATCGAAGCCGGCAATCCCCGTTCGCGGCTCGATGATCATCTTGTCTGCGCCTACAAACTGGGGCTCTCGACCGGCCACATCCTCATTCCTCTGCTCTTCGCGGGGCAGAAGATGTGCTTTCCACGGCAGTTGGCAATGGGAGACCTCAGCGATCTTGAGCGCATGTGCATCGAGATGATTGCGCAGCGAAATTTGGATCACCTGACCCAGGCTCTCACCCCGGCGTGGGCGAGTCCCCCGGTCCCGGCCGGAGCCGGACTATGATGTCGGCAATGGACCCTCCATTGCAGGAGCGTGTCTATCTCGGGCTTAAGGCCGATTACCTGGCCGGTCAGTTCGTCCCGGGCAAACGGATCGACATTCAGGATCTCGCGAACCGGCATCATTCGAGCAAGACACCGGTTCGTGAGGCCGCCTTCATCCTCGTTGGCGAGGGGCTTTTCACGCATCATTCAGATGGGGGCTTCCTGGTTCCGATCCTTGAGCCGAACGAGCTCATCGAGCTTCTCGCATGGCACTTGCAGTTGTTGATGACGACCCTGTCGAACCTGAAGGAAACAACATTGCGTCGTGCCCTGCAGCAATACTCAACCCTTAGCGAACAACCCTCGTCGGTAAGCACCGCAGTACGGGCAACCGAGATCTTTTCCTCACTGGCTGAGGCAACAGGAAACCGCCAAGCTTCTTTCGAGGTGCGCCGGTTAAACGAACGACTTCACTATAGTCGGATCAGTGAGGCGGCCAAACCGGCCCTTGCCGAAAAGGAGTTGGCAATACTCGCTAGCATGGAGGTTGCGAATTTCCGCAAGGCAACTCGGCGACGCATTGAAGCGTATCATGCGAGGAAAATCGCCAATCAATGGAAAATTATCCAAGATTCTGCGGAGCACTGACAAAGGTAGTTAATTCAAAGTGATAGCGACTCTTCCTCGATCGGCCTTTCACTCGGGTCAAGATCGTGGGGCACAGCAAACGGATATCGCGTCAATTTGGCTGGATATATTCGTCACAAGTGCAGCTTCGACACCGTTAGCGTGGGGCTGCCGCTTTTGTCGCGGCAGATGAAGAGGAGTGTGTCATGGAACGCAACGATGATCGCAACGTCGATGAACTGATCGACCTCGGGTCGGTCACAGAAGAAACCAAGGGCCCCGGCATCGGCGGCAACGACGGCGCTGGCGAGCAGGTCCTGATGGGCCTCACCGACGAATAACCGCAGCGGCGCGCGGGCCTCGGCTCGCGCGCCGAATACCGGAGGAATAGGCGTCATGCCCTATGCTCTTCGAGACGGCCTCACCTTCTGCCGGGTAGGCGAGAGACATCTGTTTCTTGACCTGCATGACGATCGATACTTCGGATTGAGTCTGAAGGCCGATCATCAGTTTGACGCGTTCGTAGCTGACAATGCGGAAGCAGTTGAAGCCCCCTTAACTCTGGGTCGCTTGCTGGCCTGGGAGCCTCTGGCCACCCAGCACTCGACCGGAAATCTTAGCCCCTGTCTGCTTCCCGATCGACCAACTTCAACGGCATTAGATGAGATCCCAACCATCGGACCGAGCATTCACGCCATCGGCATATGGTCCATGCTTAGCAACACGGCGTGGCATTTACGTAGAAAGAACATCAGGGGCCTAATCGACGATCTCCGAGCCAGGAAGACGTCACGACCGAAGTCACCGGAGGGTGGTTGGCGTTGTACACTTCAGACTATCTGGGGCCTCCAAGCAGCTCGGGCTCTGATCACAGCCGAGAATAAATGTTTGCTGCGGTCAATGAGCTTGGCAAGGTATTTGGCAGGCAGAGGGATCGACGCAAAATTAGTTATAGGAGTGAAACTGGCTCCTTTTGGCGCCCACAGTTGGGTGCAGGATAATGATCGTATACTCAACGATCGACACGAGATCGTGAGAATATTTACACCAATCCTAGTTATCTGAATATGAGATATGTTTTACTCCGTAAAATCGATAACGACAAGACTGTCGATCTTAATCGAATCTGTGCTGCATTGAGCCTGGAGCTAGTTTACTCCGGGCGACATGTTGCCGTCTTCGCACATTCGAACTCCCAAATTGTTGAGCTGCCCGGTGGACGTGGAATTGTACTAGGCAAGCTGTACGAGCGCGAAAACTCGCAACCGCTTGTCAGCATGACCGATGCTCAGGCGGAACGCATCCTCGACAGCCATGGGCGCGTTCTGATGTCCGATTTTTGGGGCGGATATGTTGCAATTCTCACAACCCAGGAATTGGATCTCGTTATCCGCGACCCGTCCGGATCGGTGCCCTGCTATTATCTTTCACGACACGATAGTATCTCCCTCTCTTCTGACCCAACCCTTCTAGTTGAGCTTGGTCTGCTCGATCCCGACCTGGATCATTCCTATCTGGTCCAGCACTTACGCGCGATCTCACTACGGCCATCGCAAACGGGATTCCGCGGGCTGGTGGAACTTCTCCGTGGGGAGCGCCTCTTGATTCGACCTGCCTCGGTCGTGCGGGATACGCTTTGGTCGCCTTGGGAGTTTGCGATTCAAGCCAGCAATTATCATGAGCAGGACGGCGAGGCTGAGGAATTGCGCGCTCTCGTAGAAACCTGCGCGCGCAGCCTCACCGCCGGCATGGACCATTTGCTTGTGGATCTGTCGGGAGGCTTGGATTCTTCAATTCTTACAGCAGCCCTAGCCCCAGCAAATCGCGTGACATGTCTGAACTTCCTTACTTCTCAGGCATCGGGGGACGAGATTCATTTCGCTTCGGCGGTCGCGGGCGCATTTGGACTACCAATGGAAACGGTGCAACTTGATGTGGAGGAGGTCGATCTATCGACATCTGCCGCCAGCAGCCTTCCCCGACCGACCACGCGCTCTTTCGTTCAGGCCTGGGATTGCCGGGCGCGTGAGGTCGCCCAGCGGATCGGCGCCGATGGTTATGTAAATGGGGCGGGTGGGGACAATGTATTCTGCTCCCTGCAATCGGTCGCCCCCGTTGCGGACCGACTTCTCGTCTGGCGACATATCGGCGGAGTTCTTCGCTCGGCAGGCGACCTAAGCGAACTCACTGGCTGTTCCGCTCTCACGGCACTGACTCGGGGAATGCGTCGCGCCTGGCGAATGCCGCCGACTTACAGGTGGCTGGCAGATCGAGAATTTCTCCTTGAGCGGGTGGACGAGCCACATATTGATCCCTCACTGCATCCCTGGTTCAACGTACCGGAGGGAGGTCTGCCCGGAAGCGCAGCGCATATCGCGCTGTTACTCCAAATCGAGAACCATCTGGAGAGCTTTTCACGGAAGCCGATGATCTACCCGCTCCTTGCTCAACCAATTGTTGAGTGGTGCCTGAGCAAGCCCAGTTGGCGGTGGTGTCAGGGCGGTCAGAATCGAGTGCTAGCACGAGAGGCGTTTTCAAATATATTGCCGGATGGTGTTGTCCGGCGCCGCGACAAGGGCACCCCCGAGAGTTTCTTGGTTGATCTCTTCGAGGCTAAGAAAACCCAGATTCGGGAGATCGTTGGCGACGGGATGCTCGCCTCCTGGGGAATTATCGATCGCGAGGCTATTCTGCGCGCGATCGATCATGCCGGGCCGGCTCGTGGTCTGACCCATTCGAGAATACTCAGGATCGTGGACGTCGAGGCTTGGATACACTCATGGACTGAGAGGCGCATGTCCAGACAGGGAAAGACACCGCTGCTTTATAGCGCGTAGGCGGCTCCAACGGTCATATTGTTCGCGCTTGGCATCCGCGTTATCTTCTTGTCCGCGGAGCCAGTAGTTGAACCAATCGAGACTTCGCTCGTAGACCGCTAGGCGGTGTGCTGGCTGCCACTTTACATGGCGCTCATCAGGAAAAACATAGAGCTCTACGGGAGAGCCGGACTCACGGAGAGCATTAAAACTTTCCAGGCCCAACAGATACTCATCACTTGGAAGCTGCATCAGCACCGGCGCTTTCACGCGCGATGCGTTCAATGCAAGCGACATTGGGCGCCAGAACGCTTCGTCACGATCGACGGTGCGGGGAAAGCCCCGACTCCGATTGACGCGCGCCCAACGCTCGCCGCCATAGATCATGACCGTGTTGGGGTCGATGCAGCAGGAACTCACAGAGACAGCCGCAAAGGTTCGACTGTTGATCAAAGCAAATTGGGCCGTGGTTGCGCCGTCGCTCAGGCCTGTCAGCCCGATCCTGGCTGGATCTACCACGCCCATGTCGATGACTTTCGCGACCCCAATTTCCAACGATGATAGGAGACTTCGGCGTTCTCTCCATGCGGTCTCATCCTCCCGATTAGCGTCATCCCAATTCCGAATGTTCGGCAGGATGCGGGCGATGAAGTTCGGCTGCTCGAGACTGAGGACCGCAAATCCCGCAGTCGCGAATAGCTGGATTGGGTACTCGTCTCCGGTGCCACCCCGAAGAAATCCGTCACTATGATACTGCACGACGACTAGCGGAAGCTTGCTCTCCCCGTCGTAGCCGGGGGGCAGCACGAGATCTCCCCAGACTTCCAGACCATTCGCGTTTTTCCACCGGAGACGCTGAACCGACCCTAACGCGATCGATTCAAACTCTGGATTGGGATCGAAGAGTACGATGCCCTTGCCCGATTGCAGGTCGATGCTCACCAGCCTGCGTGGCGCTGTCGCACCATCTTTCAGGCACAGCAGGGCCGACGATGAGACCTTGCAGTCCGCCAGAGTGTCGAGCGTCGCGTATAGCGTCTTCGGAGCATCGACACCGTTCCAGAGATAGACAATCGTCTCCTCATTTTTCCATCCGCGACGGACCAGGAACACGAGCGATTTTCTGCTGTCGCTCCAATCGAGGGCGAACACATCCCCGCTGCATTCCTCATATTCGCAGCGCAATGGTTTCCCGTTCGGTGCCGTCGACCATACGACGCTCTCGCTGAACAGGGTATCATCGAGCTTTGCGATCCATGCCCAGCGACCGTTCGGACCAATCGCAACGGAATTCTCCTCGCTTGAACTCAGTGCAGCTTGTCCTTGAGGACGGGTTGCCAAATTCCCAATCGACGGAGCGTTTCCAACCGCGACGGTTTCCGTCACGGTGCGAAGAGGCTCCATCAGGAGTGGCCGATCTCCCTGGTTCGGCATGAACCGATCATCATAGTGGAAGCCGCGCCGTGCTTCATCGGCGCTTCGCGTGTCTCTCTGCGCAAGTTCGGGGCGCGTCTTGAGAACGAGAGACCGGCCATCGGCAGACCAAGCGACGCTTTCAACATCCGAGGCTAGTCCCGTTGCCAGGTGCGACTCTCCAGTCGCGATATCGACTATCCATGCTTCAGTGCGGCGATCCGACCGCTTCAACCAGGCGAGAGCCCGGCCATCCGGCCGCCAGACAGGTCTGTTCTGGGCCGGCATTCCCGAACTGACCACCAATTGGCGGATTGCGAGCGGCGGCTCGGCCAAGAAACCCCGCCACACGTCCATCAAGTGCAGGCCCTTGTCCGCCAGGTCGAGGATGACCAGTCCGTTGCAATAGGTGTTGCTCGCCGGATCTGCACGGCGGACCACAAAGGCAAGCCGGTTGCGGTCTGGCGAAATTGCCATCGGATGATCATACCGAAAGAGGGAACTTTCCGGTGATCCGATATCGCGCAGTTGCACAAGGTCCAAGGCGGTGAGGTTCCGCTTTGGGCCGGCCATATCCTTCTCCGGAAGGAGACCAGGACACCGGTTCGAAGTGGCAGCCATTGCGGACGTCGCTGAAAGCAGGCTCATGACGAGCAAGCTGGTACGAGCGCCCGTAAACGCGCAATCGATGATCATGATTTACCAGCGCTTTGTGATCGAGAGGCTAACGAACCGTCCGACGGCCGAATAATTGGTTGAATCGAACGGTGTTGCGTAGACGAACGTCTTGGCGATCATGTCAGGTTTGTCGTTGAATAGGTTCTGCACCGTGGCGGAGATCTCAAGACTAGGGCCGTCTCGGGATTCACCCATTGCCAGATGGCGAGCGCTCAAATCGACAGTCGTCATCGACGACACGCCGGGGCGGGCTGCCGACCGATTGTCGGTTACGCCTCCGATATAGTTGATGAATAGAGAGCCGCTGGTCGACCTGTTGTCGAATGAAGCCCCGCCGCGCGCTCTGAAGTGTGGCGGATTGAAAATCGTGCCGGCAAGATCGACCATGGGTTGACCGTCCGATAGCCGCTGCTTGCTCTCTATATAGCTGGCGTCGGCGTGAAGCGTGAGCCGCCCGGCCCTCGGTAGCTCGAAGCCGTATCGCCCGGAGAAATCGACGCCCTGGACCTTCTGGCTGCTCGCATTACGGTTCACGCCGTTCACGATCGCGACGACGGTTCCAAGGTCATATGGGCGACCGCTGGCGTTGAAGACCTGATCGGCAGAAGAATAAGTTCCAGCAATCTCCGTGGCGGTTGGATCCAACGCGACCAACGATCCAAATACCGGATTGGTCAATGCATTCGCGGAGGACGGAAACGGCGATACGACGCGGTTGCGATAGTCTACATGGAAATAGCTTATCTCGAGTGACGCATTCGGTATTAATCCGGGATCAAGGCTTGCTGTGGCGGTCCAAGTCGTGGCGCGCTCCGGGCCAATATTCGGATTACCGCCGGTGAGGAAGAGCACAGATGACCCAGCAGGATATGTTGATCCTCCAACTGCGCTAGCGTCATATATTGTTGCATTCCTGAGGGAGTATTGTTGATAGAACTGCGGAGCCTTGAATGAACGCCCCCACGATCCCTTGAGAGAGATGCCGGATATGGGCGAGTAGATCATGCCGATCTTTGGGGTCGTGACATTGCCGATATTATCATAATCCTCATGGCGAGCTGCAAGGTTGACCGTGAGGCGATGCACGAACGCGATGTCTTGGCTGGGGCCGATCAATGGGAAATTCAGCTCGGCGAACGCGTATTTGGCGCCCTGCGATTCATCGATTCCGCGTGGTTGACGCACACGGGTGGAGGTATAGTCGTTGTTGCGATAGCCTACGCCCGATGCGAGGCGGACAGGACCTCCAGGGAGGTCGATGAGTTTTCCCTCGACGCCGAGTTCGACAGACTTGGTCGTGTTATGGTAGGTGCCAGCGATAACCGAAACGACGGACCCGTTCTGGTAGGTCTCGGACCCATAGTCGGTATTGTCCTGAGCATAGACACCCGTCAATGAAACATTCCAGTCATTTGAAACGTCGAACTTGAGGGATGGAGCCAGCGCGAAGGCTTGGGCTTTAAACCAACCTAAACTGCCAAGAACCTTGTAGTCTCTGGTGTTCGTAAATGGAACGTTATATCCGGAATCGCGCCAATTATAGAGGGCATCGACCTTGAACTCGATATTAGGGGCGAGCATTTGATGTCCACTGAGGATCGCATTGTGCCGTTTTATTTCGGGCAGGATGGTCGTATCGCCCCACAGGCTGAAGGTGTAATCTCGCTGGCGGGCGATGACCGGAATTGTCTTCGCGAACTCATAAGCAAGCAGCACTCCTCCGGTCGACCAGCGCTTTCCACCGACCGCTGAATATTGCTGCTGTTCGTTGCCACCGTCGGTCGACGCGCCAAATCTCGCGGAAGTCGAAAGACCATCGAAGTCACGGGACAACACGATATTTGCCACACCGGCGACTGCATCCGATCCATACACTGCGGAAGCACCGTCGGCGACGATCTCGATTCTATCGACCGCCGCAAACGGGATCGTCGAGACGTCGATGCCTTGGAACGCCGAATTATAGGCGAGGCGGTGCCCATTCAGCAGCGTTAATGTCGCATCCTGGCCCAGACCCCTTAAATTGATCGAAGAACCCGAGCCATAGTTCGCGCCATTCCGCTCCGGGACACCCTGGGCCACACCGGGATTCTGGCCGCCGCTGAAATTCTGGGGAATGCTACGGATCGCTTCGTCCACATTGGACATGCCGGCGATACTCATCTCTTCTTGGGAAATCACTATCACAGGTGATGCAGCGGCAGCGCCCCTGATCCTTGATCCTGTCACGACAATATCTGATCCATCCGCCGAGCGATCACCTAGTCCGCTCGACGCCTTCGATCGCCCCCGGATGATGACAACATCCCTTCGGTACTGGGCCGTAAGATCGGAGCCTTCCAGAAGCGCCCGGACAGCTTCATCCGCGCTAAAGCTTCCACGCAGCCGCGGCGCGTGCCTTCCAAGCACCGCCTCGGAGTGGAAGATGATCTCCTTCCCCGACAAGCGGCTCACGGTCTTGAGAGCTTCACCCAGGTCGCCGGCCTCAATGTTGTACTCGATGCGGTGCTGCTCCTGGGCGAATGCGGGAGCGACTGGCACCAGCGTACCGATCGCCACCGCTGCAAGGAGAGCACACCGAAACCGATACCCCATTCGAACCATCTTGTGCCCCCTTCGAAACTCCCGACAATTTGGCGAGATTTTCAGGGAGCATCGCAACAAAACTGCAACCTACGGGGTAAGGGACAAAAAAGTTTTCGGTTATCGCTTCCGGAGCGTGATCTCGTCCGGTTTGGTCCTTTCGACTTCAAGATCGAACAGAGTTGCAAGTCGGTCGGCGACCTGATCGGCATCATTTACCCGGAATCGGCCGCTAACTCGCAACGTCCCGATACTCGGATCGCCCAAACGGATAGCGGTTGTAGAATCCATGTTGGCTTCGGCCACGACCGCAGCGAGGGGCGTGCGCTCATACTCACGCACGGCCGAGATGGCCGGTAGCGGGGCTATAGGCTGAAGCTCGGCTCTTCCCGGCGCGGATCGAAGCACGGTCGGCGTGATAGCCGCGAAGCTGAGGGTCTCGCCCGGTTCAAGACGCGCCACGGCTGTCCGGCCGGTCGTTCCCTTGATAGTGCTGGGGCGTTCGACGTCGACTGCACCGCGCAGCAGCCTAACGGTTACACGCTCATAGCGATCTAGACTGACGTCGAAGATCGTCCCGCGTGCAGTCACGCTTCCTCCACCAGCTAGGACGACAAAGGGGCGCGTCTCATGCGCAACATCAAAGCGGGCACCACCACGTTCGAGTTTCAACTCGCGCCGACCAGTGCTGAAGCTCGTGAGGAGTTCACTGTTGGGATCGAGATCGACCGACGAACCATCTGCGAGCCGCACCGTCTTTCGGGAACCGTTCAGCGTCGCATAGCGCTGGCGCTCGGCCGTTTGATCAACCTTGGGCTGTGCCACCTGGACCGGAGCGTCTCCAGCGCCTGGTAACTCCACCTTTGCGATCCATCCTCCGATACCGACGGTCAGGAGGAGACTGGCTGCGATTGCCACCCATTTCCAAGCGCGGCCGCTCTCTTCATTGTCGTTGGCTTCACCGGTTTGCTCTTCGTCCTGAGCCGCCATGAAGCGCCCCAATGCGAATATCTCGCCAGCTTCGTTGTATGCGCCTCGATGCGATGCCCCGAGGGCGAGCCACTGCTCGAACTGGGGGCGCCACTCCTCGGCATCAGGACCCCGCATCCTGGCGAACCACAGGGATGCCTCACGCATCTGCTGGTCCATCCTCGGCATAGCCTCCGGCATCTCATCTTCAGCCATGGGCATTTCCGATAATCTTGCCAATGCGCACAATGGCCTCCGCCACATGCCACTCCACGGTCCGGATACTGATATCGAGTTGTTCGGCTATCTGCCTATACCCGAGTTCTTCAGCGCGATGTAAAAAAAATACCTCTTTCGTCCTTGGCGGGAGGCGCTCGACAGCCAGTCGATAGCGGTGCCGCATCTCGTTCATTTCCGCGATGGCGTCCGGCCCGGCAATCTCCTCGCCGGCCGAATATACCACGGGATCGAAGGATTGTGCCTTGGTCCAGGCGCGCACGCGATCGGCCAGGAGATGTCGAACAATGCCCTGCAAATAAGCCCCGGGATTGCTCAAGGCGGCGGTGGATCGCGAAGCGACCAACCTCGTGAAAGCCTCCTGCACCAGATCATGCCTGTCCTCCTCGAGCCAGATGCGCCGCTTGAGAAAGGAAAGCAGCTTCGGCGCCTCCCTTCGATAAACGGCTTCGAACTGGCGGTCTTCATAGCGTGCAGACGCACGCGCGCAGATGCCATCATCCCCGTTGCCGCGAAACATTGGTCTACGCGCACGTTTGGAGGGCGAAGCGCGCCAAAGGGCGACGCCAGAAAAGTAGCGAAGACAGCATGACAGGACCACCCAAGGGTGGCGGGCAATAGCGTCCAATGCGTGCGCCCAACCGTCATGGATGGACACGTTGTCATGCCTGGAAGGTTTATCCTGCAGGCGGTCCCCAGCCGTTTCCCGCGCTGCGCGAAAACTCTGCAACGATTTCCAGATGGTTGCAAGGCGCTACAAGAAGGGAACTCCCATTTTCCCATCTGCATCGCCTCATCAGCCCTCGTTCTGCTTGCGCGCTGGCGGAACCGCGACGAGTTCGACCAACCGGTCAAAGAAGCGGTCGAGCAATTCTCTCGCCGCCGGCTCCAGCTCGACAAGGATCCTTCGGCCATCGTTCGGATCGCGTCGGAGTTTGACCAGCCCGCGTTGAGCCAGTCGGTGGACGATCCGTTGCGAATTCCGTTCCGATGCGCTCGATGCTGCTGTTAGAGCGGTCAGCGAACGCGGCTGGCGACTCCTGCAGGTATAGAGATCGAGGAGCATCTCGAATGCGGGAATCGTAAATAAGTCCCGGCCGAACTCATCTGCTCGCAGCCGCTGCACCTGTTCTGCAAAATCGACCATGCTGCACCTGTTTACGGTGGCTGTGATGCGCGAACCCTCCATCATTTCAACTGCTCCCGATCCGACTTGTCGGATGGGCGGGAACCGACGGGAATCATCTTAGGGCGAATGGGCATGACACGCTCCTTTCTCAGGCGAGAAAGAATCTCATGTCTCCACGCGCCATATTGTAAGTTCTTGCCCGTAAATGGCTTCCGGACTGCATTGATCCATTCTGGATGATTATGTGGGGGCCGCTAAATCGGACTCTGAGTTCGAGTGGGGCGTTCATGAAGCAATGCATTGCATCAGCCAAACGCATGCGCGACAATCGCCGTTGGACCGTTCGCGCAGGCGGCTCACGTTGTCCTGTCTGCACCAGATGGTGATTCCTCGCCGTGCTACGCTCGCTTAACGGTGCTCGGTATAGATGCCGCGCTCGATGTGGTTATGGAGCTTACCTTGATCGAGATCGACCAGATCATGTCCGAAATGGCCAGGCGGCGTCCGGTCTTCTGTTCGGAGGCCGATCTCCAGCACGAACTCGCCATGGAGCTGCGCTTGCGCCAACCACACAAGCAGATCCGATTGGAATATCCGCTTGGCGGTGACCTGCGCGGAGCGATCGATGTCCTCCTCCTTGGGGAGCGACCCTTTGCTCTGGAGTTGAAATATCTCTGCAAGGGGCTTGTTGTCGAGGTTAACGGAGAGCGATTTACACTCCGCCAGCAGAGCGCCCATGACATTCGGCGCCATGATGTCTGCAAGGATGTCGCGCGAATGGAGGCCTTTGTTCGCCGGACAAACCACGGCGCTGCCGTTCTGGTCGTTTCAAACGACCCTGCCTATTGGCAACCCCGCCGGCGCACCGATACGGTCGATGCGGCCTTCGATATTGCCGAGGCGAAGGAGCTCGCCGGGACACTCCAATGGGGCGCCAGCGCCGGCGCCGGAACGATCAGGGGACGAGATGTCCCTCTGCAGCTGACTGGCCGGTACCCGCTCGTCTGGCGGGACTATTCTGATCTAGGCGTCATGGCCGGCAGGTTTCGCTACCTGTGGATACCAGTATCGGCTCCGGGGGCCGAGGCTCATTGACGGAGCGTTGATCGGGATAGCGGCGCGAGCGCGTTCGGGAGGGGAGGGAGAGCAGGGTTGCCGGATGATTTCAAGGCTGCTTCAGCCCTGCGATTGCCAGCACTTGCCTGAACCGCCTGTCCGTCCAAGCCGTCGTTGAGACTTCGCTCCGGGACCGAGAGCGGCTGGGCCAATCGCTCGGATATCCCCATGGTACGCACCAGCAACAACCGAAGCCCGGAATTAGAGGCGATCGGTTCCGACATCGTTAAACGGCTCGGCGGCACATGGAAGCCCGGTGGGGCCATGTGCCTGTGCCCCGCGCACGCGGACCGGGCTCCGAGCCTCTCGGTGCGGGTCGGGGACCATGCGCTGCTCTTCAAATGCTTCGCCGGTTGCGACACGCGTGACGTCATCCACGAGATCCTGCGCCTCGACGAAAATGCCCTTCACCATGTCGAGAAAGCCGCAAAGGCGTCCTCAGCCATAGGAAAGGATTTGTGGCGGCGCCAGCGTGCGCAACGCATTTGGGACGATGCTCGGCCGCTCAGCGGGACGCCGGCCGAACTATACTTACGGCGCCGTCGCATTGCCATTCTGCCGCGCGCGCTCCGTTTCCATCCCCGCACACCTCTAGGCCAAGCCGACGCGGTGGATTTCCGTCCCGCAATGATCGCGGCGCTGCACGACGGCGGTTCCCACCCCGACGGGCGCTTCGTGGCGATCCAGCGGACCTTCTTCGACCGCGATGACGCACGCCGCGCCCGCGACCTGTCCGATCCAAGGATGATGCTCGGGCGGCCCGATCGCGCCGCCGTGATGCTCGCTCCAGCGACATTCGTTCTTGGTCTTGCCGAGGGCATCGAGACCGCGCTCTCGGCGATGATCCTGTTCGGCATTCCGGTATGGGCGACGCTGGGCAGCGACCGTCTGCACCAGGTTGCGATACCCGATTACGTGAGGCGGCTCGTCCTCTTCCCAGACAATGACATAGCGGGCGAGATCGGCGCCGCGAGCGCGATCGAGGTCTACGCGATGCCCGGACGCCTCATCGAGACCGAATACCCGCCGATGGGCTTCAAAGACTGGAACGACGTGCTGCGATTGGGAGGGGAGCGAATGAAGAGGCTGGCGAGCTAGTGGTCAAAATCGGACGCTTGGCACTCGGCACAGGCATGGCGGAACGACAATGAGTGGTGGTGAACGGTCTGACCGTTTCCGGGGACACGGCGGGCGATAGTTGTCGCCATCATCGGGCGCCGAATCGACTACAGGTGAAGGCCGAGGAAGGATGCGCCGGGGACCGGATTGAACGAGATCGGCTCCGCCGGTACGAAGCCGAACGCCGCATAGAGTTTACGAGCAGAGACGGACTTTTCCTGCACGTCGAGCCTCATTTCGCGGTATCCAACACCGCGAGCCTCCGCGATCAATCGTTCCACTAGCTTTTGGCCCACGTTACTGCCTCGTGCGGAAGGGCGCACATACAACCGCTTCATCTCGCATATGGCGGTGCTGACTTCGCGCAATGCGATGCAGCCTTCGATTTCGCCGTCTCGATCTGCAAGCAACACGCATCCTTTGGGTGCTGCATACTTGCCGGGCAAATTTGCGAACTCGGTGTCATTTCCCTGATAGTCGAGATTGACCGGGGAGTTTGCAATGAACTCACGCCAGATGCTCAGCACCGAAGCTGTGTCATCGGGAAAGATCGCGTACCTGATGATCGTCATAGCATGGGAGGTTAGCGACGATCATGGCGGCAATTGGACGAGGTCGTGGCAGCTCTGGAACGGCAGAGAATGGGGCGACAGTTGGGTGCCAAGCGTAAGATTTTCACCACTAGCCGGCCGCAGGCGCCTCGACGGGCGCTGTATCCGGTAGCGTCGCTGCAGCGTCGCCGGCCTTCGGTGCCCGGCTCCGTCTGGGCTTCGGTGCGGCCTTGGCCGCAATGGGCTTGGCGTCGCGATTCGCCGCATTACGCTTGGCATTCTTTGGCGCGACCGCCGCGGCTTCCACCGACGCAGCCTTTGTTCGAGCGAGCCGAACCGGTACGGCCTTAGCGGGAGCAGCCTCGACAGCAACCGGCATATGTGGACGGCTCCCTCTTGCAAGAGGCTGAGAGGATAATTTGATCGGATCGCTTGCGATCATATGTCCGGCCTTTTGTTGCGGCCACTGAGGACCGCTGGCCAAGATGGTTTCCGCAGCACAAGCTCCTAACACTGCCGCGGCCTAGAAGGCCATTGCCGGTTGCGGATTGTCTTGGGCCTTGGATCGATCGATCACACCATCTACTCGTTTCTTGCAAGATCCGGCATCAGGTCAACACGATAGCGCCTAGGATTTGCTCATCGTGTTTGGCTGATTCCTTTCACGCTGCGGCGGCTTGAACTGCCCGCGTAGTGCTTCGATGATACTGCTCGCCACTCACCATCATCTTCCAGGCGATCCGAGCGATCTTGTTGGCAAGAGCCACCGCTACAAGCTTCGGCTTTTTCCGATCAAGCAAGCCCAGGAGCCAGGGAGAGGCGTTCCGGCCTCGCGTCCGGCGAACATGGCCAATGACCGCAGTTGCTCCGACGATCAGTGTGCTTCTGAGCAACTCATCACCAGCCCGCGTGATGCCCCCAAGCCTGGTCTTGCCAGCGGTCGAATGATCTTTGGGCGTAAGCCCCATCCAGGCCGCAAAATCACGCCCGGACTTGAACAGCCGCGGATCGGGCGTCTTCATCATCAGGAAGGAGGCGCCGATCGGTCCAACACCTGGGATCTTGGCCAATCGCTGGCTGCATTCATTGCTGCGATGCCATGCCATCAGCTTCTCCTCGACCCGCTCGATCTCGCACTTAAGGGCACCGTACTCCTCCGCATGGAGCGCGAACAGTTCACGCGCCAAAGCTGGGATTGTCTCATCCGCGGCTATCGTTTCAAGCAAGGGCTCGATCCTGCACATTCCGGTTGCCGTGGTCACGCCAAACTCGGCCGCGAACCCGCGGATTGCGTTCGCAAGCTGAGTGCGCCGCTTAATCAGACGTGCGCGCATGCCTACCAGCATGAGCGCGGCCTGCTGGTCTGGGGTCTTCGCTGGCACGAAGCGCATCGTCGGGCGACTCATCGCCTCGCACAGCGCCTCGGCGTCAGCTGCGTCATTCTTGCCTCGCTTCACGTAAGGCTTGGCCAACTGCGGAGCGATCAACTTCACCTCATGACCGAACGAACCCAACAGCCGCGCCCAATGGTGGGAAGCTCCACAGGCCTCGATCGCGACGACCGTCGGCGGCAGCTTTTCAAAAAACCTGATCATCTCGCGGCGGCTCAGCTGCTTGCGTAACACCGGTCGTTCCGAAGCATCTACGCCATGCAACTGGAAAACGCTCTTTGACGTGTCGATGCCGATGCGGATAATATTTGTCACGGGCGGCTCCTTCATGTGAGTGTTTCAACGACCTCATCCTGGCACATCACGATGCCGTTGGGAGCCGTCCAACCCAACACTGCCGCTTCTGCGACACTTGCCGGCGCGGCTTCGGGTTCGGGCGCTGGAGGCGGCGACACGCCCTTGCGCTTTCCACCCAATCCAAGCCGCATCGCGACTTCGCGCCGCGCCGCGGAATAGCCCGGCGCGACCATCGGATAGTCGGCGGACAGGCCATAGCGCGCGCGATATTCGGCCGGCGTCAGTCCATGCGTCGAGAGATGACGCTTGAGCGCCTTGTATGGCTTCCCGTCGATCAGGCTCAGGATCTGGTCGGGCGAGGCAAGGCTTTCCTCCACCGTCACGGCCGGCCTGAAATCGGATGCGGGAGCGGGGACTTCGACCCCGTCTTCCTCGGTCTTCACTTCGGGCGCCGAGGCAGCGACTGGTGCGCCGCCCAGCAGGGCCCGTCGTGTGCCCTCGACGAGTGCAGGCAGTTCGCTGCTTGGGACGGTGTTGTTCGCAAAATAAGCGCTGAGTAGCGTCACGGTCAAAGACATGACGCCCGCTTCTTCGGTCTCGGCCATGCAACGTCCTTCTTCTGGCTGGAAATAGCGGTCTTGAACCGGGCTCACTTGCGCAAGCGTAAACGACAAGTGCCGAAATTCATCGCGCGAGTCAAAAAGGGAGGGGAGGAGGGCGGTCATGGTTGGCGTGGTTATTGGGCCGCGCAGTATCGTCCTGGAGAAGGCCCATGGCGGATCGGTTCCCGCGTAAATAGCCATCGACGGGCAAATCCCGCTCGCATGTATTTCCGAACTCATTCGGCATGTTCGCACTCGGTCAGCTGCGGACCACGGTGCGGCCCCTCCAGTTTCAACCCCGCTCATGCTCGGCGGCTTCGACCTTGGTCGGAGCCGCCCTTTTCGTTTCGAAAGGAAGTCATCATGCACGCATCTTCGCACATCGAGCTCCACAGCTTCACCGTCGAGATCGAATTCTCAAGCGGCGGTGAGCCCTATGCAACCGAGACCTACAAGGTCGAGGCCACCGACTGGTATCGCGCGCAGCGTGACGCGCTCGAGATGTCGGTCAGCAGTCCCTATGACAATGTTCGCATCCCCGACCTCACCCGCCGCGTGATCACGCGATAACCAACGGCGCAAGTGACGCGCACCGTGCGAGATTTCTCAACGCTCGACGTGGGGAAGCTCAACCCATTCGAAAACGACTGCCCCTCCACCGGGCCCTCCGGCCACGGGAGGGAAGGGGGAGGGGTAATGGTGATCCGACCGAGGTTGCCGTCATCCCCACCAATTCGGTGACCTGACCGATATCGATCGCGCGACTTCGCCATCGACAGCTCGACCCGCAGCAGCCGCACACACGGCCCGGCACGACGGGGCCTGTCACATTCCACGAGGAGATCAGCCATGGACGTACCGCAACCGACCTATCCCACCACGCTGCGACTCTCCAGGATCGTAAAGGGGGATAACCCCCGCCGCTATTTCGACCAGAAAAAGCATGATGATCTCGTAGCCTCGATCCGGCTGCGTGGCGTGCTCCAGCCCATCCTGCTTCGTCCGAAGGGCGACGTCTTCTCCATCGTCGCCGGCGAGCGCCGCTACCGGGCCGCGCTGGAAGCCTATGGTCCTGACGGTCACGTTCCTGTCGTCATCCGCGAAATGACCGATCAGGAAGCACTCGAAGCCGCGATCGCCGAGAATGACGACCGTGACGACCCTTCGGAAACCGAGCAGGCGGATGCCGCCGTCCGCTACCTCGCAGCGTGCCAGGGCGACCGTGCCGAAGCCGCAGGACGGCTCGGTTGGTCCCGGGCCAAGCTCGATCGCCGCCTGGCGCTCGCCGAGCTCAACGACTCCGTCAAGCTCGCACTCGATGAACGCCGGATCAAGATCGGGCATGCCGAGCTGCTCGCGGCCGTGCCCGGCGACAAGCAGGACAAGGCCCTCGAAACGATCCTGAGCGCCGGCCTCGACGTCGCCAAGACGCGCGAACTGCTCATGCGCGTCACGCAGAACCTTGGCAACGCCTGCTTCGATAAGACCGAATGCACCACCTGCCCGTTCAACTCGGGTGCGCAGCGCGTCCTCTTCGAAACCCATGTCGACGACGGGCACTGCACCAATCCGACATGCTTCGAGTTGAAGACCCAAACCGCCGAAATGATCCGTTTCGAGGAGCAGGAACGCGCCGAGAAGGCAGCAAGGGCCGCGGCTCCGCCTGCTGGCGATGACGGTGATCACGACGAACAAGAGCCGTCCGTCGACGATACCGCGTCGGCGGGAGACTCCCGACATCCGTCAGCCGACGATGCCCGATCCTCCGGCGGGAACGAGACGCGCTCATCCGCCCGTTCGCCCTCGGTCCCTTCCGCGAGCAGCACGTCGACCGCGCACAAGCAGACCGTCACGGCCCAATCGATCGCGCGACGCATCACCGACCTGCGCGAGGCGACATGGCGAACCGCGCTCGCGCGTGCGCTTGCCGGCAATGGTGGCCGCGCCCACACGACGATCCTCGTCGCCGCGATGTCCGGCACGCTCTCGCAGATCAAGGCCGAGACCCTGACCTCGCGCGCCGGCTTGCTGGTCGGCGCCTCCTTCCCGGACCTTGACTATGGCGCCAAGATCACCGCGATCCAGGCGCTGCCCAACCGCCAGGCGGAAGTCGTGCTTTCGATCATCGGCGCCGCCTACGCCAAGGATGTTCTCGCCTTCGGGCATGTCGCCGACCTCGCAAGGGTCTTCGAGGTCGACCTGCGCGACAGCTGGCAGGTCGATCAGGCGTTCCTCGAACGCTACACCAAGGACGAGCTCAAATTCATCGCCCAGGAATGCGGTCTGGTCGCTCATATTGGCGAGAAGGCCTTCGCCAGGCTCCTCACCTCCAAGAGGGTCGACCTCATCGCGGGCATGCTCAACCGAACCGGGTTCGATTGGGCCGGCCGTCTGCCGAGCGCCATGACGCTCGACGGCCAATATGGCCCGCCTCCGATCCGTGCCGTCCCGCCGGCCCAAGCGCCGATCCCCGAAATCGCTGCCTGACCCGCACCCACGCTCTTCCAGGACAAGGACTGACCACCATGCTGATTGCAAGCCTGCTCCCGCTGCTCACCCGCTACTCGCTCGGCTTCGACCTCATCGCCGGCCCCGACGACACCGTCACCCTGACCGTCATTCCCCGCAAAGCGGAAGGCCCGGGTTCCAAGCTCGAATCCGGCGAAACCCGGCCGATCTCGATCACGGCGAGCGCCGCCGAGATCGATGCGGAACTCGCCAAGGGGCCGGACGGCGCGCTCGGGCAGCTCATCGCTTCGCGCAAGACGCTCGCCGACCAACTCGCCGAGCAACGGCAGGTGGCCGAAGACGCGAAGGCCGCCGCCGCGGAAGCCGCGAAGGCGAAGACCGCGCCGCCGCCGCCCAGGTCGACCGCGCACGCCGTCGCCACGAAACCTGCGGCCCCGAACAGTCCGCCGGCCAACGCAAAGCCGGACGAACCCGCCAGCCTCTTCTGACGGACGTCGCTCAGCCTGCTCCACGATCACAAGCCCGAGAGACTAACCATGAAGATCAATCATCTCACCCGCACATATAGATATGACGGCATCGACCTTCCGGTGCCGCCGCACCTCGCGAACGACCCGGAAGGCCTGCGCGCCTACCATGCCACGCTCTATCCGGCGATCCTCAACGCCGAGATCGCGGATGCCGGCGTGTCGGGCAGCGCGCACGTCACCGAATATCGCCGCGCCGTCGGCACCAAGGGCTGATCATGCCCCACGGCAAGCGCGCGGCCATTCCGGCAGCGCCCCGCAAGACGCTCCTCCAATGGATCGAGTCCGACGATGGCGACACGACCGACTTCACCTCGCCTGCCTGCAGCACGCACGTCCAGGCCCTCCACGCGCGGCTTCTCCTCGACCCGGAAGACCACTCGAGCGAAGCCACCGAGCCGCTTCAACCGCCTCCGGGCCTCAGCCTCCCGCCCCTCGGCTGATCTCGCGGGACGATCCGTCGCGCTCTCCGACGATATTCCCGCCCTCTTCGACCATCCGCTGGGACCGCATCACAAGCTGATCGGCGGCTGGGTCGCGGCACGGGAAACGTCGCCGAGGCAATATACCCGCGCGCAGGCCCGTCGCCGCATCGAACAGGTCTTTGGTGCAGCGGTGCTTGAAATCCTCGCGCCGGTCGACCTCGCCGACTTCCGGATGACCGTCCTGAAGGGCGAGGACGGCGACCCGCCGGCGATCGCCATCGTCTGCGACAGCATGGGGCAGATGGACCTCGGGTGGATCGAGACCAGCGATGCGCCGATCTCCTGGCGCGCCGCTGCCTATCGCGCGCTCGAGCAAAACCTGGGCTGCGTGCTTCCGGTCTTCGGCTACCAGGACCTCTTCGACCAAATCGCCATGTACTATTGGGACGGAGAGACGGAAGACGAAGGCGCTCGTCAATCCCTGATCTACTACCATGGCGCGGACGAGGCCGACCTCGAGGAGCAGGCGCTGCCGTCCACGATGAACGCCCGCCGCCTCGATTGGATGATCACGGCGAACGCCGCACCACCGGCGCAACTCCCTACCGGCCTGCGACAGAAGCTGCGCAGCCTCCATCATGCGCGGCGCGCCTTGAAGCGGCTGCAACCGGAACGCAATGCTTGGCACTTCGACATCGATCTCATCTACCAATACGTCCCCGGCTTCGAGGAATGCTCGTCATTGCCGCCGCTGACGCTCGTGCCCACAGAGCAGTTCGCGCCCGAACTCGACGATGTCGGCCGCCACGGCATGGAAATGGGCTTCATGGACATCGCCGGACTCTGCCCGCTGCCGGAAGCGGGTCGGATCGACGACTGGCTCACCTCATTGCGGCTTGGCGCGGAATTCCTGCTCGCCGCCCAGCATCTGATCCAACTGGATCCCACCAATCTGTGAGGCCGATATGCCCGATCATAACACCCATTTCGAAGCGAGCGGCGGCGGCGTGGTGCTGACCAACGCCATCCTGCTCTACCGGCGCGACGCGCCCCGCAACATCAATTCCTACGGTGCGACCCGACGGGATGCGCCGGCCTTTGCCAGCATCCACGCGGTAGGGCACGATGACGAAGGCCAGCCGTCGATCGGTGCGGGGGCTCCGCTGACACGCGCGCACTTGCGGCAATGGACCGAGGCGCTTGGCCGGACCGTCCTGCCCGAGATACTGCCAGCCAACGTGCTGGTTGCCCATCCCGACATGCTCGCATGGTGGATTCCCGCACAGGTGCGCTCAGCCTATTTCGCCCTGTCGGGCCCGCCTGCCGGCCTCAAGGCCCTGTCCGAGCGAACGATCCTGCCGGTCCCGTACCCGGCGCATCTGTTTGTCGCCACCCGATCCGGTCTTGGCGTCTATGCTATTCCGACAGACGAGCGCCCCACCGCCGACACCGAGCTGCTGCACTCGCCGGTCCTCAATGTCTACGTCGACGGGCGGCTTTGCTGGGGGAACATCCCGCAGCCGAAATCGCCGACGATCGCGTCCATCCCGGAATTCGAGCGCGCGGTATTCGACTCCTGGTCGACGCACCCCAATACGGGCCAGGAACTGACCGTCACCGGCAAGGGGGGACTTGTCAGGCTCTGGGACGATCTCGCCGCGCGACGGGCGGTCCGCTTTCCAGTCCGCCGTCTCAGGCCCTTCCGCGGCCAGCAAACCTCGCGGGCAGCTTCGGCCGAGCCGATGACGGTCGGGATGCTTATTGCGAGCGCGCGGCGATGACCCTGCTTGCCGATGATCCGACAGCCGCCGCGGTGCTCTCCGCTGTACCCTGCTACCCGGTTCCGCCCCACGGGCGATCGCCCGCCCTCGATGCGCTTCGCGCCGCACGCACCGGCCACGGTCTCGCCATCGGGAACGACGGTGTCATGCTCATCCTGCGCCGGGCCTGGCTCGCGCTCGATGTTCCTCTAACGCCGCCGATCTCCGCTTATCTCCCCTATGGCAGCGCCGGCGAGCCAAGGGCCGATCTGCGGTGCGGACTGATCCCGCGCGAGCATCTTGTGTCCATTCTCGAGCATTTCTATGCGGCCTTGCCTAACGAGGCCGCCGGGTTCGTGGTCTGGAACGAGGCGACCAAGGCCTTCTCGTTGCATTTCCCCGCCATCGACGAGGCAACGCCTTCGCGCCTCGTGTACCGCACGCCTGTCCTGGCGCCTGATTGGCATGTCGTCTGCGACATTCACAGCCACGGATCCGGTCGTGCATTCTTCAGCGCCACCGACGATGCCGACGACGCCGATGCCACGAAGATCGCGATCGTGATCGGCCGGCTCGACCACGCGGACGGCCTGGAAATGGCGTCGCGCCTCTGCGCCAACGGCTTGTTCCTGGCTGTCCCGCGCAGTCCTTTCTCAGGAGATGATGATGCAGCCTGACCACAAGGACCGCCACTATCTTCCCGCCGCCTTCGACAATCGCACCATAAGGATACTGCTCGCCGGCTGCGGAGGGAACGGCGCTCAGATGTTGATGGGTCTCGCCTCACTGGACACGGCACTGCGGGCGATCTCCTCCCGATCGCTCCATGTCACCGTGGTCGACGATGATACCGTCAGTGAAGCCAATCTCGGCCGCCAGCCCTTTTACCGTTGCGATCTAGGGAATTCGAAGGCGCGCACACTGACCGAAAGGATCAACCTCGCACACGGGCTCTCCTGGGAGGCGGTTCATGGTCGCGCACCCGGCGCGATCGGTGTGGAAGACGCCGACATGCTCATCACCTGCGTCGACACCGCCTCGGCCCGTCGCACGATTGGTTCGGCGCTTGGCGCGAGGAAATCCATGCCCAGCTACTGGATGGATCTCGGAAATCGCGCGACCGACGGACAATATCTTATCGGCTGCCCGGGCCGTGCCAATGACAAGGCCGTCCGACGTCTTCCGACCGTGCTCGAATATTTCCCGGAACTCGCAGACGAAAGCTCGGCCGACGACAATGCCCCGTCATGCTCGGTTGCCGAGGCGCTCGAGCGTCAATCGCTGTTCGTCAACCGCGTCCTGGCGAGCCACGCTCTCGCGCTTTTGTTCGATCTCCTCGGGCGCGGCTCCATCGGCCACGCTGGCGCCTTCCTCAACCTCGCCAGCGGGCAAGCCGTCCCGATCCCGCTGCCGCGAAGCGACTGAAGCAGCGCGCCTGACCACCCGCCTTCGCAGGCAAAGACATTTCCTATGTCCTCGATCCGGATTTCCCCATCCCGCGGTCGCGACGCACCGTGGACCTCAACGAACTTTTGGAAGGAGGATGTGTATGACACACATTACCGGCAATGGCTGGACGCTCCATTACACGATCGGTCGCGAACTGGCTGCCAAGGTCGAGCCAGGCGACATGGTTCATTTGCCTGGCGGCCGTGGCGACTTGATCGTGCTCGGCGGGCGAGCGCCGCTGCGCGTCAATGACAGCGGCGGCGTGATCGTGCGTGATCCCGGCACCCGGACCATCGATGGGCAAGAGGCCCGACCGGGAGCATTAGGCATGGTCTGGATCAGCGCTGCTGGCGGCTGGTCGGAGATACCGGCATGACCGAGAATTCCCCAACCGGCTACAGCGCCGAGGCCGTGCAACAGCAAATCGAGCGCGATCGCCAGCGCCACCGGATCAGCAAAAAAGAAGAGCGGCTGATTCATGCGCTGCTGAAAGGCTCGGCGAGTAATCGACCGCCTCCGACTCAACCCTCACACAGCGATGAGGGCTGCGGCCCAATGGCCAAGAAACCCTGACCGCCGCTGCTTCACGCTTCTGTGGACGGAACGCCGGGCGGAGAATGGCATGTTGGCGCTTCCGGTACGCCCCGCACCGTGATATATATCTTTGATACCTACCACAGGCATAGGAGGC
Source organism: Sphingobium sp. Ant17 (assembly GCF_000588875.1). Taxonomy (GTDB): domain Bacteria; phylum Pseudomonadota; class Alphaproteobacteria; order Sphingomonadales; family Sphingomonadaceae; genus Sphingobium. The sequence continues at coordinate 28,071 of NZ_JEMV01000036.1, forward strand.
GAACATGGAAATCGCCAAGATATTCAAGACCGGCCGCTCCCAGGCCGTGCGTTTACCCAAGGAGTTTCGCTTCGAGGGAGATCAGGTTCGCATTCGACGCGAAGGAGATGCCGTCATCCTCGAACCGATCTCGTCCGACTGGAACTGGCTCAAGGCGCTGGTTGGTCCGGTGGACGAAGATTTTGAGGCCGCGGTCAACGAGCCACAGAAGTTCGAAATTCGCGACGCCATGGACCCTGACGCATGACGTTTTCGCTCGATGCCAACACAATCATCGCGCTGTTCAAGGGGAACAAGCAGGTCTGGAAGAATCTCGAGCGGCACAGCACGCTCGATTGCGTCGTGTCGTCGATCGTCATGCACGAACTCTATTTCGGCGCGTTCAACAGCGCGCGGGTCAAGGAGAATCTGGATCGGATCGGGGCCTTGCGGTTCGAGGTCGTGGACTTCGCGCGCGGAGATAGCCGAACGGCCGGAGAGGTTCGAACGAACCTGGCCCGTATAGGTAAACCCATCGGGCCGCTCGATACCCTGATCGCGGGCCAGGCGCTCGCGCGCGGGTTCACCGTGATCACCCGCAATATCCGCGAGTTCTCCCGCGTCGAGGGGCTTTCTTTCGAGAATTGGGAAGACTGAGCCGCCGAAGAGCAGAGCGAGGGGAGGAAGAGGGCGGAAGGCAATCCAAAAGGAGATTGCCATGCTCACCACCCGCACCCAACGCTGACGCGATCGGCGCTGCCGCTGGATCCCGAACGCCACGGAAATCGATCCCAAGCACCTCGCCGTCGATGTCATCAGCACCAAGCGCCAGGCGGCGCCCTTCGTGCAGGCGCATCACTATACGGCCTCTATACCTGTCGCGCGCCTTTCGGTGGGCCTCTTCGCAAATGGCAAGGGCGGTCGTTCCGAGCTGGTCGGAGTGTGCGTCTTCTCGCACCCGGTCAACAACGCCAGCGTGCCCAAGAGCGCGGGTCTCACCGATCCACGGACGGCTTGCGATCTCGGGCGTCTCGTCATCGACGATTCCCAAGGCGGCAACGCCGAGACTTTCATGATCGCCCGAGCATTCCGGCTCCTGCGGCGCGAGAAGCCTGAAATCCTCTCGGTCATCTCCTACGCGGATCCCGTGCGACGCGTCGACGCCGATGGCCGACTGGTCCTGCCCGGGCATATCGGCCTCGTATATTGCGCGGCCGGGAGCCAATATTCTGGGAGATCGAGCCCGCGCACCGACTTGATCCTGCCTGACGGCCAGCCGATCTCCTCGCGCACCATATCCAAGATACGCAACGCCGAGTGCGGCCAGCGCTATGCGATGGACGCGCTTCTCGAAGCGGGGGCGAGGCCTCCGCACTTCGGCGAGAACCGCGCGGATTGGCTCGCCGACCTTGAACGAACAGGGTTCCTGCGCAGGCGGCGCCACCCCGGCTGCCATACCTTTCTTTTTCCTCTCACGAAGGCAGCCCGGATCGCGGCCCGAAAGGTCCCGATCCTGCCTTACCCGGTACTCGATCGCGCCGCGACGCAAGGCGATGTCACCGCGTTGCCGCTGCTTCAGTTCGCAGCTTGAACGGCCGCGCAAAGGACTCCCGACATGATCGACATCTTCGATCCCGCCGACGCGGGATGCTGGATAGCGCGCGGCCGTCCGGCCCACCACGCTCGAGCGATAGCCGATGCCTGGAGATGCTTTCCCGATCTTCCGCACGACGCGCCGCTGGACGTCCGCATGGCGCGGACCCGCGAGCGCGTCCAGATGCTTGGTCCGCTGCACGAAGCGATCCGACTGGAGACCGAGCAACAGCGTAGGGCTGCGAACTTCACCTTTGTCGAACGGCAGATCGCGCAGGGCAGCACAGACAGTCGCCATGTCGCCATTCTCCATGCTCGCAACATTCATGGTTATGACTGGGACGCCGCCGTTGCGTATGCCGATGGCCGCTATGCCGCGCGCGCCGGATGGTTGGCACGGCCGCCGTCGTCGCCCCGTCCGGACCAACCGGATGTTCGCCGACCCGCTTACCATCAGGGCTTTCTGGATGGCGGCGGCCAACCCGACGACGTCTTCGACGTCGCCCGACGATCCTTCGCGGCCACTCCGTCCGAGCCCATTCGCGCGGATACCCCGCGAGCCGCACGCCCGCTTCCCAGCCAATGGCCAAGCCCGAGCGACGTTCCTCCACCCGTTTCATGGCATCGGCGTCTGCTTCTGCTCGGCGAATCCGAAATCACGGCAGGGGCTATCGGCATCCTCGCGATGCTGCACCAACGGCCCGGATACGAAGCCGCGGCCCTTTTTGTGGTCAACGCCGAATCCGGGCTCCGCCCGCTATGGACATCGACGGGCCCGGCACCTGGCGATGGTGCTACGCTTCGCCAGTTCCTGCGCCAAGGCGACTATACCGATATTCTGGTCGTTGCCGACGACGCGGAACTCGGCCGCATCGACGCTGATGCCGATATGCTGCCTCTCGCCCGAACAATGGAACGGACGCGCAATTCAGTGCTCCAGCAGCGCGCGCAGTTCCGCCATTGGCTCGCGCGCGGCCGCGCGCCCGGCGACCAATTTGCCGCCGGACACATCCGCTGGAGCAAGATGGCCGCTGGCCTTTCGGGGCGCCTCGGGGATTTCACCGCGCGTTACGGTGGCCCAGCGGAGCCTCGTGGCCACCGCATCGTCGTCGAGGACGCAAACGGTCAATTGGCGCTCGGTTACCGCACCGCGCTCGGCCGGGAACTCCAGCCCGAGATCGTCATCGGCAATAAGGGCCATGCCCGAAGCGCGATGGCCGACCTGCTACGCCAATATGCCGCTGCGCTTCGCCTGGGATGATCCGATCCGGTGCCAGCTAGCCATTTGATCGCTGACGCTCAGACGCAGCTGTGCTGGCCATGCCCAGCCGCTGCTCCGAGCACATCGAAATCCAAAGCAGTCCGATCCAGCCCCCGTGTCAGGCGGGAGCAAACCTACGGAGGTTATCATGGCCAATCGAGTACCCGCGTCCATCCGATTGGGTGGAACGCTCTCCGCAACCGCCTATGACGAGTTGGCGGACATCATCCTCGCCGAGCGGCTGTCGGTCGAGTGGGATGGCGAACCCTTCGATCCGTCCCATCGCACGCCCGGCCAGCCACTCAACCTCTATGCTCACGGCGTCGTGGGTGGACAATTCGAGGACCTCGAAGCGCGATGCATCGAGCTGAACCTGCCTTTTATCCGCTCGTGCGACGGCTATCCCGGCGAGTGGAATCCCGAACGCGTCGTCTTCACCGGCGAGGGCGGGCCGGCTTCCTATCCGGCCGACGAAGGCGGCTACGTCGTGTTGAACCGGGGAACTGCCGAAAAGCTCGGCTCGCTCGAAGCGATCATCGCCTGGTTCGACGCTGCCGATTTTCGCCTGCCGCCCCTCATCGTCGAAGGCGATCCCGCCGACACGTCGCTCTCAGAAAGGAAATCATCATGACAATACAACGCAAGGTGCTCGTCGTCATGCGATCCAGCCATCTCCACACCGAGCTGGTCGAGATCACCGCCAAGGTGAACGTCATCGGCGACGCCATCAGTCCCAGGGTCGGAGCCGACCTCGCCGCGATCGAACGCGAGGCGCGCAAGGCCTTGCGTCGCCAGGAGCCTCTTCCCGGACAGACGGAGTCAGGTTTCGGTCCCTGGTACGACCCCGAACGCGCCTTCGAAGTCGACTTCGTGCTTTGCGCGCCCGTCGACGCGGCGATGAACCGGGGCCGGATCGTGCCGGTCGAGCAGGTCGAGACCGAGACCGAGACCGTCCAGCGCTGGGGCAAGGGAAGGGAGACGAACGATGCCTAGATACCAGGTCGACGTGAAGGCGTTCATCTCCGTGATCGTCGATGCGCAAGACGCCGCCCAGGCGCAGGGTCGCGCCGACCGTTTCGTCGAATGGCTGTCCCCGACAATCGAGCAGATCGACGATTACAGTTCCGACCACGAGCCGATCGACACCGACACCGGCCCGTTCGACGTCGATGGTGAAAGCAGCGTCGAGGAGATCGACGAATGAGCAAGCTTCATCATGTCCATGTCTATGCGACGATCAGGGTCAAGGTCGCGGTAACGGCGGAGGATCACACCGACGCAATGCGGCAAGCCGAAGGAATCGTCGGGACGGGGATATTCCCTGTCCGCCTGCTTCCCAATGCTGCCGCAGTGCTCGACGCAGAGCCTGCCGAGGAGATCACCGGTTTTCTGGTCGATGAAACGGACGATCCGGAGTTCGAGAAGAGCTGTTCCTATGACGCGGAATACAGGCCCCTCGGAGCGCAGGACGGTCCGCACTGACCGAAAGGAGGGGAGGAGGATGGGGAGGGGCGCTCCGTTTGCTGGAGCGGTCTGGAGCTTCCCCATGAAAATCGAGCTAAAGCACATCCAATATAGCGCCGCGCTGTCGCAAGAAACGGCTGCTTACACCGCTGAGATCTGGATCGACGGCGAGCTGGCCTTTCACGCCCGAAACCAGGGAACCGGCGGCGCTGATTTCTATCATCAGGTCGGCCGATGGACCGAAGGCGAAGTCGACGCCTGGCTCAAGGCCAACCGGTCACCGCGCTCTTTCGGCGACATGACCTTCGATCATGATCTCGAGGCCGAGATAAGCGACCTTCTTTCGCGCGCCGTCGAAGGCCGTCGGCTGAAGCGCTTGCTGCGCACCAATCTTCTCACGATCGAGAATGATCAGATCCTGCAATATCCGCTGCGGAAGCGGCCGCTTGCGACCATCGAGCGCGCAGTGCGCGCCACCAATCCCGACGCTGTCGTCGTCAACGACGCCGGCGATGAGGTGTTCGGGCGAGCTTGGACCTTCTGCTCTCAAGCCACTGACACTCCAAATCGGAGATGGCCATGATCCTGGTTCTTGCGACCGTGGCCTCTGGAACGACGGCGCGCCCTCGATAGCGATCGTCCGACGCACGTCTGGCGAGGCCAGTTCTTTGCCGGCCGCTGGAATCCGGGCGCGCGCAAATCCGCCTCTTTGCCCTTCCGACCACATCGCTGCCCGGTGTCCGGCACGAACCCGAGACGCCGTGCGGCACCCTTGAAATCACCGAAAGGAAGCACCCCATGCGAAACAGTGCATCCGCGCTGGCTCTCCAGCTGAGCCTCGACTTCGACCAGATCGTTGCGTCCGCCAGCGAGGCCATTGCCCGCGACATTCGGGAAACGGCGCTCCTTCCATCGGCCGCGATCTCCCTCACCGCTGCCGCATCGCCAGTTTCGTCCTTCGACTTCTCGCTCGCTGCGGGGCGGGACTTGGCGCCATCCTGGAAGGGCCGCGCACGGGACAACGTCGAGGCGATCAAGCTTTTGAACCTCCTGGATCAAGAGCAAAGACCGGCAACACCGGCCGAACAGGAGCGCATCGCCAGGTTCATCGGGTTCGGCGCTTCCGAGCTTGCGAACAGCATCTTCGCGGATCGCTCGGAGACATTCCGGGAGGGCTGGGAAGACCTCGGAAAGAGCCTGATCACCGAAACCACCGACCGCGAGCTCCAGTCGCTCAAGCGCGCTACGCAATATGCCCACTACACGCCCGAGTACATCATCCGGGCCATGTGGGACGCCGCCCGGGTCCTTGGCTTCAGCGGCGGGCATATCCTTGAGCCGGGATGCGGAAGCGGCCTGTTCATGGGGCTTCGGCCGCCCGATCTCTCCGACGGCACGGTGTTCGTCGGCATCGAGAACGACCCCGTCACCGCCCGCGTCGCCAGCGCGCTCTATCCCAACCAGGTCATCCGCTGCATCGACTTCGACAAGGCATCGCTGCCCGGCGATTTCGACCTGGCGATCGGCAATCCGCCTTTCTCGAACCTCTCTATCCACAATAAGACGCAACTCGGCCGCCTGGGTCTGTCGCTCCACGACTTCTTCATCGCGAAATCGCTCGAACACGTCCGGCAAGGCGGCATCGCGATGTTCGTGACGTCGCGATATTCCCTCGACAAAAGCGACCCGAAAGCGCGGCTCCATATAGATTCCATCGCCGATTTCCTCGGCGCGGTGCGCCTGCCGAGCAAGGCCATGAGGGAGGAGGCCGGCACCGACGTCGTCGTCGATATCCTGCTCTTCCAGAAGCGCGCGCCCGATACTCCGTTCGCCATGCGAAACTGGATCGAACTGGCCGAGGTTCCCGACAGCGACGAAGGGTTCGGGTCGCTCCGGATCAACAGCTATTTCCTCGACAATCCCGACCATGTTCTCGGCGTCCACCAATGGCAAAGCGGCCAGTACGGCATGGAATATTCCTGCGCGGCCGAGCCCGGGGTCGACCTGAGGGACGCGCTCTCGTCCACCTTGTCGGCGATCGCATCAAGACAGGCAGGCATCTATCGCCCCGTCGAGCGCACCACGTCACTGCGCGACAAGTTCGACGTCACCTTCGACCTCGACGTCGGCACCGCCGCCGACGAAGCGGAGTTCAAGGAAGGCAGCTATCTCGTTTCGGACGGCATTCTGCGACAGATCGTCAACGGACTTCCGACCGCGGTCGAGGTGAAAAACGGGCGCGGCGGTTCGGGCATGTTCGCCAAGCATGCCAACATCGTCAGGGGGCTGATCCCCATCCGGGATACGGTCCGCGCGATCCTGCGCGCCCAGCTCAATGACCGGCCCTACGCCGACTGCCAAGAAAAGCTGCTCAGCCACTACAGGCACTTCATCAAGAAGCATGGGCCGATCAACCGGACCATCACCAGCATCCGCATCGATCCGGAAACCGGCGCCGAGAAGGAATATCAGCGCCGCCCTAATCTTCAGCCCTTCCTCGATGACCCCGACGTATGGCTGGTAGCCTCGATCGAGAATTATGACGAGGCGGATGACGCCGGCACGCCGGGTCCCATCTTCACCGAACGCGTCGTCAAGCCGCCGGTTGTCCAAGAGATCCAATCGGCCCAGGATGCCCTGGCGCTGTCGCTCCATGATCGCGGCCGCATCGACATTCCGCTGATCGCCGGGTTGCTCGGGATCACCGAAGTCGAAGCGCTCGCCGACCTTGCCGGTGATGTCTATCTCGACCCCGTCCGCAGCACGCCCCATTTCGACAATTGGGTTCCGGCCGACGAAGCCCTTTCGGGGCCTGTCCGCACCAAGCTGGCCCTGGCGCGGGAGAAGGCCGAAACTGATCCGCGGTTCAATGCGACCGTAACTGCTCTCGAAGCCGTCCAGCCCGTCGATCTCAAACCGAGCGAGATCACGGCGCGTCTCGGGGCGCCCTGGATTCCGGTGGACGTCATCGAAGCGTTCGTCGCCGAAGCCATGGAGGTCCAGACCCGGATCCGTCATACCGTGGCGCTCGCGAGCTGGACGGTGGACAAGGCCCCGTTCCTCGGACACGTCAGTTCAACCTCGACCTGGGGCACTGCGCGCCGCAGCGCGGCCGACCTGCTCGAAGACGCGCTCAATTCCCACATACCCAAGATCTACGACATCCACCGGGAGGCGGACGGTTCGGAGCGCCGGGAACTCAACACGACCGACACCGAAGCCGCAAAAGAGAAGCTGGCGGCGATCAAGTCGACCTTCGAGACCTGGGTCTGGCAGGAAAGCGATCGCGCCGACCGGCTCGTGCGGATCTACAACGATGCCTACAACAACCTCGTACCCCGCGCATTCAACGGCAAGCATCTGCATCTGCCGGGCGCATCGACGGCGATCAGGATGCGCGATCACCAGAAGCGCGTCATCTGGCGTATCCTAGCCGCCGGCTCGACCTACGTCGCCCATTCGGTCGGCGCAGGAAAAACCTTCAGCCTGTGCGCCGCCGTGATGGAGCAGCGCCGGCTAGGTCTCGTGAACAAACCGATGATCGCGGTGCCCAATCACTGCCTGGCCCAGATCGCGCGCGAGTTCCTGATGCTCTATCCCACGGCACGGATCCTCGTTGCCGACGATACGAACTTCGTGCGCGAGAAGCGTCAGCGATTCCTGGCGCGCGCGGCAACCGGCAGCTGGGACGCCATCATCATCACGCATGATGCCTTCAAGTTCATCCCGACGCCCGCCGCATTCGAGAAGCAGCTGATCGAAGACCAACTCGCCAGTTACGAGGTGCTGATCACGGGCATCGACAACGAGGATCGTGTCTCCCGCAAGCGCGTGGAGCGCCTGAAGGAAGGGCTGAAGAACCGACTCGAAAATCTGCAGGCCCGCAAGGACGACCTCGTGCATATCGGCGAGATCGGTATCGACCAGATCCTCGTCGATGAAGCCCAGCAATTCCGCAAGCTGACCTTCGCGACAAATCTGGGCGACCTCAAAGGGGTCGATCCGGCGGGTTCGCAGCGCGCCTGGGACCTTTATGTGAAGAGCCGTTATCTGGCCGGGATCAATCCCGGACGCGAGTTGATCCTCTCGTCTGGAACGCCGATCACCAACACCCTCGGCGAGATGTATACGCTGCAGCGCTTCATGCAGCCCGACGAGCTCACCGCGAAGGGCTTGCACGAGTTCGACGCCTGGGCGGCGAACTTCGGCGACACGCGCACCGAACTCGAGCTGCAGCCGAGCGGTAGCTACAAGCCGGTCACCCGCTTCTGCGAGTTCGTGAACGTCGCCGACCTGATGGCGATGTACCGCAGCGTGGCCGACGTCGTGCTGAAGGACGATCTGCGCCAATATGTCCGGCTGCCCACCATCAAGGGCGGGAAGCGGAAGATCATCGTCGCCAAGTCGGGCGCGCCCTTCAAAGCCTATCAGAGGGTGCTGGCCGGACGCATCAAGGCCATCGAGAACCGCAGCGGACGGCCACAGAAGGGCGACGACATCCTCTTGTCGGTGATCACCGACGGCAGGCACTCCGCGATCGATCTCCGCTTCGTCGACCCCATGATGGGGAACGAGGAGGGCAACAAGCTCAATCTCCTGATCGAGAACGCATACCGTATCTGGCACGAGACGCGCGACTATCGCTACACGGACCCCGAAACCGGCAAACCTTACCCGCTGCCCGGCGCCGTACAGATGATCTTCTCCGACCTCGGCACCGAGGCCGCGCTCGAGACGCGGGGCTTTTCCGCTTATGTCTGGATCCGCGATCGACTTGTCGCGATGGGCGTGCCTGCGGACCAGATCGCGTTCATCCAGCACTACAAGAAGAACAGTGCGAAGCAGCGCCTGTTCAACGACCTCAACCAGGGACGAAAGGGTTTCGTCGTCGGCTCGACCAGCATGATGGGCACCGGGGTAAACGCGCAACAACGCCTGATCGCGATGCATCATCTGGATGTCCCCTGGCTCCCCTCCGATATCGAGCAGCGCGAAGGCCGGATCGAGCGCCAGGGGAACCAGAACGACGAAATCGAGCTCTACGGCTACGCCACGAGCGGCTCGATGGATGCCACCAACTGGCAAATGCTCGAGCGCAAGGCGCGCTTCATCAACATGGCCATGTCGGGCGACCGCTCCATCCGGCGGATCGAGGACGTCGGTTCCAACGTCAATCAGTTCGCCCTGGCAAAGGCGCTCGCATCCGGCGACGACCGCCTGATGAAGAAAGCGGGTCTCGACGCCGAGGTGGCAAGACTCCTGCGCCTGCGCGATGCGCATATCGACGACCAGTTCAATATCCGCAGGACGATCAGGCGAACGACAGATGATATCGAGAACTGCCGCCGGCAGATCGCCTGGCTGGAATCCGACATTGATCAACGTATTCCCACCGATGACGACGAAATCATCTTCGCTTCCGACGGCACGATCATCGCCGACCGCAAGGCCGCCGGGGAAAAGATCCTCCGACAGGCTCACGAGATGCGAGCGAGCGGCATTCCCACGCGCCAGATGCTCGGAAACTTCAACGGCATCGACCTGGAGATTTCGGGCTATGAGGCCAGAGATGACGACGGGCATCGGTGTATCTGCACCACGATCGCCATTCAGCACCACGGCGAACATCGCGGATTCGAAGTCACCGACAAAACGCGGTCGAGCACCGTGGTTGGCCGCATCGAGTCTTCCATTCGCAATCTCGACGCCGACCTCGCCAACCTGAGGGCAAACCTCGAAGCCGATGAACGGCGCCTCCCGGCGTTCGAGGCGCGCCTGGGTCAGGAATTCTCTGACACTGAATTGCTCGAAGACAAACTTCGGGAACTCGCTGACCTCGAAGCCGAGCTGGCAAACACCAAGGGCGAGTTCGAACCAGGCAACGATAACGCGCCCTTGGCCGAGGGCACCCAAGGCGACCTGCTGCCCGACCCGGCTGTCTCTGCCGCCTGAGGGCACCGATGGAGCGTGACCTAAGTCCTCGCCAGAATCCATATGTGAAAGGATATCCTATGGCTGATCACACGCGATCCGCGCATCTCGCGCTGCTGGCGCGCGCCAAGACCGCCCTGGCACCCCATGCCGGGGCATCCGGTGACATTGCCGACACCATTGCCGATCTCGACGCCGCCATGGGACGGATCAACCAGATGCCAATTCCCTGGGGCCTTCCTGTCCATCTCGCCATAATCAGCCATGGTCACGGGACCAATGTCGCCGCCGCCGTCAGCCACAAGGGGCTGGTGGAACAGGTGGCGGTCTTCTGTCGATCGCGATGGGGTGAGATCAACGACAGCCGTGATCCCGACCGCGTCGATGATCCCGCTGTGGTGCGCGACTATTTCAATCTTCACCCCGAAGACCAGCTCCTCAGCCGCATGGAGTGGATCGAACCGGAAGTCGGTTATGATCGCGAGCGCCTTGAGATCGGAAACTATCTCGCCATGTCATCGTGCCATGTTTCATGGCCGACGACCGCGATGATCGACGAGTGGATGACACGCGAACCGTCCGACCGTCCCATGAGCATCGCCGATACGCATTATGGCTGGCTTATATGCACCATTGCGTCCTCGTTCGGCGACCCATTCGCGATTCCGGCCGACCTAACCGATACGCTGACATTCGCGCAAAAAAAGGGTTGCGACTACCTGATCCTGGATCGCGATGCCGCCGCGACCGACCGGCTGCCACATTTCGAGTGGTGACCACCTGACGGGAGGGAAGGGGGGAGGGGATTTGGGCGGGCGTGAAGATGCGTCCGGACCCCAGGAGAAATCCCCATGTCCTATGACCTGGCCTTTCGGCACCAGCAGGCGCTCGACCCTTCGGCGCTTCCTACCCTGGCAACCGCCCTCTACGCGCTCAATGCCGCGATCGAGGACTGCCGCAACGCCGGGCGACCGCAAGACAGCGATCCGGCCGTCATCCTGCTCGCACGCCACCTCGGCACCATCGCCTCGGAGATCGAGGACTCCGATGTCGAACTTCGACGTGCCTGCATCGACGCCATCGCCGATATTCGGCGCAGGCCCGCACTGATCGCGCTGGCCCACAAGGGCGTCGCCTATGACGAACCCGCGAAGAAGCTGTTCCACAGCGACGGTCGCAAGGCATTGCGCGCGCTGGCCGACGCGCTCGGCCTCGCTGAAGACAGTTACGATATTCGTTCGAACCGTGGGGGCATCGCCGTAAGCGGTGAAGTGATCCTCCACGGCGTGAGCATCTACGTGCAGCTCAGCCTCGGCGCGATGGGTTTCAGCCGCGAAGTGATGTTCCGCAAGGTTGCCGGCCGCAAGGACTATGTCGGCGATCGCAACAACTGGGCATCGGTCGACGAGCTGGTCCAGCCGGTGCGATTTGCGGCGCGCATCCGCCGCGAACTGCATCTTCCCCGCTCCGACGCTGCGGCAACGCTGCTGGTCGCCTGAAGGAGATCCACCATGGACATCATCGTCGCCCGTTCCCGCATTGCGGGGACGCTGCCTCACTATGTCTATCGCGCGCTGGTGCCCGCCGACACGGTATCCGCCGAACGCCGGGCGCTTGCCGGTACCGTTGCCGGCCCGAAAAGCGTCGGGCGCGTCCCATGCGTTCGCATAGCCCTGCTGCTGGCGCCCGTGCGCTATTTTGCGATGGAACATGCCGAGCGAGGCGGGCTTGCTCCCCGCATCGGTCTCCTCGCGCGCCGGATCGAGACACTGATCATCCGAGCCAATTTCCCCGAGATGACCGCAGGCTCGCTGCCCATCGTGTTCCAGCTCGATGATGACCCCGGTGATGCGTTCACCTGGATCAATATTGACGATCTTACGGACGCTTTCGACCGTCTCGAACCCGATTTCGACATCCTCACCGCCTTCGATCTCGGACTTCGCGACGCCGATGGCCGCCGCGCCGCGTGACGCCGGGCGCCCAACTTCCCTCACCCCGAACCGGAGAATCCATGTCATGACCGTTATCGGACACAATTTGATCCGCAGGGTCGAAAGCTTCGACGGCTATGAAATCCTCGCCCATCCGCTTCCCAGCCGCGACGACCGCGTCTTTCATCGCGGTGAATTCGAAGCCTCACGCGTCTCGGTCACCTATGCCTCCCATGATGTGCGGATTGCCCGACCGACGGGCACCGGGAGCAGAGGCCGACTTGCAATCCTGATGCACCATGGCGGTGGCCGTCATGTTCTCGAATTCTACGAAAGCGCGTTGCCGATCGCTTCGGCGCTGCTCGCCCTCCCGGAGCGGGAGCAATATGCCCTTGCCTATACGCTCTTCGAGCAGGCGGACGAATGCGCCGACGGCGCCCGCGCCGCCGAAGCAAGGCGATGGGCCGATGCGTTCGTGGACGGCCGCATTCGCAAACGCCGCAGCGGCGGCAAGCGCTATGTCCATATCGAAACTCCGGACGAAAAGACGCTTCGGCTTTCCCAGCCCTGCCTGAAGTTCGGGTTCCCGCCCGACCAGTTCGCCGGCTCGCCGCCAGGCGATCGCTCAGACTCTCAAGCCATCAGCCGCGCCGATCCCCCATCGGCGTGATGCACCGATTTGCCCCCGGCACATGACCGCCGCGCCCCTTGAAAGGACGATCAATGACCAGCTTCACCGCAACATATAGCCCCGAGGACAACAAGATCCGCCTCTATGCGTCGTCGCGTCTCGACGCCGAGACCTATGCACGGGTCAAGGAGGCTGGCTTCCAATGGGCCCCGAAGCAGGAGCTTTTCGTTGCTCCCAAATGGACGCCGCAGCGCGAGGACCTTGCCGTCGAACTGGCGGGCGAGATCGAAGCCGAAGAGATGACGCTCGCCGAACGCGCCGCGATCAAGGCCGAACGTCTCGACGGCCTCGCGCACAAACGCCACGCCGAAGCCAATGCCTTCGCCCGCCGTGCCGACGAGCTCTCGCAGGCCTTCCATATGGGCCAGCCCATCCTTGTCGGTCATCATAGCGAGCTGGACTTGTAACGGTTGTATAATCGCATCCCTGCAGTCAAGCGTGGTTGGCATGGGAAGGCTAATCGCGTCGGGCAGGGCGTCGACACGTTAATCAACCTTGTGCTTGTTTTTCTCAATACGGCGTGTCGCGCGAGGGTTTTCGTATGCCGGGAGCAGGGTTGTCTTCGCGGTCGGCATAAAGCCGCCGCATGATGGGTCTCCGCAGGCAAGGTCTTCCTATGTTTTGTGCGCAGTCTTTAAAAAGCTGCAGCCGTTAAAGCGGAATGACCTGACCCACGTCCGCGGCAGGGACGCCTCAATACGTCAGATGCTGACGCGCTGAGAAGTTAAGCWGGTGAATTGGTTATGCGGTGACGCCAGCCGATGTGTTGAATGCCTCTCCTGTTTTGAGCATTGTGTGCATGATGACTGCCAGTTTGCGGGCCACAGCGACCGCGGCGCGCTTGAAGCCCAGCCGCTCGCGYAGCCTGAGGCCCCAGTCTCTGAGGCCGCTCTGGTTGCTAGCGCTGGTGCGCGTGAGAATGACCGTTGCCGCCTCGTATAAGAGGCGCGCAGATGGTTGTCGCCTCGCCGCGAGATGTGGCGTCATAATCCACTTCGCCTGATTGGTAACGCCGCGTGGTAAGCCCGAGCCAGGCGCCGACCGCGCAGTGAGTTTGAAGTTTGCGGGGTCTTCGATCGCCGCAGCATAGGAGACGGCCGTGACCGCCCCGACTCCCGGGATCGTCATCAGCAGCTTGATTGCCTGGCTTTGCCGGGCTGCGGCGAGCAACTGACGATCAAGTTCAGCGGCGCGCTTGCGGATGTCGCGCCAGSCTCCAGCAAAGGCAATATGATCTGTGCCAGGCCATCCCTGCCGTCCAGAAGCTCGCGGACATTCCCGTCGAAATACACGGCCTGTACCCTTGGGA
>NZ_JEMV01000037.1 GCF_000588875.1 Sphingobium sp. Ant17
TGCCGCTGGCCGCGCCGCGCGCGGGCCTCGTCCATGTGCCGGTCAACCCGCTGCTCAAACATGCCCAGGTCGCCCATATCCTGTCCGACAGCGGGGCGGCGATGCTGATCGGCACGGCCGCGCGACTCGACAGCCTGCAGCCCGGCGACGTGCCGCCCACCTGCCATCTGCACCGCGAAGATGACGCCGCCTGCGCCATGAGCGGCGGCGAAGCGATCGGCCCGTCCGATGCGGGGCCCAATGCGCTGGCCGCCATCCTCTACACCAGCGGATCGACCGGACGGCCCAAGGGCGTGATGCTCAGCCACGCCAATCTCTGGCTGGGCGCCGTGGCGGTGGCCGACTATCTTGGCATGGGCGCGGACGATCGCACCGCTTGCGTCCTGCCGTTCAGTTTCGACTATGGCCAGAACCAGCTCTTCTCCACCTGGATCTCCGGTGGCTGCGTCTATCCGCTCGACTATCTGACCCCGCGCGACGTGATGAAGCTGGTTGACCGGCGCGACATCACGACCCTGGCTGGGGTGCCGCCGCTCTGGGTGCAACTGACAGAGTTGGACTGGCCAACCGAAGTCGCGGCCAAGCTCAAGCGCCTGACAAACAGCGGCGGCGCGCTGACCCGGCCCCTGGTGGCGAAACTGCGCGCCCTGTTCCCCCGCGCCGACCTCTATCCCATGTACGGCCTGACCGAAGCCTTCCGCTCCACCTATCTCCCGCCTGCCCTGGTGGACAGCCACCCCGATTCGATGGGCAGCGCCATCCCCTTTGCCGAGATACTCGTGCTGCGCCCTGACGGCAGCGTCACGGACGATGACGAGCCGGGCGAACTCGTCCATTGCGGGCCATTGGTGGCGCAGGGCTATTGGCGCGACGCCGCCCGCACCGCCGAACGCTTCAAGCCCGCGCCGACGGCCTCCCGCTATGGCGGGATGGCGGTCTGGTCGGGCGACACGGTGCGGCGCGATGCGCAGGGGCTGCTTTATTTCGTCGGCCGCGATGATGCCATGATCAAGTCGGCGGGCAATCGCATCAGTCCGACCGAGATAGAGGAAGCCGCCGTCGCTGTCGCTGGTGTTGCCGAAGCGGTGGCGCTGGGGATCAAGGATGATTGGCTGGGGCAGGTGGTCCGGCTGCTGCTGCGCGCCGACGATCCGGCGGTCGCGCAAACGGTCGCCGCCCACCTCAAAAACGAACTGCCCAATTATATGCAGCCAAGGGACATCCTTGTGCTGAAAGAATTTCCCAGCAATCCCAACGGCAAAACCGACCGAGTCGCCCTCGCGCACCAACATGGTGCTCCTGCGAAGGCAGGAGCCTAGGGTGAGGGGCGTGACATATCGTCCTGGACTCCTGCTTTGGCAGGAGCACGTTGTTATGAAGCTGAGAGGGTTTTACAGATGAAGCCGATGGGACCGATCCCGGCCTGGTTCGCAGGCGAGGAGGGCATGTTGCTGGTCGGCGGCTGCGGGGCGGCCAGTCTGGTGGATGAAGCAGGCGATACCCCGCTCTTCGCCTATGACATGGCAATTATCGAGGCGCAGGTCCGGCGCTTTCGGGCCGCGATGCCTGCGACCTTGCACCTCCATTATGCGATCAAGGCCAACCCCTATGCGCCCTTGCTCGCCCGGATGACAGACCAGGTCGACGGCTTCGACATCGCGTCGGGCGGAGAACTCGCCATGGCATTGGCGGCGGGCATGGACCCGGATCGGATCAGCTTCGCTGGTCCCGGCAAGCGCGACGATGAACTGACCGCTGCCATCTTCGCCGGGGTGACGATCAACCTGGAGTCCGAAGGGGAGGGGCGTCGCGCGCTCGCCATGGCCGATAAGGTTGGCAAGGCGCCGCGCCTGGCCGTGCGGGTCAACCCGGACTTCGATCTCAAGGGCTCGGGCATGCGGATGGGGGGCGGGGCCAAGCCCTTCGGCGTGGACGCCGATCGCGCTGCGGCGCTCGCGCGCACGCTGATGGACGGCGGGGCCGACTGGCGCGGCTGGCACATCTTTGCCGGCTCGCAAAATCTCGACACCATGGCGATCATCGAGACGCAGGCCGCTACGTTGGCGTTGGCGGCCCGGCTGTCGGACGCGGTCGGGGCAACGCCGCCGCTCGTCAATCTGGGCGGCGGCTTTGGCCTCGCTTATTTCCCCGGCGACGTCCCGCTCGATATCCGCCCCATCGGCGTTGCCCTGGACAGCGCGCTCGACACATTGCCCGACATCCTCAAACCCACCCATTTCGCGATCGAACTCGGACGTTGGCTGGTCGGTGAGTGCGGCGTCTATTTGACCCGTGTCGTGGATGTGAAGGTCAGCCAGGGCGAAACCTTCGTCGTCGTCGATGGCGGCCTGCATCATCAACTCGCCGCCAGCGGCAATTTCGGCACCGTGATCCGCCGCAACTATCCCATCGCTGTCGCCAACCGCTTCGGCGCGGACCCGGCTGACGATCCTGTGACGGTCGTTGCTGTCTCTGCACCCCGATCGATCGGCTCGGCGACAAGGTGGCATTGCCGCCCGTGCAGGAAGGCGACCTCATTGCCATCTTCCTCGCCGGAGCCTATGGCGCATCGGCCAGCCCAACCGCTTTTCTTGGTCACCCAAGTCCTCGCGAACTATTACTTGGCTGATTACTGTGTACTAAACTCCTAACGGTATCTTTACCCTTTGACGGCATGAAGAGGTCCAAAGCCCTATGCTGAACGCCATGCCTTACCCTCTTAGGCAGCCGGTCACGCATAGCCGCACAAAGAGGTGAGAATATGCGTTTCCTGTCCGTGTCCAGGCTTCTGATCGGTGCATCCTTGCCCGCCCTTGCCCTGTCGGGCTGCGCGTCGGTGCCTTCAGGCCCGCAACTGCCCCCGGCGTCCTTCGTGTCGACGCAGGAAGGCCCGGGCGAAGAATATATCATCGGCCCGCTCGATGATCTCACCATCTTCGTGTGGCGCAACCCCGAATTGGGGGCCAAGGTCCAGGTGCGACCAGACGGGCGCATCACCACGCCGCTGATCACCGACATGCCGGCCGTGGGAAAGACGCCTCGGATGCTGTCGGACGACATCAAATTGGCGCTGACCAAATATATCGAAAATCCCCTCGTCTCGGTCATCGTCAATAATTTCAGCGGCACCTTCAGTCAGCAGGTTCGGATCGTCGGCGCGACGGACAAGCCCGCCTCCATCCCCTATCGCGCCAACATGACCTTGCTCGATGCGATGATCTCGGTCGGCGGCCTGTCGGAATTTGCCGCGGGCAACCGTGCGCGCCTCGTTCGTTTCGACAAGAAGAGCGGCAAGCAAAAGGAATATCAGGTCCGCCTAAACGACCTTCTCAAGAAGGGCGATACGCGCGCCAACGTCATGCTCGCCCCCGGCGACGTCATCATCATCCCCGAAAGCATGTTCTGATATGGCCGGTCTCTACGACGAATTGCTGGTCCTGCTCCATGGCATTTGGAGCCGCCGCTGGATCGCGCTGGGCGTCGCCTGGGGCGTGGCCATGCTCGGCTGGCTGGGCGTCGCACTGATCCCTAACAGCTATGAGTCCAAGGCGCGGGTCTATGTCAGCACCCAGTCGCTGCTGGAGGATAAGGTCGGCATTACCCAGGTCCAGTCGCAGCAGGAATTGGAGCGCGTCCGCAGCACGCTCGCCAGCGCGAAGAATCTGGAAAAGGTCGTGCGTGAGACCGATCTGTCGCAGGGCATCTCCGGCCCGCGCGACGTTGCCGCGAAGATCTCGACCCTGCGTGAAAATATCACCGTCATGTCGCAGGCCGATCCCAGCATGATCGACATCAGCGCCGTATCGGCCGATTCGAGCCTGTCGGATGGCGCGAATGCGCGGATCGCGCAGCAGGTGGCGCAGAAGCTGATCGACATTTTCCAGGAAGAAAATCTTTCTGGCGACCGGACCCAGACCAAGCAGAGCATCGCCTTCCTCGACGAACAGGTTGCCGAGCGCGCCAAGCAGATGGAGGCCGCAGACCAGCGCCGCGTCGAATTTGCGCAGCGCTACGTCGGCCTGTTGCCGGGGGCGGGGTCCATCAGCCAGCGGATGGACGCCGCGCGAATGGAGATCAACCAGATCGATTCGCAGCTGGTGCAGGCGCAAAGCGCCCTGAGCGCCATGAACGGTCAATTGGCGGGCACTCCGCAAAGCCTGCCGGGTGTCGGCGCGTCTGGCGGCCCTTCGGCCCTGGGCCAGGCCCAGTCGAACCTTGCGGGCATGCGCGCGCGCGGCTGGACCGCCAACCATCCCGACGTGATCGCGGCGCAGCGTGAAGTCGATGCCTTGCGCCGTCAGGGCGGCGGCAGCGCAGGCGGCGGCGGTGGCACGCCCAATCCCGCCTATCTGTCGATCAAATCGATGCAGGCCGAACGCGCTGCCACTGTACAGGCGCTCTCCGCGCGCAAGGCACAGTTGCAAGGCGACCTCAACGCCATGATGGCCAGGCAGGTCGATGAGCCGGGCATCGCGTCGGAGCAGGAAAAGCTCGACCGCGATTATGAAGTGCTCAAGACCCAATATGACAAGCTGCTCGCTGACCGCGAGGAAATCCGCTTGCGCGGCGAGGTGAAGTCAGAAACCGGATCGGTCCAGTTCCGCGTTATCAACCCGCCCAGCGTTCCTACCGCCCCGACCGCACCCAACCGGCCGCTGCTGTTGCTCGGTGTGCTGATCGTCGGCATCGGCGCTGGCGTCGGCGTCGCCTTCGCCATGGGCCAGCTCAAGGGAACATTCCCCACCGCCGCCCGGCTGGAGCGAGCGATCGGCCTGCCGGTCGCCGGTTCGATCAGCCAGGCGGTCAGTGCGACGCAGGTCGCCGTCGAAAAGCAGCGGATGAAGTGGTTTGCGGGTGCCAGCGGCGGCTTGGCCGCGGTCTGTCTGCTGCTGATCGTCGTCGAATTCGTCCAGCGTGGCATGGCTTGAGATGTGGGCGTGAAGGAACCAGGACATATGAACCAGCATAGCCCCATCAAAGGCGGGTCGCTGATCGAGCGCGCCACCGAAATCTATGATTTCAGCGCCGCCCTGCGCGGTCGTGCCGCCCCTGTGGTCGAAATGCCCGCCGATGCGCCGCCGCTAGCCGAGCCAGTCATCGTACCGCCCGCTGCCCTGGCGGAGGCTCCGGCCTTCCGCGCCTTGCCCTGGACCGGCCCGGTGCAGCCGATCGACCGGATCGCGCTGGCGGAAGCAGGCTTCCTGCAGCCCGACGGCGCGGTCACCGCGATGAGCGAGGAATTTCGCCTGCTCAAGCGCGACCTGCTCGCCCAGTTGCAGGACAATAAGCGCGGTAACCGCATCCTTGTCTGCTCGCCCCATAGCGGCGATGGCAAGAGCTTCTGCGCGATCAATCTGGCGCTCAGCCTCGCGGCCGAAAAGGATCGCGAAATCCTGCTGATCGACGCCGATTTCGGCAAGCCCGGCATCCCTGCCGCGCTCGGGCTGGAGGCTGGCCCTGGCCTGATGGATGCGCTCGCCGATCCGACGGTGGCGATCGAGGATTGCGTGATCCGTACCGACATGCCCTCGCTCTCGATCCTGCCCGCCGGACAGCGCAGCAATGCCGACACCGAATTTCTCTCCTCCGCCCGCACCGAACAACTGCTCGCGCGCCTGACCGAGGGACGGCCCGACCGCATCCTCGTGTTCGATTCGCCACCGCTGCTGGCGGCCTCGCCCGCCGCCGTGCTGGCCAGTCATGTCGCCATCGCCCTGCTGGTGGTGCGGGCCGACAAGACCAGCGAAGCCGCCGTGCGCGATGCGATCGGCCTGCTCAAGGGCGGGGCGCAGGTCCAGCTTCTGCTTAACGCCGTCCGCTTCGCTGGCGGCGGTCGCCGTTTCGGCAGCTATTATGCCAAGGGGGAAACCCGCTCATGACCCGCAACTGGATTTGCGGCGCATCGCTTGTCGCGCTGGCCACCGCCGCCACGCCCGCACTGGCGCAGGACACGCAGCGTCGCGCAAACGTCACGCCCTATATCGGCATCGATCAGGTCGTCACCGGCCCGCTCAAGGGCGGCGGCGACGTGCTGACCTACACCAATGTCACGGCTGGCGTGACGGCCGAAGTCCAGAATCGCCGGGTCGAAGCGGTGATCGATGTTCAGTATAATCACAGCTTCGGCTGGAGCCGCCAGACGCCGGATCAGGATGTCCTAAGCGGCATCGCGAGTGCGCGCGTCAACCTGGCGCGCGGCCTTTCGCTCAACGCAGGCGGCTTGGCGACGCGGGTGCGGACCGATGGTCTGTCGGGCGCGACGTCGTTCAACGACAATAGCTTCACCAGCCAGGTCTTTGCCGGCTATGTCGGCCCGTCCTACACGACGCAGCTTGGCGACTTCACCGTCAATGGCTCCTACCAATTGGGCTATGCGCGGGTCGAAGACAGCGTCAACGCCGACCTTTCCGGCGCGCAGGGCGGTGCCTTTGCCGACAGTTGGACGCACAGCTTGCTGGGCTCGGTCGGTTTTGCGCCCGGCACGCTGTTGCCGGTTGGGCTGACCGCCAGCGCAGGCTATAATCGCGAAGACGCCAGCCAGCTTGACCAGCGGTTCGAAAATGCCTGGGGTCGGCTCGATGCCACCCTGCCGGTTTCGCGCACCGTCGCGCTGATCGGCGGCATCGGCTATGAAAAGATCGAGATCAGCCAGCGTCCGCCACAACGCGCGGCCGACGGCACGCCGCTCATCCGCAACGGCCGTTACGTCACCGACAAAAGCACGCCGCGCGCGCTCATCTATAATTTCGACGACATCATCTGGGATGCGGGCGTCCTGTGGCGGCCCAGCCGTCGCACATCGCTCAGCGCGCGGGTGGGCGAACGCTATGGCGGCATGACCTATCAGGGCAGCTTCACGTGGCAGGGTCAGGACAGCAGCTTTGGTGTCATGGTCTTCGACGGCATCGACAGTTTCGGCCGCATGATCATGGCCGATGTCGCGGCCGTGTCGGGCAGCAGCCTCAATGTCGTGCGCAACCCGTTCACCGGTGATCTCACCGGCTGCGCCTTCTCGACCACCGGCGGCGGCCAATGTTTCAACGATTCGCTATCGGGCATCACCGATGCCAACTTCCGCTATCGCGGCGTCGCGGCGCAATATGCGCTGCGGCGGGGGCCATGGGGCTGGGGCCTTGGTGCTGGCTATTCGCAGCGCAAATTCATAACGCCGCAGGGGCAGAGCGTGTTGATCAGCGGATCGCGTGACGAAAACTGGTACGGCAACGGCTCGGTCAGCTATACGTTCAGCCAAAGCGACAGCATGGACCTCGTCACCTACATCAATTATTTCGATGCCAGTGGCGATCGGCCGGATGTGCTGAACTTCGGTGCGTTCACCAGCTATTACAAGACTCTGACCCGGCGCTTGTCCGCGTCGGCATCCGTCGGCCTGGACGGCGTTCAGGCGGACGATTTCGAAACCATCATCAGCGCGTTGGGCCAGGTCGGCCTGCGCTACAGCTTCTAACGGGTCGGCCTGGGGAGACGAAGATATGTATGACCAATTTTACGGCTTGCAGGGTCGCCCGTTCCAGCTGACGCCGGACCCGCATTATTATTTTGAAAGCGCCACCCACCGCAAGGCGCTGTCATACCTCGGCTATGGCCTCGCGCAGGGTGAAGGCTTCATCGTCATCACCGGCGACATCGGCGCGGGCAAGACGACGCTGGTCGGTCACCTGATGCAGACGATCGACCCTTCGCGGCTCACCGCGGTCAAGATCGTCTCGACCCAGGTGCAGGGCGACGACATGCTGCGTCTGGCCGCGCAAAGCTTTGGCCTGGCCACCGATGGCATGACGAAGGCGGCGACGCTGCAGCAGGTGGAAGCCTATCTGCACATGCAGGCGCGCGCCGGACGGCGCACCCTGCTAATCGTGGACGAGGCGCAAAATCTGGCGGTCTCGGCGATCGAGGAGCTGCGGATGCTCTCCAATTTTCAGCTCGGCGGCCAGTCGCTGCTGCAGATTTTCCTGCTCGGCCAGCCCGAATTTCGCGATCTGCTGAAATCCCCGCAACTCGAACAATTGCGCCAACGCGTCATCGCCACCCATCATCTTGAACCGATGATGGCCAAGGAGGTCGAACCCTATGTCATCCATCGGCTGACGATCGCGGGCTGGGACGGTCGCCCGATCTTCACGCGGGAGGCCTTTGCCGCGCTTTACGCCGCAACCGGCGGTGTGCCCCGTCGGCTGAACGCGTTGGTCAGCCGCGTCCTGCTGATGGGCGCGATCGAGCAGTTGGAGACGATCGACGCGACGTGGTGCAGGCGGTCGTGGCCGATATGGGGCTGGATATCGACGTCGCGCCAGCCGCGATGACGCCGTCCATGCTGGACGATGTCGAGGAAGATCCCGTCGCCATCGCCCCGGAACCTGCGGTCGAAGCTGAGCCGGAAGTGGAAGCGGCTGAATGGCATCCGGTTGCGGAAGCCCACGACACGCCATTGGAAGCAATGCCGGAAGCGGACCTGATTGACGATCGCTGGCCCGCTGCGTCCGCCCGATCGGATGCTGAGGTCGCGGACGAACCGGTCGCACTGGAGGACAACCCGGCACAGGATGACGATACCGATGTCGGCTTCGCCTCGCCCTATGACCAGTCCGACTGGTCATCGCAGCGTCCCCCCTTCGCGCCGCCCGTGGACGCGGTCATCGACGCGGAAGACGACCAGCCCGAGGTCGCCCTGTCCGATGAGCTGCAGGCCAAGATCGCCGACATGGACGAAGCCGACGCGGCCCTGGCCAAAACCATCGATCCGCAAGCCGTCGAGATGCTGCGCCATGACATGCTGGCCGAAATCGAAGCGCTGCGCGCCGAAATCGCCTCGTTGCGCTCGGTACAGGCGCATGTTCCCTTCGTGCCTGCCCAGGCTATCGATCCCGAAGCGCTCAAGGATTGCTTCACCCTGATCGAGGAACGGCTGTCATCGCTGGAATTTCGCGCCGAGGAGCAGGATACGGCGCTCCGCCGGGTGCTGACCCTGTTGGTCGACTGGGTCGAGCGCGAAGATCGCATGACGGGGGCGACGCAGAACAGCGTCGCTGCCTGACGGCTCGATGCGCTGGAATAGGTGAATGATGCAGAACGCCCTGTCGGTCGATGTCGAGGACTGGTTCCAGGTCGGCGCGTTCGAGCGCACGATCCGTCGCGCCGATTGGGATGGGCTGACTCACCGGGTCGAGCGCAATACCGACGCGGTGCTCGACCTGTTCGCGCAGGCGGACGTCAAGGCGACCTTCTTCACCCTGGGCTGGGTCGCCGAACGTTACCCCGCTTTGATGCGGCGCATTGCCGACGCCGGGCATGAGGTCGCCAGCCATGGCTATGACCATGAACGCGTTTTTACCTTCACCCCCGAAGCCTTCCGTGCCGACCTGCGCAAGGCTCGCGCGATCCTGGAGGATACCAGCGGGCAGGCGGTCACCGGCTATCGCGCGCCCAGCTTCTCGATCGACACGCGCACGCCCTGGGCGCATCCCATCTTGGCGGAGGAGGGCTATCGCTATTCCTCCAGCGTCGCGCCGATCCGGCACGACCATTATGGCTGGCCGCAATCGCCGCGCTTCGCCTGGAAGCCGGTGGCGGGCTCCGATCTGGTCGAACTACCGGTGACGACCGCGAAACTGGGGCAGCGCACGCTGGCCGCGGGCGGTGGCGGCTTTTTCCGGCTGCTGCCCTATGGCTTCTCCCGCTGGGCCATCCGGCAGGTCAATGATCAGGCCGGGCGACCCGCGATCATCTATTTCCACCCTTGGGAAATCGACCCGGACCAGCCGCGCGTCGCGGACGCACCGCTCCGCTCGCGCTTACGCCATTACAGCAACCTGTCGGTCATGGCCGCCAAGCTGCGCCGCCTGACCCGCGACTTCGCCTGGACACGCGTCGATGCATTGGCCGATGCCGAAGCGGCGCGGGCCGCTTGACCATGGGGCAGGCGGCCACACCTTTCGTCACGATGATGGACCTGACCGATCCGGCGCAGGTGCAGGCGGTCGATGCCTATGTCATGCGCCATGCCGACGGTACGCCCTTTCACCGGCCTGCCTGGCTATTGGCGGTGGAGGAGGGAACAGGTAATCCCGCGCTGCTGCTCGCGGCGGTCGGCCATTCGGGCGGCATCAGCGGCCTGTTGCCGCTGCATCATGTGCAAAGCCGTCTGTTCGGACAGGCGCTTGTTTCGACCGCCTTTGCCGTCGATGGCGGTATATTGGCGGACAATGATCGCGCCGTGGCGGCCTTGGTCAGCGCAGCCGAAGATCTGGCGCGCAGTCGCGGCGGCCTGTCGCTGGAACTGCGCGGCGGACCCGCCCCCGGCACTGCATGGGAGCAGCGCGCGGACCAGCATGTCGGCTTCGTGCGACCAATCGCCGCCGACGATGACGCAGAACTGCTCGCCATCCCGCGCAAGCATCGTGCAGAACTCCGCAAGGCACTGGCGAACCCCGCCTTGACGGTCGACATCGGCCGCAGTCGCCAGCATCTGCGCGACCATTATCGCGTCTATGCCACCAGCGTCCGCAACCTTGGCACCCCGGTATTCCCCGCGCGGCTGTTCCGCGCGGTGCTGGACCGGTTCGGCGATGACGCCGACATCTTGATCGTGCGCGAAGGCGACCGACCCGTCTCGGCCGTGCTGACGCTCTATCATCGCGGTCGGGTGATGCCCTATTGGGGTGGTGGCCTCGCCGATGCCCGGCGGCTGCGCTCCAACGAACTCCTATATTACCGCTTGATGGGCCATGGCCGCGCACGCGGCATGACGGAATTTGATTTCGGCCGTTCCAAAGTGGATAGCGGGCAGGCCGCCTGGAAAAAAAGTTTCGGCTTCGCGCCCCGCGCGCTGACCTATTATGAATGGTCGCCCGATGGCCTTAAGCGGGACGTTAACCCCCAGAGCAAGAAATATCAGCGGCGCATCGCGCTGTGGAAAAAACTGCCCCTGCCGGTGGCCAATCTTGTCGGCCCGTTCATCGCGCGCGGCCTGGGGTGAAACACGTCATATATGCTATGCCGACCATCGGGTCGGACGGGGGCCGGGGGGTGAGTGGGACATGGCGTTCATGCAAGGGATAACGGAGTTGGGCCTCATCGTCGAAGAGGCGCATCTTTCGGATGCGACGGAGGTCGCCGCGATCGACGCTTGGGTCTGCGCCCATCCCGCGTCGACGCCCTTTCATCGTCCCGGCTGGATCATGGGGGTTCAGGACGGCACGGGGCAGAAAGGCCGGATGCTCGTCGCGTGGCTCGGCAGTCAGATCGTCGGCATTCTCCCGCTCACCTATATCCGGTCGATGCTGTTTGGCCGCGCCTGGTGGGTAGTGGGTTCGCCGTCGACGGCGGCATCCTGACGACCCAACGCAAGGCTGGAGCCGCGCTTGCCGACGCCGCCTGGACTCTGGCGGAGAAGTTGGGCTGCGCCACGCTCGAACTGCGCGGTGGCGAAGCGCCTGCCGGTCTCGCCTGGCAGGCCAAGGCCGACGCCTATCTCGGCTTCGCCCGCCCACTCGCTGCGGACGATGACACGGAACTCAAGGCGGTACCCAAGCGCCACCGTGCCGAAATCCGTAAGGGCCTCGCGAACGATCTGACGTTCGAAAGCGGCCGCGACAAGCGGCTGCGCGACATTCATTACCGTCTCTACGCCCATAGCGTCCACCATCTGGGCACCCCGGTCTTTCCTCGCGCGCTATTCGACGGCGTGCTGGACCGGCTTGGCGCGGATGCCGACATCGCCGTCGTGTCGAAGGACGGCAAGCCCTTGTCGGCGGTCATCAGCCTCTATCATGGCGGCGCATGCATGCCCTATTGGCATGGCGCGGCAGACGGCGCGCGGACGATGCGCTCGAACGAAGCGCTCTATTTCCTGCTGATGCGCCAGGCGCGCGAGCGCGGCTGCACGACCTTCGATTTCGGCCGGTCGAAGGTCGGCACTGGCCCCGCCGCCTGGAAAAAAGCTGGGGCTTCGAAGGCGAACCGCTCGGCTATCATCTGCGCACCGCGCCGGGCAAGGAGACGCGCGACGTCAATCCGCTCTCGCTCCAATATCGGCGCAAGGTCGAATATTGGAAAAAGCTCCCCGAAAGCCTCGCGACGCTGATCGGCCCGCATATCGCGCGGGGCCTTGGATGACGGGCGATATTCTCTTCCTCTGCCATCGCATCCCCTTTCCGCCCGATCGGGGCGACAAGATCCGCTCGTGCAACCTGCTTAAGCGCTTGGCGCAGGTCGCCCCCGTCCATGTCGGCTGCTTCGCCGATGATGATCGCGACATGGGCTTCGCCGGGGAACTGGCCGCCATTGCGCAGAGCCATTGCCTGCTACGGCGCGACAAGTCCAAGGTCGTGGCGGGCCTGACCGGCCTCGCTAAGCGCGAACCGTTGCTGGTTTCGCTGTTCGACCATCCCGGCCTGCACCAGTGGGTCGCGCAAACGCTGGCCGACCGGCCGATCCGCGCCGTCGTCGCCTATTCGGCGCAGATGGCGCATTTCGTCCCCGCGCTGCCGTCCGGCGTCCGCTTCCTCATGGATTTCGTCGATTTCGATTCGGCCAAATATGCCGCCTATGGCGCACAAGGCTCCGGCCCAATGGGCTGGGTCAACCGGCGCGAGGGCCGCGTGCTGCTCGACTTCGAACGTCGCGTCGCCGCCCGCGCCGATATCTGCACCTTCGTCAGCGAAGCGGAAGCGGCCCTGTTCCGCGCCGCCAGCGGCCTTGGCCCCGACCGGATCGTGCCGCTCGAAAATGGTGTCGCGCTCGACTATTTCGATCCCGCCGCTGCCTTTCCCCAGGTGGATCATGGCGATGGCCCCATGCTCGTCTTCACGGGCCAAATGGACTATCGCCCCAATGTCGAGGCAGTTGACAGTTTTGCGCGCCAGACTTTACCCGCCATCCGCGCCGTCCATCCGACCGCCCGCTTCGCCATCGTCGGGCGCAACCCGTCCAAGGCGGTCGAAGCGCTCGCCGCCCAGCCCGGCGTGATCGTCACCGGCGGTGTGCCCGACGTGCGCGGCTGGCTGGCAGCGGCCGACATCGTCGTCGCCCCCTTGCGCATTGCGCGCGGTATCCAGAACAAGGTGCTGGAAGCCATGGCGATGGCCCGCCCGGTCGTCGCTTCGCCCCAAGCCGCCGAAGGGATCGACGCGCAGGATGACCTGCACTTCCTGATCGCCGCCAACCCGGCCGAAGAAGCCGCCAAGATCAACGCCTTGCTCGCCGACCCGGCCCGCGCCGCCCAAGCCGGCCTCGCCGCCCGCGCCCGGATGGAGGCACGCTACCGCTGGTCGGCAACGCTCGCCCATCTGCCCGACCTGCTGTTCGGACCTCAAGCGGGCACCCGCGCCGCATGACCGGCCAGACCTTGTCCATGGCGCGCACCCCGCTCGTCGATCTGACCGGATGGCGCGGCCATCTGACCGCGCTCGGCGTCGTTGCCTTCGCGATCCTGACCCTTTTCTTCGACGATGTGCAGTCGATGGTCTCGATCTGGTGGAATTCCTCCACCTTCGGCCATTGCCTCTTCATCCCGCCGCTCATCGCCTGGCTGGTCCAGCAACGCCTGCCCGGCCTGCGCCAGTTGGAGCCAGTCGCCTGGGCACCGGGGCTCATTTGGCTGGGCCTGGGCGCGCTCGCCTGGTTACTGGGCGCAGCGGCGGGCGTGGCAATGGTTCGCCATGGCGCGATCATCATCCTGTTGCAGGGCGCGACCATCGCGCTGCTCGGCCCCGCGGTAACGCGCGCGCTCATCTTCCCGCTTTTCTACGCCTTCTTCATGGTGCCCTTTGGCGAGGAACTCGTCCCGCCGCTGCAATTGCTGACGGCACAGCTCACCATGATGTTCCTCGACCTGTCCGGGGTGCCCGCCCATATGGAGGGCATCTTCATCACCACGCCGACCGGCTATTTCGAAGTGGCGGAGGCCTGTTCGGGCGCGAAATTCCTGATCGCCATGACCGCCTATGGCGTGTTGGTCTGCAATGTCTGCTTCCGCAGCTGGCCGCGCCGCATCATCTTCATGGTCGGTGCGCTGTCGCTCTCCATCCTTGCCAACGGCGTGCGCGCCTTCGCCACCATCCTGGTCGCGCATCTCACCACCATCGACGCGGCGGTGGGGTTCGACCATGTCGTCTATGGCTGGGTCTTCTTCGCCATCATCATGGTTGTCGTAATGGCGACGGCTTGGCCCTTCTTCGACCGCAAGCCAGGCGATCCCTGGTTCGACCCGCGCCGCTTGCAGGGCGCAGTGGCAAACCACGGATCGGCAGGCCGGGTCGCGGGCATCGCACTGGCGCTGATCGTCGCCGCGCCGCTCTGGCTGGCCACAACCGCCGCCAATGCCGATCCCTTGCCCGCGCGCATCGACTTGCCCGTCATTCAGGGCTGGACCCGCAGCGATACGCCCATGGCTTATCCCTGGAAGCCGCGCTTCGATGGGGCCGATCATGCAACCCTGGGGCGCTATAGCAACGCCAACGGCCAGTTGGTGGATCTCGCCATCATCGCCTATGAACGGCAGGAGGAAGGCCGCGAACTGGTAGGCTTCGGCCAGGGCGCGGCTGATCCCGACAGTGAATGGGTCTGGTCCTCGCCCGCACCCGCGCCACCGGGCGGGCGGGGCGAGCAGATCACCGCCCCCGGCCCGGTCGTGCGCCATGTCGTCAGCTATTATGTCGTGGGCGGCAACGCGCCGACCGGCAGCCGACCGGGCGTCAAGATCGCCACGATGAAGGCCCGCCTGCTGGGCCAGGATCAGCGCGCCGTCGCCATCCTCATCTCCGCCGAAGAAGGGCAGGGGCGTCCCGCCGATGCGGCGATCCGCGCCTTCCTGACCAATATCGGCGACATACAGCTTTTGGCTGACCGCAGCGCGGGCATCCGCTAGAGGGGTTCGCATGTGCGGCATAGCGGGTATCTTTCATCTGGAAACGGCCAAGCCGGTCGATCCTGCGCGGGTCCGCGCCATGCTCGACGCAATGCCGCATCGCGGACCGGACGGCAGCGGCATCTGGACCGCGCCGGGCGTAGGCCTTGGGCATCTGCGCCTCTCGATCATCGACCTGGAATCGGGCGCACAGCCGATGCTGACCGACGACGAGGCGCTGGCGGTCGTGTTCAACGGCGAAATCTATAATTTCGCCGAAGTCCGCGCCGAACTGGAGGCGAAGGGCCATGTCTTTCGCACCCATAGCGACACCGAAGTCATCCTCCACGGCTATCGCCAATGGGGCGAGGAATGCGTCCATCGCTTCAACGGGATGTTCGCCTTCGCCCTGTTCGACGCGCGCGCCCAGTCGCTCTGGCTGGTGCGCGACCGGCTGGGGGTCAAACCGCTCCATTATGCCTTGCTGTCGGATGGCAGCCTGATCTTCGGATCGGAACTCAAAAGCCTGCTCGCCCATCCGCTCCTGCGCCGCGCGCCGGACCTGTCCGCACTCGAAGATTATATGGCCTATGGCTATGTCCCCGACGATGCCTGCCTGGTCGCGGGCGTGCGCAAACTCGGCGCGGGCGAAACGCTCCGCCTGGTGCGCGGCCGCCCCTTGCCCCAGCCGCACCGCTATTGGGACGTCAGCTTCGCCGACCGCACCAAATCCTCACCCCAGGAATCCGAAGAGGAACTGGTTGCCCTGATGCGGCAGGCCGTCCGCTCGCGCATGGTCGCCGACGTGCCGCTGGGTGCGTTCCTGTCGGGCGGGGTGGACAGCAGCAGCGTCGTCGCGCTGATGGCGGAGGCATCTTCCCAAGCCGTCAAGACCTGCACCATCGGCTTCGATGTCGCCGCGCTCGACGAGACAGCCTATGCCGATCGGATCGCGCGGCGCTTCGCCACCGATCATCGCAGCCGCATCGTGTCGCCCGACGATTATGGCCTGATCGACCGGCTCGCCTTTCATTTCGACGAACCCTTTGCCGATGCGTCGGCCCTGCCGACCTTCCGCGTGTGCGAACTGGCGCGCGAGCAGGTGACGGTCGCGCTATCGGGCGACGGCGCGGACGAGGCCTTTGCCGGCTATCGCCGCCACCGTTTCCAGATGCAGGGCGAACGTATTCGCGGCCTCATCCCCGCGTCGATCCGCGAACCCTTGTTCGGGACGCTCGGCAAATATTACCCTAAGGCCGACTGGGCACCGCGCGCGCTGCGGGCCAAATCCACCTTCCTGGAACTGGCGGGCGGCGGCGGCGAAGCCTATGCCGCGTCGGTCGGCGTTACCCCCCATGCCCTGCGCCAGCGCCTCTTTACGCAGGAGGTCAAGGGACGGCTCGGCGGCTATCGCGCCGAAGATCGCTATGTGAAGGCGATGGCCAACGCGCCCGCGCGCGATGCGCTCGACCGGGCGCAATATGCCGACATCAAATATTGGCTGCCCGGCGACATCCTGACCAAGACCGACCGGATGAGCATGGCCGTCAGTTTAGAAGCGCGCGAGCCGCTGCTCGACCATCGCCTCGTCGAATTTGCCGCGCGCCTGCCTGTCAGCCAGCGCATTCGCGGCAATAGCGGCAAATATCTGCTGAAAAAGGCGATGGAGCCTTATCTGCCACAGGACATACTCTATCGCCAGAAAATGGGCTTCGTCACCCCCATCAGCGCCTGGTTCCGCGGCGCGCTGGCGGGCGAAGCCACCGCCATCGCAGGCGGATCGGCGCTGGCCAGGACCGAATGGTTCGACAGCGCCATGCTCGCCCGCATCGCCACCGACCACCGCTTCGGCGTCGCCGACCATGGCCGCCTGCTGTGGCAATTGCTGATGCTCGACAAATCGCTGACGCGATTGTTTGGGGCGTAGAATCATTTCCTTCCTTGAAGCGGAGTTCTCAGATTTCGTCATCCCCGCGAAGGCGGGGACCCATCTCCCAACCTAAAACCAAGGGGATAAGGGGGGGAGATGGATTCCCGCCTTCGCGGGAATGACGCAGTTAAATGAGGCGTGTTCCCCATATGCCGGTCCGCCCCTGCCAGGGGAGGATCAGCATAAGCCGACTCTCATCCTACCCCCTTGCAACCCGCGCCGCCCGGTGCCAACGCAGCGCATGGCGATGATCAGGGCTAAGCAGTGACAGTTTCCAAGGAAATCGTGCGGTTCCGCCTCTACGCGCTGTGCCTGGGCGGGGACATGGCCGGGCTGTTCTGCGCCTTCCTCGCCGCCAACTGGTTCGTGCTGGGCGCGCTGTGGGGCGAGCCGGGCAAGCCGCACGGCCTCGTCATGTTCGCGATGATCGCGCCGCTCTATGCGCTGCTGGCGGTGCAGGGTGGCGGCTATGGCATTCAAAGCCTCAACAATGTCCGGCGTGGCATCGTGCGTGCGCTGCTGGCGTTGGTGCAGGCGGCGCTGCTGATGCTGTTGATCGTCTATCTCGGCAAGATGGCCGAACAATTGTCGCGCCTGACCTTCGTGACCGGCCTTGGCTTGGGCGGCCTTGCGTCGCGCTGGTGCGGCTGGCGATCGCGCGGCTGGCTGGGCAGGTGCTGGGCGACGTGCCTGACCTCACCGTCGTCATCATGGATGGCGTGATGATCGCGACCGGGCCGCATATGACCGTCATCGAAGCCGCCGCCATCGACCTGCGCCCCGAACGCCACGATGCCGACATGGCCGCGCGGCTGGCGAGCGCGGTGGGCATGGCGGAACGCGTAATCGTCGCCTGTCCGCTCAACCGGATGGCCGACTGGTCGGCGGCGCTCAAATCACTGTCGGCCCGGGGCGAGATCGTCGTGCCCGAACTGCTTCGCTTCGCGCCTGCACGGGTCGCCGAATTTGACGGCCAGCCGACCATCATCGTCGCAGGCGGCCCGCTGCAGTTCCGCGACCGGCTGATCAAGCGGCTGTTCGACCTGATCGTTGCCACCGTCGCCACCATCCTCTTCTCGCCGATCCTGATTGGCGCGGCGCTGGCGGTGAAACTGACCAGTCCCGGTCCCATCCTCTTCCGCCAGCCGCGCATCGGCAAGGATGGCCGTTCCTTCTCCATTTACAAATTCCGTTCGATGCGGACAGAGGCCAGCGACACGCACGCCGTGACCCTGACCAAGCGCGACGATGGTCGCGTGACCCCGATCGGTGCCTTCTTGCGCCGGACTAGCATTGACGAATTACCTCAACTTTTCAATGTATTAGAAGGTTATATGAGTATCGTCGCCCACGCCCCCATGCCGCCGCCGCGCGGGCCGGGGACAGCCTCTATTGGGAAGTCGACCCCCGCTATTGGGCGCGCCATTGCATCAAGCCCGGCATGACCGGCCTCGCCCAGGTGCGCGGCCATCGCGGCTCGACCGACCATCATCAGGATCTGATCGACCGGCTCCAATCCGACCTGGAATATGTCAGCGACTGGTCGGTCTGGCGCGACCTGCGCATCATCGTCGCGACCTTGGGCGTCCTCGTCCACCACAAGGCCTATTGAGCATGACCGATTTGCTAATAGGCGTTCTACTGTCCGCTTCGCTGTTCGCTTTGCTGTGGCCCTTCCTCTTCTACCCCTTGATTCTGCGCGCTTTACCGACGCGTCCCGAAGCCCCGACAGCGAACACACCACCCAGCGCCTCGCTGCTCTTCTGCGCCTATAATGAAGCCCATGCGATGCCGGAAAAGCTGGCCAATATCGCCATGCTCAAGGTCCGCCATCCGGGGCTGGAATGCCTGGCCTTCGACGATGGCTCGTCCGACGGCACCGGCGACCTGATCGCCGCCCAGGGCGATCTCGTCACCCTGATCCGTGGCCCCGGCCGCACGGGCAAGGCGCATGGCATGAAGCAACTCGCCGCCCGTGCCACAGGTGACGTGCTGATCTTCACTGACGCCAATGTCCTCCTCGACCCGCAAGCCATCGACAATCTGCTCGCCCGCTATGCCGACCCCGCGATTGGCGGCGTGCTAGGGTCGCTCCACTATATCGGCGCGGATGAAAGCGCGACCGCCTCGGTCGGCTCGCTCTACTGGCGGATCGAGGAAGGGTTGAAGGACGAGGAGTCGCGCACCGGCAATGTGCTGGGCGC
This sequence comes from Sphingobium sp. Ant17, assembly GCF_000588875.1. Classification (GTDB taxonomy): domain Bacteria; phylum Pseudomonadota; class Alphaproteobacteria; order Sphingomonadales; family Sphingomonadaceae; genus Sphingobium. Next base: position 19,001 of record NZ_JEMV01000037.1, read on the forward strand.
AGACGGTTCCATCTTCTCCATCCGCCGCAGCCTCTATCCCGATTTCCCTGACAGCGTGCTCGATGACCTGACCGTCTCAATGGCGGTGGTGTTCGCGGGCAAGCGCCTGGTGAAGGCCAAGGATGTCATCGCCCGCGAACGGCTGGTGACCGGGCGCAAGGACGAATATCGCCGCAAAGTGCGGATCGCTGCCCGCGCCTGGCACACCCATGTCCATCTGCGCCCGCAGTTGCGCCGGATGGCCGCGATCGACCGGTTCAAATATGCCTCGCGCAAGATCGTGCGCTGGTTCGGCGGCGTCTTCATCCTGACCGGCGCGATTGCGGCGGGGACGCTGGCGATGCGGATTTCACCCATGCTCTATATGGTCGGCGCGCTCTCCGTTGCTCTGACGATCTGGGCCGGGGTGCGCGCGAAAAGCGGGCCGTTCGCGGCGCTGGTCGATATATTCATCGCTTATGCCGCAACCCTGCAGGGCGTGATCAAGGCCATGACTGGCCGCACCGTCACCATCTGGAATCCGGCCAAGTCGCGCTGACCCCCTCGTCAAAGCGTCACGATATTGTATAGCCCATCCCCTGTTCCCAAGCGGAGAATGACGTGATTACTGTCCAGCGGGTGGCCAAGGCTGTCGGCAAGCATCTGACCCGAACCTCGCTCCAGGCGCGCAAGGCGCTGGGAGCGCGGCGCAAACGGGGCTGTCCGGCCTGTGGCGCGACCGTCGTGGGATTTTTCCGCTATGGCGATAATGGCGAATGGGGCTGCCCGGAATGCGGCGCATCGCCGCGCGAGCGTCTGATGAACTGGCTGATCGCCAATGGCCGCCTGACCGTGCCGACCGATGGCGCAATTCTGCATATGGCCCCCAATGAAGCCAGCCTCGTCCGGCGCTTCGCCGCCGCCGCTTACTATATGCCCGCCGATCTTGATCCGTCGCGCTACACCGTCCCCAACATGGCGCGGGTGGATCTCATGGAACTGGCCGTCACTGACCGCTACGACCTGTTCTACGCCAGCCATGTGATGGAGCATGTGCCCGACGACATGGCCGTGCTGCGTAATATCTACCGCGCCTTGAAGCCGGGCGGCGAAGCCTGGCTGATCGTGCCGCTCTGGACCAAGCCGACCGAGGATGGCAGTTTCGACATCCCCCCGCGCGAACGCGAACGCCGCTTTGGCCAATGGGATCATGTGCGCCAATATGGCCCGGATTTCGCTGACCGCATCCGCGCCGCGGGCTTCGACTTGGAAGAGATTGACGCCAGCGGAATCGATAATGCGGCGCGCCATTTCTACGCCCTGGACGACCGGCTCTTCCGTGCCCGCAAGCCCGGCGGAGTCGCGCAGCAGTGACCATCCTCGCGCGGATGGAGGCATCCGCCCGCATCCTCGCGCTGGTCAAGCTCGCCAATGTCGGCCTCGTGCTGATCTGGGGCTTTGCCGTCACCTTCGTCTTTGTCCGCATATTGCCGCTGGCCGAGTTTCAGGCGTTCCTGCTGCTGGTCGCGTTCGGCAACTTCACCATTTCCGCTGAATTCGGCCTGACCTCCATCATTTACGCCCGGCTGCGGCGGCACTGGCTGGGTGGCGATCAGGCGGATAGCGGCTTCCGGCTGGAGGAAATGGGGGTACTCTTCCTGTTCCTTGGCCTCATCGTTCTTGGCGGAACGGTGATCCTGATCGCGGCGCTGGCGCTGGGCTGGTTCGACACCGCGATGCCGCTGCTGTTCCTGCTCTTCTTCCTGTCGGCCTGCGTCAACCTGCCCGCCTTGCTGGCCAAGCGCGCCTTGGCCGCCGTAGATGGCAACTTCCTGTGGGAAGCGCTCGATTGCGGACGGCGAGTGCTGACGATCGCGCTGCTGTTGGCGATCCTCTTGGGCATGGACCCGCGCCTGTCGATCGCGTTGCAACTGGCGGTCAGCCTCCTCGTCATCGGCTGGGCCATCACCCATGTCCACCGGCGGCTGGGGATGACCGCCCGGCACTGGCTCGCCTTCCGGGTTGGCGGGGGGCATGTCCGCGCCCATTATCTGCGCGATATCGGCGCATCGGCGGCTTTCACCGCGTCCGACATCATCGCCTATAATGCGCCCTATTTCACCATCGCGATGGCGACGTCCGACGCCCGCCCGATGCTGATCTTCGACTTCTTCTTCAAAATGTCGCGCGCCCTCTCAATGCTGGTCCGCGCCGTCGTGGAAGCTGCCTTGCCCCGCATAACCCGCGCCTATCATGCCGGCGACCGCGCAAGGCTGCGTCAGTTGCTCGCCCGCTCGCTCGGCGCGGGACTGGTCTTCGCGCTCCTGCTGTCCGCCCTGTTGCTGAGCGTCGGCGACTGGCTCTTCACCAAGCTGTTCGACGGTCGCGCCACGATCGACCGGACGGAACTGGCGCTCATCGTCGCCGCCTTGGCCGCACTCACGATCATCTGCGTATCCGTCTACGTGCAGGGCGCGCTCGGCCGTTTCTCAATCCTGCTGCATCGCTCCTTGCCCTTCCTCGCCGGATCGCTCGCCAGCGCCCCCTTGGCCCTGTCCCTGGCACCCCAACGCTTCGACCTCGCCTTCCTCGGTCTCTACACGCTGACCCTTACAGGCGCGGCCATTCTGCACCTGCTTTCGCTCCAAAGGCTGGCGCGCGCATGAAGGTCGCGATGCTTGATCCTTCGCTCTTCACCGGGCGCTATGACGATAGCCTGTGCGCGGCGCTGGCGGGGCAGGGTGCGGACGTCACGCTCTATGGTCGCCCCATGCGTACCACCGATGCCATCGTGCCGCATGGCTATGCCTATAGCCCGCATTTCTTCCGCGGCAGCGAAACATTGCGCGATCGCCTGGGCGAGGGGCGTGCCTTTCGTCTGGCCAAGGCGGCTGAATATGGGCTGGCCTGCGCATTGGGCGACCTCACACCATTCATCGCCGCGGATGTCGTCCATATTCAATGGCTCCCACTTGCCCCCGCAGACCGCCTCATGCTGAAACGCCTCAAAGGGCGCACCGCCTTGGTCCACACCGTCCACAATGCCGACGCCTATCATGCCGATGCCGGACTGCAGGGGCGGGGCTATCGCGCCTTGCTCGACGAAATGGATGCGCTGATCGTCCATGGCGACACGACCCGCGCGGCCCTGATCGCACAAGGCGTCGACGCCACCCGCATCCACCTCACTCCGCACCCGCCGATGCGACTGGCAGTTGCCAGCGCCACCGACCTCGCCGCCGTCCCCGCCTCCACGAAACCCCGCCTGCTCTTCTTCGGCACGATCCGCCCCTATAAGGGCGTCGATCTCGCGATAGAGGCCTGCCTCTCGCTCTGGCGCGACGGCCATGATTTCGACCTCATGCTCGCGGGCAAGCCCTTCATGGACGTCGCGCCGCTCCCGGCGCAGGTCGCGCAGGCGGGTTTTGCCGACCAGTTGCTGACCGATTTCGGCTTCCTGACCGAAGGCCGTCTCGACGCGCATATGGCCCGCGCCGACATCATGGTCTTCCCCTATCGCGATATCGATTCAAGCGGTGCCTTCCTCTCGGCGCTCCATCATGGCAAGGCGATGGTGACGTCGGACGCGGGCATGTTCGGGCAATTGCCCGACGGCGTGGCAGTCAAGGCACCTGCGGGCAATGCCCCCGCTTTGGCCGCAGCGCTCTTGCCGTTGTTGCAAAGCGCCGCCATCAGGCAGGCACAGGGCGAGGCGTCGCGCGCTTATGGGGACGATATGGGAAGCTGGAAGGACATGGCGGTGGCAACGATGGATATCTATAAAACCGTGCTGGCCGCGAGCGCATGAACCGCTATTGGCGCGAATTGTCCGACCGCAGGCTGGCCGCGCGCCTGGCACTCGCCGGGCGGGTGCATCAATATCCCGAAATCCAGGCGCTCAAGCGCTTCCTGGCGACCTTCGCAGTCGATTGCCTGTTCGACGTCGGTGCCAATCGCGGCCAATATGCGACGATGCTGCGCAAGGATGCGGGCTATAAGGGACTGATCCTGTCCTTCGAGCCGAACCCCGATGTGTTCGCCGAACTGCAGCGCCACGCCGCGTCCGACCGCCGCTGGCACGTCTTCAACATGGCGCTCTCCGATTTTGACGGCACGGCCAGTTTCAACATCATGGCCGCCGATCAATTCTCGTCGCTCAAGGCTCCATCGGGCGAGCAGGATGCGATCTTCGCCGACCGCAATAAGGTAACCAAGACGGTCGAGATGCAATGTTGCCGCCTCGACTCTGTGCTGCCTGATCTGCAGACGCAGCATGGATTTGCCCGCCCGTTCCTGAAAATGGACACCCAGGGCCACGACCTGTCGGTGTGCGAAGGCGCGGGGGACGCGCTGGCGCAGATGCTGGGCATCCAGACCGAACTCGGCGTTCGCCCCATTTATGAAGGCGGCACCGGCTATCGCGCGATGATCGATTGGCTCGAAGCCCGCGCCTTCGTGCCGTCTGCTTTCTTCGCCAATAATAAAGGCCATTTCCCGCTGCTGGTCGAAATGGACGGCATCTTCGTCAACCGGACGCTGGTCGCGGCGTGACCGGGGGCGGGGCGTCCAGTTTCGTCAGCGCGCGCCGCCTGTTCCTGGCCGGCGCGATCGGCTTGACGCTCTGGCTCGGCGCGACCTTCGTCTGGCATGTCACCTGGCGGCAGGGGATCAGCCTGCCGGTCATCCTGTTCCTGGATCAGGATTTTCCGCTGCTGCTCGGCTCGCTGGTGCTGCTCGCGCTGGCCGCGCCCTTTGCCGAAGGGAAGGGCTTCCGCCTGCCGCGCCCGACCGCGCAGATCATCGTGCCCTTGATCCTGCTCATGGGGCTGGCGGCCTGGGCTGGCCACTATGCCCTGTTCCAGAACTATTCCATTTCCCGTGACGAAGAAGTCGCACGCTTCGCCGCCGCCTATATGCGCGAGGGGCTGTTCGCCCGGCCGATCCCAGTCGAATGGGAACCCTATCGCCGGGCGATCATGCCCGAATTCTTCTCCCCCTTCGGCGCGGCGGATTATTGGACGGCGGCCTATCTGCCGGTGAACAGCGCGATCCAGGCCTTGTTCTGGCAATTGGGCGATCCCAATCTGGCAGGACCAGTGCTGCTGATGGCCGGGCTGCTTGCGCTCTGGCGCGTGGCTCTGCGCCTGATGCCCGATCGCCCGGACGCGGTATGGGTGACCGTGTTGCTCGGTTGTTCGTCCAGCCAGCTCTGGATCACGGCGATGACGCCCTACGCCATGACCGGGCATTTCGCGCTCAACATGATCTGGCTGGCGCTGGTACTGCGCGGCGGGGTGATCGGCCATGGCAGCGCGGGCGTGGTTGCGCTGGTCGCCGCCGGACTGCACCAATGGCATTTCCCGCCGCTGTTCATCGCGCCTTTCATCCTTTGGATGCTGCTCGCGCGGCGCTGGACCGTCGCGGCTTTCCACGCGCTGACGCTGGTGGCGATCGTCATTGTCTGGGCCAAGCTCTGGCCCGAATTTCTGCAGCACGCACTGGGTGCCCCAGCCGATATCCGCCCGTCTGCGGGGGTCGCCGACAAGGTCGGCAGCCTGTTCCAGCGCCTGGGCGACCGCTGGCAGCCATTGGTGAATATTAGCCGCTACATCGCCTGGAACGACCTATTGATGGTGCCGCTCGCCGTGCTGGGTATAGCCGCGATGCGCTGGCGTGCGATGATCCGGGGGCAGGAGATTGCGCTACCGCTGGCGCTTGGTTGCCTCGCGGGATGCATGCTGGCGCTGGCGCAGGGCTATGGCTGGGGCTTCCGCTACGCCCATGGCTTCATCGGCCCTTTCTGCCTGCTCGCTGGCCTCGGCTGGGCGCGGTTCCGCCCGCAAGATGCGCTGCGCCCGCTGGTCATTGGGCTGTGCATCACCGCATTGGGCAGCGTCTTCCTTGTCTGGCGCACCCATGCGTTCGTCGCCCCCTATGCGGCGAGCCATCGGCTGATCGACTCGAGCCAGGCCGACGTCGTGCTGGTCGATCCGCGCGGTGGGCTATATGTCACCGATTTGGTCCGGGGCCGCGACGGCGTACCCGGCAAACCGATGGTCATGAACTTGGGGCTGTTGACGCTCGATCAAGTGGACGAACTTTGCAAATCCTATGTCGTCGAACTGTTCGACCGTGCCGAATTCCGGCCGCTAGGCGTCCCGCTCGCGCGCTGGAACCTTAGCCGCATGGACACGCTGCGCGCGCATATGAAGGAAGAGGGTTGCGACAAGCCGGTCCAGCCGCCGCTCCCCGAAACCTTCGAGGACGCGCTGAACGCCGCCGATAATGCGATGTGAAAGGGCTTACTGCCCCTTCACATGCACCCGCTTGCCGCCAATCCAGGTTTCCAGCACCTGCGTCGCGCGGATGTCGGCAGGCCGCGCCGTAGAGATATCCCGGTCGATCAACAGGAAGTCGGCGCGCTGTCCCGGCACCAGACTGCCGAAACGCTTTTCGGCAAAACCGGCAAAGGCGGCCTGGCGCGTAAAGCCGTCGAGCGCCGCGTCAAAGCTAACCCGCTGCGTCGGCATCCAGCCGCCAAAAGGTTCGCCCTTGGCATCCTCGCGGCTCATGGCGACGGCGATCCCTGCAAAGGGATTGGGGCTTTCCACCGGCACGTCCGATCCGAACGCCAAAGGCACCCGATTGTCCAACATCGCCTTCCACGCATAGGCACCGCCCAGTCGCGCCTCGCCCAGGCGGGTCGTCGCCATGCGCCAGTCGGATGCTTCATGCACCGGCTGCATCGATGCAATGATGCCGAACTGGCCAAAGCGCGGCAAATCGGCCGGACTGACGATCTGCGCATGTTCGATCCGCCACCGCCGGTCGCCCTTGTAGGTTTCCGACAATTCCTGGATTGCATCGAGAACTTCGCTATTGGCCGCGTCGCCGATCGCATGGGTGGCGATTTGGAAATTGTCCATCGCCGCGCGGCTCATCACATTGCGCAATTGCGTTGCCGAGATCATGGGCAAGCCACGCTGGCCCGACGCATCGGCATAGTCAACCTTCAGCCACGCGCCGCGCGACCCCAATGCACCATCCAGCACCAGCTTGATCCCGCCCAGCCGCAGCCGGTCATCATAGAGCCATTGGGTCGGTTCCGGCCCGGCGATCAGCGTCATATTGTCGAGGCCCGCCGCATAGGCCATGATCCGCACGCGCAACGCGCCGCGATCGGCCGAACGGCGGAACGCCTGCCAATCCTCGATGCTGGTGCCCATATCGGCAATGCCGGTAACGCCCACAGCCAGCAAAGCGCGCTGTGCCTTTTCCAGCGCAATATCGCGATCCTTGGGCGCAGGCGCAGGTACGACCTTCTCGATCAGCGCCATCGCCTGATCCACGAACACGCCCGCAGGCTTGCCCGCAGCCATCTCGATCCGGCCACCTGTGGGCGATTTGGTCGTGGCGGTCACGCCCGCCGCGCGGATCGCGGCGCTATTGGCCCAGCCCGCATGGCCATCGACGCGCGAGAGCCACACCGGAATGTCACCGACCGCTGCGTCCAGTTCGGCGGCCGTCGGAAAGCGGCCCAAGCCCCATTGTTCCTGGTTCCAGCCTGTCCCGATGATCCATTTGCGCCCCGGACTGGCCTGCGCATAGGCGCGAATCTTCGCCTGCGCCTCTGCCAGCGATCGTGTGTCCGACAGGTCCAGCGTGATGAGCGACAGGCCAAGGCTCATGACATGGCCATGCGCGTCGATCAGGCCGGGGATCAGCGTCTTGCCGCCCGCATCCAACTTGAACGACAGCCCCTTGGGCGGTTGCGGCCAGGGTTGGCCGCGCTTCGGCTTCTTGGGCTTTTTATATTCCGGTTCCTGATAGCGGCCCGGAATCAGCTTCTCGACCTTGCCCTCATCATTGATCAGTAGCGCGCCAAAGCGCACGACCCTGCCACTCGGATCGACCGCGATGCCGTTGACATTGTCGATCACCCCGGATGCGAAAGCGGGGAAGGGCAGGGCGGCAACCAGCCCCAAACCCAACACCCCAAATCCGTTCGCCTTGAGCCTGTCGAAGGGTCTTCCTTTCTTAGAGCTAGGTGCAGACAGAAAAGAGGCTTCGACAAGCTTAGCCCGAACGGGTGTTGGAGCAATATTCACGCCTTGGTGATCCGGCGCACCAGCGCACTCGTATCCTGCCGATGGCCACCCATCGCCTGCACGTCGGCATAGAATTGATCGACCATCGCGGTGACCGGCAGCGTCGCGCCATTCACCCGCGCTTCCTCCAGCGCGAGGCCCAGATCCTTGCGCATCCAATCCACCGCGAAGCCGAAATCGAAACTGTCCTGCGCCATCGTCTTCCATCGATTATCCATCTGCCAGCTTTGCGCCGCGCCGCCCGAAATCGCATCGAACACGGTGTCGAGGTCGAGTTCGGCCGCCTGTGCAAAGCGCATCGCTTCCGCCAGGCCCTGCAATACGCCTGCGATGCAGATTTGGTTCACCATCTTGGTCGTTTGCCCCGCGCCCGCGCCGCCGACATGGACGATGCGCGCGGCATAGGCCTGCATCACGATCTTCGCTGCGGCCACGGCCGGCTCTGTACCACCGCACATGATCGATAATCTGCCATTCTCGGCCCCCGCCTGTCCGCCGGACACCGGCGCATCCACGCTATGGATGCCCCGGCTTTCGCCTTCCACGAACAACTGCCGGGCGATCCGCGCGGAAACGGTGGTATGATCGATGAACAGACATCCCGGCTTCATCGTGCGGAACGCGCCTTCGCGGCCCAGCGTCACCTGACTCAGGTCATCATCAGTGCCAACGCAACTGATTACGATCTCTGCCTCCTCCGCCGCTTTGGCAGGGCTGGTCGCGACGGTCCCGCCATAGGCTTCGGCCCAGCTTTTGGCTTTGCCAATGGAGCGGTTGTAAACGGTCAGGTCGTGTCCGGCCTTGGCCAGATGTCCTGCAACCGGGCCGCCCATGACGCCCAGGCCGATAAACGCGATGTTAGCCATATGCCTCGTAGGATAAGTGCGTGGCGTCCAGCCATAGGGGCAGTTTTCCGACAGTGCCAGTTTCTTCCACCGCAATTTTGCGTTAGGGCGCGACCCTATGAACACGCTTGCCAAGATCGAGAGCGCCCCGCCGCTGCCCATCACCGTCGATGACGTCCTTGCCGCGCGCACCCGCATTGCCGGCGCGATCGTCAAGACGCCGACGCTGATCAGCCAGACGCTCTCGCAGATGCTGGGCTGCAACGTGTATCTGAAATTCGAAAATCTCCAGTTCACCGCGGCCTATAAGGAACGCGGTGCGCTCAATCGCCTGTTGCAACTGGACGAGGCATCCAAGGCCAAGGGCGTGATCGCCGCGTCGGCGGGCAACCATGCGCAGGGGCTGGCCTATCATGCCAAGAGGCTGGGTGTGCCAGTGACCATCGTCATGCCGCTGACCACTCCGATCATCAAGGTGACGCAGACCCGCGGCCATGGCGCGACGGTCGTGCAATATGGCGAGAAGTTCGATGATGCCTATGCCCATGCCCGTCTGCTGGAGGTGGAGCAGGGGCTGACCTTCATCCATCCGTTCGACGAACCGGACATCATGGCGGGGCAGGGGACGGTCGCGCTAGAAATGCTGGAGGATGCGCCGGAAATCGACACGCTGATCATCCCGATCGGTGGCGGTGGCCTGTTTTCCGGCATGGCGACCGCCGCGCGTGCGATGAAGCCAGACATCCGCCTCATCGGCGTGCAGGCGGAACTATATCCGTCGATGTATGACTATATCAAGGGCGAGCATTTGCCCTGCGACGGCGACACGCTGGCGGAGGGGATCGCGGTCAAGCAGCCGGGCAACAACACCCGTCTTGTGGTCGAACGGCTGGCGGACGACATGTTGCTGGTCACCGAACGACGACTGGAAGAAGCGCTTAGCCTGCTGCTGCAGATCGAAAAGACCGTGGTCGAAGGGGCAGGGGCTGCAGGGCTCGCAGCGCTGCTGACCTATCCAGAACAATTTGTCGGTCGTAACGTCGGGCTCGTCCTGACCGGCGGCAATATCGATACGCGGTTGCTCGCCAATGTCCTGTTGCGCGACCTGGCCCGGTCGGGCCGTTTGGCACGGCTGCGTATCATCTTGCAGGACCGGCCCGGTGCCCTGTTCCACGTCGCGCGGATCTTCGATCAGGAAGCGGTCAACATCCTGGAATTGGCGCATCAGCGCATCTTCACCAACCTGCCCGCCAAGGGGCTTAGCCTGGACGTCGAGTGCGAGACGCGCGATCGTGCGCACCTCCAGCGGCTGATCGCCGCGCTGGGCGAAGCGGGCTATGAAGTCGCACCGATCGAGGTCGCCTGACCCGCCGCAATCTTTTGTTAAGCTTTCGTGGTAAACGCCCTTTTCACGGGGGCAGGGGGGTCGGCATAGTCTCCGCATGACCTATTTATGCCATAGCGATCAACCGGAGACAGGCGCGTGACAGCCCCTTTCCGTTTTTCCCCGCTTTTTCGTGACCAATCCCTCACCCTGTCCCTATCTTCCGGGGCGGAGCGAGCGGAAGGTGTTCACGGAGTTAAGCGGTGATAACGCCACGGAACTCAACGACGCGCTTGGTCGCATCGGCTTTCGCCGCAGCCAGAATGTCGCCTATCGCCCCAGTTGTGCGGATTGTACCGCCTGCGTATCGGTGCGGGTGGTCGCCAGTGAATTCAAACCCAATGCGACCCAGCGCAAGCTCATTCGCCGTAACAGCGATCTGGTCGTCACCGCCTGCAAGCCATGGTCCACTGAAGAACAATATGCGCTGCTTCAACGGTATCTGAGCGCCCGTCACCCCGGCGGCGGTATGACCGAGATGGACGAGATGGACTTTGCCGACATGGTCGAACAGACTCCGGTCGACAGCCATATCATCGAATATCGCGAACCAGGCATCGACGGCCGCGTTGGCAAGTTGGTCGGCGCTTGTCTCACGGACCGTCAGGGGGACGGCCTGTCGATGATCTACAGCTTCTTCGATACTGAAATCGACTATCGACCCGGCCTCGGCAATTTCATCATCCTCGATCATATCCTGCGGGCGGGCACCGCAGGCTTGCCCTATGTGTATCTTGGCTATTGGGTCGAAGGGTCGCAGCGGATGCAATATAAGATCCGCTATCGCCCGCTAGAAAAGCTCAGCCGCAACGGCTGGGTCCGCTTCGATCCTGAAGAGCAGGTGCAGGCGATTCGCGGTGTGGTCGCTCGCGACGAACCGCCGCTGCCGGTTGAACTGGCGGCCATCTTCCGAAAATAACGGCGAAGAATGTCTGAGCAATCTGCCCCAGACCATGATCGACGTCTTTACACGGCGGCTTAGTGAGGGTGATGGCAGAGTTGTTTAACTTTTCCGCCCTAATCTGCTCCCCATGGGTAGGAAAAGAATAAAAATAAGGGGAGCGTGCAATGGACCGCTTTGCTGATCGCCGATTTGACGGCTTTCGGCAATTGCTGGATGAAAGCTCCGCTTCGAACAACTTGTTCGCGAACCGTAATGATATTCTTGTATCGCCTGTTTTTAATGATCTCCTGCCCGCGAGAGTCCGATGGGTAGCCGATGGTCGCGGCCATATCATCGCCGTTGGACAGGACGCAGTGCCGTTTCCCATCGATATGGCGGTCGATCCGGTCGGCCGAGGATGGCGAAAATTGCTCAACGCAGCGGACCGGCGCGCACTGATCGCTATGGCGAGGCAGGATCGGCCGGACCCTTTGACCATCCGCCTGCGGGGCGTTGACGGGCAACGGCGCTGGTGCCTCGTCCGCATCACGAAATCCGCAGCGACGGATGGCGCGGCACGCTATTATGGCATGGTGGAGGATGTCCACGACTGCCACGACCGCCACGCGCGCGCGCTTGAGACAGCGCTCGCGGAAAGCCGGGAACATTATCGCTGGTCGGTCGAGCTTAGCCCGCAAGTGCCGTGGACGGCATCGCCCGACGGCAATATCGAGGAAGTTGGACCATTGTGGGAGACGCTCACAGGCCTGACCCTTGAACAGACACTTGGCAGCGGATGGACGACCGCCGTCCATCCCGATGACTTGGCGCACGTGGTTTCCGTGTGGGAAGTCAATCTGACTTCGGGCGACCCCGTCGATGTCGATTATCGCGCCCGCTTGCGCGATGGCAGCTACCGTTGGATGCGGTCCCGCGCCGCTGCTCGGCTTGGCATTGGGGGCAAGATCATTCGCTGGTATGGAACATTGGAGGATGTCCATGCCCAAAAGCTGGCGCAGCAAGCCCTGTACAACAGTGAAGAGCGCTTGCGGCTAGCCGTGCAATCGGCAAAACTGGGAATCTGGGATTTCGACGTCGCTACCGGCGCACGGACCTGGTCGGCGGAGTTGCGGGCGATGCTGGGCCTCGCCGAGGATCAACCAGCGACCAGCGAGTTGGCGCTGTCACTCGTTCATCCCGAAGACCGGCATATATTAGGTGGCATGCTGGCCGCCGTCGCCAGTGGCACCGCGCCGCTCCATTTTGAGGCAACGCTACGCATTGAACGCGCCGACGACGGTGCATTGCGCGTTATCAAGAGCAGGGGGTGGACGATGCTGTCCGAACAGGGACGACCGCTGCGCATCGTCGTAACGTTCCTGGATATAACCGAGGAACATGATGTCGAACAGCGGATCCGCTGGGCGGCGACTCATGATCCCATGACGCGGCTTCCCAACCGTGCCTTGTGGCAGGCGCGGCTTGAAGACATGGCGCGCGACGCAAAGGAACAGGGCGCGCATTTCGGCCTGATGTTGCTGGATATCGACGATCTCAAGCGGATCAATGACAGCCTGGGTCATGATGCTGGCGATGCGCTGCTCTGCGACTTTGCCAAGCGCCTCGCTGCGATGGCGCCGCCTGACGCGCTACTGGGTCGACTGGGTGGGGATGAATTCGGGCTGATCGCACCGTCGCTTGCCGATAGCGCGGCGATGGAAGCATGGAGCGCGAAACTGACGGCCAACCTGCGGCAGCGTCATGTCCACCGCGGTCGTTCGCTCGATTGCGGCGTCAGCATGGGCGCGGCCCTATCCGGCGACCATGGTGAGGTCGCCGCCGAATTGCTCAAGGCGGCCGACCTCGCCCTCTATTCGTCGAAGGCGGTGGGACGCGGACGCTTGACCCTGTTTCATTCGGAACTGCGCGCCGAAGCGCAACAGCGCAGTTCGATGATCCGGATGGCGCGACAGGTGGTCGCGGAAAATCTGATCATTCCCTATTATCAGCCCAAGATCGACATGCGGTCCGGCCGGGTGTTGGGCCACGAAGCGCTGCTGCGATGGCGGCATCCGCGATTGGGGGTGCAATTGCCCGGCAGCATCGTCGCCGCCTTCGATCATGGCGAACTCGCGGCGGCCTTGACCCGGCGGATGCTCGATGCCGTGTTGCGTGACATGCGCCGCTGGCTGGATACCGGCTTTGATCCCGGTCGGATTGCGCTTAACGCGTCGGCGGCCGACTTCATGCAGGATGATTTCGTCGATAGCGTGCTCGAACAACTTTCCCGCTATGACATACCGCCATGCCATGTCGAAATTGAGGTCGTGGAAACGGTATTTCTAGGCCGGGGTGCGGATCATGTGGCATGCGCTCTGCGCGGTTTTGCGCAGGCGGGGGTACGGATCGCGCTTGATGATTTCGGCACCGGCTATGCCTCGCTCAGTCACCTGAAACATTATCCGGTCGATGTGCTCAAGATTGACCGTAGCTTCATCAGCAATATCACGCAGGATGCAGGCGACGCCGCCATTGTCGATGCGGTCGTGAAACTCGGCAGCAGCCTTGGCATGGAAGTCGTGGCCGAGGGGGTCGAGACTGCCGAACAGGCCGAGTTGCTGCTTGGCCATGGCTGCTTCATCGGCCAGGGGTTTCTGCTCGGTCGACCGCAACCCTTTGCGGACATTCGGCCATTACGCGCCGAATAGGTCGGGCGGCCTCTACCGCCCCGACATACCCCATCAGCAGGCGCAGGTCCGGCGCGTGCGCCGCGCTGACTTGCGGACAGGCACCGTTTCCGTGACGTAGGTGGTCGTCGTTGTGGTGGTCATCGCGGGCTGCACCGTCACCGTGGTGACGACCGGCGCGGGATAATAATAGCCGCCGGACACATAGCCACCCTGTCCGCCCATCGGGGGCGGATCCTGCGACCAATGCGGCGCGCCAGCATAGGCTGGCGCGTCATAATCGACGCCTGCACCGCGAACATCCCCTTCGAAGCGGCCTTCATAGGTGCCAGTTGTGCGTCGCCCATCCTCGGTGGTCCATGTGCCGGTCCAGCGGCCCTCATAGGCATTACCACCGGTAACGCTGTCGTCGGCATAGCCATAACCAGTGTCATAGCTTGCGCCCGGACGACGCGGCGGCGGGACGTTGCGGCGGGGGGTGTCCTCTGCCTTGTCGATCGCCATGCCTGCGACGGCCCCGACGCCAGCACCGATCAACGTGCCAGCCGTGCGATTGCCCCGTCCAGCGATGCGGTTGCCCGCGACCCCGCCGACCACAGCGCCGATCGCGGCACCACCCAAGCCATTGTCGCGGCGGCGATCGTCATAATAGCCATCGTCGGGACCATAGCCCCCCTCATACCGATCCCAGTCGATATTACTGCGGCTGTCATACACACGACCATAGCGATCGGTCATCACCGCATCATCATAGTAACGCGACCAGCCATAGCCATAGGCAGGGGCGGGCAGGCCATAGGCACCGTAATTGGCGATATAATAGTTGGGGCTGACCCAATAGCGGGGCAGGACATAGCCATAGACCGGCCGTTGATAGCCGTTCCAGCCGCCGGGCGCGCGCCAGCCCGCATGCCAGCGGCCATTGTGGCGCTGACCCCAGCGCTGACCGCCATTCCAGTGGGTGCCGCCGGTACGAACCGTGTGCGTGCCAGGCTGGCGTGCAGTCCCGGCCAGCGCTGCGCTGCTTGCGCCCGTCAGCGCGATGGTCGTGGCCACAAGAAATAGGCGGGATATCCGCATGGTTAACGCTCCCTGTTTTCCGGCACGCGAAGGGACACGCGCAGGTCAAAATGCTAACGCCTTGTTTAGCATGATGATCCGCGCCTAGCCACGTGCCGGACGGCAAAATCCTGTCCCGAAACGGGTCGGAACGCGCCGCTCCTCAGGGAAAGAGGGTTACCTCTTCAACTGATCCGAGGGCCGATCACAGCGATAAGCGCTTCCAGTCCTGCGGCATCGTCCGAGTCGAACCGAGCGACGCGGGGACTGTCGAGGTCCAACACGCCTATCAAGCGGCCATCCTGTACGACAGGCAAGACGATCTCCGATGCGCTGGCCGCGTCGCAGGCGATATGTCCGGGAAAGGCGTGGACATCTTCGACCAGCTGCGTTTCACGCGTTGCCGCAGCCGTTCCACACACCCCCCGGCCTAACGGGATGCGGATGCAGGCGGGTTTGCCCTGAAATGGTCCCAATACCAGTTCATCGCCAACCAGCCGATAGAAACCCGCCCAGTTGAGGTCGGGCAAAAACTGCCACAGCAGCGCCGCCACATTGGCCATATTGGCCACAGGGTCCGGCTCGCCGCCAGTCAACGCATCGGCGGCGGAAATCAGGTCGGCATAAAGGGTTGCCTTGTCGGCGGTGTCAGTGGGGGCGAAATCGTACATGGCACGGATATAGGGCGGTTGACGACGAACGCCAGTCGATCCGTCAGGAAAACACCCGTTTCGCGCCACCCCAGGCTGCGGGCGAAAGACCTAAGACAGAATAGTCCTTTGCCTGAATGGCATGACGCACCTGCACGAACAATCCGACCAGGAGGGATAGCGGCGCCAGGGGCGCGGAAATCATGACAAGCAAAGGTGACGCGAAAGCAACCCACACCATGATTCGCTCCCATCCTTCCAACGCATCCCAACGTCCATACAGCAACACGGCAAAACCAAGGCTGGCTACCGTCAGATCATAGTTGAAGATGTAAGGCGAAATGACTGCGGTCGCGGTTGCGGTAATGAAGGCAAGGCTTCGATTATCGACATTTCGCGCCTTCCAGACCAGAAACAAAGCGAGACCCGCTACGCATATTTGCCCGGCGATCGCCACCAGTTGGGGAGCATCGCGCAGTGTGATGAAGGTCGATGGCATCATCAGATAATAGAATTTTTTGCCGGGTGCGGTCATGATGCGGGTTTGCAGCGCGGAGGTATCGAATATCCATTGATGCCAGAGGTCGAAGCCAAAAACCCATCCGCTCAGGACGATACATGTAGCGGTAACCGCAAGAGCTACCAGGATGGCACCGAACATCCTGCGGTGGAGGAGGGTGAGCGCGATGAGCAACCCGAGATGCGGTTTGATCGTCAGCAAACCAGCGAAAATGCCGCTCCGCTTGGGCGCTTGGACCGTCGCGTTGAAAAATAACAACCATAGCCCGCCAACCACGAACCCATAATGACCCGCCCAGATATTTACGATGGCGGCGGGCGTGGCCGCGGCCAACAGCGGCGACAGGTTTTCCGGCATATAGGGGCGGGCCGCCCATATGAAGAAGGCCGCGCCCGCGAACGTCCAGGCGGTCAGCGCCATGATGTAGGGCAGCGACGCAAAGGGGATCGCAAGAAAAAGGCTCTGGGGTGGATAGCTATAATTATAGGGGTCCAGCGGGCCGAACAGATTCTCCTGCCATTGCATATAGGCTTTGTAGTTATAAAGCGTATCCAACTGGCTGGAAATCGCCAGATTACCGCCGCTCCACACGTTGAAAAAAGTCGCGACCGACGATCAGGCGCGCATCGGCAAGTCGGATGCCGTCGAGCTGCGTGAAATCATAATAGAATAGTAAGCCGCCAACGGTAATTGCGCCAATCCATAGCAACCATTTGAGCGGATTGGTCAGCGTTGTCGGCACAGGTTCGCGCATGGCATCCTCAATTTGCGTGCAAAGCGCGGCTGCGCTCACGCTGCTAGATGGCAGGCGAATATGGTTAATTGGTTAAGGGCGAGCCGCTGTGTGCAGGACAGGCTCAATCCATCGACACCTTGCCACGCCCCTGCTTTACCGTGCTGCGCGCCTTCTTCGAATCCACCCGGCGTGCCTTGGCGGCCTTACCGGGCTTGGTCGCGATGCGGCGGGCGTCGCGATGGTGCGCTTTGGCGATCATCTCGGCGAGCCGTTCGCGCGCATCCTGGCGGTTGGCCTCCTGGGTGCGGAAGCGCGAGGCCTGAATGATGATCTCATTGGCCGATGTCAGCCGTGACCCGGCCAGTTCCCTGATCTTGCGATAGGCATGGGGTGGCAGGCCGAGCCGGAACAGGTCGACGCGCAACTGCACTGTCGTTGCGACCTTGTTGACATTCTGCCCGCCAGGGCCGCCCCCGGTGATGAAGCGCTCTTCCAGCGCATCATCGGGAACCTCAAATCCCGGCATCGTCCAGTAACTCCGGCCCGAAACCGGCGGCAGCGAAGGTCGCGGGCAGAGGCGCCGTCGCCTCAGCCGCAGGCTTTTCGCCGCGCGCAATGCTGAGGAACTGGCTGTGCAGCAGCATCGGCACGCCGCCCTCGCCATAGACCGGGTCGCCGACGATGGGAAAGCCCAGCCCGTGGAGCGCATGGACGCGGATCTGGTGGGTGCGCCCCGTGCGGGGCATGAAGGCGATCAACCAACGGCCGTCCTTCTCCGCGATTTTGCGCCATTCGGTGATGGCCACCTTCCCGGTATCGGCCGGCACCATCCGCCAGCCTTCCTCTGCTGTGCTGACCTTCTTGAGTGACAATTCGATGAGGCCGGTGTCGTCCACTGGCACACCTTCGATCACCGCGACATAGCGTTTGGCGACGGTGCCTGCCTCGAACGCCTGGGCGAAGCGCTTGTGCGCCTTGGGATTGCGCGCCAGCAGCAGGCAACCGCTGGTGTCGCGGTCGAGCCGGTGGACCGGCAGCGGCCAGCGCTGAAAGCCGAAGGTCAGCGACTGCAGGTGATTTTCCAGCGCGATCGACCCGTCGCGCGGTGCGTCGACCGGCAGCCCGGCGGGCTTGTCGAGAATGAGGGCTTCGCCATCGATGAACAATACATGGTCGGTAAGCAGGGACAAAAGGGGAATCCGATCGGGGCAGCAAGGGGTATGGAATTGCGCGCGCGTCGCTTCCTATAGGCGGTGGAGCCAATGGAACATAGAGGGGAAAATCGCGGCGGTATGGCAGTGCCACGCCCGCGCGGCTGGACTGGGTCGATGTCGCACGCGGCATCGGCATTATCGCTGTTGTAACCGGCCATGTGTGGACGCGCGGGCCGGTGCGCGACGCTATGTACAGCTTTCACATGCCGCTCTTCTTCCTGCTGTCGGGCCTGCTATCGCGCCCGCAGCCGGTCGGACGCTTCACGATGCGCCAGATCGTCGGTCAAATGCGGCCTTATGCCCTGTTTCTGCTGTTCCTGATCCTCGCTGACCAGATCATCGAGCCGCTCAAGGGCAACCGGCCGATCTTTCACCAATGGCCGCAGGATATCGGCGTGATCCTGCTTGGCGGCGGCTGGTTGCGCGGGCCTTATACCATCTTCTGGTTCGTGCCCTGCCTGATGGTGGCGCGGATCGCCTTCAATGCCATGCTGCAGCTCTGGCCTGATCCGTTCGATCGGCGCTGGGCGTTAATGCTGCTCCCGGTGCTGTTGCTGGCCTACGGTTTAGGCCAATGGACGCAGGCTTCGCCGCTCGGCCTGCTCACCGTGCCGATGGCCTTTATTTTGCTGTGGGTTGGATCGATCTGGTCCCACATCGGCTGGCGACCCTGGATGGTTCTGCCATTGGGGCTGCTGGCGGCGGCGGGCCTTGCTGGCCGGTTCCCCACACTCAATATGAAGGCGGCCGATTATGGCTGGCCGTTGCTGTCGATCGGGGCGGCGATCGCCACATCGCTGCTTCTGTTTCGCCTCTGCGCGCATGTCGCGTCCGCCGCCGGGCCACTGGCGACCATCGGACGAGCATCGCTGACGATCATGTATCTGCACGTCGCCATCATCCATTATCTGTCGCCTTATCTGGGCAAAGGGGCATTGCTCGTCCTGGCATTGCTCGCTCCCTTCGCGCTCGACCGGCTTGTCCGCCTGTCCCCCCGCGCGACCCGCTGGCTGCTGTAGCGGGACGCAAAAGAGGTCGACGCGCAGTCCCTGCGCATCGACCCCAGCGGCCTGCCTCTGCCTTCATGCGGCGTGAAGGCTTGGCAGGCTGAGCCCGTAAGACGGCGTGCCGAACGATTACCCGTGCAGCTTGATCGCGGTTTCCGCGATGCGGCGACCCTGATAGCGTGCGCCGTCCAATTCTTCCTCGCTGGGCTGGCGGCTGCCGTCGCCATCGGCCAGCGTCGTCGCGCCATAGGGGGATCCACCGCGCACCTTGTCCACGCCCATCTGACCCTGGAACCCATAGTCGAGGCCGACGATGGTCATGCCGAAATGCAGCAGGTTGGTGATGATCGAAAAGAGCGTCGTTTCCTGCCCGCCATGCTGGCTGGCGGTCGAGGTGAAGGCACCGCCGACCTTGCCATTGAGCGCGCCGCGCGCCCACAGGCCGCCTGCTTGGTCCAGGAACGCCGCCATCTGGCTGGAGATACGGCCAAAGCGCGTGCCGGTGCCGATGACGATCGCGTCATAATCGGCCAGTTCTGCAACGGTCGCGATGGGGGCGTCCTGATCCAGCTTGAAATGCGCGCTTTTGGCAACTTCCAGCGGCACCGTTTCGGGCACGCGCTTGATATCGACCTGCGCGCCGGCCGCGGCGGCACCTTCGGCCATGGCCTTCGCCATTGTTTCAATATGACCATAGGAAGAATAATAAAGAACCAGAACCTTAGCCATGATGCGTCTCCTTAATGAGGGGATTGAAAGGGGTGCCGCCCGCGCGAGGGGGGAGGGGAAGTGCGCGGGCGGCGAGCCGATCCGTCCAGAAGGGAGCGGACGGATCGACTAAGCTATTGGCTGTCCACCAGGACGATTTCCGCGTCCTCATGGGCCGTGATGGTGATGGGCTGGCCGCCGATAATGGCCGCGCCGTCCCGTGCTTCGAACGTCTGTCCATCGATCTCGATCCGACCGGTAGCCGGGACGAGATAGAGGTGACGGCCTTCCGCGCTGTCATAGGTAACACTCGTCCCGGCCTTGATCGTCCCGCCGAGCAGGCGGGCATTGGCGCGGATGCGCAGGGCTTCCTTGTCCTCGTCATAGCCACTCGCGAGGACGACCAGCTTGCCCGACCGATCGCCGCGCGGGAAAGGCTTCGCACCCCAGCTTGGGCTGCCACCACGAGCGCGGGGGATGACCCAGATCTGGAAGAGGGTGGTCGTCTCATCCTCCAGATTATATTCGGCGTGACGAATGCCGGTGCCCGCCGACATCACCTGGACATCGCCCGCTTCCGTGCGGCCTTTGTTGCCCAGGCTGTCCTGATGGGTAATCGCGCCGGTGCGGACATAGGTAATGATTTCCATGTCGGCATGGGGGTGCGGCGGAAAGCCCGAACGCGGCCCGATCTCATCGTCGTTCCACACCCGGATCGCACCCCAGTGCATGCGGTCTTCGTCATGATAATCGGCAAAGGAAAAATGATGGCGCGCGTTCAACCAGCCATGATTGGCATGACCGAGCGATGCGAAGGGGCGGCGCTCGATGCGGCTCGCTGTGGTGGTGTTCATATGCTCTGCCTCTCGGTTTTCGAACCCGAAGGTTCGGGGCCTTTCGACTGATAGCCGGACGTTCCGACTTGCTTTCCGCCAATCTAGTCATCAGGATCGTTTCTGAAACAAGCAGCATCGAAACGGATTGTTTCCCTATGCGACTACCTGATTTTGAGGCTTGGGCGATGTTTGCCGCCGTGGTCGAACATCGCAGCTTCACGGATGCCGCCAAAGCTCTGAGCGTCTCCAAGGCTACTGTGTCGAAGGCCGTGACGCGGCTGGAGGAGCATCTCGATACCAGCTTGTTCAACCGCACCAGCCGTCGCCTGGCGCTGACCGAGAGCGGCAAGCGGCTCGCGGACCATGCCCAGCGCTTGATGGCGGAGGGCTATGCCGCCGAGGAAGCGGCGCGCGACGAAACGTCGAAATTGTCCGGGGTCGTGCGACTGGGCGCGCCGATGACCTTCGGCTTGCTCCGCATCGCGCCGTTGATTGCCGAATTTACGAAGATCAACCCGCAGGTCGATGTCGATCTTCATTTGTCGGACGCCCATATCGACATTGTGGAAATGGGCCTGGACGCCACCATCCGCATTGCGGACATGCCCGACAGCTCACTGCGTGCCCGGCGGCTTGCGGACGTGACATTGCATCTGGTCGCATCCCCCGCTTATCTGGCGGAGCGTGGCACGCCCCAACACCCGTCGGACCTCGGCGCGCATGACTGCCTTTGCTACGCCAATGAAGCGACGCCCGACGTCTGGCGCTTTGCCGGGCCTGGACAGCAGAATGTCGTAGTACAGGTGCGCTCGCGTATCACGGTAAATAGCGGTGAAGCGATGCTGCCCGCACTGCGCCTTGGCGTGGGCATTTCGCGTCTGCCTGACTTCATCGTCGGTGAAGCGATCGCAGCGGGAGAATTGGAAGAGATATTGGTGGACTGGCGTCCAGCACCCTTCGGGCTCCATCTCGTCACGCCGCCATCCCGGCTGCGTCCTGCGCGGGTCGACGCCCTACTGGATTTCATCACGCAACATCATGCCTGCTGACGCCCGTTACGCATATGATGCATATTGACGGCGAATGAATCGTTACGGCCTCAACACTTTGTAAATGGATTCGTTTTTATACGACTCGCGCTTTCCTGCGGGTTAGCACTAAATTAACCTTTGTCGTTCAGAAGTTTTTTGGTTAATGAATTTGGACAGAAGCCGTTCTGGTGGGGTGAACGGACCTGCGACGCAAAGGGGCTTCATATGCGCGTGCTGCTGATTGAGGACGAACCGACGACGGCCAAGGCGATCGAGCTGATGCTCACCACCGAAGGCTTCAACGTCTATACCACGGATCTGGGCGAAGAAGGCCTCGATCTGGGCAAGCTCTATGATTACGACATCATCTGTCTGGATCTGAACCTGCCCGACATGCACGGTTACGACGTGCTGAAGAAGTTGCGCGCTGCCAAGGTTCAGACTCCGGTCCTGATCTTGTCGGGTGTTGCCGAAATGGACAGCAAGGTTCGCTCCTTCGGTTTTGGGGCCGATGATTATGTGACCAAGCCTTTCCATCGCGAAGAGCTCATCGCCCGCATTCATGCCGTGGTGCGTCGCTCCAAGGGGCATTCGCAGTCGGTCATTCGCACCGGCAAGCTGTCGGTCAATCTCGACGCGAAGACCGTGGAAGTGGACGGCAACCGCGTCCATCTGACGGGCAAGGAATATGCGATGCTGGAGCTGCTATCGCTCCGCAAGGGGACCACGCTCACCAAGGAAATGTTCCTGAACCATCTCTATGGCGGGATGGACGAGCCGGAACTCAAGATCATCGACGTGTTCATCTGCAAGCTGCGCAAGAAGCTGGCGCTGGCGTGCAGCGGCGACAWTTATATCGAGACGGTCTGGGGGCCGTGACTATGYGCTGCGCGACCCGGATGAAGTGCTGGAGGAGCAGGCCAAGGTCGCCTGACGTTTCTTCATACTTCATCATAACTAGAATGGCCGTGATCATCCCGATTATCGGCCATTTTCGTGACGGCCATCCTCATAGGCGCTCGGTATTTCCGCCAGCATGGGAGCTTCGACGGGCCATCTATTCCGTGGTTTTGAAGCGTCCAGCGTTGTGTTCCTTCCAGCCCCAGCGCGGTAGCTGACCGCTATAATAGGCACCGGTATCGATGCCGATCGGTTGTCCCGCT
>NZ_JEMV01000038.1 GCF_000588875.1 Sphingobium sp. Ant17
CACCAGCGCCTGACCAAGGCCCAGATGCGCCATCAGCCCGGCGCTCAGCCGCAGCCGCCCGTCGCGCTCCAACTGCCAATAGAGCGCATCGCCCCGGCGGATACGCTGCGCCCGCTGGCTATGCTTGGCCCCGCCGCCCAGCCGCTCGACCAGCCGATGCGCCGACGCCAGCGCGGCGCGCAACGCCGCGTCGGCAATGGGGGCCAGCAGGAAATGTGTCGCTCCCGCTTCCATCAGCGCGGGCACCCGGCTCACATCGCCCGGATCGACCAGCACGATCAGCGCGCCGCCGCCCGCCTCCATCGCCGGGACCAAAGGGGCCATCAACCGCGCGGCATCGCCGCCCTGTCGCATATCGACCAGCGCCACCTGCGCCTCGCTGCGCAAAAAGCGTTGCGGCGCATCGCCTGGACGCCGTGCGCCGATCGCGCGCCATCCTGCCAGCCGCGCCGCATGGCACAGCCCGTCGCGGTCGTCCGGCGACAGGATGAACAGGCTGCGCTGGCCGTCTGCGGCACTCTCTCCGCTCACTCTATTCGTCCCCCGGTGCCGTGCATCGAAACGGCATAACAAGAATGCGTTACCGACCTCTTGCCCCCTCTGCAACCGGGGTGCTTGCACGGCTCCTGCCCATCGCCTACCTATGCCCCATGCTGCCAGCCGATCCCCCGCGCACGCCGCTGACCGACGGCCTTGGTCGCCGGATCAGCTATCTGCGCATTTCCGTGACCGACCGGTGCGACCTGCGCTGCCGCTATTGCATGGCCGAACGGATGCAGTTCCTGCCCAAAAGCCAGGTGCTGACCCTCGAAGAGATCGCGCTGCTGGCCGACCTGTTCATCGCGCGCGGCATCACCCGTATCCGCCTGACCGGCGGGGAACCGCTGGTGCGCCGCGACATTGGCGATCTGGTGCGGCGGATCGGGCGGCATCTGGGCAACGGGCTGGACGAACTCACCCTCACCACCAACGGCACCCGCCTCGCCGATCATGCCACCATGTTGTTCGACGCCGGGGTCCGCCGCATCAATGTCAGCCTCGACAGCCTCGACCCGGCGCGCTTTGCCCATATAACGCGCGGCGGCGACATCGCCACCGTCTTCCACGGCGTCAGGGAAGCCCGCGACGCAGGCCTCGCCATCAAGATCAACATGGTCGCGCTCAAGGATTTCAACGAGGATGAAATCCTCCCCATGCTGCGCTGGTGCGATGCGGAGGGGCTGGACCTCACCCTCATCGAAACCATGCCGCTGGGCGACACCGGCGAAGACCGCACCGACCAATATCTCCCGCTGACGCAGGTCGCCGCCGCGATCGACGCCGCCCACCCCTTGACGCCCGTGCCCGACCGCACCGGCGGCCCGGCCCGCTATCACCGTGTCGATGGCCTGCGCGCCAAACTCGGCCTCATCACCCCGCTCACCCAGAATTTCTGCGCCGACTGCAACCGCATCCGCATGACCTGCGAAGGCAAGATCTTCATGTGCTTGGGGCATGAGGATCATGTGGATTTCAAGGCAGCCCTGCGCGACGGTGGCCTGGACGCAGTCGAACCGCTGATCGACCGCGCGCTGCGCTTGAAGCCCGCCCGCCACGACTTCCGCATCGGCGCGGGCGAAACCGGCCCCGCCACCCGTCGCCACATGAGCGTTACCGGCGGATGATCGACGAACCCCGGCGTGCCCTCGTCGCGTCCCCGACCCAGGCCGCCAGAGCCGCCGAAGAGCGGCTCCGCGCCGCCTATGACTTCGTCCCCATCGAACAGGCCGACATGGTCATCGCGCTGGGCGGCGATGGCTATATGCTGCAAACCCTCCACGCCATGCTGGAGGCGCGGCGGATCGTCCCCGTCTTCGGCATGAACTTGGGCACCGTCGGCTTCCTGATGAACGAATGGCGGCTCGAACGGCTCGACCAGCGGCTGGACAAGGCCAAGAGCTTCAAGGTCCACCCGCTGCGCATGGTCGTCGATACCGTCGATGGCGAACAATTTTCCATCCCCGCCATCAACGAAGTCTCGCTGCTGCGCGAAACCCGCCAGACTGCCAAGCTGGAGGTGCAGGTCAATGGCCGCGCCGTCCTGCCCGAACTGGTCTGCGACGGCGTACTGGTCGCCACCCCGGCCGGCTCCACCGCCTACAACCTCTCCGCCCATGGCCCCATCCTGCCGCTGGGGTCGGGCCTGGTTGCACTCACCCCGATCAGCCCCTTCCGCCCCCGCCGTTGGCGCGGCGCGATCCTGCCCGAAAACACCGTTATCCGCTTCACCGTGCTCGACCCGGTCAAGCGCCCGGTCAGCGCCGTCGCCGACCAGCGCGAAGTGCGCGACGTCGCCCAGGTGGAGGTCCGCATCGACCGCGCGACCCCGCTCACCCTGCTGTTCGATCCCGAACATACGCTCGACGATCGTATCGCCGCCGAGCAGTTCATCGCCTGATCGCACCGTAAAAAAATCATCAGATTAACCCTTGCCATTGCGCAAAACCCGCTGCTATAGGCGCGCTCTGCCCGGTGAGAGCCGGGCTGCTCCCTGATAGCTCAGCGGTAGAGCATTCGACTGTTAATCGAATGGCCGTAGGTTCGAATCCTACTCAGGGAGCCAAATTTTTCCCGCCGCAATGGCGCAGGATCATACCGGCGCACTGGCAAGCCAGACCCTCTCAGGCCCGATCGCCTCAGGCAATCCCTGCCCCGCCGGTCACACCATAAACCTCCCCTGTGATATAGCTGCCCTCCTGCGACGCCAGCAGCACATAGACAGGCGCGATCTCGACCGGTTGGCCGGGGCGGCCGAACTGGCTTTGCGCGCCGAATGTCGTGACCTTCTCCTGCGGCTGGCCGCCCGTCGATTGCAGCACCGTCCAGAAAGGACCGGGGGCCACGACATTGGCGCGAATGCCCTTCTCGATCAGTTGCTTGGCCAGCGCCTTGGTATAAGCGACGATGCCCGCCTTCGTCGTCGCATAGTCCAACAATATCGCCGATGGATCATAGGCCTGGATCGACGCGGTGGTGATGACCGACGCCCCGGCCGGAAGATGCGGCACCGCCGCCTGCGCGATCCAGTGCAACGCATAGAGGTTGGTCTTCATCGTGCGGTCGAAATCCGCCGAACTTACCGCCAGCACATCGTCCCGAAACTGCTGACGCCCCGCATTGACGACCAGGATGTCCAGGCCGCCTAGACCCGTCACGGCATCCTCGACCAACTGTCGGCACCAGGCTTCCTCCATGACGTCGCCCGGCAGCGCGACGGCCTTGCGCCCCTCCGCTTCGATCAGCGCGATCACCGCCCGCGCATCCTCCTCTTCGCTCGGCAGATAGGCGATGGCGACATCGGCCCCTTCCCGCGCGTAGGCAATCGCCGCCGCCCGACCGATACCGGAATCGCCGCCGGTGATCAGCGCCTTGCGCCCCTTGAGCTTGCCGGACCCGACATAGCTTTCCTCGCCATGGTCCGGTGTCGGATCCATCTGTGCCGCGATGCCGGGGGCTGGCTGGGGCTGTTTGGGAAAGGGCGGCTGGGGATATTGATTGCGGGGATCCTGCAGGGTGAGACGATCGGTCATGATGGGTCCTTGCTGATGAATGGCGGGCGGACGCGTTCGTCCTCGCCCGCAGCTTGTCGGGCAAACTACGAGCCGCAAAGCCCGCAAGTTCCGACGCCCGGCGTGGCCTTGCCCCGGTTCACCGATCAGCATTGGTCCAGCCCCGCTCGCCGATACGGAACAGGCAAGGCCGCGCTCCGTTTCATGGGAAAGGAAAATTGCATGACCGATAGTATAGCGGCCGATAATGCCGAGCCCTTCCCCCTACCATCGCCGGAACGCATCCAGGCGCTGTTGTTCGACGCCGCAAGGCTGGGCCGGGTCGACGTCATTCCCGCCTTGCTGCAAGGCGGGGCCGATATCGCGGCCAGGGACGCCAAAGGGCATACGGCCTTGATCCTCGCCAGCTACAATGGACAGGAAGACGCGACAGCGCTGCTGCTTCGCCTGGGTGCGCCGGTCGATCAGCCGGACGAAGGACGCGGCAACACCGCGCTGATGGGCGTGGCGTTCAAGGGCTATGATGCGATCGCCGACCTTTTACTGGGTGCGGGGGCTTACCCCCATGCCGTCAACCGCGCAGGCCAGACGGCGCTGATGATGGCATCCTTGTTCGGGCATTATAAGATCGTGGACACCCTGCTTGCCCTCGGCGCTGATCCCTATGCGATGGACGTCGCGGGCAATAGCGCCATCTCGGTGGCGACCGATCAAGGCAATGACGGGATGGCATCGCACCTTGCCACCCATGCGATCCTAGCCAAACCTTAGTCCTGCATCCCCATCAGCCTTGCTTGCCGCGTTTGCGCCGGGGTTGGCCGCCCGTCATCGGATCGGGTTTCTTGGGCGGCGTCCAGCCTGGCGGGGGCGTCATGCGCTGGCGGCTGCTGCCCAATCCCATTGCTCCGGGCTTTTGGCGGACCAGCCCGGTCGGATCGAAGTCGCGCGTTTCGGCACCCGATGCCGCCCCGCGCAACAAACTGATCCGGTCCCGCCACTCGGCCGCCTTTTCAAAATCGCCCCGCGCCGCGGCCTCTTCCATCGCCAGACGCATGGCCTCCAGGCTCATGCCGCTGTCAGCGGTCATCGACCGCCCCGTCGCGCGGTCGGCGCGTCGCTTGCCGCGATGCCACCGACCCCGCGAGGTTCGACTGGACGGATGCCTTTATGCCGCCTGCAGTTCATCGAACACGGCTTCGATCAAAGCGACCTGGCTGTCGTCGTGCAGTGCGATCGACACGGCGATAGGCCCATTATCGGCCGCTTCGTCGCTGTTGGCTTCGCCCGCGCTATTCTGCTCGCCCCGCGCCGACACGAAGATATCGTCGCGTTCGAATCCATGCTCCTGGACCAATCGCTCCACCGCGAGTTCGGCCTGCTGGCGCGTCGCGAAACTCCGCTCGATCGTCTGTGTCATATCATCTCCTGTTGGTAGCATGCCGAACGGCGTCAGGCGGCCGCGATGGTCTTTTCAATGTCGGACGCCGACTGGCCGGTCAGGTCTTTCGCGATCTCGCCGACAAGGATCGCCGACAGCATCTTGTGATAATGTTTGCGCAACTCCCCCAATGTCCGGGGCGCAGCGACGATGATCAGGCTTTCGATCTTGCCATCGAGCACCTGCTTGTTGAGGAACGCGGCAGTGCCGGCGGCAAAACTATCTTCCTCCAGCTGGCTTTCCGACGGGTTCGCCGAACTGCTGTGATGACGGCCGCCCGACCCCTTATTGTCGGACGAAATCGCCGCATCGGGCAACGCGCTCAGCCTGGGTGCCGACTCATCGCCGCTATTCTGAAACAGGTTCAGCAATTCACCATCGGCAACTGCGACGGTCGTACCCTTGGGGATCTTCATGCTATTTCCTTTGACGTGATGGCGCATCAACGTCCGAACCGCGCGGAAGGGGCCGAACAGTTTGCGCGGCCCGAGCGAAAGAACGCTCCGCCCACCGCCTCTCCCGAGTTTGCGCGAGGCCGGCTAAGCCGCCGGGCCGCTGCGACCTGCGCTTCCACCCGATGTCGCGATCAACCGTTCGCGCAGCCAGGACAGGCCCCGATCAGCGGCCCGCGCGCTGTGAAACTGCATCATCTCGCGCATCGAGGGCAGCGGAAAGGGCGGCTCGCACAGGACCAGCGATAATTGCGGGGCCAGTTCGCGCGCCAGCCGCTCATGCATCAACGCCAGCCGCGTGGTGCCGGGCAGCATCCAGGGCACCTGGGTAAAGGCCGCGCAGATGATTTCGATCCGCCGCTGCCGCCCATGATCGCGCAGCACATCGTCGATGAACGTCCCGTCGCGCGACACGCTCACCACGATATGCCCGCTATTGTAGAAGGTGTCGGCATCCAGCGGCTTTTGCAGCACCGGGTTATTGGTACAGCCCACCACCACATGCCGTTCCTCGAACACCAGTTCGCGGGGATGATCGGGGCTGAGATATTTCTCCGGCGAGATGATGAGGTCGATGTCGCCATCGTCCAGCCGCTCCAAAATGTCCGATCGCGGCAGCGTGATCTCGATCTGCACGCCCGGCGCTTCCGCCTGCAACGACCGCAGCGCCGGACCCAGCAGCACGGTCGTGATATAATCGGACGCAACGATGCGAAAGCGCCGCCGCGATTGGGCGGGATCGAAATGCATCCCGCTCGCCAATATGCCGCGTAAATTCAGCACCGCCGCCGCGACATGCGGGGCCAGTGACAGGGCTCCGGGCGTCGGCACCATCCGCTTGCCATGCTGCACCAATATGTCGTCGGAAAAAGCCTCGCGCAGCCGCTTCAGCGCCGCGCTCATCGCCGATTGGGTCAGGTTCAGCCGCTCCGCCGCCCGCGTGACGCCCCGCTCCTGGATCAGCACGTCGAAGGCGATGAGCAAATTCAGGTCAAATTGGTCGAGCCGCATCCATCAATCCTATTTGTGGAAAGCCATTGAAACAAATCGTTATGATAATTTTACTGAACTTGCCACATGTCAATCCGAAGGCGCGGTCGAACACAACGCGCCGCATGGGGAGGATAGCATGAAAAAATTGCTTCTGGCGGGAACCGCCATAATGTTGACGTTGAGCACGCAGGGCGTATCGGCCCAACAGGCTGGCGCGGACGCGCCGGATACCGCCGAAGCCGCCAATGAAGGCCTGGCCGACATCGTCGTCACCGCCCAGCGCCGCTCGGAATCACTGCAGCGCGCCGCGCTCGCCGTATCGGCCGTGACCGGTGACGATCTCGCCAAGTCGGGCATCACCGAAACCGCCAATCTCGGCAAGCTGGTCCCCTCGCTGGTCGTGCAGCCCACCGGCGGCACCACCAGCTTCTTCCTCCGCGGCGTCGGCACCAATTCGCAGAACAGCTTCTCCGAAAACGCCATCGCCTTCAACTTCAACGGCGTCTATGTCGGCCGCCCGACCGCACCGGCGGGCGTCTTCTACGATCTGGAACGGGTCGAAGTGGTCAAGGGGCCGCAAGGCACCCTCTATGGCCGCAATGCCACGGGCGGCGCCATCAACGTGCTGCCGAAAAAGCCGGAACTCGGCAAATTCGGTGCCGAAGGCCTGTTCGAATATGGCAATTACGACAGCAAGAAGGGCTTTCTGGCGCTCAACGTGCCGATCGGCGACACCGTCGCCCTGCGCGTCGCTGGCCAGATCGTCGATCGCGACGGCTATATCTCGGACGGCTATGATGACGACAAGGGCGAAGCCGTCCGCGCCTCGCTGCTGATCGAACCGTCCGACATGTGGTCGATGACGCTGGTCGCCGACTATTATCGCCAGCATGGCAAGGGGTCGGGCGCCGTCCTGCTGCCCAGCGCCGCGTTCGCCGTGCCGGACCTCAATGACCGCGTCAGCATCTCCGATCCGCGCGCCCAGGCCGCGATTGCGGGCTATGCCGCCACCATCTTCGCGCCGCCCTTCTGCGGTGGCTTTGGCGGTTTCGTGCGCAGCGGCTGCGTCGCGCAGGCCGGCACCGACGGTTTCCTCGACAATAAATTCTACGGCCTCAGCGCCACGATCGTCGGCGACATGGGCTTTGGCACGCTGACCGTCGTTCCCGCCTACCGTAAGTCGGACGTGAAGTTCCGCACCTATCTGCCGGGCTTTGCAGGCGACTTCACTGATCTGGCGGAACAGGCGTCGCTCGAAGTCCGCTTGTCGTCGAAGGAAGATCAGCGGCTGCGCTATGTGCTGGGGGCCTTCTACTTCGGCGAAAACCAGTCGACCGAAAACCTCTTCCGCCAGGGTACTATCTCGACCACCCGCTTCACCCCCCGGCTGGACACCGAAAGCCTCGCCGCTTTCGGTCAGCTGACCTTCGACGTGACCGACGCCCTGCGCCTGGTCGCAGGTGGTCGTTTCACCCGCGAAGACAAGCGGCAGCTGACCTCGACCGCTGCTGGCGGCCTGCCCGGCCCGGTCAACCCGCCGCTCAGCGCGCCCTTCACCGGCGACCTGAGCTTCGAGAAATTCACCTGGAAGGCAGGCGTGGAGTTTGACGCAGGTCCGGCCTCGCTGATCTACGCAAACGTCGCGACCGGCTTCAAATCGGGCGGCTTCTTCGTTGCCCAGCCGCCAAACAACACCTTCGCGCCCGAAACGCTGACCGCTTATACGGTCGGTGCCAAGAACCGCTTCTTCGACAACAAGCTGCAGCTGAACTTCGAAGCCTTCTACTGGGATTATAAGGACCAGCAGATCACCTTCGTCGGCGGCGTCCCCACCGGCAATGGCTTGTTCGCGCAAGGGTCCACCACCGTCAATGCGGGCAAGTCGAAAATCTATGGTGCCGAATTCGAAGCCCGCTTCGCGCCGAGCCGCAACGATCTGTTCAACCTGAACGTCCAGTTCCTCAAGGGCAAATATGACGAGCTGGTCACCGCCAACTTCTCGCCCACCGGTGCGCCGGTGACGACGGGTTGCACCACGCTGGGCAGCCGCCTCGCCAATCCCGGCGTCAATGGTGCGCGCTTCTACGACATTGATTGTTCGGGCAAGCCGACCGTCAATTCGCCCAAATGGGCGATCAATGTCGGCTATGAGCGGACCTTCCCCCTGTCGGACGAGCTGTCGCTGGTTGCGGGCGCCCGCGCCAATATCGAAACCAGCCGCTTCATGAACACCAACTACCGGCCGGAAGAAAAGCAGGACGGCTTCATGATGGCGGACGCCTTCCTGACGCTCGACAGCCGGGGTGGCTGGAACATCACCGGCTTCATCAACAACATCACCGACAAGGAAGTGTTGGCCCGCGCCGGAACCCGGCCGATCCTCGACTTCCCGGTCGGCACCCTGCGCCCGCCGCGCACCTATGGCGTCCGCCTCGGGTTCGACTTCTGATGCGCGCGCGTCTCTCCCGGCTGGCCCTTGCGGCACTGATGGCGACCTCTCCCGCCGTCGCGCAGCAAGCGCCATCCGGGGGAGACGCTTTCGTCACACTCGGCACGATGGGCGGCCCGGTCCCCAGCCGGGACCGGTCGCAGCCCGCCAATGCGCTGACCCATGACGGCCGCGTCTATCTGGTCGATGTGGGTGACGGCACGGTGCAGCAGATGGCGCGGGCGGGCATCGCCCTCCCCACCGTCAAGGCGGTGTTTCTCAGCCACCTTCATGTCGATCATACCGGCGGTCTGTCGGCTGTGCTGGGCCTGCGCAATCAGACCAACGTCGCCGATCCGCTCACCGTCTATGGCCCGCCGGGCACGCGCGAACTCGTCGCGGGCATGGTCGCCTCGATGCAGCCCGCCGCCCGCGTCGGCTATGGCATTCCCGGCAAGCCCTGGACCCCGCCTGCGCAGACCGTGGACGTGATCGAACTCACCGATGGCGAGCGCATCAGCGTCGATGGCATGACCGTCACGGCGGCGCAAAATACCCATTATGACTTCGCCCCCGGCAGCGTCGATGACCGCAACTACAAGTCGCTGTCGCTGCGCTTCGACCTGCCCGGCCGGTCGATCGTCTATACCGGCGACACCGGCCCCAGCGCGGCAGTGGAAAAGCTGGCCAAGGGCGCGGACCTGCTGGTCAGCGAGATGATCGACATGGACGGCACGCTCGCCACTGTCGCGCGCAATTCGCCCAACATGCCAGCGCCCGCGCGGCAACAGCTCGAACAGCATCTGTCCACCCACCATCTGACCCCGGACGCGGTCGGACGGCTCGCGGCCAGCGCCGGCGTCAAGTCGCTGGTGGTCACCCATTTCGCCGCAGGCACGCCCGATCCGGCGCGCACCCGCAGCTATGTCACCCAGATCCGCGCGCATTTTCGCGGGCCGATCGCCATCGCCAATGATCTCGACCGTTTCTGAAAGGCACCTCATGCAAGCCTGTAATATCCTTGTCATCGGTGGCGGCATCGGTGGCCTGACCGCCGCCATCGCCCTGCGCGCGCGCGGCTTCGCCGTCACGGTGATCGAACGCGATCCCAACTGGTCCGTCTATGGCGTTGGCATCATCCAGCAATCGAACGTCATCCGCGCCATGTCGCAACTTGGCCTCATCGACGAATATGTCTCGTCAGGCGTCGGCTTCGACGCGGTCGAAATCTATACCCCCACCGGCGTGCGCGTGGCGCGTGTGCCCACGCCCCGGCTGGTCGATGGCTATCCCGCCAATATGGGCATCGGCCGTCCCGCTCTGCACAAGATGCTGGGCGACCGCACCATCGCCAGCGGCGCGCATGTGCTGCTCGGCGTCACCGCGACCGAACTGAACGACGATGGCGAAGGCGTGGACGTCCGCTTCTCGAACGGATCGTCCGAACGCTATGATCTGGTGATCGGCGCCGACGGCGTCTATTCGCAGACCCGCGCGATGCTCTTCCCCGACGCCCCGCGCCCGGAATTCACCGGACAGGCGGTATGGCGCTACAACCTGCCACGCCCGGCTGATTTTGACGCCTTGCACGTCTATAACGGACCCACCGGCGTGGGACTGGTGCCCATCTCCGATGACCTGATGTATATCTATGTCACCACCCCTGAACCCGGCAACCCGCGCTACCCGCGCGAGGGGCAGGCGGCGCTGATGCGCTCGAAGATGACCGGCTGCGCGCCCTTCATTCAGGAACTGGCCGAACAGATCGTCGATGACGCAGGCGTCGTCTATCGCCCGCTCGAAGCGATGATGATCGACGGTCCCTGGCACAAGGGCCGGGTCGCGCTGCTGGGCGATGCCGTCCACGCCACCACCCCGCATCTGGGCCAGGGCGCAGGCATGGCGATCGAGGACAGCCTGGTGCTGGCCGAGGAACTCGCCACCCATGACGATATCGAAACGGCGCTGAGCGCCTATCATGACCGTCGCCTGGAGCGCTGCGCCTATATCGTCCGTTCCAGCGTCGCCATCTGCATGGGCCAGATCGGCAAGGGGCCACCGGTCGACAATGCCAAGGCGACCCAGGAAATGTTCGACGTCGTCGCTCAACCGATCTGACATCGAAGCAGGAGCAGGCCGATGCGACAAGCGACAACCCGCCATGGGGTGATCCTCATGCTGACGGCGGTGATGCCGACCATGGCGATCATCGCGCTGGTCCCCGTCCTGCCCCTGCTGTTGCGCGAATTTGCCGACGTGCCGGGCGCGGCCGTGCTGGTGCCGATGGCGCTGACCGTGCCCGCCCTGTGCGTGGCATTATTCTCGCCGCTCGCGGGTTGGCTGTCCGATCGGGCCGGGCGCAAACGCCTGCTGATCGGCGCGCTGCTCGCCTATGCGGGCTTTGGCCTGCTCCCGCTCCTGCTCGACAGCCTCTATGCCATCTTCGCCGTGCGCGTCGCGCTGGGATTGGCGGAAGCGGTGATCATGACCGTCGCCACCGCCATGGTCGGTGATTATTTCGAAGGCGAACGGCGCGAACGCTGGGTCTCGATCCAGATCGCGACCGCCAGCGTCAGCGCCATCGCGCTGATTGCCATGGGCGGCGCGCTGGGCGAAATCTTCGGCTCGCGCGGGCCGTTCTGGATGTATCTGCTGGCGCTGCCGGTGGCTGCCGCCGCCGCCATCATCCTGTTTGAACCCCACAAGGTAACCAAGGCACGGTCTGGACTGCCCGACCCATCGGTGCTGCGGAGTATTGGTGGCCTTGTCGCCATCACCTTCGGCATCGGCCTGCTCTTCTACACGATCGTCGTGCAACTCGGCCCGGTGATCGAAGCGACCGGCGTGACGTCGCCCGCGCTGATCGGCGTCGCCGGTGCCGCCGCCAATGTCGGCGTCATGCTCGGCTCGCTGCTGTTCGGACGGGTCAAGGCCCGGCCTGCCCCGCATCTCCTCGCCTGGGGCCTGCCGCTCGTGGCGCTTGGCTATGTCGGCGTCGCCCTCTCAACGGCCTTCGCCCTGACGGTCGCGTCCGCCGTCGTCATCTGCATCGGCAACGGGCTGATGCTGCCGACCATGCTGGCCTGGGTATTGCGCCGATTGCCGCCCGCCACGCGCGGGCGCGGCACGGGCGTATGGACCGGCGCTTTCTTTCTGGCCCAGTTCATCGCCCCGATCGTAGCGACCGCCCTGTCCAGCCTGTTTGGCGGGATGGCGGGCACCTTCCTCTTCTTCAGCGCAGCCGCCGCGATCGGTGCCGGTGTCGCCCTGCTGCGCTACCGCCATGCACAGCCCAATGTTCAAGGAGTACCATCATGACAACCCCCATCCGCCGCGTCGTGACCGGCCATAATGCCCAGGGCCTGGCCATCATTCAGGAAGACGGCCCCGCGCCACGCGTGCAGCAGATCGGCGGCCCGGCCGGGCCGATGTTCCACGAAATCTGGAACACGCAAGCCACCCCCGTGCCGATCGATGCTGCGTCGGGCGAACCGGCCGAAGACGGCATCAAGCTCGCCCCGCCCAAGGGCGGCACCCGCATCCGCGTGCTCGACATCCCGCCCGAAGGCGACACCATCCGCACCATGTCGCCCGAAGAGGCGCGCGCCCATTTCGCCGAAGTCGGTGCCGGCGACGCCTCCGCCCATAGCGGCGAAACCACCCGCCACGCGCTGATGCACCGCACCGAAACCATCGACTATGGCATCGTGCTCGAAGGCGAACTGGTGCTGATCGTCGATGAAGGCGAAACCACCGTCCGCGCCGGCGATATCGTTATCCAGCGCGGCACCAACCATGGCTGGTCCAACCGCTCGGACAGCAATTGCCGCATCGCCTTCATCCTGATCGACGGCACGTTCGAGCCAGACCTGCAGCAATAATGCGGATCGCCATCACCGGGGCGGCCGGGTTCGTCGGCCAAGCGGTCATCCGCCAGCTGCGCCAGAGCCGCCCCGATGTGGATCTGCTGCTGGCGGATCGCGCCTTCGCCGCGCCGTCGCCCTGCGCGACACTCGTCGGCGACCTGACCGACCCGGCGATCGTCCGCGCCCTATGCGGCCCGGAAACCGACATCCTGCTGCATCTCGCCGCCCTCCCCGGCGGCGCAGCGGAACGCGATCCGCAGGCATCGCGCGCGATCAATCTGGACGTGCCCCTGGCCCTTATCGAGGCGATGGCGGGCCGCCGCCTGATCCTTGCCGGGTCGATCGCGGTGTTCGGCGGTTCGCTGCCGACGCCCGTCGATGACACCACCCCGCCCGCCCCGGCCAGCGTCTATGGCGCACACAAGCGCATGGTCGAAATCGCCTTTGCCGATGCCGTTCGGCGCGGTGCGATCCAGGGCATGGCGCTGCGCCTGCCCGGCATCGTCGCCCGCCCGGCGGCCGCTGGCGGCTTTGGCTCGGCCTTCCTCAGCGACATCTTCCACGCGGCAAAGGCGGGCACGCCCTATGCCATCCCCGTCGCCCCCGATGCGACCAGTTGGCTCCTGTCCGCCCGGACCTGCGCGGCCAATCTCGTCGCCGCCGCCTTGAGCGACGCAACCGCGCAACATGCCGTCACCCTCCCCGCCTTGCAGGTCAGGATCGGCGATCTGGTCGATACACTCGGCCGCTTCGGCGACGTTGGCGCACTGACCTTCCAGGAGGAAGCCGCCACTCGCCGCACCTTTGGCAGCTATCCGCCGCTGACGACCCGCCGCGCCGATGATCTCGGCTTCCAGCATGACGGCAGCTTGACCCAGTTGGTGGAGACCGTGCTTGCCGACCTCTGATCCGCTTGGCGCCTTCCGACTGGAGGGCAAGACCGCGCTCATCACCGGCCCGACGCGCGGCATCGGCCTCGCCATCGCTCGCCTGTTCGCAGGCGCGGGCGCAGGCCTGGTCCTGGCCGATATCGACGCCCCGGCCTGCGACGCGCTCGCCGCAACGCTCGGCGCGATATCGCTGCCCACCGATGTCAGCGACGCTGCCGCGCTCGCACGTCTGGCGGACCAGGCCGAAGCCCAAACCGGCGGCATCGACATATTGGTGTGCAATGCAGGCATCGCCGGAACGCCAGCGCCGATGCACGCCATGGCAGAGTCCGACCGCGATACGCTCTACGCCGTCAACCTGCTCCACCCCCTCCGCCTCACCGGCCTCATCGCGCCCTACATGGCCGCGCGCGGACGCGGCAGCATCGTCCTGCTGTCCAGCATTGCGGGCCTGCGCGGCAACGCCATGCTCGGCCATTATGGCATGACCAAAGCGGCGCTGGCGCAACTCGCGCGCAATCTCGCGGTCGAATGGGGACCATCGGGCGTCCGCGCCAACGCCATCGCGCCGGGCCTCATCGAAACCGAATGGGCGGGCGCGATCCTCTCCAGCCCCGACCGCGCCGAACGCCGCCTCGGCCTCACCCCGCTCCGCCGTGCAGGCTCCCCCGAAGAAATCGCCGCCACCGCGCTCTATCTCGCCAGCGACGCGGGCGGCTTCACCACCGGCCAGACGATCGTGGTCGATGGCGGCACGCTGATTTCCGACGGCAGCTAAGGACCAACGCCTCCGGGAATGTCAGCCGATCGGCGCTTCGATCGACACCGGCGGCTTGGAAAACCACGCCGGCCCCCGCGCCGTCATATGGAAACAATCCTCCATCCGCACCCCCATCGTGCCCGGCAGATACAGGCCCGGTTCGTTGGAGAAACACATGCCTACGTCCAGCTTGGTGGTTTCGCCATGGACCAGATTGACCGGCTCATGCCCCTCCATGCCGATGCCATGG
Source organism: Sphingobium sp. Ant17 (assembly GCF_000588875.1). Taxonomy (GTDB): domain Bacteria; phylum Pseudomonadota; class Alphaproteobacteria; order Sphingomonadales; family Sphingomonadaceae; genus Sphingobium. The sequence goes on from NZ_JEMV01000038.1 coordinate 14,626, forward strand.
CCGGTGCGGTGGGACAGGCCCGGAAGCGCATAGCCCGGACCATAGCCACGGCTCTCATAATGCGCCCGCACCGCGTCATCGACTGCCCCCGCTGGCGTATCCAGTTTCGCGGCGGCAAAGGCGATCGTCTGCCCCTGCGCCACATCGTTCCAGACGGTCCGCTGCTGCGCTGTGGGCGCAGCGCCGTAAACGAAGGTCCGGCTGATATCGGACTGATAATCGCCCACGGTACAGCCGCAATCCATCAGCACGACCTCGCCTGCCCGCACCGCCTGCGGCTTGCCGGAGCCATGCGGATAAGCCGCCGCCTCGCCGAGCAGCACAAGGTTGAACTCACTCTTGCCGCCCAGCGCCGTCGTCGCGGCAGTCATCAGCGCACCGATATCAGCCGGGGTCATCCCTGCCTTCACTTGGCGGTAGGTCCAGCGATAGGCGGCCATGGTGACATCGGCGGCGGTCTGCATCAGCGCGATTTCAGCCGGCGTCTTGCGCATCCGCAGCGCGCGGGTAACGGGGTCAGTCGTCAGCCGCGCCTGTGGCAGCGCCGCCTTGAGGCCATCGACCGCGAAATAGCGCACCGTCTCCTCAATGCCGATCCGTCCCTTCGCCAGCCCTTTTTCGGTCAGGAAGGCGGCGACCAGCGCATGGGGGCTTTCATGCTCCTGCCACACCCGCACCTCCGCCGATATGCCGAGCGATTCGTCGATCGAGGGCTTTTCGAAAAAGGGGCAGAGGATGAGCGGCGCGCCCGTCGCCGGAATGACGAGCGCCGTCAGCCGCTCGCTGCGCCACCAGCGCACACCGCTATAATAAATCAGGCTCGCCCCCGGCTCGATCAACAGCGCGTCGATGCCCTTGGCCTGCATCATCGCCTGCGCGCGGGACAGGCGATCGGCGCGTTCGGCCCGGCGGATGGGCTTGATCCCCTGGGTCAGGGACGTCAGCGCCTCGGCCGCCCGCTCCTGCGCAAACAGGCGCGGAGTGACGGCGGCGGCGATGCCAGCGGCGGCATAGCCCAGCAGGCCGCGGCGATCAGGCGTAAGCATAGGGACCACCCGCCTGCAGCGCGGCCTGATAGGCGGGACGCGCATGTATGTCGCCCAGCCAGCGCAGGATATTCGGCCGGCTATCGTTGAGGCCGCCGCGCGAGCAGGCCGCTTCCAGCGGGAAGCTCATCATCATGTCGGCGGCCGTGAAAGCCTCGCCCGCAAAATAGGGGCGGCTCGCCAATTCGCTTTCGATCCAGTCGAGATGATCGTCCAGCATCCGCTGCACCGTCGGCCGCGCGGGACGACCCAGCAGGCCGAGCTTGCCGATGATCAGCAGCGCGAGCAGCGGCGGCATCATCGATCCTTCGGCATAGTGCAGGAACTGGCGATAGCGGATCGTGCCCTCCGCATCGGCGGGCGCGCCAAAGCGATTACCGGCGCGCCCGACCATATAGTCCATGATCGCGCCTGTCTCGATCAGGCGGTGGCCATCCACCTCCACCACCGGCGACCGACCGAGCGGATGAATGGCGCGCAGCGATGCGGGCGCGCGCATCGTCTTGCGATCGCGTTCGTAGCGGCGCACCTCATAAGCCTCGCCCAATTCCTCCAGCAGCCAGAGGATGCGTTGCGAGCGGCTGTTGTTGAGATGGTGGACGATGATGGTCATGACGGCTCCGATGCTGCGTGGCGGTAAGGGCTAACGCAGCCGGGAACGCGCGACAACATCCGTTCGCTTCGAGCGTGTCGAGAAGCGTTTCTCGACGTAGTTTATCCAGAGCGACGCCGCAGGCGGCGTCGAGGGGCTCGAAACAAACGGGCGTGGGTTAAGCCGCTTCCAACTCTGCCCCCGCCTTCTGCTTAGCGCGATAGGCGTGGAGCAGCGGTTCGGTATAGCCGTTGGGCTGCGCGACACCCTCGAACACCAGCGCACGCGCCGCCTGGAACGCCAGGCTCTCATCCTCGCGCCCACTCATCGGCTGATACAAAGGATCGCCCGCATTCTGCGCATCGACCTTGGCCGCCATGCGCCGAAGCGCGGCATCGACCTGTTCGCCGGTGCAGACACCATGCAGCAGCCAGTTGGCCATATGCTGCGAGGAAATGCGCAGCGTCGCGCGGTCCTCCATCAGGCCGATGTCGTGAATGTCAGGCACTTTGGAACAGCCAACCCCCTGATCGATCCAACGAACAACATAGCCCAATATGCCCTGCGCATTATTGTCCAGTTCCTGCGCGATCTCATCCTCCGACCAGTTGCGCCCGGTGGCGACCGGGATGGTCAGCAGCTTTTCGAGCGGCGCGATACCCTCCGCCGCCCGCTCCGCCTGCCGCGCAAAGACGTCGAAGCGGTGATAATGGGCCGCGTGGAGCGTCGCGGCCGTCGGCGATGGCACCCAGGCGGTGTTGGCCCCGCTCTTGGGATGCCCGATCTTCTGTTCCAGCATGTCGGCCATGCGGTCGGGCGCGGCCCACATCCCCTTGCCGATCTGCGCGCGACCCGACAGGCCGCAGGCAAGGCCGATCTGGACGTTGCGATCCTCATAGGCGGTGATCCAGTCGCTGCTCTTCATCTCGCCCTTGCGGATCATCGGCCCGGCCTGCATCGACGTATGCATCTCGTCCCCGGTGCGGTCGAGGAAGCCGGTGTTGATGAAGACGATACGGTCGCGCACGGCATGGATGCAGGCGGCGAGATTGGCCGAGGTGCGGCGCTCCTCATCCATGACGCCGACCTTGAGCGTGTTGCGCGCCATCCCCAGCATATCTTCGATTCCGTCGAACAGGCGATTGGTAAAGGCGGCTTCGTCGGGGCCGTGCATCTTGGGCTTGACGATATAGACGCTGCCCGCACGGCTGTTGCCGCCCTCGCGGGCCAGGTCGTGCAGCGCGATCAGGCTGGTGACGATGCCGTCGAGAATGCCTTCGGGCGCTTGCGAACCATCGGGCAGCAGGATGGCCGGCGTGGTCATCAGATGGCCGACATTGCGGACGAACAACAGGCTGCGGCCAGGTAGCGTGAAGCCGTTGCCGTCCGGTGCGGTATAAGCGCGGTCGGGGTTGAGCGCGCGGGTCATCATCGTGCCGCCCTTCTCGAACGTCTCGGTCAGGTCGCCCTTCATCAGCCCCAGCCAATTGGCATAGGCCGCAACCTTGTCCGCCGCATCGACCGCCGCGACCGAATCCTCCAGATCGCAAATGGCGGTCAGCGCCGATTCGAGGATGACGTCGGCTATGCCCGCCGGGTCGGTCGCGCCGATCGGGTGGCTGCTATCGAAAACGACTTCGATATGCAGGCCGTTGTGGCGGAACAGGCGGCCCTTCTCGCTGCGGCCTAGATATTGGCTCGGATCGGCGAGGATGATGTCGTCTATAGCCAGGTCGGCCCAACGCCCATTGGCGAGCGGGATGGCATCGTCCAGAAACGCCTTGGCCCAGGCAATGACCTGCGCCCCGCGCGCCGCGTCATAGCCCTTGCCCGCCGCCGCGCCGGGAATCGCGTCGGTGCCGTACAGCGAGTCGTACAGACTTCCCCAACGCGCATTGGCGGCATTGAGCAGGAAGCGGGCGTTGAGGATGGGGACGACCAATTGCGGTCCGGCGAGGCGCGCAACCTCATCATCGACATTCTCGCTGCCGATCGTGAAGGGCGCGGGTTCGGAAACCAGATAGCCGATGGCGCGCAGGAAGGCCTGATAAGCCTGCGGGTCATGCGGCTGGCCTGCGCGCTGCTCATGCCAGTCATCGATCTGCGCCTGCATCGCGTCGCGGGTTTCCAGCAGCGCGATATTGTCAGGGGTGAAGCGTGCGAAAATGTCCGCAGCCCCGGCCCAGAAGGCGGCCGGTTCGATCCCGGTGCCGGGCAGTGCCTGATTGTCGATGAAGTCGGCGAGCGATGCCGCGACCTGAAGGCCGGATTTGTCGATCATGTGGTCGGTCATCAATCTGCTCCTAAATATTTTCGTCATCCCCGCGAAAGCGGGAATGACCATGCTGTATGGAAACATGTACCCCATTCCCATTATGTCGTATATTCACTATTATACGAACATAGTCATTCCCATGGTGAACGAATATGATGGACCCCGACCATGAACTCTTCGTCGCGATCGTGGACGAAGGCGGCCTCGCCGCCGCCGGTCGGCGCCTCCACATCTCGCCAGCCATGATGTCCAAACGGCTCGCGCGGCTGGAGGAGCGGCTGGGCACGCGCCTCGTTCACCGCACGACGCGGCGGCTGGCGCTGACCCCGGCGGGCGAGCGGCTCCATGCCGATCTGCGCGGCATATTGGCGGCGCTGGACGAGGCCGAGCGGCGCGTGTCGGGCACGTCGGCGATCGTCGCGGGGCCGCTGCGCATCACCGCGCCCACTTCCTTTGGCCGGATGCATCTCGCGCCCTGGCTGCCGCGCTTCATGGAGGCCCATCCCCGTGTCGATCTCGCCATCAACTTGTCGGACGATTTCGCCGACCTGATCGACACCCGCGCCGACCTCGCCATCCGCATCACCGGCGATCCGGGGCCGGGCCTGGCCGCACGACGGCTGGCGACCAACCGCCGCATCCTGTGCGCCGCGCCCGCCTATCTCGACCGCTACGGCACGCCCGCCACCCTCGCCGATCTCAAAACCCACCGCCTGCTCGCCGCCGATGGCCAGATGCCCTGGCGCCTCGTCGGCCCGAAAGGCCCGGTGACGGTCGAGGGCCGCAGCCACGTCCGCACCAACAGCAGCGAAGTGGTCCGCGAACTGGCGCTGGCGGGCGGCGGCATCGCCCTGCGCTCGCTCTGGGATATCAGCGACGCGCTGGCGCGCGGCGATGTTCGGCAGATCGTGCCGGACCATGAAGGGTCGGCGGATGTCGGCCTGTTCGCGGTGCAACTGCCACAGCATAATCCGCCCGCCGCCATCACCGCCTTCGTCGATTTTCTTGTCGGACTATATGCGCCAACACCCCCCTGGGCGCGTTCCACCATTGCCCTTGCGGAACGCAGCCCTTAAGGCCCATCGCATGGACGATAATACCCGCCGCGCCGCCCTCGACTATCACCGCTTTCCCCAGCCGGGGAAGCTGCGGATCGAGCCGACCAAACGCATGGTCAACCAGCGCGATCTCGCGCTGGCCTATTCGCCCGGCGTCGCCGCCCCCTGCATGGAGATCGCCGCCGATCCCGACAAGGCGCTCGATTATACCGCGCGCGGCAATCTGGTCGCGGTCATCTCCAACGGCACCGCCGTATTGGGCCTGGGCGCGATCGGCGCGCTGGCGTCCAAGCCGGTGATGGAGGGCAAGGCGGTCCTCTTCAAGAAATTCGCCGATATCGACGTGTTCGACATCGAACTCGACACCACTGACCCCGAAAAATTCATCGAAGCCGTCGCCCTGATGGAGCCGACCTTCGGCGGCATCAACCTGGAAGACATCAAGGCACCCGAATGTTTCGCCATCGAAGCACGGTTGAAGGAACGGATGAATATTCCGGTCTTTCACGATGATCAGCATGGCACCGCCATCGTCGTCGCCGCCGCCGTGCGCAACGCGCTGGTGATTCAGGGCAAGACGCTGGCCGATGCCAAGCTGGTGACGTCGGGCGCGGGCGCGGCGGCGCTCGCCTGCGTCGACCTGCTCGTGTCGATGGGCCTGCCGGTCGACAATGTCACCATGACCGACAAGGATGGCGTCATCCATTCGGGCCGCGAAGGCATGTTGCCCAATATGGCGCGCTACGCCCGCGTCACCAACGCGCGCACCCTGCCCGACGTGCTGCCGGGCGCCAATCTGTTCCTCGGCCTCTCCGCGCCCGGCGTATTGAAGCCCGAATGGTTGCCGTTGATGGCGCCCAATCCGCTGATCTTCGCGCTCGCCAACCCCGAACCCGAAATCCGCCCGGAGGCCGCGCGCGAAGTCCGCCCGGACGCGATCATCGCCACCGGCCGCTCGGACTATCCCAACCAGGTCAACAACGTCCTGTGCTTCCCCTATATCTTCCGGGGCGCGCTGGATGTCGGCGCGACCCAGATCAACGAAGCGATGAAGGTCGCGGCCGCCGACGCGATCGCCAGCCTCGCCCGCATGCCCGCGCATGACAGCGTGGCGCAGGCCTATGGCGGGCGCAGGCTGGTCTTCGGCCCCGACTATATCATCCCCACCCCCTTCGACCCGCGCCTGATCGGCGAGATCGCCGTCGCCGTGGCGCGCGCGGCGATGGACAGCGGCGTCGCCCGCCGCCCGATCGACCTGGACGACTATCGCCGTCGCCTGACGCGGCAGAACACTCGGTCCGGCCAGCTCATGCTGCCGGTGTTCGAGGCCGCACGCGGCGGCGCACGCCGCATCGTCTATGGCGAGGGCGAGGATGAGCGCGTGCTGCGCGCCATTCAGGACGCGCTGGACGAAGGCATCGTCCGCCCGACCATCATCGCACGCCGCCGCATCCTGAACCAGAAGCTGCCCGACCTTGGCCTGCGCTTTGAACTCGGCCGCGATGTCGAGGTGATCGACCCCGAAACCGATCATGAGATTATGACGCAACTGGTCGAGGGCTATCGCGCCGTCGCCTCGCGCCGGGGCGTGCCCGCCGCCGAAGTGCTGCGCCATGTCTATCGCCGCCCCAGCGTCACCGCCGCCATGCTGCTGCGCCTGGGCCATGTCGACGCCGCGCTGATCGGTGGCAATTCGGAATATTGGGGCCAGGTCGAACATGCGCTGCGCATCATCGACCGGGTGCCGGGCCGCAACCGCGTCTATGCGCTGTCGGGGCTGATCCTCGATGCGGGCGCGCTGTTCATCACCGACACCCATATGGTGCCCAATCCGACGCTCGAACAGATTGCGGAAATGACGCTGCTGGCGGCGACCGAGCTGGAACATTTCGGCCTGGTCCCGCGTGTCGCCCTGCTGTCCCACTCCAATTTCGGTGCCTCGCACAGCGACAGCGCGCGCAAGATGCGCGCTGCGCTCAAACTGGTGCGGCAGGCCGCGCCCGACCTCGCCGTCGATGGCGAAATGCATGCCGATGCGGCGCTCAGCCAGGCGCTGCGCGAAAAGCTGATCCCCGATTCGCGCTTCGAAGGGCCAGCCAATCTGCTGGTCATGCCCAATCTCGATGCCGCCAACATCACGCTCACCGCACTGTCCGCCTCGTCCAGTTCGCCGACCGTCGGGCCGATGCTGATGGGCCTGACCAAGCCCATTCATGTGCTGACCCCCGGCGTCACCTCGCGCGGAATCCTCAACCTCACCGCCATCGCAGCGGCGGAAGTCGCCCGCGAAGGCTGAGCTTAACCTTTTGCCGCTATTGTAGAGGATGGAGTTCCTCCCCTGTAAGGGGAGGTGGCTGGCGAAGCCAGACGGAGGGGTGTCCCCCTCTCGATAGGACGCGCGCCCTCCCCCTAAATAGGGAGGATCTTATTCGAGGATGATATGGCAGCTCTGCTCAAAGCATTGGCGAAAAGCGCTGGTCCCAAGCTGGCGATCGGCGCGGGGCTGGCGGGCGTCGCCCTGCTGGTGACCGGCTGGATCGACCGGCCCGCAGCGGAAGAACCCGCGCCGCCTGCACCCATAGCAAAGGCACCACCTGCTCCCGCGCCTGCCCCTGCAAAGCCCGCCGAACGGCGCAGCGATCAACCGATGACGATCGATCCGCGCGCCTTGACGGTCAAGCGCGTCCTCAAGATCGACGGCCCGTTCCGCCATGGCGATTATGCCTGGGACGAAAGCGGCGCGCCGCCGACCGGCCCCGTCATCATCACCGTGGACCTGCGCGCGCAGACGCTATCGGTGTTCCGCGCGGGCTATGAAATCGGCGCGGCGGTCATCCTCTATGGCGCGACCGACAAGCCCAGCCCCTTGGGTGCCTTCCCGATCACGCAGAAGGACGCCGACCATTATTCCAACCTCTACGACAATGCGCCGATGCCCTATATGCTGCGCCTGACCAGCGACGGCGTGGCGATCCATGGCAGCGACGTGCAATGGGGCAAGGCAACCCATGGCTGCATCGGCGTGCCGATCGCCTTCGCGCAAAAATTGTTCGGCGTCACCAAATTGGGTGATGTCGTCGTCATCACCAACGGCAAGCGCCTCGACGTCAGCAAGGCGCAGGTCGGTGCGTAAGCGCCTCCGCCCTGCCCCGGATCAACGCGGCGGCGGCGGTTTGCTCGCCAGCACTTCGGCAAAGGCGGCGACGCCCGCCTTCGGGCCTTCCGGGTGCGCCCAAACCGCGCTGCTGACCGCCAGGAAGTCCGCACCCGCCATCACCAATGGCCCGGCATTGTCAGCGGTCACGCCGCCAATCGCGACGCAGGGCAGTTCGAACAGCGTCGTCCACCAGCCCAGGATCGAGGGTTCGGCGCGATGCTGTGTTTCCTTGGTCGTGGTCGGGAAGAATGCGCCGAACGCGACATAGTCGGCCCCCGCCTCGCCTGCTTCCATCGCCAGGTGACGGCTGTCATGGCAGGTCACGCCGATCTGAACATTGGGACCAAGCTGCTTGCGCGCATCGCGCGGGTCGCCATCCTCCTGCCCCAGATGGACGCCATCCGCGCCCAACCGCTTGGCGAGGCCGATGCTGTCGTTGATGATGAAGGCAACCTCATGCTCGGCGCAGATCGCCTGCAGCGGCGGCGCGAGCGCGGCGATGGCATGGTCGTCCAGCCCCTTGAGCCGCAACTGAAACGCCGCAACCTTGCCGCCTTCCAGCGCCTGCGCCAGGCGCGGCGCAAAATCCGCGTCGATCGCGGGCGGCGAGATCAGATAGAGTTGGCAAGCCGGGCGAAAGCCCGTCTGGAACTGATCGGCAAAATGCGGATCGAGCGCCAGTTCTTCATCGGTAAAATCGGTCATGGCCGGGTGTTAGCCCAGCCAGCCCCGTAACGAAAGCCTGTCGCTTTCCTTCCTGCTCCTCTCCCTGTGGAGGATCGTCGCGAAATTCATCACCCACAGATTTTTACGTCATCCCCGCGAAGGCGGGGACCATCTCCGGGCCTAAAATCAAGACGATAAGGTGGGAGATGGGTTCCCGCTTCCGCGGGAATGACGATGATTTGTACGATCCGCGTTTCGCAACGATCCCCTGTCAGAGGAGGATCAGGCGATAGTCAGGCTACCCCGTTATGCCGCAACCGCCGTCTTGGTGACCGATGCGCCGTGGATTTCGTCGATCGCTTCGCCCAGCGCCGCGTTGAACTCGTCATCGCTCATCTGATGGCGCAGGTCGTTGAGCAGTGCGCGGCTGAAGCTGGCGATGATGCCGCGATTTTTGGCCAGCTCGACGCAGGCTTCGGGACGGGCAAAGCCACCCGATAGCGCAACGACGCGCAGGACGCGGGGATGATCGACCAGCGGGTCGAACAGGCCCGCCTGCACCGGCAGCGACAATTTCAGCATCACCTGCTGGTCGTCGGGCAACGCATCGAGCGCCTTGACCAGTTCGTCGAGCAGGATCGCATCGGCTTGCGCGCGTTCGGGCGACTTGATGTTCACTTCCGGCTCGATGATCGGCATCAGGCCAGCGGCGAGAACCTGCTGCCCGGTTTCGAACTGCTGCTTGACCACAGCCGCGATGCCTTCGCGGTTGGCGAGGTTGACGACCGAGCGTTCCTTGGTGCCGAACACGCCCAGCGCCTTGGCGCGGTGGAGCAGGATGTCGAGATCGGGGTTCGGCTTCATCAGCTGAACGCCATTGACTTCGTCTTCCAGCCCCTTGTCGATCTTGATGAAGGGCACGACGCCCTTGTCGATCAACGCCTGCGGGGTCGGCTTGCCATCGACGGTGCCGTCCATGGTGCGCTCGAACAGGATCGCGCCCAGCACCTTGTCGCCGGTGAACATGGGCGAGGAGATGATGCGGCTGCGCATGGCGTGGATCAGGCCGAACATCTCTTCCTCGGAGCCCCACGCCCCTTCTTCGATGCCATAGCCCTTGAGCGCCTTGGGCGTCGATCCACCACTCTGGTCGAGCGCGGCGATAAAGCCATTACCGTCGGCGATTTTCTGTTTCATGGTCTGATCCAGCATCTGCACATACCTTCTTTTTGATAAAGGCCCCGCCCCCTCGGCGACACCTGGTCAATGTTTGGTCAGCGCTGCCCTCTCCCTGGAAGCGCGAACCAATGCCGAACCGTCAGGCCATCAACGCCTTGACGCCCGGCAAGTCCTTGCCTTCCATCCATTCCAGGAACGCGCCGCCAGCGGTCGATACGAAGGTGAAGTCGGCGGCTGCGCCCGCATGGTTGAGCGCGGCGACCGTATCGCCGCCGCCCGCGACCGAGGTCAACTGGCCTTCCTTGGTCAGCGCCGCCGCCGTGCGCGCCAGCGCGACCGTGGCGGTGTCGAACGGCGCGATCTCGAACGCGCCGAGCGGGCCATTCCATACCAATGTCCGGCAGTTTTTCAGCACATCGGCCAGCGCCTCGACAGCGGCCGGGCCAACGTCCAGGATCATTTCATCCGCCGCGACTTCATGCACGTTGCACGTCCGCACCGATGGCGGGTTGGCGGCGAATTCCTTCGCGACCACCACATCATAGGGCAGATGGATCGTGCAACCCGCCGCTTCGGCCTTGTCGAAAATGGCCTCCGCCGTGTCCGCCAGATCCTTCTCGCACAGCGACTTGCCGACATCGACACCGCGCGCATGCAGGAAGGTATTGGCCATGCCGCCGCCGATGATCAGATGATCGACCTTGGTCACCAGATGGTTGAGAACGTCGAGCTTGGTCGAAACCTTGGCCCCGCCCACGACCGCCGCGACCGGCTTGACCGGCGTGCCCAGCGCCGCCTGCAGCGCATCCAGTTCGCGCTCCATCGCGCGTCCGGCAAAGGCGGGCAGCTTGTGGGCGATGCCCTCGGTCGAGGCATGGGCGCGGTGCGCGGCGGAAAAGGCGTCGTTGACATACATGTCGACGATCGCCGCCATCGCATCGGCCAGCGCCGGGTCATTGCTTTCCTCGCCCGCATGAAAGCGCGTATTTTCCAGGATCGCAATGTCACCCGGGCGCATCACCGCAATGCCGTCGATCGCGGACTGGCCGGCGCAATCGGGGATGAACTGCACTTCGCGGCCCAGCACCTGGGTCAAGGGCCGGGTAATCTTCGACAGCGAAAATTCGGGGTTCTTCTGGCCCTTGGGGCGGCCGAAATGGGCCAGGATCAGTACCTTCGCACCGCGATCGGCCAGTTCCAGCACGGTCGGCATCGCCGAACGCAGGCGGGTATCGTCGCTGACCGACCCTTCATGCATCGGCACGTTGAGGTCTTCGCGCACCAGCACGGCCTTGCCGCTGATGTCGCCCATATCGTCGAGTGTCTTGAACGGCTTGGTCATGTTGGCTTCCTGATTAATCCGTCATCCCAGCGAAAGCTGGGATCACTCTTCCTGTATCGCCGAAGAGAAGAAAAGCGGGATCCGGCGTCCGCCGGGATGACGAAAAAGGGGGCAAGTCGCCCTGCCCCCTCAGTGATTTACAGGAACTTCGCCACCACGCCGCTGGTGTCGATCATGCGGTTGGAAAAGCCCCATTCATTGTCGTACCAGCTCAGCACACGGACCAGCGTACCGTCGATGACGGCGGTTTCCAGGCTGTCGACGGTGGAGCTGCGCGGGTCGCCATTATAGTCGATCGAGACCAATGGTTCGTCCGAATAGCCCAGCACGCCCTTGAGCGGCCCTGCTTCCGAAGCGGCCTTGAGCAGAGCGTTGACTTCCTCGACGCTCGTGGCGCGCTTGGCGTCGAACTTCAAGTCGACCACCGACACATTCGGGGTCGGCACGCGGACCGACGAGCCATCCAGCTTGCCCTTGAGTTCGGGCATGACCTCACCCACCGCACGGGCAGCACCGGTCGTGGTCGGGATCATCGACAGGGCAGCGGCGCGGGCGCGGCGCATATCCTTGTGGATCTGGTCCAGCGTGTTCTGGTCGTTGGTGTAGCTGTGGATCGTCGTCATGAAGCCGCGCTCGATGCCGATCGCATCGTGCAGCACCTTGGCGAGCGGGGCCAGGCAGTTGGTGGTGCAGCTGGCATTCGAGATGACGATATCGTCGGCGGTCAGCGCGTCATGGTTGACGCCGAACACGATCGTCTTGTCCACGCCGGTCGCGGGCGCGGAGATGATGACGCGCTTGGCACCAGCGGTCAGATGCGCGCTGGCCTTGCCCTTGTCGGCGAAGATGCCGGTGCATTCGAGCGCGATTTCCACACCCTGCGCGGCGTGGGGCAGGTTGGCGGGGTCGCGCTCGGCGGTGACGGCAATGCGCTTGCCGTCGATGACCAGGAAATCGCCGTCGACGCTGACGTCACCCTTCCAGTTACCATGAACCGAATCGCGCTTGAACAACAGGGCGTTGGCCTTGGCGTCGCCCAGATCGTTGATGCTGACCAGTTCCAGATCATGGTCGGTGCGCGAGAGGATGGCGCGCGCCACCAGGCGGCCGATACGTCCGAAACCGTTAATTGCTACCTTCGTTGCCACTGCACTAGCCTCCCTTAAGGTGTTGATTGTCGATCAGTTGTCGAGCGCGGCCACGATCTGCGGCGCGATCTTCACGGCGGTCAGGCCGAAATGGTCGTAAAGCGCTTCGGCCGGCGCGGACGCGCCGAAGCTGTCGATGCCAAAGCGCAGGCCACCGATGCCGGTATGCCGTTCCCAGCCAAAGGTCGTTCCCGCCTCGATCGACACACGCAGCACATCATAGGGCAGCACGTCATCCTTGTAGGATTGCGGCTGCGCCTCGAAATGCGCCCAGCTCGGCATCGACACGACATCGGCCCCGATGCCCTGTTCTTCCAGCAGCTTGGCGGTGTCGACGGCGATCTCGACTTCCGAACCGGTGGCCATGATCACCACGCGGCGATCGCCCGTAGCGGCCCGCAAGCGATAGGCGCCCTTGGCGCACAGATTCTCGCTCTTCTCGGTGCGCAACTGCGGCAGATTCTGGCGGGTCAGCGCCAGCACCGACGGCCCGGTCATGTCCTTCAATGCCAGTTCCCAGCATTCCGCCGTCTCGACGATGTCGGCCGGGCGATAGACGTCCAGGTTGGGGATCATGCGCAACGACATGACATGCTCGATCGGCTGATGGGTCGGCCCATCTTCGCCAAGGCCGATGCTGTCATGCGTCAGCACATGGATCACCCGCTGCTGCTGCAGCGCGGCGAGGCGGATGCCACCGCGCATATAGTCGGAAAAGACCAGGAACGTGCCGCCATAGGGGATCACGCCGCCATGCAGCGCCATACCGTTCATCGCGCAGGCCATGCCGAACTCGCGAATGCCATAATAGACGTAACGGCCGGAATAATCATCCTTGGTCAGCGGGCCGGTCGATTTGGTCTTGGTGTTGTTCGATCCCGTCAGATCCGCCGAACCGCCCAGCGTTTCGGGCAGCAGGTCGTTGATCGCGCCCAGCGCCAATTCGCTCGCCTTGCGGGTCGCGACCTTCTGCGGCGCGGCGATCAGCCCGTCGATATAGGCGTCGAGCGAGAAATCGGCGGGCAGGTCGCCGCCCATGCGACGGGCAAATTCGCCGCCCTTCTCGTCACTGGCAAGGCGCGCTTCCCACGCGGTGCGCGCATCGCCGCCCTTGGCGCCGATCGCCTTCCAGGCCGCCGCAATATCCTCGGGGATGACGAAGGGTTCGGCGGTCCAGCCAGAAATTCGCGGGCGGCTGCGACTTCATCCGTGCCCAGCGCGGAGCCATGCACGCCCGACGTGCCCGCCTTGTTGGGCGAACCATAGCCGATCTTGGTGGCGCAGGCGACGAGCGAGGGCCGCGGGTCGGCAATCGCTTCGGCCAGCGCGCGCCGGACGTCGGCGGCGTCATGGCCGTCGCACGACACCACATGCCAGCCGGTGGCGACATAGCGCGCGCGCACATCTTCGCTGCTCGACAGGTCGACCGCGCCGTCGATGGTGATCTTGTTATCGTCCCACAGCACGATCAAACGGCCAAGGTTCAGGTGCCCCGCCAGGCCGATCGCCTCATGATTGATGCCTTCCATCAGGCAGCCGTCACCCGCAATCACCCAGGTCCGGTGATCGACCAGATCGTCGCCGAACTGCGCATTCAAATGCCGTTCGGCAATCGCCATGCCAACGGCGGTGGCAAGGCCCGAACCCAGCGGGCCAGTGGTCGCTTCCACGCCAGCCAGCTCGAAATTCTCCGGGTGCCCGGCGCAGGGGCTGTGCAACTGGCGGAAATGGGCGATATCTTCGATCGTCGGCCGCGCATAGCCGGTCAGGTGCAGCAGGCTGTAGATCAGCATCGAACCATGCCCGGCGGACAGGACGAACCGGTCGCGGTCGGCCCATTTGGGCTGGGTCGGATCGAACTTCAGATAATCGCTGAACAACACCGTCGCCACGTCCGCCATGCCCATCGGCATTCCCGGATGGCCGCTATTGGCGGCCTGCACCGCGTCCATGGAAAGCGCCCGAATGGCGTTGGCGAGCGACGTTTCAGTAACGGTCATTATGGGCGGGCGTCTTTCCTGATCGAATTATGCGCAGTCTATACGCGAGTCGAGGTCGCGCTTCCTTTGTCGCGTCAAGCCCCATGCGTCAACCATAGCAGGCCGCAATGCCCGGTCCATCGGTCAAACTCCGCTTTTGCGCCGCGCCGAATCGGGCTATATGATCGCCATGGCAAGCGAGCGTATGATGCTGGCGATCGGCACGCTGGAGCGGGCGATCGGTCGGCTGGAACAGGATGTGGCCCATTTCGTCGCGGCCATCCCGCCACCCCCGTCGCCCGACACGCCCCAGATCGACCTGCCCGCTGCCCGCGAAGCCTTGCGATCGCTCGATGCGCTGATCGATGAGCTCAAGGCCAAAGCCCATGGCTGAAACCACGCTGCACATTGCCGGGCGGCACTATGACCTACGCTGCCGCGATGGCGAGGAAGCGCATATGGCGCAGCTTGCCGCGATGATCGATGACAAGCGCGCGCGGCGCAGCAGGGCATGGCGGGCATGACCGAAGTGCGCAACCTGCTCTTCGCCGCGCTCTTCCTGGCCGACGAGGTGACCGACCTGCGCCGCGAGCTTGCCGGGCGGCAGGAAAAGCTGGCGCTGGAAACGCAGGATGACGACGCGGCGCAGGCGGTCGAGGCGCTGGCCGCCCGGATAGAAAAGCTGCGCGCCGGACTTGCCGCGCGCGCCACGGACGCCTAGATTGGGGATGACGGGTACTGCCTGGTACGAGCTTTAGCGAACATCCCTGAGGCGATAAGCACATCCTAGGGGGCTGTCCCTGGGCGGGCTCCGGCCCGATCTACATGGTCCCCACCTGACGTTGAGGCGTCAGAGGATCTTCCAGCACACGGCCAAGGTGGTCCCGTCACCCCCCTTTCCCGTCCGATTGCGAAAGTAGGATGATGAGCGACGACCCTAACGCCGCCGATAAAGCCGACCTGCGCGCCCTCGCCCGCGATCAGCGGCGCGCCTTCGTCGCCACGCTCGATCCGCTGGCCCATCGGCTGGCGTTCAAGGTGCTGCCCTCGCCGCTCGCCCGGCGTCTCGCCGACGCCCGCACCGTCGCCCTTTATATGGGCCTCGACGATGAAGCCCCGGCGCAGCGGCTGGCGGCCCCCTTGATCGCCCTGGACAAGCAGGTGGCGCTGCCGCGCGTGCTGGACCGGCTGGGGTCGATGGATTTCCTGCCCTGGACGCCTGACGCCCCGCTCATCCCCGGTCCCTTCCGCACCAGTCATCCCGAACCTGGCGATGGCCCCGTCATCCCCGACGCGATCATCGCGCCGCTCGTCGGGTTCGACCGCGCGCTCAACCGGCTGGGCCAGGGCGGCGGCTATTATGATCGCGCCTTCGCCCGCTTTCCCGACGCGCTGCGCATCGGCCTGGCCTGGTCGGCGCAGGAACTGGACGCTGTGCCCGCCGACCCGTGGGACTTGCCGCTGGACATCATCCTGACCGAAGCCGAACTGATAGAAGGACCGGACGCATGAGCATCGACCCGCGCCATTATCATCAGCCCAGTTGGCGCAAGCCGGTCGGAATGTTCATCATTTTGGCGCTGATCCTGGGCTGGGCCGTGCTCGTCGGCAGCCTGTCGGGACCGATCGGCACCTTGCCGATGTGGCTGCAGGTGCCGGTCTATATCGTGCTTGGCCTTATCTGGATCTGGATATTGCCGCTCAAGCGCCTGCTCGCCTGGATGGAAACCGGGCGCTGGCGTCGCTGGTAACAGCAGAGGCTTTAAGGGGAAAGCGGCATCGGGCTGTTCGATCGGCCCGATCGTCTGCGCGGTCTGCGCCACTTCCCGCATCGGCAGGAAATGGCGCGAGTGACGGGGCTCGAACCCGCGACCTCCGGCGTGACAGGCCGGCACTCTAACCAACTGAGCTACACCCGCGCAGGGTGGCATCTATTCCAAACCTAAGGTTCGCCAGACGATGCTGATCTGGAAACCTTCGCACTTTCCGGTCATGGAAAGTGGCGCGAGTGACGGGGCTCGAACCCGCGACCTCCGGCGTGACAGGCCGGCACTCTAACCAACTGAGCTACACCCGCGTTCGGTGTGGAAGCGCCGTCTATGGGCGTCCGCCAAAACTGTCAACCGTCCGTTTCGGCTGATTTGCCATTCTCGTCATTTTCTTTGCGCGGGGCAACCGTCAACGTCCCCTGCTCGAACAGGAAACCGGCGATATCGGGCGTTCCCGCCGCCTGCACCACGGTCTGGACGATGATCAGCAGCGGCACGCCCAGCAGCGCGCCGGGCGTGCCCCAGACCCACCCCCAAAAGGCGAGCGACACCAGGATCAGCAGCGGGTTCATCGTCAACCGTCGCCCCAGCACGGTCGGCGTCACCACATTGGCCTCGACCATGTGAAACCCCACCTGCAAGGCAGCGGGCAGCAACGCCACCCAGATATCGTCAAACACCATCAGGCCGCCCAGTCCCAGCAGCACGGCGGCCAGCATCGGCCCGAAATAGGGAATGAAGTTCAGCAGCGCGACGATGCCGCCCCACATCCAGGGCGACGGCATGCCGATCAGCCACAGCGAGACGGCGACCGCCAGCCCCAGTCCCAGGTTGATCGTCGCGATGGTGATGACATAGGCCGACGTTGCATCGACCACATTCTGGATCACCCGCGCGACCGCCAGCGCGCCATCGAAACTGTCGCGACTGCTGATCGTGCGACGGCGCAGGCGCGTCCATCCGGCGAGGAAGAAATAGATGATGAGCAGCGCGAACACCATCTGGACGATGGCCGACGGGGCAGAAGCCGCCGCGAACTGCAGCAGCGAGCGCGGCGTGTCGATCGCCGCGGTCTGCGCGGCCGCAACTGGCCCGGTGGCCAGCATCCGCACCGTTTCATCCACGAACCGCTGCAGGTTAGCGTAGAAGTCGATCAGCGGCGCGAGATTGGCCTGAATCTGCGGCAATCGTTCGGGCAGGATGCGGAACCAGTCGGTCGCCGGCACGATGATCAGCACCAGCGCGGTATTGGCGACCAGCAGGAAGCCGATCAACGCCAGCAACGCCGCCAGCCCCGATGGCAGGCGACGCCGCTCCATCCATTCGAGCAACGGCACCAGCGCGATCGCAATCACCAGCGCGGCGGTCAGCGGCAGGAAAAACTCCGCCCCCGCCCGCAACGCGAAGGGGAGCGCGATGATGAGGCCAATGCCCGCCGTCAGCGCGATCGACGCCAGCAGCCGATCGCGCCTGCGGTTGATTTCCTGTTGTTCGCCGACTGTCACGACTGTCCGATTCGCCCCATGTTTCGCCAAGATGTGCGCTGCCCGTCACGAACCGTCAATTTGCAAAGCGACACAGGCGCAGTTGCAGGAAAATCAGCCCCTTAACCAAATATTGGGCGGCGGGGTCTATGTCCGCTTTCGGGCAAGAGACAACGGGGCTTTGGCATGAAGGCAGCCATAGGATCAGCGCTGGGCGCGCTGGCGATCATCATGGGGACGCAGGGCGCGCTGGCGCAGCCTGCGGTGCGGGTCGACACGCAGATGTTCGTCGAACGCGTCAGCACCGACATTAACGGCCGCACCCGGCGCGTTCTGGCCAGCGCCGAACGCGTCGCGCCGGGCGATCAGCTGATCGTCATCGTCCATTGGCGCAATCAGGGCGGGGAACCGCTGCGCGACTATGCGCTCGTCCGGCCACTGCCCAAGGGGGTCGAACTCGACCCGTCCGATCCCGCGCTGCAGGTGTCGGTCGATGGCGGCACGCGATGGGGCCGCATGGCGCAACTCTGGCTACCGACGCCGCTCGGCGGCGTGCGCCGGGCCGTTCCCGCCGACATCACCCATGTCCGCTGGACGCTGCCCGACAGCGTGCCGCCGGGCCAGGCCGGGCGGCTCAGCTATCGCGCGACGATCCGCTGACAGCACCCGCCCGACCCACCATAGGTCCGCTCAATCCACGAACAGAAAAGCGGGCGCTTCCAGCAGCTTGCGCACCGCCTGCACGAAACTCGCCGCGTCGAAGCCATCGACCACGCGATGGTCGCAACTGATCGACAGGTTCATCAGCTTCGCCGCGACGATCTCCTTGCCCCTAAACATCGGCCGTTCGATCACCCGGTTGGGACCGATGATCGCCACTTCAGGCCGATTGATGACCGGCGTCGTGGCGATGCCGCCCAACGGCCCCAGCGAGGTCAGCGTCAGCGTGGAACCGGACAGTTCCTCCGACTTCGCCTTGCCGGTGCGCGCGGCCTCGGCAAGGCGGCGGATTTCGCTGGCAAGCTGCCACACATTGCGATTCTGCGCATCGCGGATCACCGGCACCATCAACCCCGCATCGGTCTGCGTCGCCAGGCCCAGATGCACCGCACCATGGCGCGTGACCACGCCCGCTTCGTCATCATAGCGGGCATTGAGCATCGGAAAGTCGGGCAACGCCTTGCACAAAGCGACGATCAACAATGGCAACATGGTGAGCTTGGGCCGGTCCCCCCGCCCGTCGTTCAACTGTGCCCGCAAGTCTTCCAGCGCAGTCACGTCGATTTCCTCGACATAGGTGAAGTGGGGAATGTGGCGCTTGGACGCGGCCATATTCTCGGCGATGCGGCGACGCATGCCGATCACCTTGATCTGCTCGTCCGGCCGCGTGGCGGACCGCCCCGCCGGACGATAGCCCTGCCCTTCGCCATAGAGCAGGAAGGCATCGAGATCAGCATGACGAACATGCTCGCCACTCGCCTTCACCTGCGCCAGGTCGATCCCCAGATCCTTCGCGCGGGCACGGACTGCGGGGGAGGCGAGGATGGGCGAGGCGTGCGACTCCACCGAACTTATAGGTCCGTTCGGGCTGAGCTTGTCGAAGCCCTGCCCTTCTTCCTTGGCGATTTGCGCGGAAGAAAAGGACGGCTCCCTTCGACTGCCCGCCTGCGGCAGGCGCTCAGGACGGGCTTCGACAGGCTCAGGGCGAACGGGTTGAGAAGGTGTCGGATCGATGACCGCTTCACCGGGAACCTCCGCCTCGATCGCCTCGACCGAAGGCGGCGACGGCGCAGCTACATCTTCGCCCTCCACCTCGATCTCCACCAGCATCGCGCCGATGGGAATCTGGTCGCCCGGCTCACCCGCCAGACGGACGACGATGCCCGCCACTGGGCTTTCCATCTCGACCGTCGCCTTGTCGGTCATCATGTCGGCAATCGGCTGGTCTTCCTCGACCCGATCCCCGACCGCAACGTGCCAGCCGACGATCTCGGCTTCCGAAATGCCTTCGCCGATATCCGGCAGCTTGAATGTAAAAAGGGCCATAAAAAGCTCCGTTCGTGTCGAGCAAAGTCGAGACACTTGACTTGAAACTGCGCTTCCGTTTCTCGACTTCGCTCGAAACGAACGGAAGCTGGGTGAAGGCTTAGTCCTTCATGATCTTGGTAATGGCTTCGCGGATGCGCACCGGGCCGGGGAAATAGGCCCATTCCAGACTGTGCGGATAGGGCGTGTCGAAGCCGGTGACGCGCTCGATCGGCGCTTCGAGATGATAGAAGCAACGCTCCTGCACCTGGGCCAGCAATTCGGCGCCAAAGCCGCTGGTCCGCGTCGCCTCATGCACGATCAGGCAGCGACCGGTCTTCTTCACCGACGCTCGATCGTGTCGATGTCGAGCGGGATCAGGCTGCGCAGATCAACGATGTCCGCGTCGATGCCCATCGCCTTGACCGTATCTTCGACCACATGAACCATCGTGCCATAGCAGAGGATGGTCAGCGCCTCGCCCGGTCGCACGATGCGCGCGGTGCCGAGCGGAATGCGATAATAGCCGGTCGGCACCTGCGCATCTGCATGCCCAGCCCAGCTTTTGGCCGGTGTGTCATAATGGCCGTCGAACGGGCCGTTATAGATGCGCTTTGGCTCGAAGAAGAGCGTCGGATCATTATCCTCGATCGCCGCGATCAACAGCCCCTTGGCATCATAGGGAGTGGACGGAATCACCGTCTTGATCCCCGAACAATGGGTGAAGATGCCTTCGGGACTTTGGCTATGCGTCTGCCCACCGAAAATGCCACCGCCAAAGGGCGACCGCACCGTCATCGGCGCGGTAAACTCGCCCGCCGACCGATAACGCAACCGTGCCGCTTCCGACACAAGTTGGTCGAGCGCGGGATAGATATAGTCGGCGAACTGGATCTCCGGCACCGGCCGCAACCCATAAGCCCCCATGCCCACCGCCACGCCGATGATCCCGCATTCGGTGATCGGCGTGTCGAACACGCGGTTCTTGCCATATTTATCCTGCAGGCCCGCCGTGGCGCGAAACACCCCACCGAAAAAGCCGACATCCTCGCCCATCACCACAACGGTAGGGTCGCGCTCCATCATCACGTCCATGGCGCTGTTGATCGCCTGGATCATGGTCATCTGTTGCATATCTGATGTGTCAGTCATGGGATATCCCCAATGCCGTCATCCCAGCGAACGCTGGGATCTCACTGCCTTCCGGCGCGACGATGAAGAAAAGGGCGATCCCAGCCTTCGCTGGGATGACGGTTGTGCTGATGGTCCCCATCACAACCCCGCCGCCTTCCACTCATCCAGCATCTGTTGCTGCTGGTCCTTCAAATGCCGGGGCATTTCCTCGAACACATCCTCGAACATCGTTTCCATCGGGTGATGGTGCAGGCCGTGGCCAAGAATGCCGTTCTTCTCCGCCTCGCGCGCGGCGTCGCGGACATGTTCGGCCAATTCCTTGTCCATCGCGGCATGCCGCTCCTCGTCCCAGATCCCCAAGCCAATGCAATGCTGCTTCAACCGCGCGATCGGGTCACCCAGCGGCCACAGGCTGCTTTCCTCGGCGGAGCGATAGGCGGTCGGATCGTCCGAGGTGCTATGCCCTTCGACGCGATAGGTGAAATGTTCGATCAGTGTGGGGCCAGCATTCGCCCGCGCCCGGTCGGCGGCCCAGCGCGTGGCGGCATAGACCGCCAGCACGTCATTGCCATCGACCCGCAGGCCCGCAATCCCATAGCCGATCGCGCGCGCCGCGAAGGTCGTCGATTCTGCTCCCGCAAAACCTGAAAAACTACTGATAGCCCATTGATTATTAACGATATTAAGGATCACCGGCGCGCGATAGACGCTGGCAAAGGTGCAGGCCGAATGGAAATCGCCCTCCGCCGTCGATCCCTCACCGCACCAGGTCGCCGCGATCCGCGTGTCACCCCGCGCCGCGCTCGCCATCGCCCAGCCGACCGCCTGGGGATATTGGGTGGTCAGATTGCCGGAGATGGAGAAGAAGCCCGCCTCGCGCGCCGAATACATGATCGGCAGCTGGCGGCCCTTCAGCCGATCGCCCTTGTTGGAATAGATCTGGTTCATCATGTCGATGATGGGCCAATCGCGCGCGATCAAAATCCCCTGCTGGCGATAGCTTGGAAAACACATATCGTCGCGCGACAGCGCCAGCGCCGCGCCGATCGACACGGCTTCCTCGCCGGTCGACTTCATATAGAAGCTGGTCTTGCCCTGCCGCTGGGCGCGGAACATGCGCGCGTCGAACGCACGGGTCAGCGCCATGGTGCGCAACATCCGCAGCAGCGTTTCGGGCGGCAGCTTGGGGTTCCACGCCCCCACCGCCGCGCCCTCTTCGTCCAGCACGCGTACCAGGCCATAGGCCATGTCGCGCATGGTCGCGGGCTGCGCCGCCTCGTCCGGGCGCGGCGCCGCATCGGCGGCGGGAATGTCGAAATGGGTGAAGTCCGCGCTCTCGCCCGGCCGGGCTGGCGGCTCGGGCACATGCAGGCGCAACGGAGGCAGATTGCGCCCCGGCTCGCCTTGCGTGGCTCCGATATCGAGAGGATCGGTCATCCTGCCTCCTATGCTGCGTTGCAATAATATTGCTTAGCTTGGATATTAAATTACAACACAGAGAAAGGCAAGCCTCCCTTACCCAATTTTTCTCAAACCTATGTCCGCCTCGCTGTCCGCTTCACACGGCGACGGGCGCGGAAATATGGGCCTGCGGCGCATAATCGACCACCTCGAAATCCTCGATGGCATAGTCGAAAATGGATGAAGGCCGGTTTTTGATCCGCAATTTCGGCGCACCCGCCGGAATGCGACTCATCTGCTCCTCCACCAGCGCGGCATGGTTCAGATAGAGATGCACATCGCCCCCCTGCCAGACCACTTCGCCCGGCTCCAAGTCGCATTGCTGCGCCAGCATCCGGGTGATCATCGACAGGCCGAATATGTTGAAGGCAAAGCCCAGGCCCAGGTCGCAACTGCGCTGGAACAACAGGCCGTTCAGCTTCCCGTTCGACACCTGGAACTGATAGGTCATGTGGCAGGGCGGCAGCGCCATCTGCGCCACTTCGGCGACGTTCCAGCCGGTGAACAGCAAGCGGCGCGATCCCGGCGTCGCCCGGATCGCCTCGACCAGCGCGGCAATCTGGTTGTGCCCCTTCTCCGCCCGGCGATACAGCCCCTCGCCCGCCGGTTCGTAGCGCGGCCAATTGACCCATTGCGCGCCATAGACCGGCCCCAGATCGCCCCACTCCAGCGCAAAGCCCTCATCCGCGATGATCCGCGCCTCGAACACCTCCCGGTCGATCGCTTCGCCCGTCGCCTTGCGATAGGCGTCGAGCGGCCAGTCGGTCCAGATATGCACCCCCTGCCGCACCAGTTCGCGGATATTGGTGTCGCCGGTCAGGAACCACAGCATTTCGCGCGCCGCGACCTTCCAATAGACCCGCTTGGTGGTGAGCAGCGGCACCGCATCGTCGGCCAGAGAGAACCGCATCGTCGCGCCCAGGATCGACCGGGTGCCGACCCCGGTGCGGTCGATCCGCTCGTCCCCATGCCGCCAGATATGCCGCATCAGGTCGAGATATTGCTGCTCATAATGGGGCGTATCGGGCAAAGCGCTGGTCCTGTCGGAATCGAATCTGTGATCCACAGGCTTTAGCGCATCGGGGCACCGCTACGGCCGTAAAAAAAGCGTCACTGGCCGCTTGCCAGCCCGAAACCCCGTCTCTATAGGCTGCGGCCTGCCTTACGGGGTCGCTTCACGGCGGCGTCGGCATCGGTCGGGGAATAGCTCAGCCTGGTAGAGCACTGTCTTCGGGAGGCAGGGGCCGGAGGTTCGAATCCTCTTTCCCCGACCACATTTTCTTACAGCTTTGAAAAGATCATCCCCTGCTGGGGACGCTCATCCTGTGCGCCTCATATCCTGCGCGGGCTCGCGCGATTGGTGCGCCTGACACCCTATGGCCAGCCGCTTTCGACAGATGTCATATGTCGAAAGCGGCGACCCCCATGTTGTTCGATTGTAAAAGATATTTGACCCGCCGCGTCCACCCGGCGATGATCCTGCGCATCGGACGGCCGACCGGCCGCTTCCCAATCACTATCCGACCCGCATCATGCGGGCGTTCCGCAGGTGGGAGACGAACCTTGCACAGACGTGATTTTCTGGCTTTTGGGGCCATGGGTGTTGGGGGGCTTGTCCTCCCTTCGATGTTCGGCAAAGTCATTGCCGCCGAAGAATTGAACAGCGCGATCGACGTCGCGGCCAAGAAGGCGCTGGCCGACGCGGCGATGAACGCGGCCAAGAGCGCGGGCGCATCCTATTGCGACGTGCGCGTCGGCCGCTACCTGCGTCAATTCGTCATCACCCGTGAACGCAATGTCGAAAATGTCGTGAACACCGAATCCAGCGGCGTGGGCGTTCGCGTGCTCGCCAATGGCGCCTGGGGGTTCGCCGCCACCAATGCGATGACCACCGATGCCGTCGCGAAAGCCGCACAGCAGGCCGTCGCCATCGCCAAGGCGAACGCCCCGACCCAGACCGCCCCGGTTCAGCTGGCCCCGGTCAAGGGCGTTGGCGAAGTATCCTGGCGCACGCCGATCGCCAAGAACAGCATGACCGTGCCAATCAAGGACAAGGTCGACCTGCTGATGGGCGTCAACGCCGCCGCCATGGATGCGGGCGCGGACTTCATCCGCTCCATCCTGTTCCTGGTGAACGAGCAGAAATATTTCGCCAGCACCGACGGCAGCTATATCGACCAGGATGTCCATCGCATCTGGGCACCGATGGAGGTCACCGCCGTCGACAAGAAGACCGGCAAGTTCCGCGTCCGCGACGGCCTGTCCGCGCCGATGGGCCTCGGCTTTGAATATCTCGACGGTCGCGCGGCGGACAAGACCGTCGGCCCCAATGGCATCATCAGCTACGGCATGTCCTACGACATGAAGGAAGACGCGATCGCTGCGACGAAGCAGGCGCGCGAGAAACTGACCGCCAAATCGGTGAAGCCTGGCAAATATGATCTGGTGCTCGACCCCAATCATCTCGGCCTCACCATCCATGAAACGGTCGGCCATCCGCTCGAACTGGATCGCGTGCTGGGCTATGAGGCCAATTATGCTGGCACCAGCTTCGCGACGATGGACAAGCTCAAGGCCAATTTCCAATATGGCAGCGACAAGGTCAACATCGTCGCCGACAAGACCCAGCCAGGCAGCCTGGGCGCGGTCGCCTATGACGATGAAGGCGTGAAGACCAAGAAGTGGGATCTGATCCGCAACGGCAAGCTCGTCGGTTATCAGGCCACCCGCGATCAGGCGCATATCGAGGGCAAGAGCGAGAGCGACGGCTGCTCCTACGCCGATAGCTGGTCCAACGTTCAGTTCCAGCGCATGGCCAACATCTCGCTGGAACCCGGCAAGGACAAGATGAGCGTCGCCGACATGATCGGCAATGTCGAGGATGGCATCTACATATTGGGCCGCGGTTCCTTCTCGATCGATCAGCAGCGCTACAACGCCCAGTTCGGCGGCACTTTGTTCTACGAGATCAAGAACGGCAAGATCACGCAGCCGCTGGAGGATGTCGCCTATCAGATCAGGACGCCCGAATTCTGGGCCGCCTGCTCGGCGATCTGCGATTCCAGCGACTATCGCATGTTCGGCTCCTTCTTCGACGGCAAGGGACAGCCTTCGCAGGTTTCCGCCGTGTCGCACGGGTCGTCGACCACCCGCTTCGACGGCATCAACGTCATCAACACCGCGCGTTCGCTCGGCTGATCGCTCAGGGGAGTTAGTATAATGGGCATCTTTACCGAAGCACAGGCGAAGGACATTTTGACCAAAGTGGTCGCCATGTCGAAAGCCGACGAATGCACCGCGCAACTGACCGGCCAGATCCAGGGCAATGTGCGCTTTGCGCTCAACAATGTCTCGACCGCCGGCCTGACCGACGACACCGACCTGCAGGTCCAGGTCGCCTATGGCAAGCGGGTCGGCATCGCCACGATCAACCAGTTTGACGACGCCTCGCTCGAACGGGTCGTGCGCCGCGCCGAAGAATTGGCCAAGCTCGCCCCGGAAAACCCGGAATTCATGCCAGCCGTGGACAAGCAGGTCTATAAGACCAGCCCGACCTTCAGCGAAGCGACCGCCGCGATCACCCCCGTCTATCGGGCCAAGGTCGCCGCCACCTCCATCACGGCCTGCAAGGCGCAGAATCTGATCGCCGCCGGTTTCCTGGAGGACGGCCAGAGCTTCGTCGCCTTCGCCAACAGCAAGGGCAATTTCGGCTATCAGCGCTCGACCGTGCTGGACTATACCTGCACCGTCCGCACCGAAGACGGGCGCGGGTCCGGCTGGGTCGGCACCGATACGCAGGACGCCACCCGCTTCAAGGTCGAGGATGATATCCAGATCGCAATGCGCAAGGCATCTGCCTCGTCCGAAGCCAGGGCGCTGGAGCCGGGCAAATATACGGTCATCCTCGAACCCATGGCGGCCGCTGGTCTGATCGGCTTCATGTTCAACTTCTTTGGCGCGCGCGAAGCCGACGAAGGCCGCAGCTTCCTGTCCAAGGCAGGCGGCGGCAACAAGATCGGCCAGCAGGTGTTCGGGCCGCAGGTCAATTTCTACACCGACCCCTGGGATCCGATCGCGCCGAGCCTACCCTGGGACGAAGAAGGCCTGCCGCGCCAGCGCCGGGATCTGGTAAAAGGCGGCAAGGTCGTCGCGCTGGATTACAGCCGCTATTGGGCACAGAAACAGGGCAAGGTGCCTGTCGGCCAGATGGGCAATATCCTGATGACGGGCGGCACCAAATCGACCGCCGAACTGGTGCGATCGACCCAGCGCGGTGTGCTGGTCACCCGCACCTGGTATATCCGCATGGTCGATCCGCAGACGGTATTGCTGACCGGCCTGACCCGCGACGGCACTTTCTACATCGAAAACGGGCAGATCAAATATCCGATCAAGAATTTCCGGTTCAACGAAAGCCCCGTGATCATGCTCAACAATGTCGAGGAACTGGGCAAACCTGTCCGCGTGCCGCCAGACGAAGTGTCGATGAACATCATGGTGCCGCCGATGAAGCTGCGCGACTTCACCTTCACCTCGCTCTCGGACGCGGTGTAATATTGGCGCTGATGATGAACAGATGCACGATCCTCCCCCGGCGGGGGAGGTGGCAGCCCGCAGGGCTGACGGAGGGGTTTCACCCTG
>NZ_JEMV01000039.1 GCF_000588875.1 Sphingobium sp. Ant17
GCGCGCGGGCGCGACATCGCCCGCCATCGAAAGCGGGGCAGCGGGCGTGCTGGCCGCGCAGGCGGCGCGCACCGTCGCGGGGCTACGGCCCAACCCCGAACTGAATATACAGACTGAAAATGTCGCGGGCAGCGGCGACTATCGCGGCTTTCGCAGCGCGGAGACGACGGCGCAGGTGACGCTGCCGCTGGAACTGGGCGGCAAGCGGCCGGCGCGGGTGGCGCTGGCCAATGCGCAGCAGGATCGCGCGCAGATCGAACGGGCGGTTATTGCGGCCGACCTGCGGCTGGCGGTGACGCAAGCCTATGTTACCGCCGTTTCGGCGGTGGAGCGGGCGATGGTGGCGCAGCGGCAGGTGACAATCGCGCAGGAGGCCCTGCGGTCGGCGCAGGTGCGTGTGCGTGCCGGACGGGCCTCGCCGCTGGAGGCGCAGCGCGCGGAACTCGCACATCTCAATGCGCAGGCGACACAGGAACAGGCCGAGCGGTTAGCGAATGTCGCTCGCGCCAATCTGGGCCGTTTGATCGGTGGCCCGGTGGCGGGGACGCTCGACTTGCGCTGGTTCGAGACGCTGGCGGCTGCCGGGCCGGTCGATCGGGCTGCGGTGAGTGACATGCTGACCGCACGGGCCGCAGCGCTCGACGTGGCGACGGCCGATGCGCAAGTGCGGCTGGCGGGCGCGCAACGGGCGCCCGATCTTCAGCTTTTTGCGGGGCCACGCCGCCTGTCCGGCAGCAACGATACCGCGATGCTGATGGGCATCAATATCCCGTTGCAGATCTTCAACAATGGCGGCGCGGCGCAGGCGCAGGCACGCGCCGAACGGCAACGCGCGGACGCGACCCGGCGGATGACAGAAATCCAGCTCGATCAGGCCATCGCATCGGCCGACGCGGAAGTCGCCAATGCCGAAACCGCCGCGCGCATCGCCAGTGGCCCGGCGCTCGCCGCCGCGCAGGAAGCGGCGCGCATTGCGCGCATCGGCTATCGCGAAGGCAAGTTCGGGCAGATCGACCTGCTCGAAGCCGAACGCACGCTGCTCGACACCCGTATGGCCGCGATCGCTGCGCTGGCCACCTATCATGATGCTTCGGCGCGCCGCGACCGGCTGGTCGCCCCGGCATCCCTGTTCGTGAAAGACTGATCCCATGAGAAAATGGACATTGTCGGCGGCATTGCCGCTGTTCCTGGTGCTGGCCGCCTGTGGCGAGACTGTGCCCCAGAATGAAGCGCATGATGAGGCGGGCCACGCCGAAGACCATGATGAGGAAGGCGAGGAGGATCATGCGGAAGAGGAGGGGGCAATAACCCTGTCCGAAGCGCAGATCCGCAGCGCGGGCATATTGCTGGTGCCGGTCGGCATGGCGGGATCGGGCGGGGCGGCGAGCCTGCCCGCGACGATCGAGGCCGATCCGCAGGGTATGCAAGTCGTGACGGCGGCGGTCGGTGGACGGATCGTCGCGCTGCATCGCAATCTGGGTGAGGCGGTGCGGCGGGGCGATCCGCTGGCGGTCATCGAAAGCCGCGAGGCGGCGCAGATGCAGGGCGAGATCGAAGCGGCCCGCGCCCGGCTGGCGCTGGCGCGCAGCAATTTGGGGCGGGAGCAGCGGCTGTTCGCGGAGAAAGTATCGCCCGAACAGGATCTGATCGCGGCGCGCACGACCGCGACTGAGGCGGGGATTGCGCTGCGGCTGGCGCAGCAGCAACTGGCGGCGACGGGCCGCGCGGGCGGCGGCCTCAACCGCATCAGCCTGCCCTCGCCGATCGGCGGGCAGGTCGTCAGCCGCAGCGCGATGCTGGGGCAGGTCGTAGCGGCCGATACCGAACTCTATCGCGTCGCCAATCTTGGCAAGCTTTCGGTCACTCTGTCCTTGTCCGCTGCCGATGCCGCAACCTTGCGACCGGGCGGCACGGTCACGGTGACCGCGCCGGGGCGCACGGCGCAGGCGCGCATCAGCTTCGTCTCGCCGATCCTCGACGCGCAGACCCGGCTGGTCCCGGTCATCGCCACGATCGACAATCGCGACGGGCAATGGCGCGTGGGCGAGAATGTCACCGCTGCGGTCGACCTGCCGTCCAGGGATGGCGGGCGCGCCATCGCCGTGCCGCAGATCGCGGTGCAGACGGTCGAGGGCAAGAGCAGCGTGTTCGTGCGCACCCGCACCGGCTTCCAGGCGGTTCCGGTCGAATTGGGGCCAGTGAGCGGCGATCGCGTCATTATCACCAAGGGATTGAAAGGCGGCGAGCGGATCGCCGCCACCGGCAGCTTCACGCTCAAGGCCGAACTCGGCAAGGGCGAAGCGGAACATGGGCATTGATCGATGATTGACCGGATCGTCACATTCGCGGTCGCGCGGCGCTGGCTGGTGCTGCTGCTGACCCTCATCGCCTGCCTCATCGGCGGCTGGGCGCTTCAGCGCCTGCCCATCGATGCGGTGCCTGACATCACCAACAACCAGGTGCAGGTCAATGTCCGTGCGCCGTCGCTCTCGCCCGAACTGGTCGAGAAGCAAGTCGCCTTTCCCATCGAAACCGCGCTGTCGGGGATCGAGGGGCTGGAATATAGCCGCTCGCTGAGCCGCAACGGCTTTGCCCAAATCACCGCCGTCTTCACCGACTCCACCGACATCTACTTCGCCCGGCAGCAGGTGAATGAGCGGCTGGCGGGGCTGGCCGAAAGCCTGCCTGCGGGCGTGACGCCGGAAATGGGGCCGATCGCGACGGGACTGGGTGAGGTCTATATGTGGACCGTCCACCTCGCCCATCGCAAGGATGACCAGCATGATCCGGGCGAACCGGGCCTGCAACCCGATGGCAGCTATATCACGCCGGAGGGCGAGCGGCTGGTGAGCCAGGCGGATCAGGCGACCTATTTGCGCACCGCGCAAGACTGGATCGTCGCGCCGCTGCTCAAGAATACGCCGGGGCTGGCCGGGGTCGATTCGATCGGCGGCTATGTGAAGCAGTTTCAGGTCGTGCCCGATCTCTCGCGGCTGGCTGCGTTGCGGATCGGCATCGATGATCTGGCGCGCGCGCTGGAGGAGAATAACAATGCGGTCGGCGCGGGCGTGGTCGATCGCAATGGCGAGGGGCTGGCCGTGCGATCCGACGCGCGGTTGACCGGGGCGGAGGATCTGTCCCGCACCGTGATCGCGACGCGCGAGGGCGTGCCGATCCTGCTGAGCCAGGTCGCCACGGTTCGGACGGGGCAAGCGATCCGCATGGGGTCGGCGTCTGAAAACGGGCGCGAGGTCGTGGTCGGCACGGCGGTCATGCGGGTCGGCGAGAATAGCCGCACCGTGGCATCGGCGGTCGCCCGGCGACTGGAGGAGATCAACGCCTCCCTGCCCACCGACGTCATCGTCCAGCCGGTGCTGGACCGCACCGCGCTCGTCCATTCGACCATCAACACGGTGACCAAGAACCTGGCCGAAGGCGCGTTGCTGGTCGTCGTCGTCCTGTTCGTGCTGCTGGGCAATTTCCGCGCGGCGCTGATCGCGGCGCTGGTGATCCCGATCACCATGTTGATGACCAGCTTCGGAATGTTGCAGGGGGGCGTGTCGGCTAACCTCATGAGTCTCGGCGCACTCGATTTCGGCCTGATCGTCGATGGCGCGGTCATCATTGTCGAACATGCATTGCGGCGGATCGCCGAAGGGCAGCATCGCGAAGGCCGGGTGCTGACGCTGGACGAACGGCTGGCCGTGGTCGTTGGCGCGGCGCGGGAGATGATCCGGCCTTCGGTCTATGGCCAGGCGATCATCATCCTCGTTTATGTGCCGCTGCTGACGCTGACGGGCATCGAGGGCAAGACCTTCACGCCGATGGCGCTGACGGTCATCCTGGCGCTCGTTTGCGCTTTCATCCTGTCGCTCACCTTCGTGCCGGCCCTGCTTGCGGTGCTGTTGTCGAAGCCGGTGGAGGAAAAGGAAGGGCGGATTATGGGCTGGCTCAAGACCCGCTATGAACCTGGCCTCGACAAGGCAATGCAGCGGCCGACGCGGACCATGGGCGTGGCGGTGGCGGCCTTCGTGCTGGCGATCGGCGCGTTCCTGACGCTGGGGCAGGAGTTTCTGCCGCAGCTCGACGAGGGCGACATGACCGCGCAATGCTGCGCATTCCGGGCACGTCGGTCGAA
Source organism: Sphingobium sp. Ant17 (assembly GCF_000588875.1). GTDB lineage: Bacteria > Pseudomonadota > Alphaproteobacteria > Sphingomonadales > Sphingomonadaceae > Sphingobium. The sequence continues at coordinate 4,139 of NZ_JEMV01000039.1, forward strand.
CAGAGCCAGGCGATGCAGTTCGACGTCGAAAAGGCGATCGCCACATTGCCGCAGGTCCGCTTCGTCTTTTCCAAGACGGGGACGGCGGAACTGGCGTCGGACCCAATGCCGCCCAATATTTCGGACACCTTCATCATCATGAAGCCGCGCGAGGAATGGCCCGATCCGAAACTGCCCAAGGCGGAACTGGTGGAAGCGGTCGAAAAGAAGCTGGCGGTGCTGCCCGGCAATGCCTTTGAAATCAGCCAGCCGATCCAGATGCGGTTCAACGAACTGATTGCGGGCGTGCGGGGGGACGTCGCGGTCAAAGTCTTTGGCGACGATGCCGACGCGATGGCGCGCACCGCTAATCAGGTCGCGACGATCCTGCGGCGGACGGCAGGCGCGGTGGACGTGCGGGTCGAGCAGACCGAGGGGCTGCCGATGCTCGACATCCGGCCCCGGCGCGAGGCGCTGGCGGCGATGGGCCTGTCGGCCAAGGCGGTGCAGGATGTCGTGGCCGCCGCGATCGGCGGGCGCGATGCGGGCATGATCTTCGAAGGGGATCGGCGCTTTGCGGTGACGATCCGGCTCGACGATACGCAGCGGGCTGATATCGAGGCGGTGGGACAGATCCCTGTGCCGACGCCCGATGGGGCCTTCGTGCCGTTGGCGAGCGTGGCGGAGATTGCGGTCACGACCGGTCCCAACCAGATCAGCCGCGAAAATGGCAAGCGCCGGATCGTGGTGCAGGCCAATGTGCGTGGGCGCGACGTGGCGAGCGTGGTGGCGGACGCACAGGCGGATATCGCGTCGGCTGTGCGCTTGCCGGCGGGTGCCTATCTCGAATGGGGCGGGCAGTTCGAAAATCTGGCGTCGGCGCGGGATCGGTTGTTGCTGGTCGTCCCGGCCTGTTTCGTGCTGATCCTGCTGCTGCTTTATGGTGCGTTGGGCAATGTGCGCGACGCGATGATCGTCTTTACCGGGGTGCCGTTGGCGCTGGTCGGTGGCGTGCTGGCGCTGTTCCTGCGGGGCATGCCCTTTTCCGTCTCGGCGGCGGTGGGCTTCATCGCCTTGTCGGGCATTGCGGTGCTTAACGGGCTGGTGATGGTGACGGCGATCCAGGAGTTGATCGGGCAAGGTATGGCGCGCGCGCGGGCGGCCGAGCAGGGGGCGATGCGCCGCCTGCGGCCGGTGGTGATGACCGCGCTGGTCGCCTCGCTTGGCTTCGTGCCGATGGCCCTGGCGACCGGGTCAGGCGCGGAGGTGCAGAAGCCGCTGGCGACGGTGGTGATTGGCGGGCTGGTGTCGGCGACGCTGCTGACCCTGTTCGTGCTGCCGACGCTCTATGCGCGCTTTGGCGGGCGGCGGGCCTGACGTCAGGGCAGGGGGCGGTGGTGCCGCCCCCTGTCGCGTTCAGGCATCGACCGACACGACGCCGCGCCGTATCTGGTCGAGTTCGATGCTTTCGAACAAGGCCTGGAAATTGCCATTGCCGAACCCGTCATTGCCCTTGCGCTGGATGATTTCGAAGAAGATCGGGCCGAACATATTTTCGGTGAAGATCTGCAGCAAGATGCCCTCGCCCGTCTCGACGCTGCCGTCGATCAGGATGCGGTTGGCGCGCAGCCGGTCGAGATCCTCGCCATGGCCGGGGACGCGGGTGTCGACCAGATCATAATAGGTCTCGATCGTGTCCTGCAGCCGCACGCCCCGCGCGCGCAATTTCTCGACGGTATCGTATATATTGTCGGTGGTGAGCGCGAGATGCTGGATGCCTTCGCCATGATAGTCGCGGATGAATTCCTCGATCTGGCTCTTGTCGTCCTGGCTCTCGTTCAGCGGGATGCGGATCGCCCGGTCGGGCGCAATCATCGCCTGGCTGGTGAGGCCGGTCGCCTTGCCCTTGATATCGAAGAATTTCTGTTCCTCGAAGCCGAAGAGGGTGCGGTAAAATTCGCTCCACACCTGCATTTGCCCGCGCCGGACATTGTGGGTCAGATGGTCGAGCAGGTCGAGCCCGACGCTATTCTTTGCCTCCGCCTCGCGCCAGCCGGCGAATTCGGCCCAGTCGGCATAGGGATCTTGGCCATCGGGCATGAAATAGAGGTAGGAGCCGCCGATCCCCTGGATCACCGTGTCATCCTCTTCGGTCGCCTGCGCGCCATGGTCGAGCGCCCATCGCATCGCGGCCTGCGGATCGGCGACGCGGAAGGCCATGGCGCTGGCGGAGGGACCATGGACTCCGCGAAAGGCGGCAACGCGCCCGGCATCGTCGCGGTTGAGCATCAGGTTGATGCGACCCTGTTTATAGCGGGTGATATTCTTGGTCGGGTGGCGGTGCGTCGGCACGAAGCCCAGTTGCTCGAACTGCGCCGCCATCGCCGCCGGATCGGGCGAGGTGAATTCGGCGAATTCGAAGCCGTTGAGGCCCAGGGGATTGTCTATGGTAGCGGTCATTGCGGCTCCTCTTCCTTTTTTTTCTTGGCATAGGCCTGCGTACCGCGGGTGAAGAAGCGGTCGGTCGGCAGGATGGTATCGGTGTCGAGATCGGGCAGGCCGTCCAGCTCAGCGTAGAGCGGGGCAAAGTCGGTCTCGACCGTCTGGCGCAGCAGATCTTCGAAACTGTCGATGACGAAATAGCTCTGCTGATAATCGTCGATGCGGTAGCGGGTGCGCATCAGCCGCTTGAGATCGAAACCCAGCCGGTTGGGGGAGGGATCGTCCAGGGCGTAGATGGACTCGCCGTGGGACGACACGATGCCCGCGCCGTAGAGTTTGAGATCGTCGCCCTGGCGGATCAGGCCGAACTCCACGGTGTACCAATAGAGCCGGGCCAGCCGGTCGATCGCACCCAGGCCGTCGGCGCGCAGGCCTCCCTGGCCATAGGCCTGCATATAATCGGCGAAGGCGGGGTTGGCGAGCAGGGGGACGTGGCCGAAGACGTCGTGGAAAATGTCGGGTTCGGACAGATAGTCGATCTGGTCGGGCGTGCGCAGGAAACGCCCGGCGACGAAGCGGCGGTTGGCGAGATGGTCGAAGAACAGCCGGTCGGGGACCAGACCGGGGACGGCGACGACCTGCCAGCCGGTCAGCTTCATCAGCCGTTCGGATAGCTCATCGAAATCCGGGATGCCCGGCCGGGTCATGCGCAGCACGTCCAGCCCGTTCATGAACTCCGCCACGGCGCGGTCGGGAAGCATTTGCGCCTGACGGGCAAAGAGCCGGTCCCACAGCGCATGTTCCTGCGGCGTATAGGCGGCCCAATCCTGCGGGATCGTCCAATCCTCGGCGGTGCCTTCAGGGCGCTCCATGTCGTTTTGGGCCATGATGATAATATTGCATGATTCCAGTGAAAAAGGGTTTCAATATCCTGGATTGCTGCGCAATATCGGATGTAATTTCATCATATGTGGGCCGGATATGAAACAGGACTATCAGATCGATGCGATCGACCGGCGGATCATCGCCATATTGCAGGCCGATGCCGCCATTCCCCATGCGCAATTGGCCGAACAGGTCGGCGCGTCGACCGCGTCCTGCTGGCGCCGGATCAAGGCGCTGGAGGCGGCTGGGGTGTTGACCCGCGCGGTGCGGCTGGTCGATCCGGCCAAGGTCGATCGCGGGGTCAATGTGCTGTGCAATATCCGCATGCGCAGCCATGCCCGCGAACCGCGCAGCGCCTTCGAGGCCTTTGTCGATGATTGCCCGGAAATCGTCGAATGCTTCTCCATGTCGGGGGAGTGGGACTATCTGTTGCGGGTCGTGGTGGCGGACGTCGCCGACTATAACCAGTTCCTGATGCACACGTTGTTGGCGCAGCCGACGGTGGCGGGGGCGGCTTCGCACTTTGCGCTATCGACCACCAAATATACCACCGCCTTACCGGTGTAAGGCCTCAAGCGATCGCCATGTCGCCCATCCATGCGCCGAACGACGCGCGGGCGCGGGACGTATAGGCTTCCTTGCGCTGCTTCTTCTTGACGTCATCCAGCGTCGGGAAGAGGCCGAAATTGACGTTCATCGGCTGATAGTCCGCCGTCGCGACATTGCCGGTCACATGGCCGAGCAGCGCGCCAAGCGCGGTGTCGGCGGGCGGGGGCGTCAGCGTATGGCCCAGCAGTTCGGCCGCGGCGAAGCGCCCGGCGATCAGGCCGATCGCCGCGCTTTCGACATAGCCTTCGCACCCCGTCATCTGCCCGGCGAAGCGGATATGCGGGGCGCTTTTGAGCCGCAGCGTGGCGTCGAGCAGCTTGGGGCTTTGGATGAAAGTGTTGCGATGCAGCCCGCCCAGCCGCGCAAACTCCGCATTTTGCAGGCCGGGGATGGTGCGGAACAGTTCGACCTGCGCGCCGTGCTTCAGCTTGGTCTGGAAACCGACCATGTTCCACAGCGTGCCCGACGCATTATCCTGCCGCAACTGCACCACGGCATAGGGCCAGCGGCCAGTGCGCGGGTTGTCCAGCCCCATCGGCTTCATCGGTCCATGGCGCAGCGTTTCCGGCCCGCGCGAGGCCATCACCTCGATCGGCATGCAGCCTTCGAAATAGGGGGTGTTGGCCTCCCATTCCTTGAACTCGGTTTTCTCTCCGTCGAGCAGCCCCTGGACGAAGGCTTGATATTGGTCCTTGTCCATCGGGCAGTTGATATAATCCTTCCCCTCGCCGCCGCCGGGGCCGATCTTGTCCCAGCGATTGGCCATCCAGCATTGGTCCATGTCGATGCTGTCATGGTGGATGACCGGCGCGATCGCGTCGAAGAAAGCAAGATGTTCCATCCCCGCCGCCTGGCCGATGCTGGTCGCGAGCGCGGGCGCGGTGAGCGGGCCGGTGGCGACGATGGTCATGCCGGAGGTCGGCAGCGTGTCGATTCGTTCGCGGACGATCTCGACATTGGGATGATCCGCCAGCGCGCGCGTGACGGCACCGGAAAAGACATGGCGATCCACTGCCAGCGCGGAGCCGGCGGGCACTTTGGCGGGTTCGGCGCTCGCCATGATAAGCGAGTCCAGCCGCCGCATTTCCTGATGCAGCAGGCCCACGGCATTTTTGTCGGCATCGTCGGAACGGAAACTGTTGGAGCAGACCAGTTCAGCGAGGCCTTCGGTCTGGTGCGCAGGTGACATGTCGCCGCTCCCCCGCATTTCCGACAGGCGCACCTTGATGCCCGCCTGCGCCAACTGCCACGCCGCTTCGGACCCGGCGAGCCCGCCGCCGATGATATGCACCTGATAGTCTGCCACTGATATTCGCCTTGATGTCGCAATTCTGCCGTTCGGGCCAAGGCCTATAGCCGATGGCGGCGCAGTAGGACAGGGCGGCGTGGGTGGCTTTTGGGGTGGGGTGGCGGGGAGTGCTGTTCTGCGAAGGCTGTGAAGTTCACACCGTTGCAGGGTTCGATTTTGCTGGGCTTGGGGTTTGCAGGGCGGACTTCGCAATAGGAGAATTTTTTGTGAAGTGGGGGGCATAGTATAAAATCTCCCCTCCCCAGCGGGGAGGGTTGATTGGAGTCACGTGCCTCCAATCAAGGGGAGCGTCCACGCTGGCGGCGGCACACCCCCACCCAACCTCCCCCTGTAGGGGGAGGGGCCTTATGGCATCCCGCGACTACGCCTTGTCGAGCAAGGATTGAATGGCGGCTGGGTCGGCCTTGATCAGCGATAGCAAGACCCGCGCCGGGGCATCGGGCTGACGGCGATTTTGCTCCCAATCGCGGATGGTGCCGACTGGAATGCGATAGGCCTTGGCAAAGCCGCCCTGCGTCAGCTTCGTGGCCTGACGGATCGCCTTCACGTCCGGACCAGCGACTATGCGCCCGCGCGTGGCATCGCCCTTGGCATAGGCAACGGCATCGGTGAGGCCCGCCATGATCCCGTCAAAATCTTCACTCTTCATCGCAACGCCTCCTTCAATGCGACTATACGGCAATGCCGTAAATCAGCAAATGGTGGGACATAGGTGGGGTGATGGAAAAGGGCGGGGTGCTAGTTGCGATTATGGCAGAGATAGGCACTGAGCCCGCACGTAGCGACAAGCGCGAAGGCTAGTTCCGGGGCGGTCTGGAGCAGCGTCATGCCATGGGCAGCGCCCAGGCCGATCAGTAATCCCGTAGCGAGCCAAATCGGGCGTGCCGACAGCCATGTCACCCGGCGAGACATATAGGTCATGGCCGAAGCGCCAATCAATATTGGAATGCAGGCGACAAATGGGCCGAAGATCAGGCCGAAGAGAAGTAGAAGGAACAGGATCGCAAAGGATGCCAGGTTAACCGGAATGGGTGCAGGCAGGGTTTTGTAGAGCGTAGCTGCGCAAGTTAGCGTGAGAAAAACGGGACCAGCAGATAATATAGCGCGGGCCGCACCGCGATTGATCGTCGGAGAAGGTTGATACATGCGGTCCTCCCAATGTTGGGCGGGGGATGGAGCATGTGGCTCCATCCCGGTCGTTTCGCCGATCATGCTGCGGTCAGGCGACCATCAGTCAGCCAGCCATTCACCTTGCGCCCAAAATGCGCGATGGCGCCCATGTTGAAGAAGTGCATCCCGCCCAGCACGATCACGGCCAGGCCCACTTTGCCGCTGAGAAAGCGGATGGCGTCGGTATAGGTGACCGGCTCCCGGCCGAGGCTGAGCGTCAGGGTGATGAAGCCGATATTGACGAGGTAGAAACCGACGACCAGCAGATGGTTGGTCGAGCGTGCCAGTTCGGCATTATGGCCGAAACATTGGATCAGGAAGACTTCGCCATTTTTGGACAGGGTTCGCGCAACCCAGACGGTGATTGCCAGAGTGATGACCAGATAAAGAGCATAGGCAGTTTCAACCATGCCGATTTCCTTTCATTCAGTTTTTTCGGTAAAAACAGAAATTGATAAACGAGCGATTGAGCGTCGATGAGCGGCGCTTGTCGGTCGGGCTTAGGGCTTGTCTTTGCTTTCGGGGAGGAAGCGGGCGATCTTGCCGCCCAATTTCATAAGCGTGACGAGCGTTGGCTTGGGCAGAACACGGACCTGCTCATACCAGTTGCCAAGCGTCGACATGAATTCATGCATGCGCGTGATACGTTCACGAACATGGGGCGGGGCGCTTTCGTCCCGCGCCATGCGCTGGGCCAGTTCGTTCAGAAGGGCGATGGTCGGGTCAATCTCGCGCCGCTTCCGCTCTGCGACGATACGGGTGAGCATTTCCCATAGGTCGAGTTCAGCCAGAAAATGATCCCGCCTATCACCTTCGACATGGACCCGGCGCACGATGCCATAGCCCTGCAATTCCTTAAGCGCCGTCGATACGTTGGAGCGGGCGAGGCCCAGTTGTTCGACAATCTCGTCGGCGGGCAAGGGGTGGTGGGATAGATAGAGAAGGGCATGGACCTGACTTACGGAGCGATTGACGCCCCATTGCGTGCCCATTTCGCCCCAATGGAGCAGGAACGCTTTGGCGTCAGGATGATCGAGAAGTGGCATGACGTTCCTTTCTGTAAAAACAGAAATGACAGTAAAGAGTGATTCGTGCAATAGGGAATTGCGAGGTTGGAAGCCCTCATCCAACTTCGCCTAGCCAGCAAGCTGGCAAGGCTTCGTATCCTTCTCCCACACGGGAGAAGGTGTTGGTCGCCTTCTCCCACACGGGAGAAGGTGTTGGTCGCGCTATCCCGCCACCAACGCCCCCTCGCCATAATAAGCCGCTTCGTCCAATATCCCTTCACGCTTGGCGACGACCACGCCGACCAGCACTTGTCCCGCGACGTTGACCGCCGTGCGGCCCATGTCGAGGATGGGGTCGATCGCGAGCAGCAGCCCCGCGCCTTCAAGTGGGAGGCCGAGCGTCGAGAGGGTGAGGGTGAGCATCACGACGGCGCCGGTCAGGCCTGCGGTCGCGGCCGAACCGATGACCGAGACGAGGGCGATCAGGGCATAGTCGAGCGGACCAAGGGGGATGCCGTAGAAGCCCGCGACGAAGATGGCGGCGAGGGCGGGGTAGATCGATGCGCAGCCGTCCATCTTGGTGGTGGACGCGAGGGGGATGGCGAAGGCGGCATAGGCTTTGTCCACGCCGAGCCGTGCGGTGACGGCTTCGGTGACGGGCAGGGTGCCGACCGAGGAACGCGAGACGAAGCCCAGCTGGATGGCAGGCCAGGCCTTGGCGAAGAAGGGCAGGGGCTTGAGGCCATGGGCGAGCAGCAGCGTCGGATAGACGATCAGCAACACGATGCCGAGGCCGAGATAGATGGTGCCGGTGAAGACGCTCAGCCTTGCGAGCGCGTCCCAGCCATAGGTGGCGACTGCTGCGCCGATCAGGCCCGCCGAGCCGATCGGCGTCAGGCGGATGACCCAGCCGAGCAGCGCGCGCACGACCGCCAGCAACGAGCGCACGAAGGCGAGGAAGGGTTCGGCCTTCTCCCCCACTTTGAGCGTGGCGAGGCCAACCGCGATGGCGATGACCAGCAATTGCAGGATGTTGAAGGAGAGGCTGGTGCTGGCGGTGCCATCGGGCGCGATCTTGGTGCTGCCGCTTAGCGCCAGGCTGTTGCCGGGGACGAGGCCCTTGAGGAAATCGAGCCAGCCGCCGACCGCGTCGGGCTGTGTAGCGGCGAGCGCGGCGGTGCCAAGGCCCATGCCGGGCTGGACGATGATGCCGATGGCAAGGCCGATGCTGACCGCGATCAGCGCGGTGATGGCGAACCAGAGCAAAGTCTGCCCCGCCAGCCGCGCGGCATTGTCGAGCGCGCGCAGATTGGCGATCGACGCGACGATGGCGGCGAAGACGAGCGGCGGGACGATGGCTTTCAATAGCGCGACGAAGATGGTGCCGACGGTCTGGAGCGCGGTGGCGAGCCAGTTGAGGTCGCCATCCGGCCCGGTGCCCATCGTCCGGGCGATGACGCCGAGCGCCAGCCCTGCGACCATGCCGACCAGCACCTGGAATCCGAAGCTGCGATAGGGGAGGGTCATGGGCGCAAATCCTTTGGGCGAACGGCGTAGCATATGGGGGAGTGGCGCAGGATTGCGCGCAAGCAATAGTTGGGCGGGGTTTAGTTTTTGGCGGGGGGGGCGTCGAACATTACCCGCTTTTGTCATCCCCGCGCAGGCGGGGATCCATCTCCCAACCTCGCGTCCGGGGAGAGGGCCGGAGATGGGTTCCCGCTTTCGCGGGAATGACGATACTTTGGGAGGCGCACGGGCTTTGCAAGAATCGCCTTGGAGCGGAGGATTGGCGGTTGCCTGTCGCTGTGCCACATTGGCGGTCTGACGAAATTGAGGGGCAGGTTTATGGGGTGGCGGTGCGGGTTTCTGGCGGGCGTGGCGGCGATGCTGCCGCAGGTGGCTATGGCGGCGGCGGACCCGGTGGTGGCCAAGGATATCTTGATGCGCTCCGTCGCCTTTCGCACGGTCGAGGGGGCGGGCAAGGTGCCAAAGCTCGCGGCCTATTATGCGTCGGTGCTGAAAGCGGCGGGCTTTGCCGAGGGCGATATCGTCATCACGCCGATGGGCGAGACGGCGACCTTTGCCGCGACGATCCGGGGGCGGGATGCGGCGCTCAAACCGCTGCTGATGATCGGCCATATGGATGTGGTGGCGGCGGACCGCGCAGATTGGACCCGCGATCCGTTCGTGCCGGTGGAAGAAAATGGCTATATTTTCGGGCGTGGGTCGGAAGATAATAAATATGACGTCGCGATGATGGTTGCGACGCTGGCGCAGTTGAAGAAAGACGGGTGGGTGCCGCGCCGGACCGTGACGCTACTGCTGTCGGGCGACGAAGAGACCGCGATGGTGACGACCAAGGCCTTGGCGGCGCAGTATAAAGATGCCGAATTGCTGCTGAACGGTGATGGCGGGGGCGGGCTGCTGAATGAAGAGGGCAGGCCGGTTCTCTATCAGTTGCAGGCGGGCGAGAAGACCTACGCCGATTTCGAGATCGGCTTTACGGACCCCGGTGGCCATTCGAGCGCGCCGACGCCGGGTAATCCCATTTATCGACTGGCGCGGGCGATCGACCGGATCGCCGCGCACCGGTTTCCGCCGATGCGCAATGAACTGACCAAGGCGTCGCTGGAGCTGTCGGCTGACCGGATCGGCGGGGACGTGGGCGCGGCGATGAAGCGTTATGCGGAAACGGGCGATGCGGCGGCGGCGGACCTGCTGTCGGGACGCCCGGAATTTGTGGGCCAAGTGCGCACGACCTGCGTGGCGACCATGGCGCAGGCGGGCCATGCACTCAACGCCCTACCGCAGAGCGCGAAGGTGCAGGTCAATTGCCGGATTTTTCCGGGCGTGGCGATCGACGCGGTGAAGGCGGAACTGGTGCGGGTGGTGGCGGACGAGGGTGCGACCGTCACGACGCTGGGCGATCCGCTGGCGAGCGATGCGTCGCCGCTGCGCGCGGACGTGATGCAGGCGGTGCGCGACGCGGTGGTGGCGCGGTCGCCGGGCATAACGGTGATGCCGGGCATGTCCGCGGGCGCGACCGACAGCCTGTATTTCCGGGCCTTGGGCGTGCCGAGCTATGGTGTGTCGAGCCTGTTCATGAAAGCCGAGGACGGTTTTGCCCATGGGCTGAACGAGCGGGTGCCGGTGGACGGGATCGGCGCGTCGCTGGCGCAGTGGGAGGCTGTGTTGCGGGTGTTGGCGAAGTAGCCAGGGGCAAATGCATCGTCATCCCAGCGGACGCTGGGATCTCACTTTCTTCAACCATGCGCGGAAGAAAAGAGAGATCCCAGCTTTCGCTGGGATGACGGGGTTTTAGGTCCGCACCGCCACCGCATTGGCCGCCGACAGCACCGCCTGCACCGACGCCGTAGCGACGTCGCTGTCCATGCCGATGCCAAAGACAGTGCGGCCGTCGGGGGTGCGGCATTCGACATAGGCGGCGGCGTTGACGTCGCTGCCGGCGCCGATGGCATGTTCGCTATAGTCGGCGATCTCCAGCTCGACACCCAGCTCGTCGCGCAGCGCGGCGAGGACCGAGGAGAGCAGGCCGTTGCCGCGCCCGGAAATGCTGCGCTCGCCGCCCTTGTGCGTGATCTTGCCGGTGAAGATGCGGTCGCCCGCTGCGCCGGTTTCATGATAGTCGATCAGCGCATAGGCTTGATCCCCAGTCAGGCGATAATGATCCTGGAACGCGCCCCAAATGTCAGCGGCGTTGAGTTCGCGGCTCGATTGGTCGGCAAAGGCCTGCACCACCTTGGAAAAGTCGGCCTGCATCCGCTTGGGCAGTTTGAGGCCCTTGTCCTGTTGCAAGACCCAGGCGACGCCGCCCTTGCCCGATTGCGAATTGACGCGGATGACCGCTTCATAGTCGCGGCCCAGATCCTTGGGATCGATCGGCAGATAGGGCACGTCCCAGATCATGTCGTTGCGCGCTTCCTGCGCGGCGAAGCCCTTCTTGATCGCGTCCTGATGGCTGCCGGAAAAGGCGGTGAACACCAGTTCGCCGGCATAAGGGTGGCGCGGATGGACGGGCAGCTGGTTGCAATATTCGACCGTCTGGATGACCGTGTCGATGTCGCTGAAATCCAGGCCAGGGTTGATGCCCTGCGTGTACATGTTCAGTGCGACGGTGACGAGATCGCAATTGCCGGTGCGTTCGCCATTGCCGAACAGGCAGCCTTCAACCCGGTCCGCGCCCGCCATGAGGCCGAGTTCCGCCGCCGCGACACCGGTGCCGCGATCATTATGCGGGTGCAGCGAGATGACGACGCTGTCGCGCTTGCTGATATGGCGGCAGAACCATTCGATCTGATCGGCATAGATGTTGGGCGTGGCGCATTCGACCGTCGCGGGCAGATTGAGGATCAGCGGCCGTTCGGGCGTTGGTTGGAGTATATCCATTACGCCTTCGCAACATTCCAGGCTGAAATCCAGCTCGGCCGTGGAGAAGGTTTCGGGGCTATATTCGAAATGCCAGTCGGTGTCGGGCTGCTTGGCGGCATTGTCGCGCAGCAGCTTGGCGGCGTGGACGGCGATCTCCTTGATCTCCGGGCGGCTCATCTGGAACACGATGTTGCGCCAGGCGGGCGAGACGGCGTTATAGACGTGGACGATCGCCTTGGGCGCGCCGCGCAGCGATTCAAAGGTGGTGGCGATCAGGTCGTCGCGGGCCTGGGTGAGCACCTGCACGATCACGTCATCGGGGATCGCGCCGTCGCGGACCAGGCCGGAAATGAAGTCGAACTCGGTTGCGCCCGCAGCGGGAAAGCCGATCTCGATTTCCTTGACGCCCACCTCGATCAGCAGGTCGAAGAAGCGGCGCTTCTTTTCCGCGTTCATCGGGTCGATCAGCGACTGGTTGCCATCGCGCATGTCGGTGGACAGCCAGCGCGGGGGAGACGTGATGACCTTACCGGGCCATTGGCGGTTGGGCAGGTCGATCTGGGGAAAGGCGCGGTATTTTTGCGAGGGATCGGTCAGCATCATGGGACAGCTACTTCTTTATGCGAACGGGCGTGCAGGAACGGCCCGGTTAACGACTATCAGCGAAAAGGAAGCCTTAGGCGTATCGTCGCTGCCCATAATCGAAAGGCAGCCGAAAAACCACGCCTAAGGCGTGTAAGTCGTAGCAGGGGAAGAAGCGTCGCGCTCTGCATGATGGGGAGGGCATAGCGGCTTTGGGGGCGGGGCGTCCAGTGCTTAATGCGACTTTTCAGACGTGCCCCCGTCCGTCATCCCCGCGCAGGCGGGAATGACGGGGCAGGAGAGGAAAGTGCCTTACTTCTGGAAGCCGGCGATGATCTTGAGTTCGATCGCGTCGCCGACGACCGGCACGGCATAGCCCATGCCGAATTCGCTGCGCTTGATCGAGCCGGTGGCGACGAAGCCGACATTTTCCTGCTTGTTCATCGGGTTGGTACCAGCGCCGTAAAATTCGGCGTCCAGCGTCACCGGCTTGGTGATGCCCTTGATGGTCAGGTTGCCGGTGATTTCGGCACCGCTCGCACCCTCTGGCTTGACACTGGTGGACACGAAGGTCGCGGTCGGGAACTTGGCCGCGTCGAAGAAGTCGGCCTTCATCAGATGCTCGTCCAGTTTGGTGACGCCGGTGCGCAGATTGGCGATCGCGAATTCAACCGAAACCTTGGACGCGGCGGGGTTCGCCTTGTCCAGCGTCAGCGTGCCGGTCGGTTCGGCGATGGTGCCCATATTGTTGGTGAAGCCCATATGGTCCCAGGCGAACACGACCTGGGTATGGCCGCCATCGACCTTGTAGGTGCCGCCAGTGACTTTCGCGACGTCCTTGGTGCCAGGCACGCCAGCAGGCGCCTGGGCAATGACGACGGTGCCGCCGGCAATGGCGATGAGGGCGGCGGCGGGGATCAGATATTTACGCATGGGACAGACTCTCCAAAAAACGTTCAAGGGGCGTAGCCTTGAATAAGCCACGCCCCTCGATTGTTCCAGAGTCGTAACTGGAAACGGTTCGTTCCTTCTAAGCCGCTCCCCTTTGGGTTCAAATGAGGCACGTGAGTCATTTGAAGGGTTGGGGTTGGGGTGTGCCGCAGGCGCTGCGTCATGAGGATAGCCCCCACCCCCGGCCCCTCCCCTGAAGGGGAGGGGTGAAAGAGGCTTAGTTCTTTTCCTGGTCCACCAGCTTGTTGGCGCCGATCCAGGGCATCATGGCGCGCAGCTTGGCGCCGGTTTCTTCGATCGGGTGGCGCTGGGCGGCGATGCGGCTGGCCTTGAGTTCGGGCTGACCGGCGCGGTTGTCGAGGACGAAGTCCTTGACGAAGCGGCCCGACTGGATGTCGGCCAGGACGCGCTTCATTTCCTTCTTCGTTTCTTCGGTGATGATGCGTGGGCCGGTCTTGATATCGCCATATTCGGCGGTGTTCGAGATCGAGTAGCGCATGTTGGCGATGCCGCCTTCATACATCAGGTCGACGATCAGCTTCAATTCGTGCAGGCATTCGAAATAGGCCATTTCAGGCGCATAGCCCGCTTCGACCAGGGTTTCGAACCCGGCCTGAACCAGCGCGGTCGCGCCGCCGCACAGCACGGCCTGCTCGCCGAAAAGGTCGGTTTCGCATTCCTCGCGGAAATTGGTTTCGATGATGCCGCTGCGGCCGCCGCCGACGCCGCTGGCGTAGGAGAGGGCGATGTCATGCGCGTTGCCGGTCGAATCCTGATGGATCGCGATCAGGCAGGGGACGCCGCCGCCCTTCACATATTCGCCGCGAACGGTGTGGCCGGGGCCTTTGGGCGCGATCATGATGACGTCCACGTCCTTGCGCGGCTCGATCAGGCCGAAATGGACGTTGAGGCCATGGGCAAAGGCCAGCGCCGCGCCGGGGCGCAAATTGGCGTGGACGTCGTCGGCATAGATGGCGGCCTGATGCTCGTCGGGGGCCAGGATCATGAACACGTCGGCCCAGGCGGCGGCTTCCGCGTTCGGCATGACCTTGAAGCCTGCGCCTTCGGCCTTCTTGGCGGAGGCGGACCCGGCGCGCAGCGCGATGGCGACTTCGGCGACGCCGCTGTCGCGCAGATTCTGCGCATGGGCATGACCCTGCGAACCATAGCCCAGAATCGCGACCTTCTTGCCCTTGATCAGGCCGATGTCCGCATCGTGATCGTAATAAACCTTCATGACTGTCTCTTCCCTTTTCATATCCTGACCCTCTCCCTTGAGGGAGAGGATACGAAGACTTGGGCCGACCGGCCCTAGTCGAAGTTGGTGAGGGTGTACCACCGGGCAGGAGCGCAGCCCTTGCCCTCCCGCCGCTCAGCGGCAGGCCCCTCCCTCTCCCGGTGGGAGAGGGGTGAATAGGTTAAATCGCCTCTTTGCCCCGGATCAGGCCGACGACGCCGGTGCGGCCGACTTCGACCAGGCCGATCTGGCGCATCAGCCCGACGAAATTGTCGACCTTGTCGGTGGTGCCGGTGATTTCGAAGATGAAACTCTCGATCGTCGTGTCGACTACCTTGGCGCGGAACACGTCGGCCAGGCGCAGCGCTTCGATCCGGTCCTCGCCCGTGCCCGAAACCTTGACCAGCGCCAGTTCGCGTTCGACGAAGGGGCCGACCTCGGTCAGGTCTGTAACCTTGTGGACGGGCACCAGCCGGTCGAGCTGGGCGATGATCTGGTCGATCACCTTGGGCGGGCCGTTGGTGACGATGGTGATGCGGCTGACGCTATGATCGTCGGTGATGTCGGCCACGGTCAGGCTGTCGATATTATAGCCGCGCGCGGTGAACAGGCCCGCGATGCGCGCTAAGATGCCCGCTTCGTTGGACACGGTCAGCGACAGGACATGCCGCTGGTTCAATTCTTCCTGGATATGCATCACATGGCTGTCCCGTCATCTACATCTTCATGGGCGTCGCCAGGGGCGGCCCGTTCCGAAATCATCGCCGTAAAGGCATAGTGCCAGTCTTCATCCTGCCGGTGGGCGAGGCGGACGGGCAGGCCCGCCACCGCGTCGAACATCCGGCTGAGATGTTCGCCCACATAGAGGGGGGCAATCAGCAGGGCGTCGATATGGCGTTCGTGAAAGTCGAACCCCGCGTCCAGTTGCACTTCCCATTCGTCATTGGCCGGGTCGGCATGATCGGTGGTCCAGCCGGACAATTCGACCGTTCCCGCGATCCGCTCGAAATCCCAGGGTTCGCTGACATGGATGCGCAGCTGGAGGGGCTGCGTCACACCCCCATCCTCATACTAACGCTTTCGCCTCGTCCGACATGATGCCCGCGATCTGGTTGGGATCGAGCATCATTTCGGTGTGTGCCGCGCCCGACGGGATCATCGGGAAACAGTTGGACAGCTTGGCCACGCGGCAATCGACGATCACTGGCCCCGGCGTTTCCAGCATCTGGCGGATGCCGACCTCCAGATCTTCGGGCTGCTCGATGCGGATGCCGGTCCAGCCATAGGCCTCGCCCAGTTTCACGAAATCGGGCAGACTGTCGGAATAGCTGTTGGAATAGCGGCTTTCATAGGTGAGTTCCTGCCACTGGCGGACCATGCCCATATATTCATTGTTCAGGATGAACAGCTTGACCGGCAGACGATATTGGCTGGCGGTGCCCATTTCCTGAATGTTCATCTGCACCGAGGCGTCGCCCGCGATGCAGATGGCGAGGCTGTCGGGATTGCCCATCTGCGCGCCAATGGCGGCGGGGAAGCCATAGCCCATCGTGCCGAGGCCGCCGGAGGTCAGCCATTTATTGGGTGCTTCGAAACCGAAATGCTGCGCCGCCCACATCTGATGCTGGCCGACTTCGGTGGTGATGATGACATCCTTGCCGGTCGCCTGGCACGCGGTATAGAGGTCCGCGATCGCGCGCTGGGGCATGATTTCGGTGCCGTTTTCGGCATAGGCGAGCGACTTCTTCGTGCGCCATTCCGCAATCCGGTCCCACCATGCCGACAGGTCGGCCTGTTCATGGCCGCGCTGCTTCCACAGGGCGATCATGTCGTCGAGCGCGCTGGCGACGTCGGCCTGGATGGCGACATCGACATCGACGATCTTGTTGATGGAGCTGCGGTCGATATCGATATGGACCTTGCGGCTGTTGGGCGCGAAGGCGTCGAGGCGGCCGGTGACGCGATCATCGAAGCGCGCGCCGATGCACAGGATGAGGTCCGCCTGGTTCATCGCCCAATTGGCTTCATAGGTGCCATGCATCCCCAACATGCCAAGCCACTGGTCGGACGATGCGGGGAAGGCGCCCAGGCCCATCAGGGTCGAGGTGACGGGCGCGCCGGTGAGCGCGGCGAGTTCGCGCAGCAGGGCGCTGGCCTGCGGGCCGGAATTGATGACGCCGCCGCCGGTGTAGAAGACGGGGCGCTCGGCCGCGGCCAGCATTTCAACGGCTGCATCGATGCCCGCCGCATCCGCTTGATCTGCGGGCGGTAGCTGGCATGCTGGACCGGTTCGGGACGTTTATAGGGGGCGGTCGCGATCTGGACATTTTTGGGAATGTCGATGACGACCGGGCCGGGGCGACCGGTGGTGGCGATGTGGAACGCCTCATGAATGACGCCGGCCAGCTTGCCGGGGTCTTTCACCAGATAATTATGCTTGGTGCAGTGGCGCGTGATGCCGACCGTATCCGCTTCCTGGAACGCGTCGGTGCCGATCAGTTGCGTGGGCACCTGGCCCGTGATGACGACCATGGGGATCGAATCCATCAGCGCGTCGGTGATGCCGGTGACGGCATTGGTCGCGCCAGGGCCGGAGGTGACCAGGACGACGCCGGGCTTGCCGGTCGAACGGGCATAGCCCTCCGCCATGTGGGTCGCGCCCTGTTCGTGGCGGACCAGCACATGCTTGATCGTGGGATGATTGTAGAGCGCGTCATAAATGGGCAGCACCGCGCCGCCGGGATAGCCGAACACGACCTCGACACCGAGATCGATCAGGCATTCAACCAATATGTCCGCGCCGCTCTTTTCGGCCACGATAAATCCTTCTCATGTGATGCAAGCCCCGTCCTTTGCGACAGCGGGTTTGCGATAGCAAGGTGGCAGCCTCTAATGGACATAAAATGACGGGTCAAGCGCTATTGTTGTAATATAATTGCTAATTCGTCGATAATCTTGTTATCAATTTCTCGCATTTCGCGCGGCCAGTGTGCTGGGGGCTGGTTGGTGAACCAGGTATATTGGCGTTTGGCATATTGGCGGGTGGCCAGCGCGCCGCGTTCGATCATGGTTTCCCGGTCGATTTCGCCCATGAGCCAGGCGCGGATTTCCGGCACGCCGATCGCGCGCATGACTGGCAGGTCGGGATGGAGGTGGCGAGCGAGCAGCGCCTCGACCTCTTCGATCGCGCCCTGGTCGATCATCTGCACGAAACGCCGGTCGCACCGCTCGATCAGCCAGTCGCGCGGCGGGCGCAGGATCATGGGGGCAAGGGTGATCTGATCGGCGATGCCGCCGCTCTTATGCTGCTGCCACTGTTTCAGCGGCCTGCCGGTCGACCGGACAACTTCCAGCGCGCGGGCGACGCGGGTGGTGTCGGCGGGTGCCAGGCGGGCGGCGGCCTCCGGGTCTTCATGGGCCAGCGCGGCATGGGCTTCCGCAACAGGCAGGGCGCGAACGGCCGACCGTATGTCCGGGTCGATGTCCGGCACCGGCGCAATCCCGTCGAGCAGCGTGCGGATATAAAGGCCCGTGCCGCCGACCAATATGGGCAGACGGCCTTGTTCCTGCGCGGCGGCGATCTGCGCCTTCGCCTCGGCCGCCCAGCGCGGCGCGGTGCAGGCCTGCGCCCCGTCGATATGGCCGAACAGGCGGTGGGGGATGTCGCCCATCTCTCCCGCGCTTGGCCGTGCGGACAGGATGGCGAGGTCGGCATAGACCTGGCTGGCATCGGCGTTGATGACGATGCCATCGGTGGCTTTGGCAAGGCAACAAGCGAGCGCGCTCTTGCCGCTGGCGGTCGGCCCGGCAATAAGCGCGACCCGTGGGCGGGATTCGCCCTGCTGTGTGTCAGGAGTGTTCATGTTCGTCGCGACCTTAGTGGCAAGTGGCTCGATCGGGCAGGGGGATATTGCGGCCGCCGTCGATCGGTTGGCGCAGGCCGGGTGCCAGCCTGGGCAGAGCCTGTGGCTGGACCGCGAGAAGGCGGCGGATCTGTTCTTCGCGGCTGATCCGGTGGCGGCGCGCGCGGCGCTGGCCGATATAGGGCAGGGCATCGACGTGATCGTCCAGCCGGTCGAGGGGCGGGCGAAGGCGCTGCTGATCGCCGACATGGATTCAACCATGATCACCGTCGAGTGCATCGACGAACTGGCCGACTATGCCGGGATCAAGCCGCAGATCGCCGAGATCACCGAGCGGGCGATGCGCGGGGAACTGGATTTCGAAGGCGCGCTGGATGAGCGCGTCGCTTTGCTCAAAGGCTTGCCCGACAGCGCGATCGACCGCTGCCGCGCGGAGCGGGTCGTCATCATGGGCGGAGCAAGGCGCTCGTCCGCACGATGAAGGCGCGGGGCGCGCGGACCTTGCTCGTGTCGGGCGGCTTCACCCGCTTTACCGGGCCGGTGGCGGCCGAGATCGGTTTCGACATGCATGTCGCCAATGTGCTGGAGATTGCGACGGCGCGCTGCTGGGCACGGTCACCCGTCCGATCGTCGATGCAGCGCGCAAGCGGGCGGAACTGGAAGCGGCCATCGCGGGTGGGATCGACCGGGCGCTGACCCTGGCGGTGGGCGACGGCGCGAACGACATCCCGATGATCGAAGGGGCGGGACTGGGTGTTGCCTATCATGCCAAGCCCAAGACACGCGCCGCTGCCGCCGCCGAGATCGTCCATGGCGATCTGTCGGTTCTGCTCTATGCACAGGGGATCGGGTCGGCCGATTGGGTTGTCGACTGAGGTCGTCCCCGGCTTGGACCTTTGCATCACCCTGCACGACCCAATGAATGAGCATCCGCGCTTTTTGTTTAATGGATGCCTGCCAGCATCCGCGCTTTTTGTTTAATGGATGCCTGTCAGCATCCATAGGGCCATCGCCACCATCATGACATTTTCGGTGAGCGAGACGAAGCCCAGCGGGACATTGCTGCTGCCGCCGACGCAGGCACATTTGATGGTCCGCTTTTCAAGATAGACGGCCTTGAACACCGACACGGCGCCAATGCCACCGATGGTGAGCGCGACCGGGATCGACAGCCAGTCTAACGTTCGGGTCAGCATCAGCACCCCTGCGCCCAGTTCAAGGAAGGGATAAGCCCGCCCATAGGGCGGAAGGCGGCGGGCAAGCAGGTCATAGTTCAGGAACATCGTCGCGAACCGATCGACATCCTGCAATTTCAGCATGGCGAGCAGCATCATGGCGATGGCGATAAAGCGTTCGACCGTGACGACGGCGATGAGCGGGGCGAAGGTCAGCCAGTTGACCGCCAGCGCCAGCAGCGCGGCCACCGCAAAGACGGCGAGGACGGGCACATAGCTGGTCGCGTCGGGATCGCGCACCTTGAGGCCGAGGAAGCGCCGAAGATCGTCATGACCGCCGATTCGCTGGCCATCGATGAAGATCTGCGGTGTGGTCTTTACGTCATGCGCCGCCTTGAACGCATCGGTCTCCGCGCGGCTGGTGAGCCAATGATCCTCGATCCGGTAGCCGCGCTGCTTGAGCAGCCAGCGCGCCTTGATGCCATAGGGGCAGATGTGGCCGGGCATCACCATGCGGTGGATGGCGGCGGATCGGGCTTGGGTCATGACGGCATATCCTTGGGCAAACGGGGCATGCCACCCATATAGGGTGCGGACCATGGTACGGAGTCAAGGGATGAGCATGACGATTTCCGCACTCGCGCGCAGCAATGGGGTCGGGGTGGAGACGGTGCGCTATTATCAGCGACGCGGGCTACTCGCCACGCCGGAGCGGGGTGCGGGCATCCGGCGCTACGACGCGGCGGACGCGCGGCGGCTGGGCTTCATTCGGAGCGCGCAGCGGGCAGGGTTTACATTGGAGCAGATTGGCGAGCTGCTGCATCTGGATGCCGGGCAGGACCGGGCGCGGGCGCGGGAATTGGCGTCGGAGCGGATCGCGGCGCTGGACGCGAAGATCGCCGAGATGCAGACGGCGCGCGCGGCGCTGGAGCGGCTGGCGCGGCAATGCCATGCGTCGGACGAGGGGCCATGCCCGATCATCGCGGCGTTCGAGGGGTAGCGCGCGGGCTATTCCAGCCCGGCGACCAGCCCGTCGATCGCGCCCTGCAGGATGTAGCTCGCCGCCAGCTTGTCGACCAGCACGTCGCGGCGGGCGCGGCTGGCATCGGCCTCGATCAGGGTGCGGGTGACCGCCTGGGTCGACCAGCGTTCGTCCCAGAGCAGAACCGGCAGGCCGAAATCCGCCAGATTATGCGCGAAGGCGCGGCTCGACTGGCTGCGCGGGCTGCCGGTGCCGTCGAGGTTGAGCGGCAGGCCGATGACGATGCCCTTGACCTGCTGCTGTGTGATGAAAGCAGCCAGCAACAGCTTGTCCTTGCTGAATTTACTGCGCGTGATCGTATGGGCGGGACTGGCGATCGACCAGCGCGCGTCGCACAGGGCGAGGCCGATCGTCTTGGTGCCGACATCCATGCCGACCAGGCGGCCGCCCTGCGGCAATGCCTCGCGAAAGGCCACGCGATCCGTCGTTACCAATGGCATGATGTCAGAGTGTCATTTCTCTAAGAAGGCCGCGAGCCTTTGCTGTGCGTCGGCGCGCACATTGCCCCAGAACAGACTGTAATCATAGACATGATAATTATTGCCGGGCAGGGTGAACGGCCCCATGTCGACCGGCTCGCCGATCATCAGCACGCCGCTGGTGTCACAGCGCGCCGGGACGATTCCAGTCAACAGCTTGGGCGGCTGGCCTTGTTCGCGGGCGTCGAGCGTGCCCTTGTTGGCGCTGGCCGGGGCCGCGCCGTTGAAGGCACCGGTGATGGGGTTGGTGCAGAGCATGTGGGTGCCCTTGCGCGGCTTGCCGGTATAGCCGGTCTTGCGCTCGAAACTTTCGACCACGGCGGACGGGTCGGCAGGTTCGGCATAGCTTTGCCAGCTGACGATGCAATGGGATTGGGCAGCGCGGGCGCAGGCAGGCAGGCCGAGCGCGGGAAGATCAGCCTCCACCGAGACGGGCCAGCCGACCGCATAGACTGCCGCCACCCGATCGGCGATGGGCTTGCCCGCAACCTGCTCGCGCAGCAATTGCAGCAGATGGCGTGACCCCTGGCTATGCCCGGCGAGCATCAGCGGGCCGGTGGGGTTGGCCGCGAGGAAGGCAGCAAAGGCCTGGGCCACGTCGCGATAGGCGGTGGCCAGCGCCTTGTCGCCGGCGGGCTTGTCGGTCAGGAACGCGCCATAATTGGCCTGGCGATAACGCGGTGCCCACACGGTGCCGGTGGCGTTGAAGGCGCTGGCCTGGCTCATCACGAAGCGGCGAGCGGTGGCGTTCGTATCCGTGTCGTCCAGAGGCGCATTCCAATGGGCATCGCCGACGGTGGTGACATAGCTGGTGGGATGAAGGAAGAAGATCGCGGCTTTCTGCGGCACGGCAGGGGTGGTCACGCCTGCGGGCGTCCAGAGTGCCGGATTATTTTGCGTGATGTCCGGGCGGGCGACCCACATTTTGGGGTCGGCATAGGCGTCGGCGGGCAGCGGGGCGAGTTCGGCAAAGTCTTCGCGCGGCACCATCACGGCGCGGATGAGTTGCATACCCCAGATCGCATAGATGGCGAACGCCGCGATCATCAGCACCACCAGGGCTGCGATGACATAGAGGAATTTGCGGGCCACCCGAGCTCTCCGATTTTCAGGGGCGATGCGGCCCCTATTTGCGCGTCCCTGTCTTACGCAAGCTGCAGGCGCGCGCAAGGGGCGCGAAACCGGCTTGAAGCGGAAGGAAGCGGGTGGTAGCGGCATGGCCCATGTCGATAGACCTTCAGACCGTAAAAAAGATCGCCAGCCTCTCGCGCATTTCGGTGAGCGATGCCGAAGCCGAGGCGATGGTGCCCGAACTCAACAACATCCTTGGCTGGGTGGAGCAATTGGGCGAGGTGGACGTCAGCGGCGTCGAGCCGATGACTGCCGTCATCCCCAATCATCAGCGCCTGCGTGACGACGTCGTGACCGACGGCAATGTCCGCGACAAGGTGCTGGCGAATGCGCCCCAGGCCGAACACGGATTTTTTGCGGTGCCGAAAGTTATAGAGTGACCATCACTTTCACCGTTCGGGCTGAGCTTGTCGAAGCCCAGCCCTTATTTGAAGTGAAGTATGGCCCTTCGACAGGCTCAGGCGAACGGAAGTTTTTGCATGACTGACCTTACAGACCTTACCGTAGCCGAAATCCGCGACGGGTTCCGCGCTGGCGATTTTTCCGCGCGCGAAGTCGCCGAGGGCTTCAACGCCAATGTGGCCGCGGCCAAGGCGCTCAACGCCTTCATCGTCGAAACACCGGAAAAGGCGCTGGAAGCCGCCGATGCCGCCGACAAGGCGAAGGCGGCTGGCGAAACGCTGGGCGCGCTGTCCGGCGTGCCGATCGGCATGAAGGATCTCTTCTGTACGCAGGGCGTGCAGACGACGGCGGCGTCGCACATGCTGGAAGGCTTCGTGCCGACCTACGAGTCG
The DNA here is from genome assembly GCF_000588875.1 of Sphingobium sp. Ant17. Lineage (GTDB taxonomy): Bacteria > Pseudomonadota > Alphaproteobacteria > Sphingomonadales > Sphingomonadaceae > Sphingobium. Next base: position 27,183 of record NZ_JEMV01000039.1, read on the forward strand.
ACCGTGTCGGCCAAGCTGTGGGATGCGGGCGCGGGGATGCTGGGCAAGCTGAACCTCGACCAGTTCGCCATGGGATCGTCCAACGAGACCAGCTATTTCGGCAACGTCATCAGCCCGTGGAAGCGCGACGGCGGCGACAATTCGGCGCTGGCCCCCGGCGGTTCTTCGGGCGGATCATCGTCCGCGATCGCGGCGCGGCTTTGCCCGGCGGCGACCGGCACCGACACCGGCGGATCGATCCGCCAGCCCGCCGCCTTTACCGGCATCAGCGGCATCAAGCCGACCTATGGCCGTTGTTCGCGCTGGGGCATCGTCGCTTTCGCCTCGTCGCTCGACCAGGCCGGGCCGATGGCGCGGACGGTGCGCGACAATGCGTTGCTGCTGGACGTGATGGCCGGGTTCGATCCCAAGGATTCGACGTCGCTCAATCTGCCGGTGCCGCAGTGGGAAGCGGGATTGTCGAGCAATCTCAAGGGCAAGACGGTCGGTATTCCCAAGGAATATCGCCCCGATGGCCTGAACCCGGAAATCGCCGCTTTGTGGGATCAGGGGATTGCCTGGCTCAAGGATGCTGGTGCGACCGTGGTGGAGGTATCGCTGCCGCATACGAAATATGCGCTGCCGACCTATTATATCATCGCGCCTGCCGAAGCCTCGTCCAACCTCGCCCGCTATGACGGCGTGCGCTATGGCCAGCGCGATCTGCCCGATGGCGCAGGCCTGCAGGACATGTATGCCGCCACCCGCGCCGCAGGCTTCGGGCCGGAGGTCAAGCGCCGCATCATGATCGGCACCTATGTGCTGTCGGCGGGCTTCTACGACGCTTATTATACGCAGGCGCAGAAGGTCCGGGCGCTGATCGCGCGCGATTTCGATCTGGCTTTCGAACAATGCGACCTGCTGCTGACCCCAACCGCGCCGAGCGCGGCCTTCACGCTGGGCGAGAAGCAGGCCGATCCGCTGGCCATGTATCTCAACGATATCTTCACCGTGCCCGCGTCGCTGGCAGGGCTGCCCGCCATGTCGGTGCCCGGGGGCGTCGATAGTCAGGGGTTGCCGCTCGGCTTGCAGATCATCGGCAAGGCGCTGGACGAGCAGACGGTGCTGAACGCAGGGTTGGCGATCGAGGAACGAGCAGGCTTCGTCGCGCGGCCGGACAAGTGGTGGTAATCATGACCACTCCGCCGGTTGATAATGACGAACTAGCCGCGTTCGTGGCATCTACACTTAGAGCCATCTCCATCGGCGTAAGGACCGCTCAGCCTGACGTGTTGAGCACTGATGAGTATGGCGAAACCGCATTCGATCTGCCTGACAAGGTGGCCTTTGACATTGCTGTGACTGCAAAACGTAACGAGGAAATTGGAGGCGGCCTGAAGGTTCAAGTTTTTTCGATCGGTGGCAAAGCAGCCAACGAAGATCAAACTGTAAGCCGGATTACCTTTGAAGTCCCTTGGCATTACGTAAAACTCCATCCTGCATCGTCCGCAAGCGATCGGTACAGAGAACTAAAGGATGACTGAATCAACCTATCGCATCCAAGGTTGAACCGGCGATTGAAGATAGGGTTGTAAAGTGTTACCTTGGTAACACTGGAGATTTGGCAATGAACGCGCCCACCAAGATCGAAACCGGCACCATGACCAGCAAGGGTCAGATATTGATCCCCAAAGCCATGCGCGATGCGGTGGGCCTGAAGCCCGGCTGGCCCTATAAGGTAGCGATAAACGCCGAAGGTCAGGTGGTGGTGGCTCCTCTAGGCTTTGGTCCGGAGGACTCAGAAGAGCGGGTGCGGCGGATGCGGGAAGGATTGATGGCCATTGCTGGCAAATATCCCAATCCTGACGGCATGAGCACAGACCAGTATATGCGGGAACTAAGAGGTGATTACGAACCGTGATATTGATCGATTCCAATGTTCTGATCGACATATTGGATCGTGATCCGAGGTGGTTCGACTGGTCGTTTAGCAAACTGGAAAATGCCACCGCTATGGGCGGCGTATTCATCAATCCGGTCGTTGTGGCGGAAGTGGCTCCTCAATATGGCGACCTCGACGATTTCATGAATCGCATGGTCGCCATGGTGATCGGTATCGAAGCGCTTGATGCTCGTGCGGCCTTCAATGCGGGATGCGCTTTTCAGGATTATCGGCGAGTGCGTCCTGGAGATACACCTAAAGCGATTGTCGCCGACTTTCTGATCGGTGGCCACGCGCAGTCTCTAAACGCGACTATCCTGACCCGTGACCCGCGTTTCTATCGCAGCTATTTTCCCGGCGTGCCGTTGATCACGCCTTCAAAGGACGACTGATGACTGAATCAACCTATCGCATCCAGGGCGCAACCGGCGAGTGGGAGGTCGTGATCGGCCTGGAGGTGCATGCCCAGATCACCACCAATGCCAAGCTGTTTTCGGGCGCGGCGACCGCGTTCGGGGCGGAGCCCAATAGCCAGGTCAGCCTGGTCGACGCAGCGATGCCCGGCATGTTGCCCGTGCCCAACCGCGAGTGCATCCGCCAGGCGGTGCGCACCGGCATGGCGATCGAGGCGCAGATCAACACATGGTCGCGGTTCGACCGGAAAAATTATTTCTACGCCGATCTGCCGCAGGGCTATCAGATCAGCCAGCTCTACCACCCGATCGTAGGTGAAGGCAGATCGAGATCGTGCTGGACGAGAAGAACCCGGAAACCAGCACCAAGGTCATCGGCGTCGAGCGCATCCATGTCGAGCAGGATGCGGGCAAGCTGATGCATGATCAGCATCCCACCAGTTCCTATGTCGACCTCAACCGGTCGGGGGTCGCGCTGATGGAGATCGTGTCGAAGCCGGACATGCGGTCGCCCGCTGAAGCAGGGGCTTATCTGGCGAAGCTGCGGACGATCCTGCGCTATGTCGGGTCGTGCGACGGCAATATGGACCAGGGGTCGATGCGCGCCGACGTGAACGTGTCCGTCCGCAAGCCCGGCGAGGAATTCGGCACCCGCACCGAAACGAAGAACGTCAATTCCGTCCGCTTCGTCATGGCCGTGGTCGAGCATGAGGCGAACCGCCAGGTCGACGTGCTGGAGGCCGGCGGCAAGATCGTGCAGGAAACCCGGCTCTACGATCCCGACCGGGGCGAAACGCGGTCGATGCGGTCGAAGGAAGACGCGCATGACTATCGCTACTTCCCCGATCCCGACTTGTTGCCGATCGAACTGGACGAGGCGTTCCTGGCCGAATGCCGCGCTTCGCTGCCCGAACTGCCCGATGCCAAGCGCAAGCGCTATGAGCAGGCGCTGGGCCTGTCGGCCTATAATGCGGCGACGCTGACGGCGGACGCCGATACCGCGCGCTGGTTCGAACTGCTGGTGACGCAGAGCGCTGCGGCGCAGAAGAAGAGCGAGAGCGATGTCGCCAAGGCGGCGGCCAACTGGCTGCTGTCGGACCTTTATGGTGCGCTCAACCGGCTTGGCAAAAGTCTGGAAGAAAGCCCGGTAAGTCCTTCGCAGGCCGCCGAATTGCTGGCGCTGGTCGCCGACGGCACGCTGTCGGGATCGCTCGCCAAACAGGTGTTTGAGATCATGCTGGAAACCGGCGACGCGCCGGCCAAGATCGTGGAAGATCGCGGCATGAAGCAGACATCGGACACTGGTGCGATCGAGGCCGCGGTGGCCAAGGTTCTGGCCGACAATGGTGACAAGGTCGCGCAATATAAGGGCGGCAAGGAAGCGCTGTTCGGCTTCTTCGTCGGCCAGACGATGAAGGCGATGCAGGGCAAGGCCAACCCGCAGGTCGTCAACGAGCTGGTGAAGAAGGGGCTGGCGGGGTAAAATCCCGACCGCTTTTGCCACGATGAATAAGGGGCGCCGCTGGGTGGGCCAGCGACGCCCCTCTTTTGTGCCCGGCGCCTTGGGGAGGGATATTGCCGGGGCGGAAAGAACGGGCCGGGAGGGTCTGTAGGGTGTGGCCCGTCCTTTCATAGTCAGGACGTCACAGGACGAAGTTAACCGTCGCGCGTAATGACAGGGCAACGTGATTTTGTTGTTCCTCCGCGCCGAATTCACCACCGATGCGGAATGTTTCGGTGCCGCCATAGAGGCGGGCGCGGCCGGTCCAGCCGTTGGTGCGGTCTTCGGCGGTCAGGGTGAAGCGGTCGCCATCCTTGAAATAGGCGACCGTATCGCCCAGCGATCCGCCGATGATCTGGCGACGGCCGCCCTCCAGTTCCAGCCGCAGCCAGCCATCTTCCGGGTTCAGGCTGCCAAAGTCATAGCCCGCCGTGACCGTGCCGTTGGCGGTGGTTTCGTCGCTGGTGCGACCAAGGACGGTGAGGTTGAAGGCATCGCCGCCGCCGGTTTCGCTATAGCCTTTTTCCGTGAGGCGATAATAATCGATGCCGACGGCGGGGCGCAGGCTGAACCGGCCCATCTGCATCTGGTAGGCGGCACCGGCTGTCGCCGAGTAGAGCTTGCCGTTCCAGTCGCCATCGGCGGTGCGGGTGACGTCGCCATTGGTGAAATGGCGGGTGCCGGTAAAGCCGATATGTGCCGCGGAGAGACGCGCGAAAGCCAGCAGTGGCCCCCATTGGCCGCGCCAGTGCGCCGCCAGTTCATATTGGTCGGAATCGACCGCATTGTCGGTGCCGCCGCCGGTATCGCTACCATGAATATAGGCAAAAGAGCCGCCGAACGCGCCAAGATCCGTCAGATATTCCGCGCCGCCGCCCGCGCCCCAGCCGTTAATGTCGTAGGACGCGGTATTGCCCACGCTCTTGCTGCTGCCAAAGGCGACCTGTTGCAGCCAGAAGCCGAGACGACCGTCCTTGGTACGATAGATACCGTTGGGGTCGGACAGGATGCGGGCCGTAGCGCGCGATCCCGACGTCACCGCCTCGAACGTGCCGCCGGCATGATCGGGCAGCATCTGGCGCAGATTGGCGTTCAGCGTCTCGCCGTCGCCGATGGCGAGATAGGTGTCAGCGACATCGGCATCATTGTCGAGCGCGTTGAAGATGGCTGAGTAAGCCTGTGCCACCGAACCGGTGAGGCCAAGGTCGGTCACGCTTTTGGCCGCGATCGAGAGGGTGACGGTGCCTGCGGCGGCATCGCCCGCGACGCTGCCCTTGAACATATAGGGCAGCAGGGTGGCGGTGCCGAGTGTCGGCGATCCGCTGAGCGATCCTGCGCGGACGATGACATAGTCGCCTTCCGCATCGCCGACCTGATTGAGTTGGACCTTTACCTGCGATCCGCTGGCGAAGCTGGCCGCGCCCGCAACGTCATAGACGCTATTGGCACCGGTCGCCGCATCGATGGCGACGCCGATCGTGGACGTGCCGTTGGCCGCAAGCGAGCCCAGCGCGATGCTGCCGGTCTTGGTCGTGTTGAGCGTTCCGCCATTGAGCGTCACATCGACATTACCGCCATTGTCGATCGCACCCGACAAGGATGAAGTGCCGTTCAGGGTGAGCGCTCCGGCGTTGCCGCCGAAATCGACGGTGCCGGTCAGGCTGGCGCTGTCGGCGAGGGAGAGGCTGGCCGTGCCCGTACCGAACGCGACATTGCCGGTCAGGGTGGAGGTGCCGGACAGGGCGACGGCATCATTGCCTGCGCCCAGGCTGACGTTGCCGGTGATGCTACCCGCCGACACGGTCATGACGTCGTTGCCCGACCCCAGCCGGACATCGCCGACGATTTGCGGGGCGGTGGCCGTGGCGGAGGCAAGCGCCTGCGTCAGGGTGATGCCGCTGCCGTTGGCGCTCAGGTCGATCGCGGTGTTGGTGAGGCCGTTCGTCGCGCTGATCCGGCCGGTGTTGGACAGGCTGGATACCGTGCCTGACGAATCGAGGATGGCAATCGCTGTGCCCTCTTCATTGTCGAGCGCCGATGCCGTAACCGAGCCGCTCACCTTGATCGACCCGACCGTTGCGCCAGCGTCGATGACAAGCCCGCGCGCGCTGGTCCCTGTCTTGGCTGATCCGCTCGCACCGACGGTGCCGCTGACTTCGACCGTATCGGCCCGCGCGCCCGAACCCAGGCGCAGCGCGGTGGCATTGCTGTCGTAGGAGACGGCCGCGACCGTGCCCTTGACCAGCACGCCCTTGGCAATATCGACATCGCCGCCAAGCCCGCCGATGACCAGGCCGTTGGCCGCAACCCCATCATAAATGCCATAGCCACCAATGCCGCCGTTGACGATCAAGCCATAGCCCGACGTATCGGCGGCGACCGCCCCTATGTCCGTGTCGCTGTCCGCCGCGCCGATCTGCACGGCGGCGGCCGAGCCATAGGTGATGACCGAGGCGGAGCCTTCCGTGCTGTCGGTCAGGCCGTCATCATCGATATCGGTGTCATCTTCATCATCATCGTCGCTGGCGGTGGGGGGCACGTCGAAGATGATGCCGCCACTGACATTGCCTGCGATCACCAGCGCCGATCCGCCCTGGAGCAGATCGTCCGCGTCGAGATCGGTCACGTCGTCCGGGCGCGTGGTCGTGCGATAGCCGGTGCTGGCGATGCTGCCCTGAATCTTGAGCGCGCCGTCGATGTCGCCCAGCAAGGCTGCGCCGATGCTGTTCGCGCCGACCGCTGTCGTCGTGCCGCGCAGAGTCACGTTGCCGGTGACGTCGTTGGCGAGGACGCCATAGCTATCGTCGCCGGTGACGCTGATCGTGCCGCTGGTGGCGAGGTTGCCGGTCAGTGGGCCGTCGAGGCGGATGCCGGTCGACTGATTGCCTTCGATGCTGATGGTGCCGCTATCGGTAATATCGCCGACATGGGGCGCGCCCGCCTGCAGCCAGATGCCCTTTTTGTTCGTACCCTTGGCGAAGGGGCCATCGATATCGTCGTCGTCATCGCTATCTTCTGCAGTATAGTCCTCGGTCAGGGTGATGGTGCCGCTGTTGGTGATCGCCCCGCTTGTGCCGGGGGTGATCAGGATACCGGTGACATTATCGGCATCGTTGATGGTGATGGTGCCCGCATTCGAGACTTTGTTGTTGCTGTCGACCGTGACCGCCGTTCCGCTGGTCAAGGTGATCGATCCGGCCGAACTGATGGTGATATCGTCGCGCGCCCCACTGGCGACGGTGGAGGTTTTGAGGGCTGCCGTGGTAGCGGTGCCGATGGTCGTTTCCGCCATGGCCTGTGCGGCCGTCAGGGCCACCAGAACCGGTGCGATGGCCGTGCAGGCCAGTAAATGTCGCATATAGTCTCCTCTGCGTGCCGCGCTTGATATTCTGTGCGCGCGTGCGGGAGGGACGATGCCGGGGGTCGCTTTCCGTGCTGGATTGCGATGAATGGATGTTCAGAAAGCGAAATCGATACCAATGCGCAACGTTCGCGGACGCAGCGGCGTGGAATAGTCGGTATCGAGATCAAATGGCGTGCCGAGCGAGAAGCGATTGCCGTCGCTGTCGAACAGATTGGCGAGCGACAGCGAATATTGCACCGGCCCGCGCGTCACGCTGGCAGACAGGCTGGTGTCGACATAATCACCTTGCGTCTGGCCCAGGACCGGGCCGACGCCCAGCCGCGACTTGCCGACATAGCGGGCGGAACCGGCAAGATGCAGGTTCATCCTGTCGGCCAGCGGCGCCCGATAGTCGAAGGCGAGGCGTCCGCCCAGATTGGCCACATTGGGCACCGAAAGCGACTGGTCATCATAGGACAGCGCCCGAATGAACGCCGCCTGGCGGGTCAGGCGGCTGTCATTATAGATGATGCTGCCGTCCAGCGTCAGGCGCGGCGTGGCGCGGGCATCGATACGCCCTTCGAGCGTGTAGATGCGTCCGTCGCCGATATTGGCCGTGGTGGGCAGGCCGATCCGGTCGGTCACGTCGGCCTGGATATCGCGCCAGTCGGTATAGGCGATGTTGGCGCTGAGCGCGATCGTGTCGCGGCCGGGCAGGCCCATGCGGAACCCGCTTTCGAGCGTCGAGATCCGGTCATTCTGGAAACGCCGCACCCGTTGGTCATCGACCGCCAGGCCGCCGGGACGAAAACCCTGCTGAAAGCGGGCGTAGAGCGTGACGCCCGGGATCGCGTCGGTCAGCAGCGAGGCAGAGGGCAGGAAGATCGTCTCGCTGCGATCGGCTTGCGCTTCTGCTCTGGCGAGGTCAGCCGACGAGAGGGCGGCGACCGGATCGAGCGCCTCGCCGGACAAGCGGCTGTTGGTCAGGCGACCGCCGAGCGTGGCGATCAGTCCCTTGACCGGTTCGAAGGAGCTTCGCCAAACAGCGTCGCTTCCTTCACGCTGTTGCGCACGCCGGTCGCAGCGGCAGGCTGCCCCCGACCGAACATGGGCACGCCGGGAAGCACTTCGGGTTGGATCAAGGCCGCGCCAAAGCCGGTGAGCGAGCGATAGATTTTCGACGTGCTTTGCAGATAGGAGCCGCCCAATATCCAGCCCAGCCCATTGTCGAGATCGCGCACCAGCCGGTTTTCGGTGGAGAAGATATCGACTTCATTGCGCTGGCGGAACAGCGCGGGCGGGCCGCCAGGTTGGGTCGCGTCATAGCTTTCGGACAGGTCGTGGCGCACGAAGCCTGTGGACGAGACGAAGCGCAGGCTGTCCCATTGTTTTTCGAGACGGACATTGCCGAGCAGATAGTCTGATCGATAGGTTTGCGCGACGGCCGAGGCGCGCTCCAATCGACCGACCGATCGGGTCGCATATTGCGCGTCATCACCCTCTATCTGCTGGTAGACGCCATTGAGATCGATCGTCCAGTCATCGTCGGGGGCAAAGCGCAGCGCGGCGCGACCACCCCAGGTGCGGGTCCGGTTGACGTCCTCCTTCCCGCGATTGACGTCGTCGATATAGCCGCCGTCCTGCACGCCATAGCCCACGACCCGCAGCGCGAGTTTTTCAGCGACGATCGGCAGGTTGAGCGTTGCGGACAGATCGCCGCCGGGGTCGCCATGCTGGGTGGCGGAAAGCCCCGCTGACACCTGCCCGCCCATTTCGCCCAGATTGGGCGCGTTGGGCATGATGCGGATGATGCCGCCCAGCGACCCCGCACCATAGAGCGTGCCCTGCGGTCCTTCCAGCACCTCGACCCGGCCGACATCATAGAGTTTGAGGTCGGGGTCGGGCGCGGCATAGTTCAACCGCATGTCGCCCAGATATTGGCCGGTGGTGGCCTGGGTCGGCCCAGCGACGCCCGAATCGGCGATGGCGCGGATGAACAGCTTGTTGCGGCCTGCACCGGCGTGGGTGGAACTCAGACTAGCGACGCGCGCCAGCAAGGTGGCGGTGCCGCCTGCCGCTTCGCCGCTGGAAAAGGCGCGGCTGTCGAGCGCTTCGACCATGCCGGCATAGCGGGGCAGGGGCGTTTCACGCTTCGAGGCGGTGACGATGATCTGGGCTTCGGGCTGATCCTCGGCGGGGGCGGCGTGGATCGGGGTGGGCGCGGTCGCGGGTGGAGCGGGCCGCGTGCGGACGATGCGCCATGTCGTGCCGTCGATGCGCCGCGCGGTCGCGCCGCTGCCCTTGAGCAGCCGCTTCAACGCGGCTTCGACCGAGAGATTACCGGTGACGGCGGGGGTTCGGATGCCAGCGAGTGACTGGTCCGACATGCCGATGCTGGTCCTGGTCTGACGGGCGAGCGCGATCGTCGCCTCGCCCAGCCTTCCGGGGGCGATGCTGATCGTCTGTCTATCCGCCCCATGCGCGGGCGCTGCGCTCGTTATGGCAAGGGCGGTGACGAGGAAGAGATCAGCTTTGCGGCCCATCCCCTTCTTTCAGCAGCCAGCTGTCGCCCTGACGCACGGCGGAAAGGCCCATCAGCGGCGCGGCCCCGGCGAAGAAACGAGCGGGGTCCTTATCCAGCCGGATCGTGCCGGTGAAGCGCATCGCGCGCGCGCCCGGCGTGGTGCGGAGCGCAATGCCGAGCGATCGGCCGATATCGTCGCTGATGTCGCTGACCGCGGCATTGGCGTAGACGAGGCGACCCTGCCGCCAGCTGGCGACTGCCGCCGGTGCAACATCCATCACGCGCAAGCCTTGCGCATCGTCGGCTAGGCCGCGTCCTGCGGGCAGGCTGATCGCTTGCGCACCGGGGTTGTAGATGACTTCGCCTTCCGACACGCCGATGCGGACGGCACCGGGGGTGTGAACGATGTTGAAGACCGTCCCTGCATCCTCGAACACGGCATCGCCCACCGCCACGCGAAACGGATCGGATGCATCGTGGCGCACGATGAAGGCGGCTTCGCCACTGTCGAGCGCGGCAAAGCGGGTGTCGTTGCGGTCGAGGCGCAGGCTGGTCCCGCCATTGACTTCGATGCGGGTGCCATCGTCCAGCGCGATGCTGCGCGTTTCGCCGGGGCGGGTGGTGACGGTGTAGATGTCGGCGCGATTCATCATGCCGACCGATACGGCCGCGACCAGCGCGGCGGCGATCGCACCGCCCCAGATCCAGCGGAGCGGGCGGCGTTGCGGCGCACCCACATCATTGGCGGGGACAGGCATGGTGACGGGTGCAGGGGGAATGAGGGCATCAAGGTCGGCATCGGCCGCCATCAGCGCGTCATAGACCTCCGCATGAGCGGGGTCGCGCTCCAGCCAGGCGGTGAAGCCGTCCCAGTCGGTAAAGGCGGGATCACGCGTGCGGATAACCCACGCCAGTGCCTCCTCGTTCGTCATTGCTCCAGCCCCGTTCATATTTTGCCCCTTACAGAGACTGACGCCGCCGACCCCATCATTCCGTATCCAGTTTCTGTTTGAGCGCCAGCATGGCCCGATAGGCCTTTTGCAAGTCCTTCTCGACGGTGGTCAGGCTCACCCCCAACTCCTCGGCAATGACCTTTTGCCCCACGCCTTCGATGCGGAAGCGGCGGAAGATGAGTTCCACGCGCGGGCCAAGGTCGCGCAGGACGGCGCGTGCCTCGTCCAGCCGCTGGTTGAGGATCATCCGCTCGTCCACCGGCACATCGTCGGTCGGGTCGGCCATCACGCCGCCTGCCCCTTCGGCCCAGTCCTGCTCGCGCCGTTCGCGCCGGATCGCCGAGCGATAGCGGTCGAGCATGAGGTTGTTGGCCATGCGATAGAGATAGGGCACAGGGTCGGAGACGGGGCCAAGATCCTTGGCCTCCAGCTTCATCCACATATCCTGCAAGAGATCTTCGGCATTGTCGCCCGCGCCGCGCGCGCGCAGGAAGCGCAGCAGGGCGGCGCGGTTGGCCATGAAGATCGCGGAAAGGCCAGTGGCCATGCCTGTCGGGGTCCAGTGCTGAAATTGCTTGCCGTTCGGATAGCCTGCGATAGAGGGCGGTGTGGTCCCTTGGCAATCGCCAAGCTGTTGTCCTGCGCGCGCGCTGCTTTAGCGCGGAGCCGGACAAGCAGCGGAGCGGCGCAGGCATGACGGACGGCGTGGACAGGGCAGCGGCACAGGCGGCGGGGATGGACCCTGACCGGCTGGAGGCGCTGGTGGACTTTCTCGACCGCAGCTATCTGGCCAGCGGCCGCTTGCCGCATATGCAATTATTGGTGTCGCGCGACGAGCAGCCGGTGGTGTCGCTGGCGCGGGGGCAGGCGCGGGCGAGCGGGGAGCCCTTACGGGCCGATGCTCTCTATCGCATCGCGTCGATGACCAAGCCGGTGACGTCGGTGGCCTTCATGATGCTGGTGGAGGCGGGTAAGGTCGCGCTCGATACGCCGGTTGTCGCGGTGGTCCCGGAATTTGCCGATTTGCGCGTCGGTCGCGCCAATCGCGCGCGGTTGGCGCGACCGATGCTGATGATCGACCTGCTGCGCCATACGTCGGGGCTGACCTATGGGTTGCAGCGGCAGACGCCGATCGATGCGCGCTATCGCAAGCTGGGGTTGGACGACTTCCAGCAGCCGCGCACGTCGGACCAGTTCATTGCTGACCTTGCAAGCCTGCCGCTGGAATTTTCGCCGGGGGAACAGTGGAATTATTCGGTGGCGACCGATGTGCTGGGTGTGGTGATCGAACGGCTGGAGGGGTGCGACCTGGAAAGCGTGTTTCGTGAGCGCATCTTCGCGCCGTTGGGCATGGTCGATACGACCTTCGCTTTGCCGGATGCCAAGGCGGAACGGATGACCGATGCCTGGCGGCTGGGCGAGGAGGGCGAGCGGCAGGTCGCCGATCTGGGTGCCCGTAGCGGCTGGCGGCGGCAGGGGCGCTTCCTGTCGGGTGGCGGCGGGCTGGTGTCGGGGGTGGCGGATTATCATGCT